>NZ_JBVJRA010000011.1:0-278309 GCF_055608075.1 Lentzea sp. NPDC036949
ACGATCGCCTGGTACCACGGCATGAAACGCCTGCGCATCCGCCGGGAACGCCGCGACGACATCCACGAAGCCTTCCTCGGCCTCGCTACCTGCATTATCTGCTACCGCCACGTCCAACGATTCTGTTAGGACCTCTAAGTCGGCCCAGACCTGACGACGTCCGCGAAGACGCGCGCTTGACCGGACGTGCTCGAACTTGACACCAACGGATTCCGCTACCCGGTATGCCATCAGTGGCAGCTGCCGACTCGCTGACGCGACCGCCGATTCCGGCAACTAAGTCTGGACAACGCACTGCCCGACCGTCCGCACCTACTTGGCGAGCCGCACCTCTGAGGCCTGATCCACTGTCAAGTTCAAGCGGACAGGACAGAACTGTCCTGTCCGGGCGAAGACGGCGGTGTTCGGACCTGGTCAGCGGAGGTGGTGGCGGAGTTGGGAAGTACATGGCGGGTGCGTTCGAGGGGGGTGCTCGCCCGTCCGGGTGGTGCCGTCCCGGTATCCCAGACCGGACGGGATGATCGTCCAATGGCGTCGTGGGTCTTCCAGGTGGTGGTGCCGGGGTGGGGCATGACGGTCCGGGACCAACACGAAGACGACATCGGCGAGGCAGGCCCGCCGGGTGAGCAGCCACCCGTCGTCGAGGTGCGGAACACGGTGGTCGCGACCTCGGTTTCGAGCGCAGGGCAGGCCCACACGGTTACCGGCGGCGTCCACCACCTCACCCTGCTGTTCCGGGGCAGCCGATGCCGCGGCAGTTGCCCGCCGTTCCCTCGGGGTTCGTCGGACGCGCCGCCGAGCTTGACCAACTGACCGCGGCCCTGGCCCCCTCGGCAGAGGTGTTGGTGGTGTCGGCGATCGGCGGGGCCGGGGGCATCGGCAAGACCTGGCTCGCGCTGGCGTGGGCATATCGGCACCTGGAGCGGTTTCCCGACGGGCAGCTGTTCGTCGACCTGCACGGCTTCAGCCCCGCCGGCGAGCCGATGCAGCCGGCGGTGGCGGTGCGCGGGTTCCTCGACGCCCTGGACGTCGACCCGAACCGCATCCCCACCGACCTCCACGCCCAAGCCGCGCTCTACCGCAGTCTGGTGGCCAGGCGGCGGATGCTCACCGTGCTGGGCAACGCCGCCACCAGAGACCAGGTCACCCCCTGTTGCCCGGCTCGCCGACCTGCACCGTGCTGGTCACCGGCCGCCAGAAGCTGGCCTCGCTGATCGACCGGCACGGTGCCCGCCACCTGCCCCTCGGTGCCCTGACCCACGAGGAGGCCCGCGGCCTGCTGGCCGCCCGCCCGGGCGCCGACCGCGTCGTCGCCGAACCCGAGGCGGTGGACGAGCTGATCGGGCTGTGCGGGGCCACCCGCTGGCGTTGTCGATCACCGCGCGCACCGCCGGGCCCACCGTGCTGTCCTGGTCCCTGCGCTGGCTCACCGAACGGGCTGGAGAACGCCTCGCTGCTGCAACGGCGGCCGGGCGGCCGCTACGCCATGCACGACCTGATCCGCCGCTACGCCAGGGACACCGCCCACACCACCCTGCCCGAGCACGTGCGGGAAGCGGCTCCAGAAGCCGCGTGGAGCCCGGATCCGGGTGGGCCGGTGGAACACGGCGTGATCCGACGGGTGGGCGTTGATCGATTCAACGCCCACCCGCCGCCTCGGCAACGAAGTGGTCGCTCCACGGCGAGCGCGCTTGCCACCGGCGGAGGTCGGGGGTGCACTGTCACGCATGAGCGAACCGCACGGTCCGCAGTCGAAATCCACCTTCGGTCAGACGCTCCTGCGCCACCGGACGGCAGCCGGACTGTCGCAAGCGGCGCTGGCCCTGGCTTCGGGCATGAGCGTTCGGGCACTGAGGGACCTGGAGCACGGAAGGGCGGCCGCCGCGCAGGAGCGTTCGACCGAACTGCTGGCGGACGCCCTCGGACTGACCGGTGACGAGCGGGTGTCCTTCGTGGTGCTGGCGACGCAGAAGCGCCGTCGCTCCGCGCACGGGGAGAACAGGGCGATGCTGTACGCGTTGCCCGTCACGCCGAACGTGGTGGGCAGAGAGGACGAGCTCCGCAGCCTGTCCACGATGGCCGATGCGGGCGGCGTCGTGGTGATCGCCGGCCCGCCGGGCGTGGGCAAGACCACGTTGGCGGTCGCGGCCGCGGACTACCTGATGTCCCGGTTCTCGGACGGCACCCTTGCCCTGGACCTGCGTGGCGTCGGCAACCAGCCGATGAGCTCCAGCGTCGCTCTTGAACGCGTGCTGACGTCGCTGGGGGTGCCGCCGGGCCGCATACCCCCGACGCAAGGCGAACGCAGCTCGCTCTTCCACACCTTGTTGCGGGATCGAAGCGTGCTGCTGATCCTGGACAACGCGATGGACGAAGCTCAGGTCAAGCCGTTGCTGGCCAGCGGCGAGCACAGTTTGACCATCGTGACCTGCCGTCGTGCCCTGGCGGGCCTGGAGTCGGCGCACCGGCTGCCGATCGACATGCTGACCACGGCGAACGCGGTGGACCTGCTCGCGTCGATCGTGGGCGATGACGTGGTCCGATCCGAACCGGAGGCAGCGGATGAGCTCGTCTCCCTCTGCGGGAACCTGCCGCTGGCCGTGCGGATCGTGGGCAACCGACTGGCCACCCGGCGGTTCTCGTCGATCGCCTACCTGGTCGGACAGATGCGGGACCAGCGGAAGAGGCTGAACTCGTTGTCGGTGGGCGATCTGCACGTGCGGGCGGCTTTCGCGACGTCGCTCCAGTGGCTGGGAGAAGGTGAGCGCTCCGCTTTCCGGCGTCTCGCCATCATTCCCGGCGCTCACTTCGACGACGACCTCGCCGCGGTCGCGACCGGCACACCGGCGGACGAGATCGGCGCGGTGCTGGACTCGCTGGTCGAGATGTCGCTGATCAACGTCATCGGCGATCCCGTTCGACTTCAGTTCCACGACCTGGTCCGGCTGTTCGCGTACGAGTGCTGGCTCGACGAGGAACCGGAGGAGGAGCGAGACCGGCTCCGCGACGAGCTGTACGCCCATGTCCTCAGCCTGGGCACCGCCGCCGGCCGGCTCTTCCTCCCGACCGTGCGGGAGATCTCGGAAGACTGTCCGTTCCGGTCGCAGCGGGAGGCGGAGGACTGGCTGGAGGAGAACGTCACGACGTGGTCCGAAGTGTGCAGGGAAGCCGTGCAGCTGGGCTGGCACGAACAGGTGTACGACTTCGTCTGGTCGTTGCACACCTACATGCCCGGCCGGGAGTACGGGTACGGCTGGAACAAGATCTTCGAGTGCGGACTCCAGGCGGCGCAAGCGCTCCGGGACCGCGTCAAAGAAGCCGAGATGCTCGCACTGATGGGCTGGACGCTGCACGCGTCCGCCGGTGAAAGCGACCGCGCGCTCAACGTGCTCCACGAAGCACTGGCTCTCTCCCGGGAGATCGACCACCGGAGGATGGTCCTGGCGTCGCATTCAGCACTGGGGCTCACCTCGGCAGCGCTGGGGCGGCCGGCCGAAGCCGTCGAACACAGCAGACAGGCCTACCTGGTGTCGAAGGACCTCGGTTTCTTCGAGGAGCGCCTGTGGGCGACGCTGTCGTTCGGCACGTCGCTTCTGGCGGCGGGTGAGTTCCAGGAGGCTCTGGAGCTGCACAGCGCGTTGCTCGTCGAAACGAGGGATCGCAGTGATCAGACGAACCACGGCCTCGTGTCGAAGATGGAAGCGCACCTGCTCGCGCTGACGGGTGACTCCTTCGCCGGGCTGAACCGCTGGGAAGAGGCGGCGGAGTCCTACCGCGCGGCGCGGTCACAGCCGGGCATCGACCAGGCCCGCTACCGGAGTGAGGCAGAACTGGCGCTCAGCGAGGGCGTCGCGTGGCGCAACGTGGGCGACGTCGACCGCGCACGCAGGTGCTTGACGTTTGCCCACGCCCGGTTGGACGGACCGGTCAACCAGTCGATGCGAGAACGCGTCGAAGCGGAGTTGGCGCTCCTGCCCGAGTGACCTCGACGCGCGGCTCACACCGCGGCGCGGCGGAGGCCGCCGATCGGTTCGTCACCTGGCGCGCACATCCTGGTCCCTCGAAACGGAGTCCCTGGGAAGACGGGTGCCGGGGCCCGTCCTCAAGGCTGGTTGCTCTGACGTGCTTTGACCTTGTGTCGTGGCGTGATCTGCCGGAGCGGTACGGGCCGTGGAAGACGGTGTGCAACCGGTTCTGGCGGTGCTTGCGCAACGGCATCCTGACGATGCCGGTGTCGAAGGTGCGGGTGATCGCGGAGGCGGTCGACGAGCTGGACCGGGAGGTCTCGGTCGGCTCCAGCATCGTGCGCGCCCATCAGCACACGGCCGGTGCCCGCCGCCGCACGCCTGCGCGCACAGGGGGCGAGCGGGTCGTGTGGCGGGCAGACCGAACCAGATGATCATGCTATCGGCCGGTCACGCGGCGGCCCGTCGACCAAGATCCACCACGCCCTCACCCTGCGCCGCCGCCTCGGCGACGCCTGCGAGGTCGCGAACACCCTCGACCACGTGGGCCAGCCCCACACCGTCCTCGGCCGGTAGGGGCAGGCCCGCACGGTGTGGCGGGAGGCACTGGAGCTGTACCGGGACCAAGGCCGTCACGCCGACGCCGACCGCGTCCGACAACAGCTCGACGACCTCGACACCCACGATGCCGCTCCGCCGTCCCAGAGCGCCGAAACCGCCAACCAGGTCCGGACAACGGCAGGGATGGATGTCCAGGTCCACCTGGCGGGCTGCAGGTCGGCGAGCTGATGCTCCGCCAGGTTCGTGCGGATCGGCCGGCGAACCCGGCCGAGACCCCGGCCCGTGTCCTGTTCGACGCCGGTTCTGGACAGTTTCCCGGGAACCCGCAGGTCGCCCTCCAGTGCCGCACCGGTTCCGGCCGCGCCGGTGTGAGACTGCCCGCGAACGTGACGAGGTGAAGGAGTTCGGCGTGTCCGCTGACGTCCCGGAAGGACCGGTTCCCGACCCCGGCGAGCGGGGCAACCCGGTGCTCGGCCTGCTCGACAAGGCCATCGGCCTGCAGGCACCGCTGGTGCGCAAGAACATCGCCAGGGCCCGCCAGCGAAACCCGGAGGCCACCCCGGCGGAGGTGGTCCGCACCCTGGAACGGATGTACGTCAGCGCCCTCGCCGGAACCGGTGCCGCGGTCGGGGGTGCCGCCGCCGCTCCCGCCGTGGGGACCGGGGTCGCGATCGCGCTGTCGGCGGGGGAGGCGTTCTCGTCGCTGGAGCTGAGCGCCCTGTTCGTGCTCTCCGTCGCGGAGGTGCACGGGGTGCGCGTCGAGGAGGTCGAACGGCGCCGGACGCTCGTGCTGGGGGTCCTGCTCGGCGAGTCCGGGTCGAAGACGATCGGCAAGGTCGCCGAGCGCACCGGTCAGCACTGGGCGCGCCAGCTCGTCGGCAAGGTGCCGGCGGCGACGCTGCTGCGGATCAACAAGGTGCTGGGCAAGAACTTCGTCACCAAGTACGGCACGAAGCAGGGGATCATCGTGCTCGGCCGGGCGGCGCCGTTCGGCATCGGCGCGGTGATCGGCGGCGGTGCCAACGCCGCCGTCGCCGCACTGGCCGTGCGAGCCGCGCGGCGGGCCTTCGGGCCGGCGCCCGAGGCGTGGCCGGAGGGGGAGGACGGAACGGAGGTCCTGGAGGGCACCGTGGTCGAACCGGACGCGGAGACCGGGTGAGCGCCGTCCGGGGACGGCTCAGGCGGAGGTGACCTCTTCCGCGGGCTCCTCCGCGGCACGGGCCAGGCGGCGCTTGATCACGACGGTGCCCACCACGCCGGCCACCACGGCAATGGCCAGGCCCGCGTACGAGAAGCCCTTCAGCCACTTCTCGGCCACCACGCCGAGGTAGTACACGGCCGCCGTGGTGCCGCCGGCCCAGACGACGCCGCCGAGGGCGTTGGCGACGAGGAACTTCCCGTAGGGCATGTGCATGGAACCGGCCAGCGGGCCGGCGAGAATGCGCAGCAGTGCCACGAAACGACCGAAGAACACCGCCCAGGCACCGCGTTTGTGGAACACGCGGCGGGCGTGGGTGAGCTGTGCCTCGCCGAAGTGCTTGGGGAACTTGCGGCCCATCCACGCGAACAGGCGCGGACCGCCGCGACGGCCGATGAGGTAGCCGAAGTTGTCGCCGATGATGGCGCCCGCGCTCGCCCACACGCCGATCCACAGGGGGCTCAGCTCGTCGTGCTGCGAGGCCAGCAGGGACGCGGTGACCAGCACGATCTCGCCGGGGAGCGGGATGCCGAGCGACTCGAAGCCGATCACGAGGCCCACGATGGCGTACACGAGCAGAGGAGGGATGGCTTCGAGCCACTGTTCGACCGGCACCTCGCAACTCTATCCCCGGTGCCGGAACGGGGCTGCCTCCGCGACATCGCCGCAATCGGCATCTGAGCTGTTCGTCCGTTTCAACATTCGCCGCTTTCCGTGCGGCCTGCCGCTGAACCGCAGGAGGTGCGAGGCCGTAGGCCCAGGCAGGAGGTGAGGACCGTGCGCGTCCTTGGGGTCCTGCTCGCGGTGCTGGTGCTCGCGGGCTGCGCGCAGCCGCCGCCCGCGCCGGAGAAGTTCCAGTTCACGGCCACGACGCTGGAGGGCGCCGAGTTCCGCGGCGACAAGCTCGTCGGGAACCCCGCGGTGCTGTGGTTCTGGACGCCGTGGTGCCCGTCCTGCAACGCCGAGGCGCCGACCGTCGCGAAGGTCGCGGGCAAGCACCACGAGGTGCAGTTCGTCGGTGTCGCGGCCGAGGACCGGCTCGACGCGATGAAGGAGTTCGTGTCCGGCCACCGGCTCGACGGGTTCCCGCACCTCGCCGACCTCGACGGGGCGGTGTGGAAGCGGTTCGGGGTGACCGCGCAGCCCACCTTCGCGTTCGTCCGCGGTGACGGGTCCGTCGAGCTCCTCATCGGCGCGCCCACCGAGGAGCAGCTCGACGAGCGCGTCGCGGCCCTCACGCCGTGACCACCCCGTCCGGGGCGTCGAGCGGGGATCATGGGCTCACCCTGTCGAATCGGGCCGCCCGCGTTCGTGTGGAGGGCGAGAGGAGTCCACCATGACGCAGCAGTACCTGCTCAGCATCTACCAGCCCGACGGTGAGGTCCCGCCCCCCGAGGTGCTTCAGCCGATCATGCGGGACCTCGGCGCGCTCAACGAGGAGATGAAGGCGCGCGGGGCGTGGGTGTTCGCCGCCGGCCTGCACCCGCCGACGACCGCGACCGTGCTGCGGGCGAAGGACGGTGACGTGCTGCTGACCGACGGGCCGTTCGCCGAGGGCAGGGAGCACATCGGCGGGTTCACCGTCATCAGGGCCGCCGACCTGGACGAGGCGCTGGAGTGGGGGCGCCGGCTCGCCACCGTGCTGAGCCCGCTGGCGGTCGAGGTGCGGCCCGTCGCGTCCGGATGATCGAGGAGGTCTTCCGCGCGGAGTACGGCCGCGCCGTGTCCGTCCTGACCCGGTTCCTCGGCGACCTCGACCTCGCTGAGGAGGCGGTGCAGGACGCCTTCGCGACGGCCGCCGCGCGCTGGCCGGTCGACGGCGTGCCGCCCGCACCGGCCGGCTGGATCATCACCACGGCCCGCAACCGCGCCGTCGACCGGCTGCGCCGCGAGGCCAAGGGCCGGGAGAAGCAGTCGGCGCTGGTGCCGCGCGAACCGGAGGTGGAGGACGTGGGTGCCGTGCCCGACGACCGGTTGCGGCTGATCTTCACCTGCTGCCACCCGTCGCTCGCCCTGCCGGCGCGGGTGGCGCTGACGCTGAAGCTGCTCGGCGGGTTGTCGACCGGTGAGATCGCCAGGGCGTTCCTGGTGCCGGAAACCACGATGGCGCAGCGGATCGTGCGCGCGAAGGGCAAGATCCGCGCCGCCCGCATCCCCTACCGGGTGCCGCGCGACGCCGACCTGCCCGAACGGCTCGCGGCCGTGCTCGCCGTCCTCTACCTCGTCTTCACCGAGGGGTACCTCGGCGAAGGAGCGCTGGCCGACGAGGCGGTCCGGCTCTGCCGGGTGCTGGCTTCGCTGATGCCGGACGAGCCGGAGGCGCAGGGCCTGCTCGCGTTGATGCTGCTGGTCCGGTCACGGCGCGCGGCCAGGCTGGCGGACGGCAGGCTGGTGCTGCTGGCCGACCAGGACCGGTCCCGCTGGGACGCGGACATGGTCAACGAGGGGCAGGACCTCGTGCGCCGGTGCCTGCGCCGGAACCGGCCGGGCCCGTACCAGGTCCAGGCCGCCATCAACGCCGTGCACAGCGACCCGCCGACCGACTGGACCCAGGTCGTGGCCCTCTACGACCAGCTGATGGCACTCGCACCGAGCCCGGTGGTGGCGCTGAACCGCGCGGTGGCGGTCGCCGAGGTCGCCGGCCCGGCGGAAGGGCTGCGGCTGGTCGACGAGCTGGGGCTGGAGCGGTACCACCTGTTCCACGCGGTGCGCGCGGACCTGCTCGGCCGCCTGGGCGCCGACCCGCGTCCCGCGCTGGAGGCCGCGCTCGACCTGGCCGTGCACCCGGCCGAACGCGACCTCCTGCGCTCACGCCTGCTTGCGGCGGCGGACCAGCAGGAGCGCGCCGACCACCACGACCAGCCCGAGCACGACCCACACCCAGGCGGGCAGCCCGTCTGAGCCCTGCTCGGCCGAGGCCGCCGGGGGAGCGGTCGACGCCGCCGCGGCCGACGTGGTGGTCGTGACCGGTGCCGAGGTCGTGACCGCGACGACGTTCAACGTGAACGCGACCGTGCCCCGGACGACGTCGCCGTCGTCGGCCTGCGCCGCCCACGTGAGGGTGTGCGCCCCGGACTTCGCCGCGGCCGGGTCGACCGTCGCGGTGATGGTGCTGCCGACCGCGGCCGCCCGCGTGACCGGCCACGTTGCGCCGTCCGGTCCGGTGATGACGACCGCGTCGCCCTCCGGCAGGCTCACGGTGTCGCTGAAGACGAGCTCCACCTGCTTGGGCGCGGCGTCGAGCGTGGCGCCCGCCGCCGGGGTGCTGCTCTTGAGTTCGGCGTGGGCCGACGCGGGTCCGGCGGTGCCCGTCGCGGCGAGCAGGACCAGCACGAACGCGATGAGGTAACGGATCACGTGCGCAGAGTAGTGGTGGGAACGGTCCCGGCGGCACCCTCGAAGATCGGGTGCAAGTCACTGGTTTGGTCGCCGATGCACTTGGGTAACCCGCGCAGAACTGATCAACGTGACCCTTGGGGAGCGGTTTGGCGCACGACCAGGCAGCACGAGCGGACGACGTGTCGCACCTGCCGCTGGGCAGGCAGCGGCCCTCGCTCGCGACCGTTCGGCGCTGGGTGCGGCTGGAGCTCATGGGCGAGGACCAGAACTGCGTCGGTGACGTGCTGCTGGTCGTGAACGAGCTGGTGAGCAACGCCTACCGGTACACCTCCGAGCCGTCGTTCCTGCGGGTCGTCCTCTCACCGGGCAAGATCCGGGTCGAGATCACCCACGACGCGCAGGCCCGGCCGCCGTTGCGGAAGGTCAGCCGGCCGCAGCGGGGCTACGGCCTGGTGCTGGTGGCCCGGTTGTCCGACCGGTGGGGTGTGGACAGGGCGCACGGCGGCACCGTCGTGTGGGCCGACCTCCCGAGGGAAGAGAAGTGAGTTCGGTTCGGTGGGTTTCGATCGTCGCGCCTTTGGGTACGGATCCCGCTGCCTTGAAGCAACAGGGCGCGGGGAGAGGCTGATGGGTGTCATCGGACGGTCCAGCGAGCACGTGGACCTCGTCCTGCCGGAGGGGATGATGCCGCTCGCCGACGTGCGCGCGCAGGTCCGTCGCCTCCTTCTGGGGATGCATGAGAACGTGGTGGTCGACGTGATGGTCGTGGCCACCGAGCTCGTCAGCAACGCCTACCACCACGCAGCGCCACCGCGCCGGGTCCGGGTCATGTCCCTGCCCGAGCGCGAGGTCGTGCGGGTGGAGGTCGAGGACGGCACGCCCGGCCGCTTCCCGCAGCTGGGGCGGATGGGGTTCCTCGGGCGGCGGCAACGCGGTTTGTTGCTGGTCAACGGGCTGGCGCAGGTGTGGGGGCACAACCGGTTCCCCGAGTTCAAGACGGTGTGGGCGGACATCACGACCGTGCGCTGACGAGGGTCACGCCGTCGACCTGCGCACCACGTGGTCGGTGCGCGGCAGGTGCATCGTCAGGTGCGCCCGGTCGCTGCGCAGCACCACCCAGGACCGTTCGACGGCGCGGCCGTGGACGTCGTGCGCCATCCACGCGACCGACAGCAGCGGTGTCGCCGGCCGCACGCCGAGCAGACCGGCGACGCGCGGGGTCGCGAGAGCGGTCGTGCACCACGGGTGCAGGTCGCCGAACCGGACGCGGTAGTGGTCGGCGAGGAACCGCCGCAGCGGCACCTCGTGGTCGTAGCGCTCGGCGAGACCGGGGTACTGGGAGGCGCGCAGGAACGTCGACCGCACCCCGATCGGCTCGTCCCCGCGCACCAGCACCGCCTCGACGTTGACCACGTCCTGCGCGCCGATCGTGCGCACCGCCACCGACTCGCGCGCCGCCAGGTCGTTGACCAGCGCGTCGAGGCTCACCCGGTGCAACGGCCTGCGCGGCGCCACCTCCGTGCCCTGCCGGCCGGCCCTGCGGATGAGCCGGCCCTCCAGCACCAGTTCGTCCAGCGCCTTGCGGATCGTGGTGCGCGACATGCCGTAGAGCTCCGCCAGCTCGCGCTCCGGCGGGAACGGTGTGCCGTCCGGCAGCTCGGCGAGCAGGTCGACCAACTGGGTCTTGGCCTGGTAGTAGCGCGGCGTGAAGGGCACACCCGGACGCTATTTCCGTGCGATAACCAGCGGCTCATCGCAGTTCGCGGACGTCGGGCACCGAGCCGATCCGCTCGTACTCGCGCACCGCCGCGGCCCGGTCGCCGCGCAGGAACGCCTCCGCCGCGTCCCGCCACCGCGACCACGAGACCCCGGCGAGGCTTTCCGGCCCGTGCCCGGTGGCGGCCAGCACGAGCGGCAGACCGGCGCCGATGGGCCCGGTGATCTGGTGGCCGGGCAGCACGGTGAGCAGCTCGTCCACCCACTCGCCGGCGGGCCGGCCGTCGAGCAGCGCGAGCCGTGCGGCCAGCACGAGCGGGTGCTGCAGCTCGCCGGGGTGGTTCTTGCGGCGGGCCAGGTCGAGCGCGTGGGCGGCGTCGGCGCGGGCACCGGGCAGGTCGCCGGTCAGCAACCGGATTCGCGCGCGGATCGCGTGGTAGAACGGCTCAGTCGGCCCGGCCGCGATCGACTCGCCGAGGTTCGCGAGCGCCGCCTCGTGGTCGCCGTCCCAGAACAGCTCGACGTACCGCGACGACTCCAGCCAGGCCAGGGTGTGCCGGTCGCCGTGGCGCAACGCCGCCGCCCGTGCCTCCGCGCGCACGGCACGTCGTGCGCGCGCATCGCCGAGCATCGCGTACGCGGTGCCCATGGTGAACAGGCACAGGCTCGCGGAGACACCGGCCGCCTGCCGTTCGGCCACGGCCTGGCGCATGTCGTCGATCCCCGCCGCGTCCCCCTTCTTCACCCGCGACAACCCCAGCGTCTCCCACGCGATGGCGCGCTCGGTGCCGGTGGCCCCGGTCAACGCCGCCCGTGCCGCGGTGATCGCCTCGTCGGTGCGGCCCACCAGCGTGAGCGCGTGCGCGGCCTGGGCCAGCACGGCGCACACCCGTTCACCGGGCTCAGCCGCGGCCAGGAGCTCCAGCGCCCGGTCCAGGTGCCGCACGGCCTCGCGGTGCTCGCCGCGGTTCCAGCACGCCTGCCACGCCGCCCTGGACGCGTCCGCGGCACCGGCGAGGTCGCCGGCGGCCACGTGCAGCTCGACCGCCTCGGCGAGCTCCGCCGTGCCGGCGCCGTCCCCGGACAGGCTGGTTCCCAGCAACGTCAGCAGTTCCGCGCGGTCGCCGTGGCCCGGCGGGCAGACGGCGAGCGCGGCCTCGAAGCACCGCGTCGCCGTGGCGCGGGCCGCGAGCGCCGCCGCCTTGCGACCGGTCTCGGTCAACGCCTCCCGCGCGTGCCGGCCGAGGATGTCGCACGGCCGCCCGGAGGCCTCGGCCAGCCACACCGCCTCCTGGAAGTGGTGCGCCAGCAGCGGAACGTGCTCCAGCGGCAGTGCGCGCACCCACTCCGCGGCGCGGTAGTGCTTCATCGCCTTGGACCCGCGCGGCACCCGGTCGTAGGCGACGTCGCGCACCAGCACGTGGCTGAACGCGTACTCGGCCTCGCCCACGACGTTGCTGACCGGCAGCCGGTGCAGGAAATCCCGCTGCCGCAACACCTCCAGCGACCGCGTGACCTCCTCTGCAGCGCGTTCGGCGACCGCGGCGACAGCGCCCGGCCACACCGTCGCACCGAGCACCGCCGCGTCCTGCAGCACGACCTTCTCCAACGGCGGCAACGAGTCCAGCCGCGCGCCGATCACCGTCTGCACCGTGTCCGGCAACGCGTCCCCGGCGCCGTCGCGCAGCATCCGCACGTACTCCCCGGCGAACAGCGGGTTGCCCGCCGACCGGTGCAGCAGCTCGTCCAGGTCCGCCGTCACGTCGTGCCGGGTCATCAGCACCTTCAGCAGCAGCGTGGTGTCCTCTTCGGACAGTGGGGCCAGCGTCGTGACGCCGCCCCAGGACGGGCGACGGGCCAGCAGCTCCGGCCGGGCCGTCACGAGCACCAGCAGCGGCACGTCGTCGGCGGTGTCGGCCAGGCCGTGCAGGAAGTCCAGCAGCAGGTCGTCGGCCCGGTGCGCGTCCTCCACGACCACCACGAGCGGGTCGGCCGCGAGCTGTTCGACCAGCCTGCGCCACGCCATCAGCACATCGCTGCCCTGCGGGCCGACACCGAGCAACGCCGACAGTTGCGCGACGAGCCACGGTTCGGAGCTGATCGCCCTGATCTTCGCGGTGACCGCCGCCCCCGAGTCGGTGTCGTAGACGCCGGCGTGGGCGCGCAGGACCTCCGCGAGCGGTGCCAGCGGGTCGTTGTGGCTGACCGGCGGCGTGCGGCCGGTCAGCGCGGGGCGCCCCGCCGTGAACTCGCGCACCAGCCGCGACTTGCCCGCACCGGGTTCGCCGACCAGCGTCACGAGCCGGGGCCGCCGGGTCCGCGTCACCTCGTCGAACGCCTCGCACAACCGCGCGAGCTCGGCCGACCGCCCGACGAACGGCGCGTCGTCGCCCGCGGGGGTGAGCGCCCGGTCGGTGGCGGGACAGGTCCGCACCTCGCCCGCCGCGGCCAGGGCGACCAGCCGGAGCCCCGCGTCGAGCAACGTGCCGCTGACCTCCAGCCGGTCGCCCGACGTCACCAGCGCGGGACCGGTGCACACGGCAGCGGCCGCGGGGTGGCGTCCGACGACCTCGAACGCCGCGCGCACCGCCCGTGCCGCGTCGTCCTCACTCCCGGCGGGTGCGCCGAAGGTGGCGCAGAGGGTCGACCCGAGCGTCGTCACCACGACCCCGCCGAGGGCCTCGACCAGGTCGCGGACGTCGGCGCCGCGGACCTCCAGCTGTTCGTCGGCCGCCTCGTCGGTGCCGAGCTCCAGCCGGGTCACCAGGACGCTGACCTTCTTGCGCTCCAGCACGACCGGCGCCGGGGCCGGGATCAGCGCGAGCGCCGGGTCCTGCGTGAGGACCGCCTGCTCCAGCGCCACCAGGTCGGGTCCCGGGTCGATGCCGAGCTCCGCGGCGAACCGGTCGCGGGCCCGGCGGAACACGGCGAGCGCGTCGGCCTGGCGGCCGGAGCGGTAGAGGGCCAGCATCAGCAGGCCGTGCACCCGTTCCCGCAGCGGGTGGTCGCGCACCAGCGCCTCGAGCTCCGCGACCACCTCGCGGTGCCGCCCGCACGCGATCTCCGCGTCGATCCGGTCCTCCACCGCGACCTCGCGCAGCTGGGCGATCTCCACCAGCGCGGGCCAGGTGACGCCGTCCGCCACCAGGTCGGCGAGCACCGGCCCGCGCCACAGCGCCAGCGCGTCGCGCAGCAGCGTCGCAGCGCGTTCCGGTGTCGCGGCGGTGGCGGCGCCGCCCAGCAGGGCGCGGAACCGGTGCAGGTCGACGCGGTCCGGTTCCGCGCGCAGCAGGTAGCCGGGCTTGCGGGTGACGAGGTCCAGGCCCGCCTTGCGCAACGCCGACACGGCGTTCAGCACGATCCCGCGCGCCGTCGGCGGGGGGTCGTCCGGCCACAGCGCCCCGGTCAGCTCGCTGACCGACACGACCCGGCCGACGTTGAGCAGCAGGAAGCCGAGCACCGCCCGGCGGGTGAACCCGCCCAGCGGAAGCTCCCTGCCGTCGACGCGGACCAGCAGTGGTCCGAGGACGGCGAACTCGACAGCCATTGGACCAGACCATACCGCCGCCGTCAGCCCACGAGGCGGACTCCCGGGTGGCGCACGCGGTCGAACAGCGTGGTGGCGCGGTGTTTCAGGTGCAGGTCGAAGAACGCGGCCACGTGGTCGCGCTGCGCCTTCAGCGAGTCCCGGGGATCGATCGTGCCGATCAGGTCGGCCCTGCGCTCCGCCGTGACCGCCCCGACCTGCGGAACCGCCCACTGCAGGTCGCTGAACCCGAGGTGCGCGCCGTCGTCGAGGTGCACGTCCCGCTTCCAGCCGCGCTGGTTCGGCCAGAAGTCCGCCCACGACCGGGTCAGGCTCGTGTCGACGTGCGAGAGCTCGCGCTCGCGCAGGTCACCGCCGAAGAGCAGGAACGGCCGGTCGACGCCCCTCGTGACGATCTCGCCCGGCGCGTACGGGCCCGACCCGCTGTGCTCCATGGCGCCGTCGATGTTGATGCCCGCGTCGAACCTGCGGTCGCGCACCATCGTCTCGCCGGCCGTGTAGCCGCCGTAGGAGTGCCCGGCGATCCCGACCCGGCCGAGGTCCGCGCCCCGGTGCAGGCCGGGCAGCCGGCTGAGCACGAACCGCATGTCCGCGACCCGTGCGTCGATCGCCTTCCTCATGGTCTCCGGCCGGGCGTCACCGACCTCGCTCGGCACCAGGCGGCCGTCCGGGAACTCGACGACCAGCGACTCGTGCGTGTGCGAGACCGTGACGACGACGTACCCGCGGCTGGCCAGGTCCTCCGCGGCACCCGCGTAGAACTCGCGCGGCGACTGCAGTCCCGGCGAGAACAGCACCACCGGGAACCGGCCGGGGAGCGCGGGCGCCCGCGTCCTGGCCTGCCGCAGCGTGCCGGCCCAGTCGACCGTGCACGCCGGGACGTCGAGGTAGCCGGGGCTGGAGAGCACCGGGTCGGCCGCCGCGGCGACGGCGGGGGACAGGAACGGCGCCCGCTCGCCCTTCGCGCGGGCCGGGTAGGTGACCGTGACCATGAGCTCCCTGCGCTGGTCCGGGTGCCACGGATCAGCGCGGGTGTCGGTGAGGTGGGCGTCGAACACGCCCACCGGGAACGGGCCGGTGACCTGCGGTGTCACCAGGGTCGATGCGGCCAGGACGGCCGCGAGCAGCAGTTGCACAGTTGATCTACCCCCTTCGAGCGGCAGCCTTGCAGCCGCCCGCTGAGAGGGCGCTGAGACATCTGTCGGGACCTCGTGGCCGCCGTGCTCCGGCGGCCGGTGGCAACGGGCCGCACCGGCACGGGCGGTGGCGGCGTCGGCCGAGGTGCTGCTGACGGACGAACCGTTGTCCAACTTGGACGCACGACTGCGGCTGGAAGCCAGGACGTTCCTCAAGAAGCTGCACCGCGAACGGATCGCCGTGATGGACCGTCTCCGGTGTGGTGTCCGCGCTACGACAGGGAGACCGGCCTGCTGCGCCAGGACGCCGGCCGCCGATGCGCGCACCACCGGCTCGTTCGGCGCCCAGACCGGCTGCCGTGTCCGGCCAGCGGGTCGCTCAGCTTCGTCGAACCTCCACCTTGACCGGTCCGCGAACCGGCCATAGCGTACTGGAAAGCGCTTTCCGAGCTAGGAGGCCTCGTGGACACGGTTTCGGCGGACCGCAGGCGGGGTGGGGTGGTCGAGCGGGCCTGGCGCCCGGTCGCGCTCATCGCGGCCTTCGTGCTCCTCTGGCAGCTCGTCACCGCCGCGGAACTGGTCGAGCCCTACCTCGTGCCTTCACCGGGCAGAACGGCCGAGGTGCTGGTCGACAGGTGGTCCTACCTGTGGCCGCACACGCTGACCACGACCTGGGAGACGCTCGCCGGCTTCGTCATCGCCGCGGTCGTCGGCGTGCTGGTCGCCGTGGCGATGGTGTACTCGCGGACCGTCGAGAACACGGTCTACCCGGTGCTGCTGTTCGCGCAGGTCATCCCGAAGATCGCGATCGCGCCGCTGTTCGTGGTGTGGCTCGGTTTCGGCTTCGGGCCCAAGGTGGTCGTGGCCGTGCTGATGGCGTTCTTCCCGGTGGTGATCTCGATGGTCACCGGCCTGAAGTCCGTCGACACCGAGATGCTGGAGCTCGCCGCGACCATGGGCGGCGGGCCGCTCAAGACGTTCGCGAAGATCCGCTTCCCGGCGGCGCTGCCGCACCTGTTCGCCGGGCTGAAGGTCGCGATCACGCTCGCCGTCACCGGCGCGGTGGTCGGCGAGTTCGTCGGCGCCAACGAGGGTCTCGGCTACGTGATCCTGCAGGCCAACGGCAACATGGACACCCCGATGCTCTTCGCGGGGCTGATCGTGATGTCGGTCGTCGGCGTGCTGCTGTTCGCCCTGCTCGACCTCGCCGAGAGGCTGGTGCTGCCGTGGCACGCCAGCCGGCGCGGTTCCACCGTCACCACAACCCTTCTCGCGAAAGGCTGACCGATGAGGAAAGTGCTCGCAGGCCTACTTCCCGCGGTGCTGCTGGTGGCCGGCTGCGGCGGTGGCGGCGACTCCGCCGCCGGTGGTGGCGCGGAGGAGGTCACGCTGACCCTCAACTGGTACCCCTACGGCGAGCACGCGCCGTTCTACTACGGGCTCCAGCAGGGGATCTTCGAGAAGCACGGCATCAAGCTGAAGATCCAGGCGGGCCAGGGATCCGGCAAGACCGTGCAGGCCACCGGCGCCGGGCAGACCGACTTCGGCTGGGCGGACACCTCGGCGCTCGCCACCGCCGTCGAGAACGGCGTGCCGGCCAGGAGCATCGGCGTGTACCTGCAGACCACGCCCGCCTCGGTGCAGTTCTTCACGGAGAAGAACATCAGCGGGCCGGCCGACCTCAGGGGCAGGTCCGTCGCGACGACCGCCGGTGACGCGCTGACCAAGACGTTCCCCGCGTTCCTCCAGCGGAACGGCATGCAGGAGTCCGACGTCTCCATCCAGAACATCGACCCCGCTGGCAAGATGGCCGCGGTCATCTCCGGCCGCACCGACGTGCTGCTCGGGTTCGCCTCCGACCAGGGTCCGACGATCAGGGAGAAGGCCGGCAAGGACGTGTCCTACCTGCGGTTCTCCGACTTCGGCCTGAACTACTTCAGCAACGGCCTGATCACGTCGAAGTCGGTGCTGGCCAAGGATTCCGACCTGGTGCGCAGGATGGTCCAGGCCACCCAGGAGGCGTGGACCGCCGCGGAGAAGGACCCGCAGGCCGCCGCCGACTCGATGAAGGGCGCCGCCGAGCAGCTGCCGTCGCCGACGGTCGTGCTGGAGCAGTTCAAGACCACGCTGACGTTGCTGCACACCGACGCCACGAAGGGCAAGGCTCCGGGCGTCAACACCGCGGAGGACTGGAAGAAGACCATCGACACCTTCCAGCAGACCGGCATCATCGGCAAGGCGTCGGAACCCTCGGCGTACTGGGAGGAAAGCGTGGCACCGAAGGGATGAGCACCACCTTGAACGCCACGAGCGCCATCGCGATCAACGCCGTGTCCGTGCGCTTCCGCTCGAAGCGCGCGGAGACCACCGCGGTCGACCAGGTCTCGCTCGACGTGGCACCGGGCGAGTTCGTGTCCATCGCCGGCCCGTCCGGCTGCGGCAAGTCGACGCTGCTGAAGCTCGTCTCGGGGCTGCTGCGGCCGTCGTCGGGCTCGGTGCGGCTGCTGGGGGAGGAGGTGCGCGGGCCCCGGCACGACATCGGGTTCGTGTTCCAGCGGGCCGCGCTGCTGGAGTGGCGGTCCGCGCGCAGGAACATCCTGTTGCAGGCCGAGATGCGCGGCATGGGTTCGGCGCAGGCCGGTCGCCGGGCCGACGAGCTGATCGAGATGACCGGTCTCACCGGCTTCGAGAACGCCCTCCCGCACGAGCTGTCCGGCGGCATGCAGCAGCGCGTGGCGTTGTGCCGCGCTCTGCTGCACCAGCCGCGCGTGCTGCTGATGGACGAACCGTTCGGTGCGCTGGACGCGTTGACCCGCGAGCAGATGAACGTGGAGCTGCACCGGGTGTGGCGCGAGACCGGCACGACGGTGCTGCTGGTGACGCACTCGATCGCCGAGGCGGTGTACCTGGCGAACCGGGTGGTCGTGCTGACGCGGCGGCCCGCGCTGGTGCGGGAGGTGGTCGAGGTCGGCCTGCCCGCCGAACGGGACTACGCGGCCACGATGGCCCGGCCGGAGTTCGCATCGGCGACAGCGCACATCCGGGAGCTGCTGGGAGCTGTGACGGGACACGACTGAACCGAGCCGGTCCGAAGGAGGGTTGTACCGGCATTATTAGCTGGGTACATTCCGGAGGCACTGCTTGGAAAGCGCTTTCCGCGCCGTGCTGGCACGGCCTGGCCCACAGGGTGGTGGGGATGTACCGACGCTTGTTCCGGCTGGCCGCACCGATGATCCTGCTGTCATCGCTCCTCGTCCCGACCGCGTCCGCCCAGGACGCCCCGATCGCCGACCCGCTGCCGACGCCCGGCCAGTCCGGGATCGGCCTGGAGCTCACCGAGGTCGCGCGGCTGCCCGCGTCGCAACCGGTGCCGCCGCCGACGGACTCGCGGTTGCAGCGCTACAACCGGATCAACTACCTCGGCGAGGTGCCGGACGGGTCCGGCCGGTTGTTCGTGCCGGACATGAACGGCACGCTGTACCTGCTCGACGGCGGCACCCGGCACGCCTACCTGGACCTGGCCGCCGCGGTCGGACCCGACTTCCACAACCACCGCGGCCTGGGCAGCGGGTTCGGGTTCGCCGCGTTCCACCCGGACTTCCGGCGCACCGGCAGGTTCTTCACCGTGCACACCGAGACCGGGTCCGCGCTCACCGGCAAGAAGCCCGACCTGCCGTCCTCCGGCGAGACGCAGGTCCACGGCGTGGTCACCGAGTGGACCGCGGCGGACCCGAGCGCCGACGTCTTCTCCGGCACCCGCCGCGAGGTCCTGCGGGTCGGCTACGCCTCGTTCATCCACGGCTTCCAGGAGATCGGCTTCAACCCGACCGCACGCCCGCGGGACGAGGACTTCGGGTTGCTCTACCTGGCCTCCGGTGACGGCGGGATCGGCTTCACCACGGCGGTGCCGCAGGACCTCTCGCTGCCGCAGGGCAAGATCCTGCGCATCGACCCCGCCGGCACCGACGGCGCGAACGGCCGCTACGGCATCCCGCGCTCGAACCCGTTCGTGGGCAAGGCGGGCGCGCTGGGCGAGATCTACGCCTACGGCATGCGCGACCCGTACCGCTTCAGCTGGGACGCGGGCGGCACGCACAAGATGTTCATGGGCCACATCGGCGAAAAAGCCGTCGACGCCGTCTACGAGGTCCGCAAGGGCGCGAACCTCGGCTGGAGCGAACGCGAGGCGCAGTGGGTGTTCCGCCGCGGCGACCCGTCGTGCGGCGTGTTCCCGCTGCCCGCTGACGACGCGCGGTTCGGCTACACCTACCCGGTCACCGGGTTCGACCACAACCGGTCCTCCACCACGCGCCCGTGCGCGGACAGCGGCAACGCGTTGATGGGCGGGTTCGTCTACCGCGGCGCGAAGATCCCCTCGTTGCGCGGCAAGTACGTCTACGGCGAAGGCGTGAAGGGCCTGCTGTTCACCGCCGACGAACGCGCGTTGAGCGCAGGGCGGCCGTTCGCCGAGTCGCGCGAGCTGGCGGTGTACTCCGGCGGGCAGCGGACCACGTTGCAGGCGCTGGCCGGTGACCCCCGCGTCGACCTGCGGTTCGGGCAGGACGCGGCCGGTGAGCTGTACGTGCTGGCCAAGGCGAACGGCAAGGTCTGGAAGGTGACCGGCGCGCGCACGTTCGCCGCCTGCTCCACCGGCCACGACCTCGTCGCCGGCGCCACCTCGGAGCACTCGTGGGCACCGGTGACGCCGTCGCTGTGGCAGTTCCCCGGCCGCGAGGTCGTGCTGGCGCAGGCCGGCACGGCGCGACCCGGTCCGCGGCGGCCGTTCGAGTACGCGGTGCTGAGCAGGGGACCGGAGTTCGGCTCGGTGCAGGTCGACGCCTCCGTGCGGCTGGACACGCCGGTGGCGGAGCCGAACCGGGACGTGATCATCGTGTTCGGGTACCGCTCGGACACGGAGTTCTACTACGCACACCTGTCGTCGGACAACAGGACCTACCCGCACAACGGGATCTTCGTGGTGAACAACGCCGACCGGGTGCGCCTGGACCACCAGTGGGACGCCGTGCGTTCGGTCGGCGCGGCCCCGGCGGTCACCGACACGGCGTGGCACCGCGTCCGCGTCCGGCACTGCGCCGGCTCGGGGGAGATCGCGGTGTACCTGGACGGGTCGCGGTACCCGCTGATGACCGCTGTGGACCGGACGTTCACGTCCGGCCGGGTCGGGTTCGGCTCCTTCGACAACGTCGGCCGGCTGCGCGACCTCCTGGTGCGCGGTCAGGGGGTGCGGTGATGCGGCTGCTCACCCTGGTGGTGGCGGCGGTGTTCGCGGCCGGTCTCGCCGCACCCGCCTCGTCCGCTGCGCCGTCCGTGCTGCCCGCGCTGGCGCCGAACCTGGTGGCGCACTACGACTTCGAGCACCCGGTACCTGGGAACGCTGCCCTGGAACAGGACCGCGGCCGTTCGGGCACCGCGCTGTCGCTGGTCAACGGCGGCGCGGACATGCGGGTGCGCGACGGGGCGTACCGCGGCTCGCGCACCTCGGTGCAGCTCAAGCAGGTCAACCCCGCGACCGCCGGCAACGACGACTGGAAGGCAGGCCTCTACAGCGCGTCCGGCGTGCCGTCGCTGCGGGCGTTCAACGGCGCCCGCGAGGCGTCGATCCTGGGCTGGGTGAAGATGACGGGCCAGAACCCGGCCCCGAACTCGAACACCCCCGACCCGGACGACCTCTACGACGCCATCGGTCTCGCCGGTGTGCTGTCCGGTGACTCGAACGGCCACGCGGTGCGCGCGTTGCTGGAGCTCATCAGCGTGGACGGCTCCCTGAAGCTGGTCGCACTGGCCCGCCGGCTCGACGGCGGTGCCTCGCAGACGTTCGCGGCGTCGGCGGACTGGCGGGAGCTGCTGCCCGTGGGCGAATGGGTGTTCCTGGCGGCGACGTTCGACTTCGACACCGGCGAGATGGCGTTGTACCGCAACGGGAAGTCGCTGGCCGGTCGGTACGTGACGGCCGGCGACCCGTGGCGGCTGGAGGGCGAACCCGAACCGGACGTCGCGTCGGCCACCGACCCGCGCGGCCTCAAGGTCGGCGGCAGCTACCCGCAGAACGACCGGGAGGGCAACGCCTGCGCCTGCCGGATGGACGGCCTGATGTTCCTGGACCGGGCCGCGCGACCGGGGGAGGTGGCCCTGCAGCACCGCCGAATGGTGCGCTAGGGCCTGTGTCGAGGCCCGGCTGTCGTGAACACGGACCTCGACACAGGCCTTAAGCCTCCAGCAGGGCGGTGGCCGCCACGAACGCGGCCGCCGCCATCGGCCCGTCACCGGCCGCCAGCACGCGGTACTCCCGGACCGCGGCCGGCTGGTCGCCGAGCAGCTGGTAGCACTGTGCGACCAGGAACCGGGTCTCGTCGGCGGCCTGCTCCCAGCTCGCGTCCTCGGTCTTGAGGTGGTCGAGCCACGCCACGGCCTTGAGCCCGGCGTCGACGGCGTCCTCGTAGCGGCGTGCGGCGTAGTTCGCGTGCGTCAGGTGGAACCACTGCTCGACGGTGGCGTTGTTGCGGCGCTGGGCCTGTCCCACGGCCTCGTTGAGGTCGTCGACGGCGAGCTCCGGCATGCCGGCGTTGATCGTGCGCAGCGCCCGCAGGTAGCTCAGGTGGCCGGCGACGCGGGGGTGCTCCGGTGCCGTGCGCGTGATGTCCTCCGGCAGCAGGTACAGCGCCTCCAGGGCCTTCTCCGGCACGTCGTTGCGCACGAACGTCTCGTAGGCCTCCACCGGCGGCTGGCCGGTGAGCTGTGCTTCGAGGGCCTGCAGCGTGCCCAGGGCGAGCGGGTCGTGGGCGTGGCGCTTGCCCCGCTCGACGGCGGCCAGCGCCTGTTCGTGCTCGTTCTGGCCCGCCAGCACGTACGCGAGCCAGTACTCGCCCCACGCCTGGCCGTCGCCCACCTCGTGGAGCCGCTCGACGGCGTCCCTCACCGCGGCGACCCCGCCCTCGACGTCGCCCTCGTGCACGACCCACAGGCCGATCCAGCAGCGGGTGAGCTCCGCGCGCCGGTGGTCGCCGTGCTCCTCGTACGTGCGGGCGGCCCGGCGCAGGACCGTGCCGGTCTCGGGGCTCTGGAAGAACTTCGCGGTGAGCTCGTCGCGCTGGGCGCGCAGCGGTTCCGGCAGGTCGTCGCCCACCAGGGACAGGCACACGCGCGCCTCGTCGGGTTCGCAGCGCAGGTCGTGCAGCTCGGAGCGGCGCAGCAGCTCGGCGTCGCTCAGCCGCGG
Organism: Lentzea sp. NPDC036949; assembly: GCF_055608075.1. Lineage (NCBI taxonomy): Bacteria > Bacillati > Actinomycetota > Actinomycetes > Pseudonocardiales > Pseudonocardiaceae > Lentzea > Lentzea sp. NPDC036949. The sequence continues at coordinate 22,697 of NZ_JBVJRA010000011.1, forward strand.
CGGTGGCGCGGGGAGCGGCGGGCGGCTGGTGGGGTACAGCGGCAGGAAGTCGACGAGCTGCTCTGCTTCGAGCTTGCGCCGGACGCGGTCGCCGCACGCCGTGGTGGCGTTGCGGCGGTCGAACCGCGCGGCCAGGTCCTGCGCGAGCGCGCGCAGGCGGCGTTCGGTGTCCATCCAGCCGAGCTGGCGGGTGAGCAGGGTGGCGGAGGCGGCGTACTCCATTGTGGCCAGTGGGCGTTTGCGCTCGCCCAGCTCCTCCACCGGTCCGAGCCAGATCGTGCCCTCGCTCAGGTTGCCGGTGAGCGCGCAGAACTGCGCCATCCCGCCGTGGTCCTCCAACCGCGAGTACTCGCCGGACATCCCGCGCGTGAGCCGCCGGAACGTGAGCGCCGCGTCCTCCCACCGGCCCGCACGGGCCAGCGGTAACAGCACCAGGTGCCGCACCCGCGTCGTCAGCTCGTCGGACACCCCTGGCTCGCGCAGGAACGGCTCAGCCAGCCGCAGCGCCTGCTCCTCGTCACCCAGCGCCAGCAGGTGGTCGATCCGGTGGGCGTCGAGCCACGGGTCCTCCGGTGCGGTCGCCGCGACCTGCCGCGCGAACGCCTCCCGCGCCCACGCCAGGTCGCCGACGTGCACCGCGATCCCGTGGTGCGCCCGGTAGACGTCGCCCAGCGGCAGGTCCCGCTGCCGGAACCGGTGCTCCAGGTCCGCCGCGCTCGCGTGGATCTCCGACAGCGCCCGCTCCGGGAAGTCCACCATGGCCTCGACCAGCCACGCGTACCACTCCAGCAGCTCGGCCTCGTCGTCGCGCTCGAACCGCCACGGCCGGTGCTCGTGCTCCTGCAGGCACTCCTCCAGCAGCGGGTACACGAGGTCCCAGCGCCCGTCCGTCTGGTGCGCGGCCGCCAACTCCCTGCGCGCCAGGAAGGTCACGCGCGGTGCGTCCGCGGCGTCCGCGCGCCGCACGACCTCCTCCAACGCCGCCGTGCGCTCGTCGCCGTGGTCACGGGCGACGACCTCGTTCAGGTCCACCCACAGCTCACGGCCCCCTGGAGTGATCACACCGCGAGCTTAGCCACCCCCGTGTGCGAGCAGTCGAAGATCAGCACGCCCTGGGCCGTGTGGCTCAGAGCGCCGCCACCCGTACCGCCCGTGCCATCGCCGCGAACCCCTTGTCACCGGGGTGCAGGTGGTCGCCCTCGTCGTACTCCGGCCTGATCCGCTGCGGGTCGGCCGGGTCGCGGACCACCGCGTCGAAGTCCACCACCGCGTCGAACTCGGCGCTGCCGCGGATGTGGGCGTTGACCGCCTGCCGCACCTGTTCGAGCTCGGGGGTGTAGCTGTACCAGCCCTTGAACGGCGTGATCGTCGCGCCCACCACGCGCAGACCGCGGTCGTGGGCGCGGGCGGCGATCTGCCGCAGGGCCGCGATGATCTTCTCCGGGTTCGTCTCGTGCGGGGTCTGCTGGATGTCGTTGATGCCCTCGAACACGATCACCGTGCGCACGCCGGATTGGGTCAGCACGTCGCGGTTCAGCCGGGCCAGGGCGTTCGGTCCGGCCGAGCCGCCGTCGAGGAGCAGGCGGTTGCCGCTGATGCCCGCGTTCACGATGCCGTAGCGGGTGTTGACGCGGTCGGCGAGCTGGTCGGGCCAGCGCAGGTTGGCGCCCCAGGTGGAGTTCGCACCGTCGGTGATGGAGTCGCCCAGTGCGACCACGCTGCCGCGCAACGTGGACGAGCGCACGTCGACGCCCGAGACGTAGTGCCAGGCGGTCGTGCGCTCGCGGTAGGCGGCGCCCGACTCGGCGGCGGTGTGGTTGCCCTCGCGGGTCAGGTACGAGTTCTGCATCGTGAGCTGGTGGTGGGTGACCGGGCCGCCCGCCGCCGGCGTGAAGACCGAGACCAGCAGGTCGGAGTCGGCGGGCACGGTCAGCGCCACGCCGTCGCTCACCACGTCGGCACCGGGCGGGGCGGTGATGGACGCCGCACCGCCCCACGTGAGGATGCGCATGGTGCCGGGCAGCGCGGACGGGGTGTCCGGTCCGGCCGCCAGCGCCACGGTGACCTGCCCGAACAGCACCGGTGTGCGCCCGTAGGCGTTGGACAGCCGCACGCGGATCTCACGACCGCCCGCGCTCACGTGGACGATGTTGCGGAACGAGTGGTTCGCGTAGCCGTTCTCCGTGCCGGGGACCGCGGAGGACGGTGCGGCGGCCCAGGTCCCGAACCACCGGGCGGGAGCAGCCTGCGCGGGAGAGGCCGCGGCCACGAACAACGCCACTGCCAGCAGAAAGCGCGTCATGCACTCGACCTTGGCAGCGCTCCTACACGCGCGGTATCCGCCGATCCGAGGGTTCGGGGCCCTAGGCTCGGGTCCGTGTGGAACGGAGCGGAGTACCAGGCCAGGTTCGACGAGCTCGCCGCGTCGGGAGTGGACGTGCACGGCGAAGCGACCTTCGTGCGGGCGTACGGGCCCACGTCCGTGCTGGACGCCGGGTGCGGCACCGGGCGGGTAGGGATAGAGCTGGCCCGGCACGGCATCGAGGTCGTCGGTGCCGATGTGGACGCGTCCATGCTGGCCACGGCGCGCGCCAAGGCCCCGGAGATCGACTGGGTCGAGTCCGATCTGGCCGCACTGGACCTCGGCCGGGTCTTCGACGTGGTGGTGATGGCGGGCAACGTGCCGCTGTTCACCCCGCCCGGCACGCAGGGCGCTCTGGTCGCGGGGGTCGCGCGGCACGTCGGCACCGTCCTCGTCGCGGGGTTCGGCCTCGACCGCGGGTACTCGGCCGACGAGTACGACCGGCACTGCGCGGACGCGGGCCTGGAGTTGGCCGAGCGCTACGCGACGTGGGACCGCGCCGAGTTCCGCGGCGGCGACTACGCGGTCTCGGTTCACCGCCGGGCCGGGTGAGGGCCGGAGGGACTTCGGGCGCGAAGTGGTCGCGGCCGCCGAGCCGGTGCTGCCCGAGCCGTACGACGCGGTGCTCGCGCGGCTTCCTGGGGACGAGGCCGAGCGGTGCCTGCTCGGTGTGCGCGCGTCCCGGTGCTGGTGCGCGTGGGTTTCCCGGTGCAACCGGACAGCGGGCTGCCCGAACGGGCCGCGGTGCGTTCTTCGGTTAGCACAAATCGGTGCGGCCGTCGAGATGTGCGCTGTGAATTTCCGAAACAACCGAAGGCTCGTTCATGTGATTCGGTTCACATTGTCAGCGAATCCAAATCGGTCAACCCGCTGTCAAGCGGCGCGGCAATTCGTGTCGTTCTCTCTGCTCGAACGGTGTTTGGCGTGCTCCTGACGGACCAGCCTTGCGCTGCTCCGTATGCTGAGATGCGCACGTGGACCTGGGTGTCGCCGTGGCCGGTTGACTGAGTACCCTGCTCGGCAACCGCAATGCATGATCATCTACGGTTGGTCGTGCTGTTCTCGCGGTGCTATCTTTCCGTCGCCAATTCAGGTGGTCGTGGAGCGTTGTGAAGCTGAAGAACGTGCCTGACACAAATTACAAGACAATTCGGTCCCGGCTCACCGGTGTTGTCGTTGTTCCCAGCATCGTGCTTCTGGTGATGTGGGTGCTGTTCTCGTCGTACACCGTGTTCGACGGTCTCTACCTGCGGCTGGTCGCCTCGGGTGTGCGGGACGCGTCGATTCCGGCGGTGCAGTCGTTCGCGTCCCTGCAGAAGGAACGCGAGCTCAGCATGACGAACCTGAGCCGGCCGGGTTCGGGTAGTTCCGCACTGCAGAAGCAGTGGCTGGAAACCGACTCCGACCTCAGCACGATGAAGACCGCGTTCACCGATCTCGCCGCCCAGGCGCCGCAGGAGGTCGTGGACAGCATCGGCAGGCTCAACGGGCTGCTGGACCAGCTGCCGCAGCAGCGGGCCGTGATCGAGGCGGGCACCGCGTCCAAGGCCGAGGTCTACCGCTTCTACAACAGCGTGCTCGACGCGGGCGCCTCGCTCTACAACACGCAGGCCCGCATCGTCCCCGACGCGCCCACGGTGCAGAGCGCCCTGGCCGCCGTGCAGTACTTCCAGGCCGCCGACTCGATGTCGCGCGCCGGGTCCGTCGCCGCCGGTGCGCTCACCGCCGGCCGGTTCACGCCCGAGGACCACCGCGAGTTCGTCTACCTCGTCGGCGCGTACCGCTCGTCGCTCAACGCGATCGAGCCCAACGCGCTGAAGGAGGTGCGCGACCACTACCAGCGCGTGATCACCAGCCCGTCCTGGCAGCAGCTGGGCGCGCTGGAGAACCGCCTGCTGCAGAACGCGGAACGGCCCATCGGCAACTCCGTCGGGGCCTCCGACTGGGAGACCGCCAGCCGCGCCGTGTCCACCGAGCTCACCACGATGGTGCAGGAGCAGTCCAACGGCGCCGTGAACGTCGCGCTGGAGAACGGCGAGAACAAGTTCAACACCGTCCTCATCGGCAGCCTCGTCGCCCTGCTCGCGGTCATCGCCGGCATCTTCGTCGCCGTCCGCATCTCCAACCGGCTGGTCAACAAGGCGTTGATCGTGCGCCTGACCAGCCTGAAGAGCGACTCGCTCAAGCTCGCCCACGAGCGCCTGCCCGACATCGTCGAGCGGCTGCGCGAGGGCAAGCACGTCGACGTCGCCGCCGAGGTCCCCTCGCTCGACTACGGCAACGACGAGATCGGCCAGGTGGCCGACGCGTTCAACGCCGCGCAGTACACCGCCGTCGCCGCGGCGGTCAAGGAGAGCCAGACCCGTGAGGGCGTCAACCGGGTCTTCCTCGACATCGCGCGCCGCAACCAGGGCCTGGTGCACCGCCAGCTGAAGATCCTGGACCGGCTGCAGCACGAGGAGGAGAACCCCGAGCAGCTCGACGCGTTCTTCCAGCTCGACCACCTCGCCACCCGCGCGCGCCGCAACGCGGAGAACCTGATCATCCTCACCGGCGAGCAGCCGGGCCGGCAGTGGCGCAAGCCCGTGCGCATGCTCGACGTGGTGCGCGCCGCCGTCGCGGAGACCGAGCAGTACGCGCGGGTCAAGGTGAACCCGGTGCCCGAGGTGGCGCTCACCGGTGCCGCCGTCGCCGACACGATCCACCTGATCGCCGAGCTCGTCGACAACGCCACCTCGTTCTCCCCGCCGCGCTCGCAGGTCGAGGTGCACACCAGCGAGGTGCCGCAGGGCATCGTCGTGGAGATCGAGGACCAGGGCCTGGGCATCAAGGCCGAGGACCGCGAGCTGCACAACCAGATGCTGGCCGCGCCGCCCGACTTCGAGGCGATGCGCCTGCGCGGTGAGTCGCGCCTGGGCCTGTTCGTCGTCGCACGCCTCGCCGCGCGCCGCGGCATCCGGGTCGAGCTGCGCGAGTGCTCCTCCGGCGGCACGATCGCGCTGGTGCTCATCCCGGCCGAGCTGCTCGCGGGCGACGCGGGCGCGGCCGACACCACGGACGTGCCGCAGCTTCCCCGGCCCTCCTACCGCCAGCAGGTGCAGCAGGTGCGCCCCGAGACCCACGTGCCGTCGCAGGCCCGCCCGCCGGCGGAGTCGGGGTCCGAGCTGGACCAGTTCTGGGCGGGCGCCTCGACCAAGGGCCACGTGCCGGTCACCGGCACCGACGGCACCGAGCTGTCCCGCGCGCACACCCGGCCGGAGAGCTGGCCCACCGACACCGACACCGCCGCGGGAGGTGGCGAAGTGCGCCAGGACGAACGGCCGCAGCTGCCGCGCCGGCAGCGGCAGCAGCACCTCGTGCCCCAGCTGGCGACCGACGACCTGCGTCCCGATCCCGACTTCACCGAGTTCGACGCCGAGGAACGGGCCGAACGCGCCCGTGACGGCCTGTCCGCGTTCCAGCGCGGCGCTCGTGACGCCAGGACCGCGGACCCCCACGACCTCGAACCGTGATGCGCACTGGGACTCCGGAAAGCGAAAGGCGATTTCCCATGGAAGAGATGACCGGCGGGCAGGCCAAGCTCAACTGGCTGCTGGACGACCTCGTGAGCAGAGTGGTCGGTGCTCGGCACGCGGTGGTGCTCTCCGCTGACGGTCTGCTGCTGGCCCGTTCGCCCGAGCTGTCGAAGGACGACTCAGACCACCTCTCCGCCATGGCGTCGGCGTTCCAGTCGCTCGCCCGCGGCACCGGCCGGCACTTCGGCGGCGGCCAGGTGCGCCAGACCATCGTGGAGATGGAGCGCGCGTACCTGTTCGTCACCGCGGCCGGGCAGGGCGCCTGCCTCGCCGTCGTCGGTGACGAGGACGCGGACATGGGCATGATCGCCTACGAGATGAACATGCTCGTGAAGCGCGTGGGCGGCTACCTGTCCACCGCGCCGCGCACCCCGTTGCCCAGCGCACTCGGGTTGTCATGACCGTCCACTCGGGAGACTGGTGGTACGACGAGGCGGCCGGCCCGCTCGTCCGGCCCTACGCGCTGGTCAGCGGCCGCACCCGGCCGGTGTGGGGCGATCTGCACCTCACGACCCAGGTGCGGTCGATCCGCACCTCGAACGACCCCGCCTCGCTCTCGGTGGAGCACACCGAGATCATGAAGCTGTGCCGCAAGCCGTTGTCCGTCGCGGAGGTCGCCGCGTACCTGCACGCACCGCTGGTCGTGGTGAAGGTGCTGCTGAGCGACCTGATCCAGCGCGGAGACGTCATCACCCGCGACCCGTCGCGGATGGCGACCGCGATGGACATGAACCTACTGCAGAAGGTGCTGGATGGTGTCCGTGCAATCTGACCAGCGCGACGACGACCTCGCCGTCCCCGTCGCCGTCAAGATCGTCGTCGCCGGCGGGTTCGGCGCGGGCAAGACCACGCTGGTCGGGTCGGTCAGCGAGATCACCCCGCTGCGCACCGAGGAGCTCCTCACCGCCGCGGGCGAGGAGATCGACGACATCGTCGGCGTCGAGGGCAAGAACACGACGACGGTCGCGCTGGACTTCGGCCGCATCACGATCAACACCGAGCTGGTGCTGTACCTGTTCGGCACACCGGGCCAGGACCGGTTCTGGTTCATGTGGGACGAGCTGGCCTCCGGTGCGATCGGTGCCGTGGTGCTGGTCGACACCCGCAGGCTGGAGACCGGGTTCGCGGCGATCGACTTCTTCGAACGCCGCCAGATCCCGTTCGTGGTCGCGGTGAACTGCTTCGACGGCAGCTACTCCTACACCGAGGCCGAGGTGCGCCACGCCCTCGACGTCGGTGACGCGGTGCCGTTGGTGCTGTGCGACGCCCGTGACCGCGAGTCGTCGAAGGCGGTGCTGGTGCGGGTGATCGAGCACGCGATGAGCCGCATCGGCGTGCCCGCCTGATCTTCGCGCAGGACCGGAAGGCCCCTCGGTGGTGACCCGAGGGGCCTTCTCGCGTCAGCGGACCTGGGCGAGGCGGGCGCGGAACGGGCGCAGGACGGCGGGTGCCTCGGTGAGGCGGTAGCCGGGCACCGACTCGGGGTCCTTGGCGATGCCGGCGAGCGTCTCGGCGACGTACTCCAGGTGGCTGCGGGTGTAGACGCGGCGCGGGATCGCGAGGCGCACCAGCTCGAACGGCGCCGGCGTCAGCAGCTCACCGGACTCGTCGATCTCACCGAGGTACAGCGACCCCAGCTCGGCGCACCGCACACCGCCCGCCAGGTACAGCTCCGAGGCCAGCGCGTGACCGGTGAACCGGTGCGACGGGATGTGCGGCAGCAACCGGCCCGCGTTGAGGTACACCGCGTGCACACCGGCGGGACGCACGCTCTCCACACCGGCCTGGCGCGCGCACTCGGCCAGGTACGCGGTGGCCTCGGCCCGCTCCTTGAGGTACGCCGGGTGCGTGACCTCCATCAGGCCCTGCGCGCACATGTCCAGGTCACGACCGGAAAGCCCGCCGTAGGTGCGAAAACCCTCGGTGGCGATCAGCAGCAGCTCGCACTGCTCGGCCAGGTCGGGGTCGGTGAGGGCGAGCATCCCTCCGATGTGGACGATGCCGTCCTTCTTCAGGCTCACCACGCACCCGTCGGCGAGCCGGAACGCGAGCTTCGCGACGTCGCGCGGGCTGTGGTCGCGGTACTTCTCCTCCCGCTGCGTCACCAGCCACGCGTTCTCGGCGAACCGGGCCGCGTCGAGGAAGAACGGCACCCCGAACCGGCGGCACAGCGCGCTGACGGCCTCCAGGTTCGCCATCGACACCGGCTGCCCGCCGCCGCCGTTGTTGGTGATCGTCATCAGCACCAGGCCGACGTCCTCCGGCCCGGACAGCACCGCCTCCAGCGCGACGAGGTCGATGTCGCCCTTGAACGGCGCGTCGCTGTCGAGGTCGGCCGCTGCCGGGCAGGGCAGGTCGCGCACCACGCCGCCGACGAGCTCCACGTTCGCGCGGGTGGTGTCGAAGTGGGTGTTGCCCACGGAGAGCTGGCCGGGCTTGAGCAGCGCGGAGAACAGGATCCGCTCGGCGGCACGGCCCTGGTGCACCGGGTAGATGTGCGGGAAGCCGGTCAGCTCCTCGGCCACCTCGCGGAACCGGAAGAACGACCGGGCGCCCGCGTAGGTCTCGTCACCGCGCATGCCCGCGGCCTGCTGCTCGGCCGAGAGCGCACCGGTGCCGGAGTCGCTCAGCAGGTCGATCGTGACGTCGTCGGCGGTGAGGTTGAACTGGTTGTACCCCGCCTCGGCGTAGCGGCGCTCGCGGTAGTCGCGGGTGGTGATGGGGATGGGCTCGACGACCTTGATGCGGTACGGCTCCACGACACTGCCTTCTTTCCTCGTACTGCGGCACTACGACGACATGGCTGTGGTTCGGGGAGGGGTCACGTCGTACGCCTCGGAGGACAGGTAGACCGTGACGCCGGGGCGCGGCCGGCCCAGGCGCAGCGAGACGTGGGCGATGAGACCGACACCGTCGCCCAACGGCCTGCGCACGATGCTCGTCAGCGCCAGCACGAACGGCGTCGGGTCGAGGCCGCACCTGGTCATGATCGCGAGGACCCGCTCGCACGCCTCCAGGTCGTCCTGCACGTAGTCGCGCACCGGGATGTAGACCGAGTAGCCGCCCGGCCGTTCGGTGTCGCCGGCGAGGAAGTTGTAGGCCGACATCAGCGGGCGCCGGGTGAACGGGCCGGTGCCGGCCCCGGCGATCGCGCAGACGTCCGCCAGCAGCCCCAGGTCCACCCCGGGCACCGCGGCCGCCGCGTGCGTGACGTCGGCGATCTCGGCGGAGTCGTGCGAGACGTAGGTCTTCACCCGCGCGCGGTGGTCGTCCATCAGGTCGAGGGCGAAGAACGAGAACCGGTCCAGGCCCTCACGGCGCAGGGCGTGCCGGGCGACGGCGGGGAAGGCGGGGCCGAGGCCGAGCCGGTCCAGCGCCGCGCTGACGAGCTCGGTGCCGCGTCCGGGGCCGCGCACGTCGGGGTTGAGGTAGACCTTGATCGCCGGTGCCGCGTGGGCCCCGACGATCAGCGAGTACCAGAACGAGAAGGCGCCCTGCGGGTCCTCCGGCAGGAAGAGGTCGCGGACCTGGTCGAGCTGGCGCAGGTCGAGGTCGTACCGGGCGGCGAGCTGGTCGAGCACGGCCAGCGCCGCGGTCAGGTTGGCCCGGCTGTCCGGCTGTTCGGCGAGCGACTCCACGATCATCCGCACCGCGGGTGGTTCGTTCCTGGCCAAAGCGACCGAGAATTCAACAGGTGTGTGGTCGTCGGCGACCGATGACGGCCACGACGGAACAGCGGACAACGGGCGCAGTGCGCCGGGTCCCAATGCGTCACCCAGCAACGCCGTCGAACTGCGCGCCGAATCCGCTAATCCGACAGCGCGCAACAGGCTCTGCAGTTGCCCAACGGCGAAATCGCGCAGGGTGAAGTCTGCCGTGCTCAAGACAGGGTCTCCTGATCGGCTGGGGAATCAGGTCAGGGCACAGTCCGGTCGGGGTGGAATGCGAAGTGAATTCTCTCAACTCACCACATGCCCAGGTCAAGGTCCAACGGGGTTGCGTGTGGCACTCTCCACTGTGATCAAAATTGCACTGCTCGGACTATTGACGTGAGCGCGAATGCAGTTCTCGAACAGTGTTCGGTTGCGCGAACTGGCGAATTGTGTTCGGAGTGCCGATGTGCTAGTGGTGAACGCGGTTTCGCAGAGTGAGTAGTTTGTGCTGCTAACTGGTTGTGTGGTAAAGCGCGCGAGAAACGCGAAACGGGGTGCCCGCGACCGCGGACACCCCGTTTCGGTATTCGAACCGGTACTACCTCGACTCGGCGCACCGCTCCCGGCCGGGACAGCTGCGCAGCAGCTTCACCGACGGCGCGAACGTGATCGTCGCGGGCGGCTGCACCGCGCCGCGCGGCCACTGCAGCGAGATCGCGATCGACGACGTGTTGTTGCTGTAGTCCTTCTCCAGCAACGCCCGGTCGGAGTTCGCGGCGTTGACCACGTCGTAGACACCCGACGGCACGTGCGTGAGGTCGAGCCACTGGAAGTCGACCCGGTGCTTGTAGTCGTCGCCGGAGCCGACGGAGATCCCGAACAGGACGTCCTGCGCGGCCGGGTTGTGGTGCTCGCACATGTGCCCGTTGAGCCGGGCCGCCAGCTGGCCCTCCGGCGTGGCCGGGTCGAGCGGGCGCCGCGGCAGGTCGTCCACGACGTCGTAGCGGTCGCCGATGCAGAAGCCGTTCTTGCGGTCGGTCACGACCACGCCGCCGTCGGGCCTGCGCAGCTGGAAGTACTCGAAGTTGAGCAGGTGCCAGTGCTGGTGCGACTCAGCCGGTTCGTAGTAGGCGCTCGAGGTGGTCTCGCGCCGCGCCTCGGCGTACGTGCGCGCGATCGAACCATCCACACCGGACTGGATCGACTGGCGCACCTTCATAGTCGGCACGTCGGTGCTGTCGCGGTGCGCGTGCAGCAGCAGGGGACCGTCGCCGACGTTGTCGATGGACGTGGTGAACCGCAGGCGCACCGCCTCGATCCGGCCGCCCTCGCGAGCGCACTTGCCGCGCGGCTTCGAGGCGTCCTCGACCAGGCACACGTCCCAGTCGCGGCACGTGTCCGGGTTGCCGGCGAACCCGCCGGGGCACCCGATCGGCGCCTGCCGCAGGTCGGGCAGCAGCGGCGCGGAGTCGGCGTGGACCTGCTGGGAGGAAACGAGGGTGGCTGCGGTGACCGTGAGAGCGGTGATCACCGCGCCGATTCTGCTGACCATGCGTCGATCTCCTGGGGCGTGGGCCTCCTGGCGGCGCGCAGGAGGCGGTCGGTCACCGAGTTCGCGAGCTCGACGCTCGAGTTCCAGCTGGTGACGTTCGGGTAGACGTGGGCGGTTGTGGCGAGCAGCAGCCGGGTGCCGGGCACCTCGACGGCCGGCCGGTCGGTCAGGTAGCCCAGCGGGTACACCGGTTCCACGAACGGCGCCTTGAACGTGCGCACCTCGTCGACGTCCGCCGGCGACAGGCCGGGGTGCAGGGCCAGCAGCTGCTCCGTCCACCGCCGTGCGATCGAGGTCTCGTCCTCGCGGTACAGCGCGGAGTCGCGGTCGGTGTAGCGCATGACGTACACGAGGTGGCGGCCGTCGTAGGGTTCGGTGCCCGCCAGCGCGGACATCTCGATCACGCCGTCGAAGTCGGTGCCCGAGCGCAGCACCGGCGCCCAGTAGTGCCCCGACAACGGCTTGCGCAGGAAGAACAACGTGTTCACGACGCCCTGGTAGCGCAACCGCACGTCGGGCAGCCGCCGGGCCAGCTCCTCGTCGGCGATACCGCGCAACGCGGGCAGCGGAACGGTGGAGACCGCGTGGTCCGCCACCAGCGACTCGCCGTCGGCCAGCGTCACGACCACCCGCTCGCCCCTGGTCTCCACGCGGGCCACGGGAGCCGAGGTGCGCACGACACCGCCACCGTCCTCAATGGACCCGCGCAGCGCGTCGACCACGTTCTTGTAGCCACCGGCCGGGTAGCCGCGCACCGAGTCGTTGCTCTCCCGGCCCAGGCGCTGCCACAGGTACAGCGCGGGCACGTCGCCGAACGCCGAACCGAACTTGGCGCCGAACAGCGGGGCGAGCAGCGTGCTCCACACGGCGTCGCCGTACAACCCCCGCAGCCAGTCCTCGGTGCGCAGGCGGTCGAGGTCCTTGCCCTTGCCCAACCGCCGCAGCAGCAGCGAGACCACGCCGAAGCGCACCCGGTCCGGCAGGCTCAGCGCCCGGAACCGCAGCAGGTCCAGCGCGGAGTTGAACGGGTGGTGCGCGCCCTCGACGACCATGCCCATGGTGGTGCGCCGCCAGCCGATGCTCTCGCGCAGGCCCACGTCGTCCAACAGGCCGAGCAACGCGTCGTCGGTCGGCATCACGCAGTGGTAGAAGCGTTCCACCCACCGGCCCCGCGACGGGAAGAACGTGCCGAGCCCGCCGAGCTGGTCGCTGCTCTCGAGCACCGTCACCGGCAGGCCGGCCCGCACGAGCCGGTGTGCGGTGGCGAGGCCGCAGATGCCTCCGCCGATCACGACGACGTTGCGCACTGGCGTCGCCATCAGAGCTTCCGGTACGGCACGGGCGCGAGGCGGTCACGCGTGAGCAGCAACAGGTACTGGGTCAGCGTCCGGCCGAGCCGGAGCTTGCTGGCGCCGGGCTTGCGGTCGTAGCGCAGCCGGAACGGGATCTCGCTGACCACCGGCCCGCAGTGGCGCAGCTTCAGCAGCAGCTCGACCATGCAGGCGAACCCGCGTTCCTCGACCAGCCGCTCGCCCCAGTGCGCGGCGGCCCGGCGCAGCAGGCTCACCCGGTAGGCGCGGAAGCCGCTGGTGAAGTCCTGGATGCCGTCGAAGTGCAGCACCCGGCCGAACACGACGCGCGCGCCGCGGGACAGGAACCGGCGGAAGCGCGGTGCGGTCGAGTCGTCGCCGCCGTCGACGAAGCGCGAGCAGATCACCACGTCCGCGCCGGCCGCGATCTCCCCGAGCAGCGGGGAGATCAGTCGCGGGTCGTGCGTGTCGTCGGCGTCCATCACGACCAGGACGTCGTCCGCCGCGGCCGCGTCGAGCACCGCACGCAGCCCGGACTGGACGGCCTGGCCGAGGCCGAGGTTCACCGGGTGGCGCACCAGCCGGACGTCCAGGCCGCGGACGCCCGCCACGCAGTCGCCGGTGCCGTCGGAGGAACCGTCGTCGACCACCCACACCGTGATCCGGTCGGACAGCTCGACGCCGGCGATGCGCCGCAGCAGCGCCGGGAGTGCGACCGCCTCGTTGTAGGCGGGGAGCACGACGTGCACGTCGCCGCACGGCCGGGCGTCGTTCTGCGCGGCTTGGGCCGTCTGCACGGACTGCCGGACGGGCTGCTGCACGACCTGCACGGTCGTCGTCGCGTGCCCGGCCGATTGCCGGACGCCGTTTTCGCCGACTTTCACTCAATGCCCCCACTTCGGTGGCTCGCGGTTGGTGCCATGAATTATTGACACGACGTGCTAAAGCTTTTGAGACGCCCCTGGCGTAGACCAGGGCAGTAGTACGCCGAAAGCTCACCAATTGCATTCGCTCAGCACACCGAAGAGGGAAATTTGATACCCGAAGAGCTGAACTTAAGCCCCTCGTTAACTCTTTCGTGTCGCTGTGCCGTCCACTCTCCATCGATCGGATGATCTTCCATGAGGCGACTCTCGGCGGTGGCCGTTCCCGCCGCACCACCGCAGGCGGACGAGGTCCGGCCGGCTGACCGCGGAAGGCCGCCCCTGGGGCGGGCCGCAACGCCCCGCCGCCGCTCGCGGGACCTGCTCAGCCGGGTGAACGCGGTGGCCGTGCTGCTCGTGCTGGCCGACAGCACGGCACTGGCGGCGGTGTGCGTGCACCGCGGCGTCGACTGGCGCTGGACCGCCGCCATCGCGGCGACCGTGCTGGGCATCAGGGCGGGCTGGCGGCTCTACCGCAGGCGGCTGTGGCTGTCGTGGCTGCAGGACCTGCCCCGCTCCGCCGCGAGCACGGCACTGGCCTTCGCGCTGCTCACCTGCGCCGGTCTGCTCGGGGCCGCACCGGCGGCCGACGTCAGCGCCGCGCAGTGGGCGATGATGACGTACGCGCTGGTCATCGAGCCGGTGCGGTGGTGCGTGTTCGCGTTCGGCCGGTGGTGCCGGCGGCGGTTCGACCGCTGCGACCGCACGATCATCGTCGGCGCGGGCTCGGTCGGCGTGAACCTCGCCAGGACCATGCTGGAGCACCCCCAGTTCGGCCTGCGCCCGGTCGCGTTCGCCGACGCGGGTCCCGACCCCGACCAGCAGCGACCGCCGCTGGAGGTGATCGACGGCGACCTCGCGGAGGCCGTCGTGCGGCTGCGGGCGGGCACGGTCGTGCTCGCGTTCTCGCACACCCGCGAGTCCCGCCTGGTCGAGGCAGCCATCACCGCCCACCGGCTGGGCTGCTCCACGCTCGTGGTGCCGCGGATGTACGAGCTGCACCCCGACGGTCCCGGCATCGAGCGGCTGCGCAGCTACCCGCTGATGCGGCTGGGCACGTCCCCGACCAGGCGCCCGACCTGGTGGGTCAAGCGCGTCCTCGACCTCGTGCTGGCCGCGGTGGCGCTCGTCGTGCTGTCCCCGGTGATCGGCCTGTGCGCGCTGGCCGTGCTGGTCGAAAGCGGTCGCCCGCTGTTCTTCCGGCAGGTCAGGGTGGGGATGGACGACCGGACGTTCGTCCTCTACAAGATCCGCAGCGTCCGCCAGTCCGGTGAGGACGACTCCCAGGTCCGCTGGTCGGTCGAGGGCGACTCCCGGGTCGGGCCGGTCGGCCGGTTCCTGCGCCGCACCTCGCTCGACGAGCTGCCCCAGCTGTGGAACGTCCTGCGCGGCGACATGTGCGTCGTGGGGCCGCGCCCGGAGCGTCCCGGTTTCGTTCGCGAGTTCTCCGCCATTCACGAGCTATATTGGGCGCGCCACCGCGTCCCGACCGGTCTCACCGGTCTTGCCCAGGTTCACGGGTTGAGGGGTGACACCTCGATCGCCGACAGGTCTCGATACGACAACTACTACATCGCGAATTGGTCGCTGTGGCTCGACCTGAGGATTCTACTGATGACGGCGGGTGAGTTGTGTTGCCGGAAAAATCGCTGATGCGCCGATTCACCGCACTTGTGCTGGTGCTGTTCTCGACGGCCTGTTCGGTGACCGCGGCGAGCGACCCGATCACGACCGGCCCGCCGCCGAAACCGGTCGCGCCGTGCGCCTGGTGGTACGGCATCGGCGACTCGCCGGCCGCCTGGGAGATCCGCGAGGCGGCCAAGCACTACGACGTCGTGGTGCTCAACGCGTGGGAGACCTCGGCCATGCGCCGCCTCCACGACCTCAACCCGAAGATCAAGGTGCTGGTCTACAAGGACTTCGCCAGCACCCGCAACTACCCCGGCGCGGTGGAGGGCGACCGCGACTCCAAGTACCTGCCCACCGGCATCGGGTACTACGCCGCCCAGCAGCAGCACCCCGCGTGGTTCGCGGTCGACACGGCGGGCAAGCGCATCGAGTGGGCCGGGTACCCCAAGCACTGGCAGATGGCGGTGTGGAACAGGGAGTACCAGCAGGCCTGGGTGAACGCGGTCGTCGCCGAGGTGACCCGCGAAGGCTGGGACGGCGTGCTGGCCGACAACGACTTCAGCTCGCTGCGGTACTACTCGCCCGCGGTGATCGCGGGCACGGCCGACACCGCGGCCACTGACCGGTTGCTGCGCGAGGGCCTGGACGGTCTGCTCGACCTCGCCGGCACCGCGCTGGAGAAGTCGGGGAAGATGCTGGTGCCCAACGTCTCGGAGTCGCAGCTGACGCCCGGCCGCTGGTCGGCGCACTCCCGGTACGCCGGTGCGATGGAGGAGAACTTCGGCCTGCGCGGCGACAACGGCGCCGGCGAGCTGATCACGTTCAAGGGCAACCAGTTCAAGGAGCAGCGCGCCCAGGCCGCGCTCGGCGAGTCGTGGCTGCTGCTGATCACGCACACGAAGTCGGACCAGGAGGAACGCGTCGGGTACGCCTCGGCCGCGTTGCTCGCGAGCCCGCACACGTGCTGGACGCAGGCCGATCCCAGCTACAAGAGCCCGTACTGGTCGATCTACCAGGACGCGCGGCTGGGGGAGGCGGTCGAAGCGGCGAACCGGTTGCCCAGCGGGGCGTGGACCCGCCGGTTCAGCAACGGCTGGGTGGCGGTGAACCCGACCAAGGCCGCGGTGCGGATGACCCCGCCGCAGGGCCTCGCGACGCTGCGGGGCGAGCCGGTGCCGCCGGAGATCGACCTGCCTCCGGCGGACGCGGCGGTCTACGTCAACGCGCAGAAGCGGTGAGCCCGCGGTAGAGCTCCAGGTGGCGGCGGGCGCACACCTCGGCGGTGAACCGCTCGCGCGCCCTGGCGGCCAGGGCCTGGCCGGTGCGGCCGGGCTCCGGGTCGGCGAACAGCTCGGTGAGCCGCTGCTGCAACGCGGTCACGTCACCGGGACGGGGGCACTCGATGGCGGGGATGCCCAGCATGTCCGCCACACCACCGGTGTCCGTGGCCACCACCGGCTTGCCCGCGGCCATCGCCTCGGCGACGACGAGCGGCTGCTGCTCCATCGTGGACGGCAGCACCAGCGCGTCGTGCTCGCGCAGCAGGTCGGGGACGTCCGTGCGGAAACCGAGGAACCGCACCCGGTCCTGCAACCCCCGCCGGGTCACCCGGCCCTCCGCCTGGGTCCGTTGTGGACCGTCGCCGACGACCGTGAGCGTGGCGTCGGCGGGCATGGTGGTCTCCAGCGCGTCGAGCAGGGTCAGCAGCCCCTTGCGCTCCACCAGCAGCCCCACGAAGATCAGCCTGCGCACCGGTGCCGTCGGCGGGTGCGCCTCACCGACGTCGACGCAGTTGTCGATGTGGGTCATGCGGTGCGGTGGCACGTACAGGCGTTCGCGCAGGAACCGGCCCATCTCCCTGGCCGGCACCACCGTCCGGTGCACGACCCGCGCGACCGCGGCGTCACCGGCGAGCACGGCGCGGGTGTAGTGCGACGGCGGCGTCGAGCCCCGCACGCACCGGAACCACGACTCGTCCACGTCGTCGGGCACCCCGTGGTAGGTGTGCACGATCTTGGTGCCCGCCGTCGCGAGGCCCGCGCTCACCAGCCCGGACCGCCGGTCCTGCGCGTGCACCACGTCCGGCCGCCACGCCTTGATCGCGGCGCGCGCCTGCCGTGCGGCGCGCACGTCCCCCTTGCTGGGGACCAGGATCTCCTCGAAGTGCGGGTCGACCAGCTCGGCGCCGCGCCGCGGTCGCGGTCCGAACACCCTGACCTCCGCGTCACCGGACCCGGCGAGCGCGGCGGCCAGCCGGACCGTCACGTCCACCGGGCCACCGCTGTCCTGTGTGAGCAGGTAGGCGATCCGTGTCATCCTCGTCCTCTCCCGGACAGCAGCTTCTCGGTGAGCGTCACGATCCGGTCGGTCATGCGCTCGCGGTCGAACAGGTTCTCGGCGCGGACCCGGCCGCGTTTCCCCTCCGCGGCGGCGAGCTCGCGGTCGGTGAGGCGCAGGGCAATCGCGTGCGCCAGTGCGTCCACGTCCCCGGCGGGCACGACCTCCCCGGCGTCGCCGAGGCTCTGCCGCACACCCTCGACGTCGAACGCGACGACGGAACGCCCGCAGGCCATGGCCTCCAGCGGCACCAGGGCCATGCCCTCGGCACGGGAGGGCAGTACGACGACGTCGGCCTCGGTGTAGAAGTCGGCGACCACGGCGCGGTGGCCGTGCCAGTGCACCGACGGGTGGTGGTGCGCGGCCCGCAGACCGGCGGCCATCGGGCCGTCGCCGACGAGCAGCAACCGGGCGTCCGGAACGGACCGCAGCACCTCCGGCCAGGCCCGCAGCAGCAGGTCCTGCCCCTTCTGGTGGGCGATGCGCCCGACGCACACGGCGGTCGGGACGTCGTGGTCGTGGTGGCGCGGGTGCAGCCGCCGCGTGTCGACGCCGTTGCACACGACCTCGGCCGGTGCGGTGACCCCGGCGGCACGACCGGCGGCGAGCTCGTCGTCGCTGACGCAGACGAGGAGGTCCGTCCAGCGCGACGCCAGCCCCTCCCAGCGGCGGCACGCGGTGCGCAGCAGCCCGCCGGCGACCTGGAAGGACCACAGGTGCGGCTGGAACAGCGTGGGGACGCGGCCGCGCAGCACCAGCCTGGCCAGCCCGGCCTTGGAGCTGTGCAGGTGGACGGCGTCCGGCCGGAGCCGGTCGAGCGTGCGGCGCAGGGACACCAGCTCCCGCGCGGTACCGGGACCCGGCAGTCGCGTCGCCTGCCACGAGTGGACCGGGATGCCGTGTGCGTGGGCTTGGTCGGCCAGCCAACCGGCTGGGGGACAGGCGATCCCGACGTCCCAGCCGCGGTCGCGCTGGGCGCGGGCGAGCTCCAGCACCACGGCGGCGACCCCGGCCTCGACCGGCTGCGTCACGTGGACGACCTTCACGTGCGCTCCTTGAGTCCGATGAGGACGGTGCGGGTCAACGGCAGCACCACCGCGCAGTAGCCGGCGAGCAGCGCGGTGGCGGTGGCGGCGAGGCCCGCGACGCTCGCCGGGGCCGGCAGGACGGTGCTGAGCGCGAAGCTCACGAGCGCGCCGGCGACGACCGCGGCGGCCGTGCGGGCCAGCCGGGGGAGCGGGGCCGCGAGGCCGTTGCGGTGCAGCACCAGCCACGTCGCGGGGACCAGCAGCCACACCGTGGCGACCTGGGTGACGGCGACGGCCTGCGGGCCGTGCGGGGTGGTGAAGACCAGCGCGGTCACCAGCGTGCCGAGGTGGGCGGCTTCGAGGGCGAGGTACTGGCGGGCGTGCCCGGCGGCCCTGACCACCTGGTACCAGACGTGCAGCAGGCCGAGGCCGAGGCCGTAGCCGCAGAGCAGGACGAGGATCGCGGCGGCGTCCGCCCACTGCGCACCGAGCAGCGTGATCGCGTCGGCGCTCAGGGCGACCACGACGTAGAGGCCGCCGGTGACCACCAGCGTCGCCGTCGTGAACCGGTGCAGCTCCTCCGGCAGCTCACCGGACCGTCCACTCCGGACCTTCGCGGCGCAGATCGGGAACAGCACCCCGCCGAGCACGACCGCGACCACGATGTAGGGCACCCAGGCGATCCGGAACGCGAGCGAGTACCCGCCGACCGCCTCCTGGCCGAGCACGTGCCCGATCGCGAGGTAGTCGACGTTGACGAGCAGCACGGCGATCAGCGCGCCGGGCCCCACGACCGCCAGCCAGCCCGCGGCCTCCCGTGCCGCCGCGCCGTCCCAGACCGGCCGGATGCGGGCACCGGCGACGGCCGCGAGGACGGGTTGCGCGACGGCGGTGCACAGCAGGCCGAGGACGAACGCGCTCGGCCCGGTGCCCCGTGCCGCCAGCGCGACCGTCACCGCGGCACCCAGCAGCATGCTCCCCGCGTCCGGCAGCATGCGACGGCGGAAGTCGAGGTCGCGGTGCATCAACGCCATCTGCACACCGCCCGCCGCCGTGAACGGCAGCGTGAGCGCCGCGAGCCGCAGCATCCCGGCCGCCTCCGGAGCGCCGAGCGCACGGGCGATCGGGTCGGCCGCGGCGACGACGGTGACGGCGAGGACGGTCCCGGCCGCGACGCTCATCGTCAGCACCGTGCCCGCGGTCAGGAGCGGGTCGCGTCCGGTGCGGCTGATGATGTCGTAGACGCCCATCGACTGGACCACCTGACCGACGTTGACGACCGACACGACCAGCGCGACCGCACCCAGCTCCGCCTCGCTGAAGAACAGTGCCAGCGCCAGCGTGACGACGACCTGGCTGCTCTTGCTCACCAGGTTGACCGCGAAGAGCCACAGCGAGCCCCGCACCGCCACGTCGGTCATGCCGCGCGCCGGGTGTGCCTGACCGCGAACACCGCGAGCACCAGCCACGCGGCCACCACCGCGACCCCGTCGAGCGTGACGGCGGCCCGTGCCCCGAGCGCGGCCCTGACCGCGGTGTCGACGAAGTGCAGGTGCGCGAACGGCACGGCGAGCAGCAGCGCCGCCGCCCCTGCCCACCGCCAGTGCGCCTCCTGCCTGCGCCGCCAGCACACGACCGCGAGCGCGACGAGCGCGGGAACCGCGATGAGCACGTCACCGGGCTGGTGCACCAGTGCGACGACGGTCCCCAGGCACGTCAGCACGTCCGCTGCCGCACCCCCGTCCGCGCGCCGGTCGAGCCTGCGCGCCAGCACCGCCGTGACGGCGAGGACCCCGCAGAGCGCGACCAGCTCCGCCGCCGGCGGCAGCCAGCCCGTGGTGCGGAAGAACACCGCCGGCAGGTCGATCCGTTGCGCCGTCACGGAGTCGACGGCGCCGTACCCGGTGCTGCCGGCCCACGCGAGGTTGCGCTGGATGATGTCGAGGAACCCGCCGAGCCCGTCCCGCAGCACGAGGAGCGTGGCGACCGGAAGGCTGGCGGCGGCGGCGACCGCGGTACCGGTGAGCGCGACCCTCCTGTCCCCGCGCACGAACACCAGCAGTGCCAGCGGCAACCCGAACTGCGGCTTCAACCAGGCCAGCGCGAGCGCCGCCGCGGCCCAGCACGGGTGGGAGCGGCGCAGCAGCAACACCCCGGCCGCGCCGACGGCGATCAGCGGGTTGACCTGCCCGACGTACATCTGCGCCTTGCCGACCTGGCTCGTGACCAGCAGCGTGGCGACCACCGCGGTGCCCGCGACCAGCGGGAGCCTGGCGTGACCGGCGGCCATGACGGCGAGGCCGACCAGCAGCACCAGGCACGCCAGCGCGAACGCCACCGCGCCGACCCGGTAGTCCGGCAACGCGAACGGCAGGTGCAGCACCAGGTGGTACGGCTGGTAGAGGTTGAAGTTCTGCCGCACCGGCCAGTGCGCGAACATCACCGCCGGGTCGTACGGGTTGCCGCCGGCGAGGAACTCCCGGATCGGGAAGTAGAGCGCGTCGCGGAAGTCCTGCATGCGCTCTTCGGGCAGGTTCGCCTCGGTGGGGAGGGGGACCTCCCAGGCGGGCCTGAGTGCGCGGACGGCGCTCGCTGTGCCGGCCAGTGCGACCAGGGCGACGAGGACGGTCCTGGCGAGGCCGGACCGGTTGGTGGTGGTGATCACTGGGGCACCGCCGTGGTGGAAGGGGTGTCGAACCGGCCCGCTCGCGCACCGGGACCGGGAGGCTCGTCCGGGTTCTCCGGTGCGTGCACGGGCAGCTTCGTCGGGTCCGCGCCGCGACCACCGGCTGCCGGAACGGCCGGTGCGCGGCCCGGACGCAGAACCGTCATCACGCCAGCACCACCGCCACCACCACGGCCGACGCCGGCAGCACCGCCAGCGCCGTCGCGAGGTCGTCGCGGCGCATCCGGTCGTTCGCCGCCACCGCGATCACCGCCGTGCCGTCGGCGGGCTCGGAGGCCTTGTCCGGCAACGCCCGCGCCAGCTCCTCGGCGCGCGCGGTCAGGTCAGGGCCCACCGGCACCACCCGCACCGGCCGTGCGGCCGCCACGCACAGCGCCGTCAGACGTTCGGTCAAACCAGCCTCGCCGTCGTGCGCGACCACCACCGGGTGCCGCACGCCGGCGGTGCTGAGCACCTGCCGCACCACGCTCCCGGTTCCGCGCAACCGCCGCACCGCGGCCGCGGCGGCACCCGCGACCACCGCGGCGACCAGCGCCAGGCCCGTGGCCAGCCGCAGGTCCGGGGTGACCGCCGTCGTCTCCGGGCGCGGGTCCACCAGCCGGAAGCGGGCGGCGGGGGCCAGCAGGTCCGCGTCGACCACGGCCTGCGCGACCGCCGACACCGCCTTCGCCGCCTGCTCCGGGGACGCCGCGCGCACCGAGACGCGAACGACGCCGGAGGCGGGCACCAGCTCGACGGCGATCGCGCCGGCCAGGCGGTCGGCGGGCAGACCGGCCGTGCGCGCCGCGGCGTCCAGCACGGAGGGGCTGCGGACCAGCTGCACGACGGCGGGGGTG
The DNA here is from genome assembly GCF_055608075.1 of Lentzea sp. NPDC036949. Taxonomy (NCBI): domain Bacteria; kingdom Bacillati; phylum Actinomycetota; class Actinomycetes; order Pseudonocardiales; family Pseudonocardiaceae; genus Lentzea; species Lentzea sp. NPDC036949. Next base: position 44,588 of record NZ_JBVJRA010000011.1, read on the forward strand.
GCCAGGGAGGTGACCTCGCCGAACTGCGCGCTGTCCGGAGTGGACGGTGTGGCGAGCAGGGCGAGCCTGCCCTCGCTCTCGCCGTCGCGCAGGGCGACGGCGAGGAACACGAGTGCGCCGACCACGACCGCGGCCAGCACGCCTTCAACAACAGCTCGGGGAACCCTCATCTTCTTCGTGCCTCCAGCACGGTGCGAAGCAGCTCGTCGTAGGACTTCATCAACGCGTGCGCGTCACCGGACCCGTCGCGCGCGGTGGCGACCTCGCGGGCGAGGGGGGAGTGCAGCAGGTCGCGCAGCGCCTTCGCGGTCGCGGCCGGGCTGCGGCGTGGCACCAGGACCCCGCCACCGCCGGACAGCACCTCCCGCACACCGTCCACATCGGACGCCACCACCGGCCGGCCCGCGGCCAGCGACTCGAGCAGCGCGATCGGCATGCCCTCCCAGTCGCTGGTCAGCACGGTGACGTCGGCGGCTTCGAGCAGGTCGCGCACGTCGGTGCGGGTGCCGAGGAACCGCACCCGGCCGCCGACGCGCTCCGCGTGCTCCTCCAGCTCGGCGCGCAGGCTGCCGTCACCGGCCAGCCACAGCTCCGCCGCGCCGCCCACCGACGCCCACGCGTCGAGCAGCACGTCGTGGCGCTTCTGCGGCTCCAGCCGGGCCGGGCACAGGGCGACCGGCACGTCCGGCGCGGTGCCCAGCGCGGCACGCACGGTGGCGCGGTCGTGGACTGGTGCCGACGGGAACACCGCGTTCGGGACCACCTCGGAGGCGAGTCCGGCCGCGCGCAACCGGTCCGCCGACGCCGCCGCCACCGCGACGACCCGGTCCGACACCCGCCGCAGCACCCGCACGGCACCGGCGACGTCCGCCTCGGCCACGCCGTGGAACACCGTCACCACCGGCGTCCGCGGCGCACCGAGCCGGGCCACCAGGCTCGCGGACACGTTGTGCGCCAGCACGACCTCCGGCCGGAACCGCCGCACCGCCGCCGAGACCGCCCACGCCGCCCGCACCACGCCCAGGGCCGACCGGCGTGCCAGTGGCACGTCGAACACCAGCACACCGGCGTCGCGCAGCGCCGCCACCCGGAACCCGCCCGCGGTCGCGACCGCCGACTCCCAGCCGACGTCCGGTCCGGCCGCCGCCATCCCGGCCACGAGCGCCTCCGCGCCGCCCGCGCCCATCTCGCTGATCACGTGGAGAACGCGCATCGACCCTCCCGAGCCCGTTGTTGCAGCGCCACCGCGATCGCCACCAGCGACCACAGCGGCAGGTAGTACTGCTCGGACAGGAAGACCGACGCGACCAGCACCGCGATCAGCGCCGCCTGCACCGCCACGACCTGCCGCCGGTCCGCGCCGAGCCGCACCGCGCGTTCCGCCGCGACGAACCCGGCGGCGATCACCGCGATGAGCAACGCGAACCCGGGCAGGCCCAGCTCGGCCGCCACTTCGAGGAAGAGGTTGTGCGCCACCGGTGTCTGCTCGTCGATCTCCGCGTTGTGCGACGCGGCCGCGTAGTGCTGGCGGAACCCGCCGGGTCCGACGCCGAGCACCGGCTCGTCGGCGAGCATCCGCGCCGCCGCCTGCCAGCGCAGCACCCGCGTGTCGGCGTTCGTGCCCGCGATGTGGCTCTTCTCCTGCAACGCCCGGTCCAGCTCGGCGTGCGCCACCTGCGCGAACACCAGCGCCGCCAGGCCGGTCACGGCAGCGGTGACCACGACCGCGCGCACCGGCAGCACCCGCCGCAGCACCAGCCATGCCAGCGCGCAGGCCAGTGCGATGCCGCCACCGCGGGAGAACGTCGCCAGCGCACCGGCCGCGAGCACCGCGCCCAGCACGAGCGGCACGAACCGGAACCGGCCCCCCGCCGGCAGCGCCACCAGCAACGGCAGCGCCGCCACGAGGAAGAACGCGAGGTCGTTGGGGTCCTCCAGCGGCCCGGTCGCCCGAAGCTCGCCGCCCACGACGCTGAGCAGCCCGCCGGCCGCCGCCACCACCGCACCGGCCACGACCGCGGCGAGCAGCTCCCTGACCGGCACCGCGCGCGCCGCGACGTCCGCGAGCACCACCGCGACCACCAGGAAAGGCGCCCACCGCACCAGGTACTCGAACGTGAACGGCTCCGCCGCGTGCACCGCCGACGTCGCCAGCAGCACCACCGCCAGCAACGCGAGCAGCAGGTGCAGCGGGTGCGGTGCGGGCAGCCGCCGGTCGCGCACCAGCGAGACCAGCCAGACGCCGATCAGCGCGGCGGGCACCACCTTGGCCGACTGGTCGTGCACCCGCAGCAGGTAGCCCTCCACCGGCGCGAGCGCCACCGTCCCGCACGCCAGGACCCGCAGCAGCACGGTCAGCATGCGACCGGGTCACGTTCCCGCAGCCCGGTCGCCGCGACGCGCGCGACGTGCTCACCCGTGCCGACCACGTCGAAGTGCTCGCGCAGCAACGCCAGCACCCAGTCGAGCAGGGCGACCTTCTCGCTGCCGGGCACCGCCATGCCGGGGAAGAACTCCATGCCCGGCGCCTCGGCGGCGGTCAGCACGTCGGTCGGGTGCAGCAGCAACGACGGGGACACACCGCGGGCACGGCACAACCGCAGCGCGGTGCGGAAGTAACCGCGCGCCAGCCGTGGCGAGAGCTGGTGCAGCTGCAACAGGTACGCGCCGTGGATCGGCACGCGCAGCAACGGCATCGTCGTCACCGGCAGCTCGACGAGCCCGTCGCGCCACCGGTAGGCCTTGTTCGGCGCCCTGACCCGGCCGAAGCCGCCGAACAGGTCGGCGCCGCCGTCGGTCGAGCCCGCCGTGCGGTTGTGGTACGCCCGCGCCAGCGGCCCGATCCACGTGGGCAGCACGCTCGCGTCGTAGTGGTAGCCGCGGCGGGCGAGCAGGTCGAGCAGCTGCGGCGTGACGCTGTAGCCGGGGCCGCGGAAGCCGACCGGGCGCGGTGCCCCGGCGGCCGTGATCGCGTCCTCCGCGCGCACGACCTCGGCCTCCAGTTCGGCGGGGGAGTAGCGGTGCAGCCAGGGTTCGTGCCGGAAGGAGTGGTTCGCGACCTCGTGTCCCGCCGCCGTGATCGCCGCGACCGCCGCGGCGCCGTCCTCGCGTTCCGCGTCCGCGCCGACCACGAACACGGTGGTGGTCAGGCGCTGCTCGCCGAAGACGTCCAGCAGCCGGGGCACCGCGGAGGGCAGGAAGCTGGGCCGCCGCTCCCAGCGCGGGTCGCCGTGGGTCTTGAGGTACGCCCAGAGGTTGTCGAGGTCCAGCGACACGCTGGCGACGGGCTTCACCGCTCGGCTCCGACCAGCGCGGGCGCCGGGCGGGCCGCGGACCCGAGCACCAGCACACCGCTGACGACCAGCAGCACGCCGAGCCCGACCCACCACTCCCGGCCCGGCGCGATCCGGTCGCCCATGAGCGCGAGCCCGGCGACGGAGCCGAGCACCACGGTCGTGGCGTCCATCGAGGCCACCGCGGACGTGGCCGAGCCGCGCTGCAACGCCGTCGCCAGGCACGCCTGCCCCACGAACGCCGCCAGCACCATCACCCACGTCAACGGGTGCAGCACCACGTCGAGCACCGGCTTGCCGGCCACGGTCCGCGCCGCCACCGCGACCACGGCGAACGCGAGCCCGGCCAGCACCGGCGTCGCGGCCTTCCACGTGCGGGCCAGCGGCAGCACCACCACCGTGAGCAGCCCGAGCACGACGACGCTGGGCAGCAGGGGGAGCTCGCGGGCCGTCGACGGCGCCGCCGCACCCGTGAGCAGCAGCAGGCCGCACGCCATGACCACCAGCACCGCGACCTCCACGGCCCTGATGCGCCACCGCAGCGCCAGCACGCCGATCACCGTCGCGAGCCCCACCGCGCACGACGACCCGGCCTGCACCAGGTACAGCGGCAGCTCCGCGCGGGCCAGGAACGCGAACAGGAACCCGCCCACCTGACCGGTGAACCCCAGCAGGTACAGGCGGTCGGAGGCGAGCCGCGCGAGCAGCCCGACGCCGGTGCCCTCGCGCTGGTCCGCCCTGCGCGCCGCGACGGTCTGGGCGACTATCCCCAGCCCGTACAGCACAGTCGACACCGCAAGGGCCAGATGACCGGACACGAAGGACTCTCCGTTGGTTTCGGCGAAGACGCGTTACGCCACTGAACGGGGGCCGACAATAGACACCCCTGTGCCGCAACACTTTCGAGCGATACGCCAAGCAACGCTTTCGGGTGAACGAGGCGAGTTCTTCAAGATCGATGAAGTACTTTGCCGCCGTGCGGGAAACGAACACCGTGACGATCGTGTGCGGCACCAGGCCAGAGCTGATCAAACTGGCACCACTGGTCGACCACCTCGGCAGCGCGTGCACCATGATCTACACCGGTCAGCACTACGACCGCTCGATGTACTCCCAGATCCGGCGGGACGTGCCGGAGCCGGGCGCCTTCCACGAGCTGTGCCTCGGCGGCCTGCGCCGCGGTGACCAGCTGGGCCGCGCGGTCTCCGCCGTCGACGAGGTGCTCGCCGGCCAGCGCCCCGCGGCCGTGGTGGTGCAGGGCGACACGACCTCCGCGCTGGCGGGTGCGTTGGCGGCCAACGCCTGCGACGTGCCGCTGGTGCACGTCGAGGCGGGCCTGCGCAGCTACGACCGCGCGATGCCCGAGGAGCACAACCGGGTGCTCATCGACCACCTCTCCGACCTGTGCTGCGCCCCGACCCCGTTGAACCGCCACAACCTGCTGGCCGAGGGCGTGGCCGACAGCCGGGTCGTCGTCACCGGCAACACCGTCGTCGAGGCCCTCGCCCACGCACTCCCGTCACCGGAGGAGGAGCGCACCGCGCTGGCCACCGCCGGTGTGACGCGCGACCGGTACGTCCTGGCCACGGTCCACCGCCCGGAGAACGTCGACGACGCCGCGAACCTGGAGACCGTCCTGCGCGAGCTGGGCCGCCTGCCGCTGCCGGTCGTCCTGCCCCTGCACCCGCGCACCGCGCAGCGCATCGGCGCGTTCGGCCTCGACGGCCTGCTGCCCGCGCTGCGCGTCGTGGAACCGCAGCCGTACCGCGCGTTCCTCGCCCTCGCCCAGGGCGCCGCGGTCGTCGTGTCGGACTCGGGCGGCATCCAGGAGGAGGTCAGCGTCCTCAAGCGACCCGTGGTCGTGGTGCGGCGCAGCACCGAGCGCCCGGAGATCGAGGGCACGTTCGGCACGCTCGTGCCGCCGGGTCCGCGCATCGGCACGTCGGTGCTGCGGTGGCTCGACGACGTGCCGGCCCACCGGGCGGCGCTGCGGGAGATCCCGTCACCGTACGGGACCGGGTCGCCGTCGGAGCGGATCGCGTTGGCGGTGCAGGAGATGCTGGGACACGAGCTCGGCGAGCCGGTGGCGGCGGGCATGCGCGGCTGAGGTGACGTCTTGAATCTGTCCTCTATTTGCCTTTTGTGACTTGATTTTGTCCAGTGCTGCTGTTGCACGGTGAAATTGTCGTGCAACGGTCGGCATTCCCGGCGTGCGGTCCTCATAACTTGTTCTCGGGCGGACAAAGCCCGGACGAGGGAGGACACATGATCGGAAAACTGCTGGGTTCGGCGTTGCTGGTGACGGCACTGCTCGGCGGCACGGCGGGCGTCGCGTCGGCGACCCCGGACGCGGGGGCGCTCGCCGCGCGCGGGTACGTCGACGAGGGCAACCTGCGCAAAGACCCCAACCTGGGCGCGGCACTCATCGTCACGATCCACGACCAGTGGGTGGACATCAACTGCTGGATCGACGGTGGTCCCAACGGTTTCGGGTCCAACCGGTGGTTCAAGGCGACCTACTGCGCGAACGTCGGCTACCTGAGCTCGGGCGTGGTGTCACACCAGCCGTCGGTGGGCCACTGCTGATCTCGCCGCTGCCGTGCCACCGGTGCGATCCGGCCGGTGGCACGGCGTCTTCCGGCGGATTCCCCCGAGTGGAACGCATTTTCCGTGCAACACTGCGGAAATGATCGGTAGGCGCACGCGACGAAGACAGGCGTGGCTCCTGCGGACGAACAGAATTCTCGGCCGCCGGGACGAGTTCCGATCCGCGAGGAGCTTCGCCAGGGCTTTCCGCGCCGACGGGAAAAGCGCGCTGTCGCCGTCGCAGATCACCCGGTGGGAGAAGGGCGAGTCCTTCGCCGACGGCACGGTCCTGCACCGGTACGAAGCTCTTCTGCAGGTTCCCGGTCGGATGCTCACCGTGGCGAACGAGGCAGCGCGCCGGTTCCTGAACGACGAGCAGCCGACCACCGAAGGTGGTGACCTGCCGGACGCGGCACTGCACGAGCTCCTCGACCGGGCGTGCGTCCCCGGCGCGATGGCGGGAACGGACTGGCGGGACCTGACCCGCGCGGTCGCCGCCCGGCCGGACCTGCTGCTGCACCCGCCACGCCTGTGGCCGCGATCGCCGAGAACCTGCTGGGAGAACTGGTGATCGCGGAGCAGACGGAGTGGCTCGTCCGCCAGGAGGCCATGAGCCGACTGCTCGAACACCGGGCGAGCGCACCGCACGCCCTCGACATCTGCACCGGCATGGCGGACGACCGGGCGACGCCGGTGTGCATCGAGCCGATCTCGTTGCTGGACAACAGCGTTCTTCCGAGCGCGAGCCGGTACGTGCTCGCCCAGCTGCGCGGCCCGGACGGCGTCCGGGCGTTGCACGGCGCGTTGCTCGCGGCCGTGGCCAAAGTGCGGCGCGGGCACTTCACGGTGACCGAGACCGCAGAGCTCCGGCACCTGGCCACCGCACTGCTGGCCGAGGGGCACGACCACCCGCTGGTCACCCCGATGGCCGTGGAGCTCGGCCACGTGCTGCGACTGCGCGGCACCCCCGAGCCCGTGGTGGACAACCGGGTCAGCGCCCACCTCGCGCTCACCGCCCAGGCCCGGTCGGCGGCCGCGGAGCCCGGCGTGGACGAGGTGCTGGCCGAGCTCGTCGGTGAGGCCATGTTCTGCCAGAACCCCGACGCACGGCTCTACGCCACCGCGTTGATCACCGCGACGCCCTATCGGGAACCGCTCGCCACCGCGGTCACCGACTGGCTCGCCGCAGGGGACCTGCGCGACGAGCTGCTGGTCGAACGGGGCTTGGGACTGCTCAACAAGCTGGGCGCGCCGACCCACCGCGTCCTGGTGCGCGCCCTGCTGCTCGACCCCGCGCTCTCGGCCCGCAACAGGCATGCCGCCGCATGGGCTTCCACGCACAGCCCCGGTCGGCTCGACGAGGGTGTGTGGCGGGCGATCGTCGCGACGCAGACGGCGCTGTTCCGGAACCGGCCGTCCCCGCTCGACGACGACATCCTGCGCGGTCTCGTGTACAGCATCGGCACGGACGCGCACCGGTGCCTGCTCCGCGAGATGCACGCCGACACCCGTGTTCCCGCACAGGCGCGCGCCTTGGCCGCGTGGTGGTTGCGGGTGGGGCCGGCAGGCGACTGCCGCACCGGCGGGTAGTGCCCGGTGGGGGTGAGCACGATGCGGACACCTGTCCGCCTGCCGAGAACCCGATGAGGCGCGGTGCCGCCGTGGGTAGTGTCCACCGGTGTGAACACGACTGCGCTGTGGCGGCCGACCGGACCCGAGGAGCTGGAGCTCGTCCGGGAGTCCGGCTGGCGCGCCTGGCCGCCGCGCCTGCCCGACCAGCCGATCTTCTACCCCGTGCTGAACGAGGAGTACGCGGTCAAGATCGCCCGCGAGTGGAACGTGCCGCACAGCGGGGTCGGGTACGTGACCCGGTTTCACGTCGAGACCGGCTTCCTGCGGCGGTACCCGGTGCAGCAGGCCGGTGGGCGCACGATCCTGGAGCTGTGGGTGCCCGCGGAGGAGCTGGCCGAGTTCAACGAGCACATCGTCGGCGAGATCGAAGTGGTGCACGAGTTCCGGTGATGGACTGATGGCGTGCGGCCACGCCGCACCGGCTGCGGCACGTGGTGCCCGCGCTGCACGCCTCGGCCACCCGCGAGAGCGCACCCTGACCCGGCGCGCGTACTGGTGGGACCAGCCGGTCGCCTCGCTCCACAGCGATGTGCTCAGTGATTCAGTGCTGACTGAAAGAAAGTCGGTCGACGTTGGTTCGGTCGTGGGCGATAGTGACCATTGGGTAATTGCTCCCGATCGGAACGAAACGGGCGCCCGTAAACGGGAACTCCGAAGTTCTTGAATTCCGACTTTTGTATTGTTTGCCGCGCCTTTCTGAAGCGGTTCACCTGCGGTTGTGCTCCCGTATTGGGGGTTAAGTCCGATTTTTGCGCCAAAACGAAAGACGTCTCAATGAGAGCGCGAACACACTCCACTTCCTCATTTCACTCGATCGGGTGAATTGTGGCGCGATGAACCTGAAACGGTCCCTTCCGGCTCTCCTGTCGCTGGTGCTCGCCACGTCGTTCTTCGCGGCGGGCCCGGCCGAGTCGGGGACACCGAGGCAGAGTCCCGTCAACGTCACGCCCGGCGCGATCCGGCTCGACCCGCACGCGCCCAAGCTCGACGTGACCTACGGGCACTCCGCGCTGGAGTTGAAGTACGTCCGCAAGGACGCGGACAAGGCGGACGGCTGTGCGGTCCGCGACCACGAGGAGACCGAGGAGGCGGGGGTCGAGCCGGGTGCCGGTCACGTCACCGTCGCCGGTACGAGGTACGACCTCGTGCAGTTCCACTTCCACACGCCGTCGGAGCACCAGTTCTCCGGCCGGCGCTACCCGCTGGAGATGCACCTGGTGCACCGCAGCGCCGAGGGCAGGCTGCTCGTCGTCGGCGTCCCGCTGCGGGCCGGTGGACGCTCGGCCGTCGACACCGTCCTGTCGGCGTTGTCGCCGGAGTGCGGTGAGCCGGTGGACATCTCACCGATCGACCTCAACCGGTTGCTCCCCGCGAGCCACCACACGCTGCACTACACCGGTTCGCTCACCACGGCGCCGTTCACCGAGGGCGTCGAGTGGTACCTCACGGCCGAGCAGACCGTGTCGGCCGCGTCGATCGCCCGGTTCCAGGCGCTGTTCCCGGCGGGTGACGCCCGTCCCGTGCAGCCGCTGAACGGCCGGACGCTCAACGAGGTGCCGCGCATCTGAACTCATCGCTGACGAGGCCGGCCCCCCGCGCAAGGGCCGGCCTTGTCGCGTGATGGGCTTCACCGGTTCAGAAGTCGCCTGCAATTGCCCGCGTATGCAACTATTGCTGACGCGGACAACCTACGACTTCAAGGACTGTGTGACATGCCTGTCGCTCTGCTCGCGCTCGCGATCAGCGCCTTCGCCATCGGCACCACCGAGTTCGTCATCATGGGGCTGCTGCCCGAGGTGGCGGGTGACCTGGGCGTCTCCATCCCCTCCGCGGGCCTGCTGATCTCCGGCTACGCGCTCGGCGTGGTGGTCGGCGCCCCGCTGCTGACCGTGCTGGGCGGCCGGTTGCCGCGCAAGAAGATGCTGCTGGGGCTGATGGTCCTGTTCATCGCGGGCAACCTGCTGTCCGCGGTGGCCGGGAGCTACGGCGCGCTGATGAGCGGCCGGGCGTTGGCGGCGCTGGCGCACGGCGCGTTCTTCGGCGTCGGCTCGGTGGTGGCCGCCGACCTCGTCGCACCGCACCGCAGGGCGAGCGCCATCGCGTTGATGTTCACCGGTCTGACCGTCGCGAACGTGCTGGGGGTGCCGCTGGGCACCGCGCTGGGGCAGGAGCTGGGCTGGCGCTCGACGTTCTGGGCGGTCACCGCGCTGGGCGTGGTCGGGCTGCTCGGCATCGCGTTCCTGGTGCCCCGGCAGCAGGCGCGGGCGGGTGACCTGCGCGGTGAGCTGGCCGTGTTCCGCAACCCGCAGGTCTGGCTGGCGCTGCTGATGACCGCGCTCGGGTTCGCGGGCGTGTTCGCGTCGTTCACCTACATCGCGCCGATGATGACGTCGGTGGCCGGGTTCTCCTCCGGTGCCGTGACGTGGCTGCTGGTGCTGTTCGGCGTCGGCCTGTTCGCGGGCAACCTGCTGGGCGGCCGGGCTGCGGACCGGTCGGTGCTGAAGAGCCTGGTGGTCATCCTGGTCGCGCTGGCCGCTGTGCTGACGGCGTTCGTGTTCACCGCGCACTCGCAGTGGGCCGCCGCGGTCACCATCGTGCTGTTCGGTGCCGCTGGGTTCGCCACCGTGCCGCCGCTGCAGATGCGGGTGATGCAGACCGCCGGGGGCGCGCCCGCGCTCGCGTCGGCGGCCAACATCGCCGCCTTCAACCTGGGCAACGCCGGTGGTGCGTGGCTCGGCGGTCTCGCGATCGAACGCGGGCTCGGCTACACCGCCCCGAACTGGATCGGCGCGCTGCTCGCCGTCGCCGGTCTCGCGGTCGCCGTCACCTCGATGGCGCTGGAGCGCCGCACCGTGAACGGGCGGTCGCTGGTCGGCGCCGGCGTGGCGTCCAGCCACGAATGAGCCTTCATCTCGTCTTCCCCGGGTGTGATCTCCCCTGCGGACAGAGACACCGGGCAGACGCGTTCGGTTGCGCGCAGCTGGCGGGCCGCGTGTGAGCAGAGGCACCGGCCCGAGGCTTCTGAAGCGCGTCAGAAGAACCGTAGGATGGTTCCTGCTGCTAACTAATTCGTCCTGCGTCAGCGCCGACCGGACACCTGATCAGGAGCGAATGTGAACACCACCCGCGCCATGACCGCGCTCGCGCTCGGCGGGTTCGGCATCGGCACCACCGAGTTCGCGACCATGGGGCTGCTGCCCCAGATCGCTGCCACGTTCGACATCCCCGACTACGAGGCCGGGCACGCCATCAGCCTGTACGCGGCCGGTGTCGTGGTCGGCGCACCGCTGATCGCGGTGCTCGGCGCCAAGCTGCCGCGCAAGGGCATGCTGATCGGCCTGATGCTCGCCGTGGCGCTGGGCAACGGCCTGTCCGTCGTCGCGCAGGACAAGACCATGCTGCTGCTCTCCCGCTTCGTCGCGGGACTGCCGCACGGCGCGTTCTTCGGCATCGCGGCGGTCGTCGCCGCGACGCTCGTGGCACCGGAACGCCGCGGCACGGCGGTGGCACGGGTGATGGTCGGGCTGACCGTGGCGAACCTGGTCGGTGTCCCGCTCGCCACCGCGGCGGGCCAGCAGATCGGCTGGCGCACCGCGTACCTGTCGGTCTCGGTGATCGGCGTGGTGACGGCGCTCGCGATCGCCGCGTGGGTGCCGCGGGTGCCGCTGGACGCGGACGCGTCGATGAAGGGCGAGGTCAGGGCGTTCCGCCGGCCGACGGTGTGGTTCGCGATCTTCACCGGCATGATCGGCTTCGGCGGCATGTTCGCCGTCTACTCCTACGTCGCGCCGCTGACCACCGAGGTCGCGGGTCTGCCCGCGGGCGTGGTGCCGTGGATGCTCGCGGTGTTCGGGCTGGGCATGACCCTGGGCGCGACCTTCGGCGGCCGGTTCGTGGACCGCTCGGCGATGGGGTCGGTGTTCGGCGGTCTGGTCGCGGTCTGCGTGATCCTCGTGCTGTTCGGCTTCACCGCGACGATGCCGGTGTTCCTGTTCGGGCTGCTGTTCCTGCTCGGGTTCGTGATCCAGGTCTTGGCCGCTGCCCTGCAGATCCGCCTGATGGACGCCTCACCGGACGCGCCGGTGCTGGCCTCGTCGTCCAACCACTCGTCGCTCAACGTCGCGAACGGCGCGGGCGCGTGGCTCGGCGGCCTGGCCATCGCGGCGGGCTGGGGCTACGTGTCCACCGCGTGGGTCGGCGTCGGGCTGTCGCTGGCGGGCCTCGCGGTCGCGGTCGCGTCGGTGCTCTACGAGCGGCGGGCCTTGGACCGCGAGACCACGAACCACACGATGGCGATGACCAGCGCCGCGATGACCACCGTGGACACCCACCCCAGGTAGCGGTCGACGAGCTGGTAGTTCTCGCCCAGCGCGTACCCGGCGAGGATCAGGGCGGTGTTCCACAGCAGGCTGCCCGCCGCGGTGTAGACCGTGAACTTCACGATCGGCATCCCGGACACCCCGGCGGGGATGGAGACCAGGCTCCGCACCACCGGCACCATGCGCCCGAGGAACACGGCCTTGTTGCCGTGCTTGTCGAACCACGCGTCGGACTTGTCCACATCGGACGCCGTGACGAACGGGATCTTGTCGGCCGCCTTGCGCAGCCGCTCCAGCCCGAGCCACGCGCCCAGGCCGTAGAGGACGAGCGCACCGACGACCGAGCCGGCCGTGGTCCACAGGATCGCGGCGACCAGCGAGATCTTGCCCTGCCCCGCGGTGAACCCGGCCAGCGGCAGGATCACCTCGCTGGGCACGGGCGGGAAGACGTTCTCCAGCGCGACCGCGAGGCCCGCGCCGGGAGAGCCCAGTGCCTCCATCAGCTTCGTGATCCAGTCCATGGTTGTCGATTTACCCGTTTTGCTCCGCCTTTCAACCCCGTCGACCGATCCGGTGAGCGGCCCCGCCGGGCCGGGTGGCTCGGCGATCGCCACCGGGGCTACCGTTGACGGTCTCTTCAGTGGAGGTCGACAACGGTGCGTGGAGCGATCGCGGCGGGTCACCCGCTCACCGCAGAGGCAGGTGCGGCGCTGCTGCGCGCCGGTGGGAACGCCGTGGACGCGGCCGTCGCGGCGATGCTCACGTCGTGCGTGACCGAGCCGCTGCTCACGGGTCTGGGTGCGGCCGGGTACATGATGATCGCGCCGGCCGGGAAACCCCCTGTGCTGCTGGACTTCTCCGCCCAGGCACCCGGTCGCGGCGCCACGGCGGAGCGGGCGCCGCTCGACCCGATCGTGGTCCGGTTCGGCGACGCCCAGCAGGAGTTCCACGTCGGCCCGTCGTCGGTCGCCGCGTTCGGGATGCCCGCCGGTGCGGCCGCCGCCGCCCGGTACGGCACGGCGCCGTTGAGCGAACTCGTGGCCACGGCGGCGATGCACGCGCGGGAGGGCCACCGCGTGAACCGCTACCAGGCCTACGTCACCTCGATCCTGTTGCCGCTGGCCCGCAGCGCGGGGCTCACCGCGCTGTCCGAAGGCGAGCTGCTCGTGCAGCCCGAGCTCGCCGAGTCCCTGCTGCGCCTGGGACGGGACGGTGCCGAGCCGTTCTACACCGGCGACATCGCGGCCACGATCGCCGACCGCATCGGTTCCTCGGGCGGTGACCTCACGAGGGCGGACCTCGCGGCGTACGAGGTCATCGAGCGTGAGCCGTTGCACGCGCGGCACCGCGGCCGTGACGTCCACACGAACCCACCGCCCGCGGCGGGTGGTGCGTTGCTTGCGCAGATGCTGGAGACGGTGCCGGACAACCCGTCGCAGGCCGACCTGATCCGCGCGATGGCCACGCCGAAGGTGCCCCTCAACCGGCTCGGCTCGACCACGCACATCTCGGTGCTGGACGCCGACGGCACCGCGTGCTCGGTCACGACCACGAACGGCGCCGGCTCCGGCATCGCGATCGCCGGCGTGCACCTCAACAACATGATGGGCGAGGAGGAGCTCTCGCCCGACGGCTTCTTCAGCCACGCACCCGGCGACCGGCTGCCGTCGATGATGTCGCCGACCGTCGTGACCGGCCGCGACGGTGTGGAACTGGTGCTCGGCAGTGCCGGGTCCAGCCGCATCAGCGGTGCGATCCTGCAGGTGCTCGTGAACGTCCTGGACCGCGGGATGCCCGCGCAGGAAGCGGTCGACGCACCCCGCCTGCACCTGAGCGGCGACCACCTCCACGTGGAACCGGGAATTCGACCGGAAAGTGAACTGCCGGTGACGTTCTTCCGCGCGCCGAACATGTTCTTCGGCGGCTGCCAGGTCGTGCAGCGCACCGGATCCGGCCTGCTCAGGGGTGGTGGAGATCACCGTCGCGACGGCGCGGTCGTCGTCGTGTGAGATGTTGCCCGCACAATGGGATATTTGGTTTCCTGATTCACCGGCCAGGAGGCAGTATCCGTTCGTGACGGCAATCAGCGAGAAAACCCCCTCGCCGCTCCTGTCCCGTTCCTTCTTCCAGCTCGCGGTGATCAGCGTCGTCACCGGTGTGTCGATGGCGTTCGCGCTGCCGTTCGGCTCGCTGTTCCTGACCTCCGAGATCGGGGTCACGCCCTTCCAGCTCGGCTTCTTCCTGCTGGCCTCACCGATCGCGTCGGTGGTCGCCAGCACGGTCATGGGCAGGCTGTCCGACGGCCGCGTGCAGCGCCGGTTCATGCTCGTGGCGGGCGGTGTCGCGGGCGCGGTCGGCTACGGCCTGTTCGCCGTGTCGCGCGACTACTGGTTCCTGCTCGGCACCTCGGTGCTGTTCATCGCGATCACCTCCTCCCTGCTGCCACAGCTGTTCGCCTACGGCCGCGCGGTCTCGCAGGGCCCGTCGATGGTCGTCAGCGTCCTGCGCACCCTGCTGTCGGTCGCCTGGGTGGCCGGTCCGCCGGTGGCCGCGCTGCTCGTGTCGAAGGTCGGCTGGTTCGGCCTGTTCGCCTCGACCGCCGCGCTGCAGCTCGGCGTGGCCGTGATCGCCTGGTTCCTGCCCGTGCCCGCCGAGACCCCGCAGGAGGTGGTCGAGGACGAGGCACCCGCCGGCCCGTCGCGCGGCCGCATCTCGGTGGTCTCGGTGGCGTTCACGTTCCTGCAGGGCTCCGTCGCGCTGGCGGTGAGCGGCCTGCCGTTGTTCGTCACCACGAACCTGGAGGGCACCGCGGGCGACGCGGGCCTGGTGATGGGCCTGTGCGCGGCGCTGGAGATCCCGATGATGCTCTGGTTCGGCGCACTGGCCAACCGCAAGTCGCTGCACATGATGGTCGTCATCGGCGCCGCGATCTCGTTGGGCTACCACGGAGTCATGCTCGTCGCTGACTCCGTCTGGCAGGTGATGGCCGCGCAGCTGCTGCACGCCACGGTCATCTCGCTGATCATGGGCGTGGGGATCACGTACTTCCAGAGCCTCGACCCCGGCCGGCCCGGTCACACCACGACGATGTTCAGCAACACGCAGATCGTGGGCACCATGATCGCGGGGCCGCTGCTCGGGGTGGCGCAGGGGATCGGGTTCCGGTCGGTGTACGCGTTCACGCTCGGGATGTGCGTGCTCGGGCTGGTGTTGCTGCTGGTGGCCGGGCGGATGAGGAGTGGCGTGCGCTCCTGACCGCGTCCAGTGCCGCGTTCCACGGGTAGTGCTCCACGGCCTGGCCGCCGGTTCGCGGCGGGTGCGGCACGAAGCCGCCCTCGCCGAACAGCACCGTCACGCCGGACTCGCGCAGCTCCGCGACGCTGCGGTGGAACGCGCGGTTGTTCGCGAGCGCCGTGTTCACGAACGGCAGCACGGCGATCGGCACGCCCAGACCGGTGAGCTCGGCGAGCTGGGTGAGGACGTAGGTGTCCGCGATCCCGCTCGCCCACTTGTTGATCGTGTTGTAGGTGGCGGGAGCGACGACCACCGCTGCCGCCGGGGGCAGTGCCGGCTGTCCTGTCCGCTGGTGACCCGTTCGCACCGGGTGGCCGCACAACGCTTCGAGGGCGTCGAGGTCGAGGAAGTGCTCGACGGCGGCCGGTGTGGCGACGCACCACACGTCCCACCCCTCGGCCTGCGCCAGTTCGACAACGCGGTCCACGTGGTCAGCGGGTCCGGCTCCGCAGACCACGAGGTAGAGCACCGGGGCGCTCATGCCTCGACTCCCGCTCGGCCGGCCATCCGCCGCACCAGCCTCGCCGGTTCGCCCGAGGTGTGGTTCACCAGTGCGCGGAGCAGGCCGTGCGCCAACGGTCGGCAACGGACCTCTTCGGGTGCGATCTGCTCGGCCTTGCCCAACAGGCGCGCGGCCTGCCGGTGGTCCCCGACACCCGCGTGCGCCCTGGTGAGGTCCAGCAGGTAGCCGGCCTGGCGCTCGACGGACAAGGCCTTCACCTCGCGTGGGCTGATGGTGGCGGCGAACTCCAGTGCTCGGCCGCAGTCGTGCAGCCGCACCAGGGCCGAGACGCGGTGGATCTGCGTGTTGGTCACGCCGAAGCACGTCCCGTGGTCGTTGTGCTCCGGCCGCATCGTCCGCGCGGCCGCCAGGGTGGCGTCGTGCACGTCCTGGGCAAGATCGGCGTCCTCCCGCTCGGCCGCGACGATCGACGCAGCGAGGTACAGCATGCCGTGCAGCGCCAACAGGTCCGCCGGGGCGGCGCTCACCTCACCGCGCATCCGGTCCGCCATCGCCAGCAACGTCGCGACCGCCTGCGCCTGCTCGTGCACACCCGTCATCGCACGAGCGGTGCTGCGGGTCGCGCGGGCCAGCGACCAGGTGTCCCCGGTCCGCATCGCCACGTGCAGAGCGCGGTCCGCGGCCAGCCAGGCGATGTCGTCGTCGCCGAACTTGAGCAGCATCGACGAGGCCAACCGGTACACGGTCACCAGCACCCGGTGCGCGGCCGGTTCGTCGGCCCCGGTCGCGAGGTCCGCCGCCGCCTGGGCACTGCCCATCAGCTCGGGCAGGTGCCGGGAGAGGACGGAGAAGCGGGACATGCTCCACGCGTGGTCGAGATAGGTCGCCTGCCGCGCCACCGCCGCCAGGTCCGGCACCGACGGGCCGCGGAGCCCGGGGTGGTTCGCCAGGGCCTGGCGGATCGCGCGGACCTCGCCACCGTCGACGCACTGCCGGGCACGCCGGTCGCGGACGTCGTCGGTCAGCACGGCCGGGTCGAGGTCCAGCACCTCGGCGACGCGCTGGATCACCGGGAGCCGGGTCAGCCCGCGTTCCCCCGTCTCCACCTTGTCGAGCCAGGACGCCGAACGACCGACCATGTCGGCGAACTGCTTGCGCCCCAACCGCCGCCTCAGCCGCCAGTACCGGACACGCGCACCGATGTGCTCCACACCCACCTCGCCGGGTCGGTTCCGCAGGCAGCCACTGTAGCGAGCCGGCGGTCACACATTTTGTACAACCGATCACGCTGCGCAGTCCTACCGTTCGGCGCCGTGAAGACCATGATCGTTCCGTACGTCACCGCCTGGAGCGCTGAGCCGGACCTCCCGTGCCGGGTGGTGGAACGACCCGGTTGCGGCATCGGGTACCAGGACGAGCTGATCGGCGACCGCGATGCCCGCGGCGTGCTGTGGGTTCGCACCGCACTCCGCCGGGAGGTGGGCCGGCCCGAGTTCGGCAAGGTGCACCCGCTGCGGCAACGGCGGGCGATGCGGATGCTGCTGTGCCAGGTGTGCGGCGAGCCCGCGGACCGGAACGCCGACGGCGTCCTGTGGCTGCTGCGGGACTTCCGCGACGACTGGCCCGGTTGGCCGGACGGCGCCGCGTGCGTCGACCCGCCCGTCTGCGTGCCCTGCGTCTCGACCTCGCTCTCGCTGTGCCCGGCGTTGCGGCGCGGCGCGGTGGCTGTTCGAGCGCGTGCCTTTCCCGTTGCCGGTGTCCGGGGCGCTTTGCACCGGGCAGGCCCATCTGGTCCTGTGGCGGTGAAAGCGGTGAACCTGTCCTACGACGACCACGAGATCCGGTGGGTGGTCGCTTCGGCGTTGATCCGCGAGCTCCGCGACTGCTCGCCGGTGCCGCTCGACACCTGACCTGCCGCGGAACGCGGCGGGATCGGCGCGATCCTCAGGTGTGTCCAGACCGTGACCGGACTCCCGCCCCACCACCGTTTCCCGGCGATTCGCCGACCCGATGACTGCACGTGGGACGGCCCGCGCGCCGAGATCCCGGCACACCGGCCGGGAACGCTCCCGGCACACCGTGTCGACCGAACCGGCGAGCGGCTGCTACTGCGTGCGGTGGATTGAACGCGAATGACCCTTTCGTGAAACAACCACGCGTTCGGGTGGTGCTGTGCGGCTGGCACACTGCGCTGCGTGCCGACCGACTACCCCGACGACCCGACCGACGTGATGCTCGATCCCGCGTTGATCGCCGCTGTCCGCGCAAGGGGACAGGGACGTCGGGCCCTCGCGGAGGAGACCGCGCCCGCGCCGGAGGAGAAGCCGCCGCCGGTGAAGCGGCGGCTCGTCGTGATCGCCGTCGCCGCCGCCGGGCTGGTCGTGGCCGGCATCGCGGTCGTGGGGCTGAGCGAGCCCGGTGCGCCGACCGAGGCGATGCCCACGCACAGCTACCTGCCCGGCGCGATCACGCCCGCGGAGGACCTGCCGGTGGAGTCCTCGGCGAGCACGGACCCGATGTTCGCTTCCTCGGCGCTCGGGCTGGTGCCGACCACGACCACGCCGCCGCCCGCTCCGCCGCCGCCTCCCGCCGAGCGCGCGCCCAGCGGTGCCAAGACGGTGACGTCGGGGCCGGGGTGCGGGGGCTACCGCAGCGTCGGGTCCTACCGGGACGGGCGGCGGGGCTGGGTCGAACACGGCGACGGCAGGTGCGGGTCGGCGTTCGTGTCGGTACCGATGTCGGGTGACGCGCGGCGGGACGACTCGTCGTCCTACGCGATGTGGACGTTCGCCGCCGCCGGCACGTGCGAGGTGTCGGTGCACGTGCCCGACGGGGACCTGACCGCCGTCGGCGGTAACCCGACCGTGTACTTCGTGTACGACCGCAACGGGGTCGGGGGCGCGCCGGTCGCGTCGTTCGCGATCAAGCAGGTCGACCGGCGCGGGCAGTGGGTCACCGCCGGCAGGTTCCGGAGCAGCGGAACCCTGACGGTGCAGCTCCTCAACCGAGGTCAGGACTGGAACCGCCGCGGACCGACATACGCCCATCACGCCGCCGGTGCCGTCAAGGCACACTGCACGTCGTGACGAGAGATCTCCACCTGGTCCGGCACGGCGAGGCGACGAAGGACGAGACGCGGCTCACCGCGCACGGGCGCAGGCAGTCCGAGCTGCTCGCGGAACGGTTGCGGGGCACCGGGTTCGCCGCCGTGCACCACGGTCCGCTGCCGCGGGCAGCCGAAACCGCGTCGATCATCGCCGAGGTGCTGGGGGTGCCCTGCCGGGCCGAGGCGGCCGCTGACGACTTCGTGCCGCACTTCGTCCCCGACCACGACGAGTTCTTCGACCGGTTCCCCGAGTCCGAGCGCACCCGCGGGCCCGCGCTCGCGCACGAGGCCGAGACCCGCTTCGCTCGGCCGGGTGACGGCCCGGTGCTGGTGGTGACGCACGCGTTCCTGATCAGCTGGCTCGTCCGCGACGCGCTCGACGCCGCACCCGAGCAGTGGCTGACGCTGGACAACGACAACGCCGCCCTCACGGTCATCCGCTACACGGCCGGCCGGTCACCGCGGCTGGTCAGGTTCAACGACACCGGGCACCTCATGCGGCCCTGAGCGTCAGCAGGGTGATCTCGCTCGGTGCGAACACCCGCATCGGCGGGCCCCAGAAACCGGCACCGCGGCTGGTGTAGAGCTGCGTGCGGTCGCTGTGCCGGCTCAGGCCCGCCACCACCGGCTGCTGCAACCGCACCAGGTGGTGGAACGGCCAGATCTGCCCGCCGTGGGTGTGACCGGACAGCTGCAGGTCCACGCCGGCCTCGACGGCCTTGCGGATCTCGGAGGGCTGGTGGGCGAGCAGCACCACCGGGTCGCCGGCCTCGGTGCCGCGCAACGCGAGCGCGAGGTCGGCGGCGTGGCCGGGCTCGCCGGAGTGGTCGGCGGTGATGTCGTCGATGCCCGCGAACACCAGGCGGGCACCGCCGCGTTCGAGCACCACGTGCTCGTTGTGCAGCGCCTTCCAGCCCAGCCGGGTCATGAGGTCGATCCAGCCCTGGGCGTTGGAGTAGTACTCGTGGTTGCCGGTGATGTAGAACCGGTGCGCCGCCGTGACGTCACCCAGCGGCGTCGCCTGCTCCAGGCGCTGCTCAGCGGTGCCGTCGGCGATGTCACCGACGTGCACGGCCACGTCGGCGTTCAGCTCGTTGACCGCGTCGACCATGCCCCGCGACCACTTCGCGCGGTCGATCGCGCCGTAGTGGGTGTCGGTGACGACGGCGACGGTCAGCCCGTCGAACGCCGGGTCGAGGCGGGGGATCGTCACGTCCTGGCGCTTGACCCGCGGCACCCGCATGGCCTCGTGCACGCCGTACGCCGTCACGGCGACGATGAGCACCGCCAGCAGAACGGCGATGAACCGCGCGCGGAACGGGTTCTCCACACCGGCCAGCGCCAGCACCAGCCGCACCACGTCGGTGAGCAGCGTCCAGACGAACGCGATCCACACGAACCCCAGCAGGAAGTGCGAGATCCGCGCGGCGCGGTCGGAGTTCCTGCGGGTGAACAGCACGATCATGCTGATCGCCGCCGCGGCGAACACGACGGCCGCGATCGGCCGCACCGGCCCCGGCCACTGCGCCGACGCCGCGAACAGGCCCTCGAACGGCACCCAGAACAGCAGCGTCGTGACGCTGAGGAGGACGAGCGTGAACACCACCCGCCGTACCGTGATGCGGGGGCGGGCCACGGTGGTCGTCATCGCTGATCCTCCAGGGGTTGGGCTGACAACTCATGTCAACGCCCGGAGGTGTCATTTGTACGCCGCGTGACGAGAGGTTTCGCGCTGAGCAGAACTGCCCGATGAGCCACGTCGCAGTTTCGCCGCCGGGAGCAACCACCGGCGCGGTGGCGAGTCTTCGTACCAGTACCGCCGAAATCGCCTGATCACAAGACATAGAGTGGACGCCATGATCTTCTTCACCGACGAGGAGAGCCGCACGCTGCGCACCGCCGTGTACGGCGCGATGCTGCTGGTCTCCCACGCCGACCCCGGCCCCGTCCTGGAGGAGCGGTTCGCCGGCCTGCGCGCCCTGTCGCACCTGTCGCCCGACCTGCGCCTCGTCATGGGCGCCGCCCGCCCGTCCGTGCCCGCCGGCACCGACGAGGAAGTCGAGCCGGTCGTCCTCGAGGCGTTGCGCGGCTCGATGAAGATCCTCACCACGCGCTCGCCGGAGGACGCGAGGTCGTTTCCCGCCGCGGTGCTGACGATCGCGCGCGAGGTGGCCGAGGCCGACGGCGTGGTCGTCGACGCCGAGGACGCGATGCTCGCGCGCATCGAAGGCGCGCTGGCGCTCTGAGCAAGCCCACGTCCGGGTAGACCCGGACCAGCAAGACCAGGAAAACCGGTAAGACCGGGAAGACCAGGCCGCCGCCGTCAGCTTCTGCCTGACAGCGGCGGCCTCCGCCGGCGTGGTCCTCGTGTCGGCGCGCCCGCTAGGGCAGTGCCACGCACCCGGCCAGCAGCAGGCCGGCCGCGATCAGCAGCGTGTGCGGCAGCACCAGCCCCGCCGCCACCGACGAGAACGCCACGGCCAGCAGCGTCCACCTCGGGGCCCGTTTCAGTGCGGGTCTGCGCGGTCGTCGTGTGGTCTCCATCTCCGCCTCCCGTCGCCGTGCGGTCGAGACGTCTTCACCTTCTCCCGCGCTGCTGGGGAAAACGATCCGGGCGGGCACGCAGATCCGGCCAGCGCTGACCCCCATGCAGACCGAACATGGGTGTTGCCACGGATGGACACGTGGTGGGTGCGCCCGTCAGCCTCGCAAGGCGTGGCGGGAAGTGATCGCGGAAAGGCGGCGCGCGTGTCGTTGTTCGGGCGGATCTTCCTGCTCAACGCCCTGGTCCTGATCATCGCCACGGCCGTGCTGGCGTTCAGCCCGGTGACGGTGTCGACGCGGGCGGTGTCCGGGGAGATGGTCGTGCTCGGGGCCGGGCTCGTGGCCATGCTGGTCGCCAACGCGGTGCTGATCAGGGTCGGGCTGGCGCCGCTGGACCGGCTCACCAAGGCCATGACCACGATCGACCTGCTCAAACCGGGGCCGCGACTGACCGCCAAGGGGCACGGGGAGATCGCGGAGCTGATCACCACGTTCAACGCGATGATCGACCGGCTGGAGGCCGAACGCGGGTTCAGCTCGGCGCGGGCGCTCAGCGCGCAGGAGGCCGAACGCAGGAGGGTGGCGCAGGAGCTGCACGACGAGGTGGGGCAGTCGTTGACCGTGGTGCTGCTGGAGCTGAAGCGGGTGGCCGACCAGGCGCCCGCGCACATGCGCGAGGAGCTGCGGCAGGTGCAGGAGACCACCCGCAGCACGCTCGACGAGATCCGGCGCATCGCACGGCGGCTGCGGCCGGGGGTGCTGGAGGAGCTGGGGCTGGTCAGCGCGCTCAAGGCGTTGACCGCGGAGATCACCACCGGGCTCACGGTCACCAAGCGGTTCGCGAAGGACCTGCCCGAGCTCGACGCCGAGACCGAGCTGGTGGTCTACCGGGTGGCGCAGGAGGGGCTGACCAACACCGTCCGGCACGCCGGCGCGACCTCGGTCGAGCTCGCGCTGCAGAACCACCCCGCCGGGGTCGAGCTGCGCATCCGCGACGACGGACGGGGCATCGGCGACGCCGAGGAGGGCGCCGGCATCCGCGGCATGCGGGAGCGGGCGCTGCTCGTGCACGCCGAGGTCGAGATCACCGCTCTGGCCAGGGGCACCGAGGTGCGTCTGGTGGTGCCGGCCAGGTGAAGACGCGCATCCTGCTGGCCGACGACCACGCGCTGGTGCGCCGCGGCGTCCGGCTGATCCTGGACAACGAACCCGACCTGACCGTCGTGGCCGAGGCCGGCGACGGCGCGGAGGCCGTCACCAAGGCCCGTGCCGAGAAGCCCGACCTCGCGATCCTCGACATCGCCATGCCGCGGCTCACCGGGTTGCAGGCCGCGCGTGAGCTGTCGCGGCTGCTGCCGGACCTGCGGATCTTGATCCTCACCATGTACGACAACGAGCAGTACTTCTTCGAGGCGCTCAAGTCCGGTGCCTCCGGGTACGTGCTCAAGTCGGTGGCCGACCGCGACCTCGTGGAGGCGTGCCGGGCGGCGATGCGCGGCGAGCCGTTCCTCTACCCCGGCGCGGTGAACTCGTTGATCCGCAACTACCTCGACCGCGCCAAGGACGGCGGCGGCATCCCGTCGCGGGCGATCACCGACCGCGAGGAGGAGATCCTCAAGCTGGTCGCGGAGGGCCACTCGTCGAAGGAGATCGGCGACCTGCTCTTCATCAGCGTCAAGACGGTCGAGCGCCACCGCGCCAACCTGCTGCAGAAGCTCGGTCTCAAGGACCGCCTCGAACTCACCCGGTACGCGATCCGCGCCGGGCTGATCGAACCCTAGAAAACCCAAGAACCCAAGTCAGGAAGCACGCCAGTGAACGTCGAAGTGACGCCCCTGCCCGGCATCGGGGTCAGGCAGGACTTCAGCATCCGCTCCGGCCGCCGGATCGGCGTGATCTCCTACCGTGACGGCAAGTTCGAGCTCATATTGTCCAAACAGGACGACCCGGACGCGACGGCCGCCTCGATCCCGCTCGCGCCGGAGGAGGCGGGCACGCTCGCCGGGCTGCTCGGCGCGCCGCAGCTGGTGACGCAGCTGAGCAAGCAGCACCGCGACATCACCGGCATCACCACGCGCCAGCTGCTGGTCACGGCGTTCGCGCACCGCACGCTCGGCGACACCGCGCTGCGCACCCGCACCGGCGCGTCGGTCGTCGCCGTCGTGCGGGAGGGCACCGCGCACCCCTCGCCGGGCCCGGAGTTCCTGTTCTCCAACGGCGACCTCGCTGTCGTCGTGGGCACCGCGGACGGCCTCGACACCGCCGCCGAGATCCTGACGGGCGGCTGAGCGCAGTGCACGACACCACGATCGCGCTGATCGAACTGGGTGCGGTCTTCTTCGGGCTGGGCCTGCTCGGGCGACTGGCCTGGAGATTCGGCATCTCGCCCATCCCGCTCTACCTGATCGGCGGCCTCGCGTTCGGCGCGGGCGGCATCGTCCCGCTGCACGGCATCGAGGAGTTCGCGCACCTCGCCAGTGAGATCGGCGTGGTGCTGCTGTTGTTGTTCCTGGGGCTGGAGTACTCGGCCTCCGAGCTCACGACCGGGCTGAAGAAGTCCTGGACCGCCGGACTGCTCGACATCGTCCTCAACGCGACCCCCGGCGCCGTCGTCGCGCTGCTGCTGGGCTGGGGACCGGTCGGTGCGCTCGCGATGGCCGGCGTCACCTACATCTCCTCGTCCGGCATCGTCGCGAAGGTCCTCGGCGACCTCGGCCGGCTCGGCAACCGCGAGACACCGGTGGTCCTGTCGGTGCTGGTGTTCGAGGACCTGGCCATGGCGGTCTACCTGCCGGTGCTCACGGCGCTGCTGGCCGGTGTCAGCTTCCTGGGCGGCCTCACCTCCGTCGGCATCTCGTTGCTCGCCATCACCGTCGTGCTCGTCGTGGCGCTGAAGTACGGGCGCTACATCTCCGCCGTCGTCGACAGCCCCGACCACGAGGTGTTCCTGCTCAAGCTGCTCGGCTCCGCGCTGCTCGTCGCCGGTGTCGCCTCGCAGCTGCAGGTCTCGGCCGCGGTCGGCGCGTTCCTGCTCGGCATCGCGATCTCCGGCTCCACCGCGGAGAACGCCACCCGCCTGCTGGAGCCGTTGCGCGATCTCTTCGCCGCCATGTTCTTCGTGGTGTTCGGCCTCAACACCGACCCGCGCTCCATCCCGCCGGTGCTCGGCGTCGCCGTGGCGCTGGCCGTGGTGACGACGCTGACCAAGCTCGCGACCGGCTGGTGGGCGGCGCGCAGGCAGGGCGTCGGGCCGATGGGCCGGGCCCGCGCGGGTGCCGCACTGGTGGCCCGCGGTGAGTTCTCCATCGTCATCGCCGGTCTCGCGGTGGCCTCCGGCATGGTCAGCGCGCAGCTCGCGGCGCTGTCCACGGCGTACGTGCTGCTGATGGCGGTCATCGGCCCGATCGCGGCCCGCTACGTCGAGCCGGTCGCGGAGTTCTTCGCGCGCAGGCGGGCAGGGGCCACCGCACCGTGAACCGCGCCGCGCCGGCGCTGCTGCTCGCCCTGCTGCTGGCGCTGCTGCCCGCCCAGCGGGAGCACCAGGACCTGGGGGACCGGCACCTGCCCAGCAGGGTGTCGGTCTCGCACGGTGCCACCGCCACGCCCGCCGCACCGGACACCGGGTGGGCGTGGCGGCCCGCCGCCGTCAGCGGGACGGGTGAACCGCCGACGCAGCGCGACGACGTCGACTGCGGCACCACGACCTCCACGACACCGGCCACACCTTCGTGCCGGGCACCGCCACGCGCATCCGCGTGCCTGTGACCCGAACTCCCGTTGCGAAGGAAGAAGACCGTGTCGTACCTGGTGCTGGCGTTGTTGTTGATCACTGTCGGGGTGGGGGTCGCCGCGCTGGCGGCGATGATCACCAAGAAGGAGCCGTTCTACGGGGTGGTCGGTCTCGTCACGATCTGCTGCCCCAGCGCGATCCTCGCGTTGGTGTACACGGCGGTGGCCTGACCGCCGATCGGTGGATGGTGCCGGCCCGGTGCGGTGGCAGTGTGGTTCTTCCAGGGCGTCAACGCTGGGGGAGTGCCACGCATGGACCTGTCTCGTCGTGAGCTGCTGACCCGCACCGGCCAGGCCGCCGCCCTGGCCACGGCCGCCTCCGCGCTCACCACCACCGGTGCGGCGCAGGCCGGACCGGGCACCGTCGTCACGCTCACCCAGGGCACCAACATCTCCGTCACCCGGTCACGGGACGGCAGGTGGCTCGCGATCGACCTCGTCACCGCCATCTGGGTGCTGCCCGCGACCGGTGGCACCGCCCGCAGGCTGACCGACGAGCTGCAGGACGCGTCGCTGCCGTCGTTCGGTCCGGGCGGCCGGATCGCGTTCCAGTCCTACCGGGACGGCAACTACCACCTCTACGTCACCGACCTCGCCGGGAGCACGCCCCGGCAGCTCACCAGCGGCCAGTACGACCACCGCGAGCCCGCGTTCTCGCCCGACGGCACGAAGATCGCGTTCACCAGCGACAGGGGCGGCAGCTACGGCGTGCACGTGCTGGACGTCGCCTCCGGTGCCGTCACCCAGCTCACCGGCCTGCCGGACGAGGCCGCCGCACCGCAGTGGTCACCCGACGGCCGCCGGCTGGTCTTCACCGTCGGCAACGCGGCCGTGGACGCCGTGGCGCTCGACGGCACTCGCGAACGCCTGGTCACCGCACCGGCGGGCGCGCAGCTGTTCGGCGCGAGCTGCGGGCCGGGCGGTCAGCCGAGCTACACGCTGATGCGACCGGGCCAGGCCGACCTGATGCTCGGTGACCGGGCCGTCGTCACCGGGCAGGACGTCTTCGGGTTCGCGCCGCTGTGGGACGGCGGCAGCGTGCTCTACACCGCCGACGGCAAGATCCGGCTGTTCGACGGCAGGTCCACGAAGGACATCCCCTTCAGCGCAACGGTTCCCGTGCGCACCCCGCGGCAGCACCGTGCGCGCACCCCCACCGGCGGCCAGGTCAGGGGCATCGCGAGCCCGGTCGTGTCGCGCGACGGCACGAAGATCGCCTTCCGGGCGCTGAACGCGCTGCACCTGCTGGCCGACGGCCGCACCACGAAGCTGACCGACGGCGCGTACTTCGACTCCGACCCGGACTTCTCGCCCGACGGCACCCGGCTGCTGTACGCGAGCGACCGCACCGGCATCGCCCAGCTGCGCGTGCGGGACCTGCGGACCGGCGCCGACGAGGCCCACGCGCCCGCGCCGCACGCGCAGACCACGCCCCGGTTCTCCCCGGACGGCACCAGGGTCGCCTACGTCGACCAGGACGGCCAGGTGTGGGTGGTCGACGCGGCTGGCCGCCGCCAGGTCACCCCGACGCTGTTCCAGCCCGGCCGTCCCACCTGGTCCGCCGATGGCACGGTGGTCGCGCTGGCCGCGGTGAAGCCGTTCTCCCGGCGGTTCCGCGAGGGCACCAGCCAGGTCCTCACCATCGACCTCGTCAGCGGCGAGCTGCGGTACACCGAGCCGATGCCGTTCCGGTCGATCGCGACCCGCGGCGACGACGGCCCGGTGTGGTCGCCCGACGGCCGGCACCTCGCGTTCGTCGTCGAGAGCCTCGCCTTCGTCGTGGCCGTCGACGGCAAGGGCCGGTTCCTCGGCACGCCGCGGCAGGTCACCCGCGAGGTCACCGACTCGCTGGCGTGGCACGGCGACGACGCGTTGGTGTACCTCAACAACGGCCGCCTGCGGAAGTCCACACTAGACGGCAAGGCCAGCACCGTCCGGGTCGGCCTCACCTGGCGCAGGCAGCGTTCATCCGAGCGCGAAGTCGTGCACGTCAAGGCTTACTGGGACGGCGAGGCGCACGAGCTGCGCGAGAACGTCGACCTCGTGGTCGACCACGGCCGGATCGCGGACGTCCGCCCGCACCGCGGTCGCGCCGACGTGGACGCGAGCACGCTGACCGCCATCCCCGGCCTCATCGACGCCCACAACCACTGGCACCTGCGCGGACGGGCGTGGGGAGCGCGCCAGGGCAACGTGTGGCTCGCCTACGGCATCACCACCGTCCGCTCACCCGGCGACCCGGTCTACCAGATGGTCGAGACCCGCGAGGCGCTCGCCGCAGGAACCCTGACCGGGCCCCGGTTCTACGCGACCGGCGAGGCCGTCGACGGTTCCCGCGTCTACTACAACTTCATGCGCCCGACCCTGTCGCGCGCCCAGCTCGACCTCGAACTGCGCCGCGCCCACGAGCTCGACTACGACATGCTCAAGACCTACGTCCGGCTCCCCGTCGAGCTGCAACGCGCTGCCGTGCAACGGTCCCGCGTCCCGTTGTCGTCGCACTACCTCTACCCGGCCGCGAACATCGGCATGAACGGCATGGAGCACGTCGGCGCCACCAACCGCCTGGGCTACTCGCACACGATCTCCCGCCAGGGCCGCGCCTACCAGGACGTGGTCGCGCTGTTCACCCGCACCGGCATGTCCATGACCCCGACCCTGTTCCACAACCGCGCCCTGTTCGCCGAGGACAGGTCGCTGGTCTTGGACGAACGCACCCGCGTGCTGTTCCCGCCGTGGGAGTACGAGCGCTACCTCGCCGAGGCGAACACCGGTGGTGCCTCCTCGTCGTTGCACATCTTGCGCGGCTGGGTCGAGTTCGCGCTGGCCGTGCACCGCGGCGGTGGCCTCGTGATCTGCGGCACCGACGCGCCACTCGACGCGCCCGCCACCGCCACGCACATGAACCTGCGCGCCATGGTCAAGTTCGGCTTCACACCGCGGGAGGCGCTGATCACCGCCACCCGCAACCCGGCGACGTGGCTGGGCCTGCCGATCGGGTCGCTGCGGCCCGGTGCCCCGGCCGACATCGCGTTCGTCTCCGGCAACCCGCTCGCGGACATCAGGGCGGCGGCCGACGTGCGCCAGGTGATGGTCGGCGGACGCCTGCACACCGTCGCCGACCTGCTCAAGCCCTACCGGGCGCAGCAGCGGACGGCGACGGACGACGCGCTGCCGCCGTTGCCGTCAGCGCGGAACAGGCACTGGTGGCACGAACCGGAGTGGGCCGACCACGCCTGCTGCGGTCACTGATCCCAGCCGAGCACGCTGAACGGCGTGCCGGCGAGGTGACCGCGGATTCCGGCGGCGGAGTAGGCGATCAGCTCCTCCGGCAGCGCGTCCAGCCCGAACCAGCGCAGCGCCGAGCACTTGCCGGGCTCGCGGTTGACCGGCTCCCCGGTCCACCGCGTGGTCGTGAAGAACAGGCCGAGCCGCGGTTCCACACCGGCCGCGGTGACGTGCGCGGTGTGCACGTGCCGCAGGTCGGCCGGGTCGATCTCGACACCGACCTCCTCGCGGGCCTCCCTGACCGCGGCGGCCGGCACCGACTCGCCGCGGTCGAGCTTGCCCGACGGCAGGTGCCACACCCCGTCGAAGCGCGGGTCGGTGTCCCTGCGCAGCGAGAGCAGGACCTGCCCGGCGCGCAGCAGCAGGACGTGGACGTCGATCAGGTGGCGGTCGGGCACCGGGTCCTCCCAGGGACGCGAAAATGATCTGCGGCCGCGCGGGCTGTCGTGACACGATCGTGCCATGACAGCCTTCGCGACCCCCGACGACATCGCCCGGCGCACCACCGCGGCCAGGGACGCGGCCGTGGCGGCGGGGCGCGACCTCGGCCTCACCGTGACCGAGCCCGCGGTGCTCTACGAGCTGTTCTCGGTGGTCGTGCACCTGGCACCGAGCCCGGTCGTGGCCCGCGTGCCGGTCGTCCTGCCGCACACCGAGGACCTCGACGCCACCAGCGCCCGCCAGCGGCGCGAGCTGGACGTGGCGCGGTGGCTCGCGGACCAGGGCGTCCCGGTGATCCCGCCGAGCCCCGACGTGCCGGCCGAACCCGTGCAGCGCGACGGGTTCTCCATCACGTTCTGGCCGTTCGTCCCGGAGGACAAGAGCGGTGAACCGGATTACGTCGCGAACTCGGAAAAGGCTGCCGAACTGCACGCGGCGCTGAAAGGGTATCCGGGCGAACTCCCATTCCTGGGAACAGCGGACCCCGCATTCATCACCGATGCGCTCCGCCTCCTGGAAAAGCACCCGGACCTGCTCGACGCGGCCGATCTCGACCGCGCCCGGCGTGAATGGGCGGAGCTCGAACCGGTGGTGCGTTCCCAGGCCGAGTTCGAGAAGCGCTTTCCCGGCGTAGAACTGCAGCCGATCCACGGCGACTGCCCGCCCGCGAACATCTTCGCGAGCACGACCGGCCCGTTGTTCTCCGACTTCGAGCTCGTCACGTACGGGCCGGTCGAGTGGGACCTCGCCTCCCTCGGCCCCGACCTCGAAGCCGCCTACAACCGCGGCGCCCGCACCCACGGCCTCCGCGAGCTGGACGCCGACGTGCTGGCGTTCGTCAACGCCGTCGCCGCTCTGCGCGCCGTCGCCTACCTCGTGGTCGCGCCACAGCTGCCGCAGATCGTCGACTTCATGAAGCCGTTGGTCGACACCTGGCGCTCCCGCGCCTGACCGGCATCTGCAAGTACCGCCAACCACCCCGCAAACCGCACTTTTCCACTGCCAACCCGTTCGTCGAACACCGAACAGGTTGGCAGTGGAAAAGTGCTGGATGATCTTGAGTTGGTGGTACTCGCAGATGCGGGCTAAGCGTGGGCGGCTGCGGCTCGGTCGCCCAGCCAGGCCACCACGTCCTCGGCGGGCAACGGCTCGCTGAGGAAGTAGCCCTGCACCACGTCGCAGCCGGCCTCGGCCAGCGCCGTCCAGGTGTCCTGGTCCTCCACGCCCTCCGCCACGGCCTGCAGGCCGAAGTTGCGGGCCAGGGCGACCAGGGCGTGCACGATCGCCGAGTCACCGGCGTCGGTGCACATGTGCGTGACGAACGAACGGTCGAGCTTCATCTCGTGCACCCGCATGCTGCGCAGGTAGGAGATCGACGAGTAGCCGGTGCCGAAGTCGTCGATCGACAGCCGCACGCCCAGCTCGGTCAGGCCGCGCAGCACGTCCACGGCGCGGTCCGGGTCGGAGATGATCGCGGACTCGGTGATCTCCAGCGTCAGCAGCCTGGCGGGCAGGCCGTGGCGCTTGATCAGGTCGGCCACGTCGCCGGGGAACTCGGTGTGCAGCAGGCAGGCGGCGCCCACGTTCACCGACACCGGCACCTCCCAGCCCGCGTCCGACCAGGTGCGGCACTGGCGCAGCGCCGCGTCGATCACGTACCGGGTCAGCGGCTCGATCAGGCCGTTCTCCTCGGCGACCGGGATGAACTCGTCCGGGCGCACCAGGCCGCGGGTCGGGTGCTGCCAGCGCGCCAGCGCCTCGACGCCGCACACCGCGCCCGTGTCGGCCAGCGCCTTGGGCTGGTAGTGCAGGAACAGCTCACCGCGGTCGATCGCGTGCCGCAGCTCCGTCACGGCCGTGAGCTGCGAGGCACCGCGCTCGTGCAGGCGGGCGTCGTACACGGCCACACCGGACTTGTCGCGCTTGGCCGCGTACATCGCGATGTCCGCGTGCCGCAGCAGCTCGTGGCCGTCCAGGGAGTCGTCCGGGCACAGCGCCACGCCGACGCTGCCCGCGATCTCCAGCTCCAGGCCCTCCAGGATCACCGGCATCGCCAGCGCCGTGAGGATCTTGTCCGCGACCATCCGCGCGTTGTCCGCCGAGCCGACGCCGGGCAGCAGCACCGCGAACTCGTCGCCGCCCAGGCGGGCCACCAGGTCGGTGTCGCGCACCGCCCACGACAGCCGGTTGGCCACCTGGCGCAGCAGCAGGTCACCGACGTGGTGCCCGAGCGAGTCGTTGACCTCCTTGAACCGGTCGAGGTCCACGATCAGCAACGCCAGCGGCTCGTTCTTCTTGTGCGCCTTGGCGACGACCTGCTCCATCCGGCGCGCGAGCAGCGTCCGGTTCGCGAGACCGGTCAACGCGTCGTGGTGCGCCTCGTGCTCGTTCTTCGCGGCCTGGCGCAGGATCTTGCGGCGGTGGCCGAGCAGCACCATGCCGAACAGGCCCACCAGGAACGCGTCCAGCGCGAACGCCGCGATCTGCGCGACCCGCAGCCGGGTGTTCTTCTCGTCCGCCGCGCGCAGGTAGTCGGTGGTGTCGAGCTGCTTGGCACCGATCGTCGTGGAGACCTGGCGGCGCAGCGAGGAGTGCGCGAACCCGGCCTGGTCGACCTGCGCGGGGTCGTCACCGGCGAGCACCTTGCGCAGCGTCTCCGTCGTCGTGTCGTACAGCGGCAGCAGGCGCGTGGCCACCGCGACGTCCGACGGGGTGCCGTTGGCCTGCAGCCACTCCAGCTCGCCACGGGCGGCGCCGACCGAGTTCCGCAACGGCTCGACGGTCAGCTCGGTGCGCTTGAGCTGCAGGTCGCGCAGCGCGTTGTCGGTGATGTTGATGTGTTCGAGCACCCGGCTCCAGCGCTCGCTGGTCTCGTTGAACTGGCGCACCTGCGCGGTCGTGATCTGCGCGCTGATGCTGCTCCACAACGCCAGCCCGGCCAGTGCCAGCAGCCCGGCCGTCAG
Organism: Lentzea sp. NPDC036949; assembly: GCF_055608075.1. Classification (NCBI taxonomy): domain Bacteria; kingdom Bacillati; phylum Actinomycetota; class Actinomycetes; order Pseudonocardiales; family Pseudonocardiaceae; genus Lentzea; species Lentzea sp. NPDC036949. The sequence goes on from NZ_JBVJRA010000011.1 coordinate 76,306, forward strand.
CCCCACCGTCGCCACCCGTGCGGTGGCGCGGCTCTCCCAAAGCCTCACCGTGCCTGCTCCAACGGTCGCAACCAGCTCGCGGGGTCCTCGACGAAGGCGTCGAGCTGGGGACGGAACCACTGCTCGCGCGCCTGCTCCGACTCCTGCCGGTGCAGGACCTCGTCGAGGTTCGCCGTCGTGACCGCCAGTCCCGGGGTGAACACCCACCCCTCGGGTAACTCCGCGCCGCCTCTGGCCTGCCGGGCGAGCAGCCACCCGGCGACCGCGCCCTTGAGGTAGTGCTCCGGCGAGACCGACGCCACCACGACGCCGTCCCGCACCGCCTGCAACGTCCGAGGGTCGACCCCGAACCCGCCCACCAGCCACCTCGCCGACTTCTCGGTCTTGATCGCGGCGAGGTTGAACCCGTCGCAGTCTCCGGTCCCCACGAAAGCCAGTGCGCCGGGGTTGGCCGCCGCGAGCCGTCGCCACGCGTCGAGGTTCGCCTCGTCGTCGCGCTGCGTGTCGAACGGCCCCAGCACCCGCACTCCCGGTAGTTTCTCGGCGAACCGCCCACGGATTCCGTCGGCCCGGTCGTCGAACCCGGCCAGTCCCGGAGTGGCGTTTCCCAGCACCACCGAACCGGTCGCGTCCGAGGGCAATCGGCGGATCAACTCGTCAGCCAGCTTTTCGCCGAGCTCGTAGTTGTCGTTACCGATGTGGAGCCTCACCCCGGAGCTCGACCCGAGTCGCATGTCCACACCGACGACGGAGAGGTGTTCGCGCAAGGCCGCGGTGATGGACGGCGCCATCAGCGCGGGTTCGGACGTGGCGACGGCGACACCGCCTTTCGCCGTCCGTGACAGATCCTGGAACAACTCGACTTCCCTGTGCCCGTCGTGGCCGGAGGGTCCCGTGACGGTCGCGCTCACCCCGCCGACCCGGCCGACGCCCTCGTGGAACCCGCTGGTCATCTCCTGTGCGAACGACCCGCCCGTGCGCTTGACCACGAACCCGACGTGCGGCAACGCCGACGAGCTCGCGGCGGCACCGCAGCCGGTGGTGGCGACGGTGCCGGCGGCCACCAGGCCCAGCAGGCCCGCCACCAGCCCCGCAGTACGCATCGCAGACCTCGGGCTCGCTCGACCGACGGAACGGTTGATCTCCAGAGCGGCCGATGCTACCTCGACCGATGTGAAATGGGGACAGCGCACTCCTGGACGGGAAGCGCTTTCACATTACCGGTGCGCCTTTCCGTCAGGACGGGTCATAACCCAGATTCGGGCGCAGCCACTGCTCCACCTCGGCCACCGGCCGGCCGCGCCGCAGCGCGTAGTCCTCGACCTGGTCGCGGCCCAGCCGCCCGACGGTGAAGTACTTCGCCTCCGGGTGCTGGAAGATCATCCCGCTCACGCTGGCGGCGGGGTTCATGGCGAACGACTCGGTGAGGCTCACGCCGATCCGCCCGGCGTCGAGCAGGTCGAACAGCTCGCGCTTGACGGTGTGGTCAGGGCAGGCCGGGTAGCCCAGCGCGGGCCGGATGCCGCGGAAGCGCTCGGCGTGCAGGTCGGCGAGCTCGGGCGCCGCGTCCGGCTCGAACCAGTCGCGGCGCGCCCGCAGGTGGATCCACTCGGCGAACGCCTCGGCGAGCCGGTCGGCCAGCGCCTTGACCATGATCGCCCGGTAGTCGTCGTTCTTCGCCTCGTACGTCGCGGCCAGCTCGTCCGCGCCGAGCACGGTCACCGCGAACCCGCCGACGTGGTCGCCCTGAGGCGCCACGTAGTCGGCCAGGCAGCGGTTCGGGCGGGAGAGCGGCTTCTGCGTCTGCTGGCGCAGCATCGGCCACGTCACGGTCTCCGCGCCGGCCTCCACGACGATGTCGTCACCCTCGGAGTGCGCCGGCCAGAAGCCGTGCACACCGCGCGGCTGGAACGAGTCGTTCGCGATGATCTCGTCGAGCAGCGCCGTGGCGTCGTCGTAGAGCTCGCGGGCGACCGGCTGCTCCAGGATCGCCGGGAACTTGCCCTTGAGCTCCCAGGCCAGGAACAGGAACGTCCAGTCGACGTACTCGCGCAGTTCCGCCACCGACGGCGTCAGCACGCGGGTGCCGGTGAACGCGGGCGCGGGCAGCTCGGAGAAGTCGACCCGCTCGGCGTTGGCGCGCGCGTCGGCGATGGCGAGCAGCGGCACCTGCCTGCGGTTCTCGTGCTGCTCGCGCAACCGGGCCTGCTCGGCGCGGTTGGCGAGGTTCAGCTCGTGCCCGCGGCGGTCGTCGCGCAGGTCGGACACCACGCCGACGACCCGTGAGGCGTCCAGCACGTGCACGACCGGCTCGTCGTAGACCGGGGCGATCTTCACGGCGGTGTGCTGCCGGGAGGTCGTGGCGCCGCCGATCAGCAGCGGCAGCTTCATGCCGCGCCGCTGCATCTCCTCGGCCACGGCGACCATCTCGTCCAGCGACGGCGTGATCAGCCCGGACAGGCCGATGACGTCGGCGTGCTCCTTGATCGCGGTGTCGAGGATCTTGGCGGCCGGCACCATCACGCCGAGGTCGATGACGTCGTAGTTGTTGCAGCCCAACACGACTCCGACGATGTTCTTGCCGATGTCGTGCACGTCGCCCTTGACGGTGGCGAGCACGACCTTGCCGTTGCCACCCGCGGACGACGACGGCTCGTTCTCCATGAACGGCTCCAGGTAGGCGACCGCGCGCTTCATCACCCGCGCGCTCTTCACCACCTGCGGCAGGAACATCTTGCCCGCGCCGAACAGGTCGCCGACGACCTTCATGCCGTCCATCAGCGGGCCCTCGATCACGTCGAGCGGCCGGGGCAGGGCCTGGCGGGCCTCCTCGGTGTCCTCCTCGACGAAGTCGACGACGCCGTGCAGGATCGCGTGCTCCAGCCGCTTGGCGACCGGTGCCTCGCGCCACGACAGGTCGACGACGCGCTTCTGACCGGGGCCCTTGACCGTCTCCGCGTGCGTGACGAGCCGGTCGGTGGCGTCCTCGCGGCGGTTGAAGATGACGTCCTCGACCAGCTCCAGCAGGTCGGCGGGGATGTCCTCGTAGACGACGAGCTGGCCCGCGTTGACGATGCCCATGTCCAGGCCCGCCTTGACGGCGTGGAACAGGAACGCGGAGTGCATCGCCTCGCGGACGACGTCGTTGCCGCGGAAGGAGAACGACAGGTTCGAGATGCCACCGCTGGTGCGCGCGCCCGGACAGCGCTCCTTGATCAGCGGCAGGGCGTCGATGAACGCCCTGGCGTAGCCGTTGTGCTCCTCGATGCCGGTCGCGACCGCGAGCACGTTCGGGTCGAAGATGATGTCCTGCGCCGGGAAACCGGCCTCGCGGGTGAGCAGGTCGTAGGCGCGGGCGCAGATCTCGACCTTGCGCTCGGTCGTGTCGGCCTGGCCCTGCTCGTCGAACGCCATGACCACGACGCCGGCGCCGAAGTCGCGGATGACGCGGGCCTGCGCCAGGAACGGCTCCTCGCCCTCCTTGAGGCTGATCGAGTTGACCACGCCCTTGCCCTGCACGCACCGCAGACCGGCCTGCAGCACGTCCCAGCGGGAGCTGTCGATCATGACCGGGATCCGCGCGATCTCCGGCTCGGTGGCGATGAGGTTCAGGAACGTCGTCATCGCCTGCTCACCGTCGAGCAGGTCGGCGTCCATGTTCACGTCGAGGAGGTTCGCGCCGCCGCGGACCTGGTCCAGCGCCACCGCGAGGGCCGACTGGTGGTCGTCGGCCTCGATCAGCCTGCGGAACTTCGCCGAGCCGGTGACGTTCGTGCGCTCACCGATCATGACGAACCCGGTGTCGGCGCCGATCTCGAACGTCTCCAGGCCGCTGAAGCGGGTGGTGTGGCGCGCCTCGGGCACCGCGCGCGGCGCCTGGTCCCGCACGGCGCCGGCGATGGCCCTGATGTGGTCGGGGGAGGTGCCGCAGCAGCCGCCGACGACGTTGACGATGCCCGCCCGCGCGAACTCGCCGAGCAGGGCCGCGGTCTGCTCAGGCGTCTCGTCGTAGCCGCCGAACGCGTTGGGCAGGCCGGCGTTGGGGTGCGAGGCCACGAACGTGCCGGCCTTCTGCGCGAGCTCGGCCACGTGCGGGCGCATCTCGGCGGCGCCCAGCGAGCAGTTCACGCCCACGACCAGCGGCTCCGCGTGCTCGACCGAGCTCCAGAACGCCTCGACGGTCTGCCCGGACAGGGTCCGGCCGCTCAGGTCGACGATCGTCACCGAGATCCACAGCGGCAGCTCGGGGGCGACCTTGCGGGCGGCGGTGATCGCGGCCTTGCAGTTGAGCGTGTCGAAGATCGTCTCGATGAGCAGCAGGTCGACGCCGCCGTCGCGCAGCGCCGCGATCTGCTCGGCGTAGGAGTCCTCGACCTGCTGGTAGCTGACGGCCCGGTAGGCGGGGTCCTCGACCTTGGGCGACAGGCTGAGCGTGACGTTGAGCGGGCCGACCGAGCCGGCCACGAACCTCCCGCCGAACTCCTCCGCCGCCTGCCGCGCGAGCCGGGCGCCGGCGAGGTTCATGTCGCGCACCCGGTCCTGCAGCCCGTAGTCGGCCTGGCCGATCGAGGTGGCGGTGAACGTGTTCGTCGTCGTGATGTCCGCGCCCGCCGCGAGGTACTGCCGGTGCACGTCGAGCACCAGGTCGGGGCGGGTGAGGTTGAGCAGGTCCGGGTCGCCGGTGACGTCCATGTGGTGGTCGCCGAACTCGGTGCCGCGGTAGTCCGCCGGCGTGAGACCCGCCTGCTGGAACATCGTGCCCCAGGCCCCGTCGAGGACTGCGATCCGCTGGTTCAGCAGGGCCCTGAGATCACTCACGCGCGCTCCCGAGTAGTCGGAAGCGCCCTTGTTGCGTGGTGACTCGACGCCGAGCGTGGCAGGCCGCGAGGCCCGTTGCAGCGCTTCTCGACATCGCCGGAAGTCTACCGTGGCCGACCACGGGTCAGGAAACCGTCCCACCAAATAAGATGGTCGGATGACTGGCGGACGCGCGTTGGTGCTCGGCGGTGGCGGTGTCACCGGGATCGCTTGGGAGACAGGACTTCTGCACGGTCTCGCCGAGCGGGGGATCGACCTGGCGGCGGCGGACCTGCTCGTGGGGACGTCGGCCGGTTCGGTCGTCGCCACCCAGCTGGCCGGAGGGGTCGCGCCGGACGAGCTGTACGCGAGCCAGCTGCTGCCGCCGGACGGGGAGCTGCCGGCGAGGCTGACCGGCTGGATGATCGCGCGGTACGCGCTTTCCCACGCGCTACCCGGTTCCGGCGCGGTCAAACGCGCCCGGCTGGGCAGGGCGGCGCTGCGCGCGTCGACGCCGTCGGAGGAGTCGCGGCGCGCGGTGTTCGAGAGCCGGCTGTCCACCAGGGAGTGGCCCGAACGCGCGCTGAAGGTGACCGCCGTGGACACCGCCGACGGCCGGTTCGTCGCCTTCGACCGGGACAGCGGGGTGCCGCTGGTGGACGCGGTGGCCTCCTCCTGCGCGGTGCCGCTGGTGTGGCCGCCGGTCACGATCGGGGGCCGCCGGTACATGGACGGCGGGATGCGGTCGGTGGCCAACGTGGACCTCGCCGCCGGGTGCGAGCGGGTGGTCGTGGTGGCGCCGCTGGCGCGGGCCATGTCGAAGGCGGCGACCCCGCAGGCGCAGGCCGAGCGGCTGGGCGTGCCGTCGATCGTGCTCAGCCCCGACGCCGCGGCGCTCGCGGCGATCGGGAAGAACCTGCTGGACCCGGCCCGGCGGCGACCCGCGGCGGAGGCCGGGTACGCCCAGGCGGAGTCGGTCGCCGAGGCCGTGCGGGCGGTCTGGGCGGGCTGAGCGTCCGGGGCCGGACGTTCGGAGTCGGCTGCTCGGCGGTCGGGCGTCTGGGGCCGGGCGTCGAAGGGTGGCGGGTCTGGGACTTGGGCGCCAGAGGCTGAGCGCCAGAGGCTGAGCACTGTCCGAACGCGCAACAACCGGTCCTGACCCTTGTCCGAGGCCGCTGACCTGCCTAGCGTCGCCAACCACTCGCATTGTCAGCTTTGTTAACCATTTGCTGGAGGCGGTCGTGGGCGGCAGGACGACGACGGCAGTCGGGGCGGTCGGGCTCGTGCTCGGTCTCCTCATCACGGGGGTGACCAGTGCGTCGGCGGCGGACCCGCTGGTCTCCCGCGGCAAGGCGGTGCTGGCCTCCTCGACCGAGGGGACCGGGTTCGAGGCGGCGAAGGCGGTCGACGGCAGCACGTCGACCCGCTGGGCGTCGGTGGAGGGGCACGACCCGGAGTGGTTGCGGGTCGACCTCGGCTCCACCCACGCCATCAGCCGGGTCAGGCTGAGCTGGGAGGCCGCGTACGCCAGGGCGTACCGCGTGCAGACCTCACCGGACGGCTCGGCGTGGAGCGACGTCTACTCGACGAGCTCCGGTGACGGCGGCACCGACGACCTGACCGTGTCCGGCTCCGGCCGGTACGTGCGGGTCTACGGCACGGCCCGCGGCACGGCGTACGGCTACTCGTTGTGGGAGCTGGAGGTCTACGGCAGCGCGGACGGCACCACCCCGCCGACGACACCGCCGACCACCACCACCACCACCACCACGTCACCGCCGTCGTCCGGGCTCGGCTACCCGTTCGGCAGCAGGCAGACCCCGTACGCGGCCGGGGTGCTGCGGCCCTCCGGCAGCACGTCGGCGCTGGACGCGAAGATCGTCGACTACTACCAGCGCTGGAAGTCGGCGTTCGTGAAGCAGAACTGCGGCAACGGCTGGTACCAGGTCATCTCGCCGGACGCGGCGTTCCCGTACGTGGCCGAGGCCCAGGGCTACGGCATGGTCATCACCGCGACCATGGCCGGCGCCGACCCGGACGCGAAGAAGATCTTCGACGGCCTGCTGAAGTACAAGCTCGCGCACCCGTCGGCCAACAACCCCGACCTGCTCGCGTCCGAACAGGACACCGCCTGCCGCAGCGTCAACGGCAGCGACAGCGCGACCGACGGCGACATGGACACCGCCTACGGCCTGCTGCTCGCCGACCGGCAGTGGGGCAGCGCGGGCACCTACAACTACCGGCAGATCGCGCTGAAGAACATCGGCGCCATCAAGAAGAGCCTGGTCAATCCGAACACGAACCTGCTGCTCATGGGCGACTGGTCCACCTCGGGCAACAGCAGGCAGTACTACGGTTCCCGGTCGTCGGACTGGATGAGCGACCACTTCCGGGCGTTCCGCAAGGCGACCGGTGACGCGGCGTGGGACACGATCCGCGCGAAGCACCAGGACCTGATCGCGAACCTGCAGGCCAACTACGCGGCGGGCACCGGTCTGCTGCCGGACTTCGTGCAGGACACGAACTCCACGGCCAAGCCCGCCGTCGGCGAGATGCTGGAGGAGGCGGCGACCGACGGCAAGTACTGGTACAACGCGTGCCGCGACCCGTGGCGCATCGGCGCGGACGCGGCGCTGACCGGTGACGCGAAGTCGCTGGCAGCGGCCCGCAAGCTCAACTCGTGGATCAAGGGCAAGACCGGTGGCGACCCCGGCAGGATCGCGATCGGCTACCAGCTCAACGGCACGCAGATCAACAGCGGCAGCGACGCGGCGTTCGTGGCGCCGTTCGCGGTCGCGGCCACCACGGACCCCGGCAGCCAGGCGTGGCTGGACGCGCTGTGGGCCAAGATGCTCGCCACGCCGATCAACACCGACACCTACTTCGGCGCGAGCATCCAGCTGCAGGTGATGATCACGGTGAGCGGCAACCACTGGATCCCGTGATCCGGGGTTCACTGTCCCGGTGGGGATCGCGAAGGCGCGCCGGATCGCGCTGAGGGCACATCGGGGACAGCTGACGGACGGCGGCGGGCTGTTCGTCGACCGGCTGGAGTAGCCCGGCAGGCGGTGTGGCTGCACGCCGTACCCGGCACCGGGGTGGACCTCACCCGCCAGGACCTGTCCTGGCGGGTGCTCCGGGTGGTGGAGGCGCTGCAACCGGAGCACCGGTGGGCCGCACCCGTGCCCGCCCGGACGCGGTGCTGGTGCACCAGGTGCTGCGGGCCGACCGGCGCTGGCACCCGCCGGTGAGCACGCCGAAGCGCGTGGCACCCGCCGTCGGTCAGCAGAGCGTCCGCAGGAACTCCGGACCGCCCTCTTCCGCGTTGAGTCCTTTCTCGACGAACGCGATGTTGTGGTGGAACGAGATCCCGCTGATGTTGCGCTGCACGCACCCGCCGTTCACCCGCGGGTCGGCCACCTCGGCCAGGTTCAGGCCGTCCACGAAGGACTTCAGCATCCCGATCGACGTGCCGGCGCCGCCGTCGGGAGCGCCGCCCCAGCTCGGCCAGTACGCGGTCTGCAGGTCCTCGACCACGTACAGCCCGCCGGCGCGCACGTGCGGGAACAGGGCGTGGAACGACGTCCGCACGTGGTCGTTGAGGTGGCTGCCGTCGTCGATCACCACGTCGAACGGGCCGAGCCGCGTGCCCAGCGCGTCGAGGAACGTCGCGTCGGACTGGTCGCCCTGCACGGTCGTGATCCGCGGGCCGGTCACACCGGGTTTCGCCGTGATGTCGAGGCCGTGGACCAGGCCGCGCCGGAAGTAGCGCTGCCACATCCGCAGCGAGGCACCGCCGCTGTCCGGGTCGTCGTAGCCGCCGATGCCGATCTCCAGCACCCGCACCGGTTCGGTGCGCAGGCGGGCGAAGTGGCGTTCGTAGTGCTGGGTGTACCAGTGCAGGTCGCCCCACTTGTCCGAGCCGAACCGCACGGCCAGCGCGCCGAGGTCCTCCTGCGGCGGTCGCAGCGCGGTGAGCACCGCCTCGACGGCCGCCGGGTAGTCGCGGCGGCCGCGGAACCACGCGCCCACGCCGCCCTCGTCGAGCCCGGCGGAGGGGGTGCTGACCGCGAGGCTCGGCCACCGCCGCTCGGTGCCGTAGAGGGTGCGGACGGCGTCGGCGAGGTCCAGGGAGACGACGAGGTCGGCGCCGGTGCGCAGGTGGCTCGTCGTGACGCCGTCGAAGTGCAGGTCCAGGCGGACGTCGTGCTCCACCTCGCCGATCTCGGCCAGCAGCGCCGCGGTGACCGCGTCCGGTCCGAGGCGGCGGAGGGTGTCGTCGAGCAGGTCACGTCCCGCGGTCGCGGCCTGGAGCAGCGGAGCGAGGACCGGCCAGCTGGCGTCCGGCAACTGTTCCCCCTTGGTTTGACTTGAGTCCGGGTCGAGCGGGTCTTCCTACGATCCCACCATGGGGATTCGGCGCACGGTATCCATGATCTTGGCCGCACTGCTCGCGGTGGTGTCCGGCGGGACCGCACAGGCGGGGGAGCGGCAGTTGCTCTTCTACAACCACGCGTGGGGCACCTACGACCGCGTCACGGCCGACGCGGTCGAGCACTCCGCCTACCTGAGGGCGTTCGCCGACTTCGAGGTCCGGACCACGACCGGCGCGGGCGGTGAGGTGTGGACCGGCCGCTACCTGCGCGGCCGCGAGACCTACCTGGAGATCTTCGGCGTCGGCGACGTCCCCGGCCAGGACGGCCTGCTCGGTTCGGCGGGCCTGGGCCTGTCGACCGAGCACGACGGCGACATCACGGCCGTGCGCTCCCGCCTGGCCGCCTCCGGTGTGCCGCCGTTCGAGTTCGTGCAGACCCGCGACTTCGGCGACCACGTGCCGGTACCGTGGTTCGACGCGGTGCTCGGCTTCGAGCAGTACGACCGCTTCGGCGCGTGGGCGATGGAGTACCGCGACGAGTACTTCGCCGACCCGCGCGGCCAGACCCAGCCCGCCCGCTATCCCGGTGACGTCGGCCGCGAGCGCTACCTGCCGGACAACTACCGCGACCGCCTGATGCGCGACATCACGTTCGTCCGGCTCGCCGTCACCGAACGGGACTTCGCGAGCACCGTGCCGCTGCTGCGGGCAGGGGGGTTCAAGCTCAAGGCCGACGCCGGTGGCGTCACGGCGTTGCGCGGCGGCACCACCATGCGGTTCGACAAGGTGCGGATGGGCCAGACCGGGCTCAAGCGGATCGAGTTCGCGCTGAACCGCGGCGTCGCGCGGCACGAGGAGCGCATCGGCAACTCCACGCTGGTCGTGGGCCCGGGCAGGCACGCGGTCTGGACGTTCTGACACAGTTGGGCCATGTCGCCGGTCGGGCAGGAGCAGCTGGTCGCGCCGGCCGAGGCCGTGGTGGCCGGGCTGACCGACGAGGAGATCGGCACCGGGTGAGAAGAGCCTCCATGCGTGACGTGCGTGCCCTGGTGCTGGCGGTCCTGGTCGTCGCCCTCGTCGTCACCGCCGCGCTGGCCGACCTGCCCGACGTGGCCGAGCTGCGCACGTCGATGCAGGCGCTGGGCCCGTGGGCACCGCTCGCGTTCCTGGCGTTCGGGGCACTCGGCACGCCGCTGTTCTTCCCCAAACCCGTCCTGGCCACGGTGTCCGGGCTGCTGTTCGGGGTCGTCACCGGTGCGGCGCTGGCGGTCGTCGCGTTCACCGCGGGTGCCCTGATCTCCTTCTGGGCCGGTCGCCTGCTGGGACGCGAGGCGGTGGCGCGCAGGCTGGGCAGCGGGCGGTTGCGGGTGCTGGACGAGGTGTTCGCCACGAACGGGCTCGCGGCCACGGTCGTGCTGCGGCTGCTGCCCGTCGTGCCGTTCGCCGCGTCGAACTACGGCGCCGGCGTCACGGCGGTGCGGCCGGTGTCGTTCGGGCTGGGCACCGCGATCGGGCTGGTGCCCACGACGCTGGTGGCCGCGTTCCTCGGTGACGCCGTGCTCGACCTCGGCTCACCCCGGTCGGTCGCAGCCGGGGCGGCCTGGCTGGTGCTGGCGGCGGCCGGGGTGGTGTGGGGGCGCAGGTTGCTCCGGCAGCCGGGGTGAGGTGGAGCCTGCTCCACCCCGAACCCGGCAGCTGGCGGGATCCTCGCGGAACCCCCTGGTCACTAGCGTTTCCGGCATGACGAACACCCGAACGAACAACAGCGCGACCCGTGCCCTGCTCTGGACCGCACTCGTCTTCTTCCTGATCGGCAACGTGGGCTCGCAGGTCCTCGGCCTCGGCATCGCCGTCACCATCGCCTTCGGCGTGCTGACCCTGCTGGCCGGCGCCGCCCTGGTCGCCGGCCGCAGGAGGTGATCAGCCGCGCCGCGTCACGACCACGCGGTGCGGGCCGTGGAACACGATGTCGTGCGGGAACTCCACCTCGCCCGTGCTGAAGCCGCCCAGCGCGGGCAGGAGCAGGCCGAGGCCGATCTCCAGCTCGGCGCGGGCGAGGGTGGCGCCGAGGCAGTAGTGGATGCCGAGGCCGAAGCCGGTGTTGCGGCCGCCGGGGCGGTCGAACAGCAGCGAGTCGGGTGCGGTGAACCGTGCGGGGTCGCGGTTGGCCGCACCGAGCACCACCATCACCTTGGCGCCGGCCGGGATGGGGTAGCCCGCGACGACGGCGTCCTCGTGGGCCCAGCGGCCGACCGCCTGCACGGGCGGGTCGAACCGGACCAGCTCCTCGACGGCCGCCGGGGTCACGCCGCGGCGCAGCTCGGCCAGCGCGGCCGGGCGGGCGGCCAGTGCCAGCACGGACTTGGCCAGGACGTTGGTCGTCGTCTCGTGCCCGGCGGTCATCAGGTGCACGCAGGTGCCGACGATCTCGTCCGACGACAGCGGTTCGCCGCGCGTCTGGGCCGACACCATCAACGACACCAGGTCGTCGCCGGGGTCGGACCGGCGTTTCTCCACCAGTGTCAGGAAGTAGTCGCGCAGCTCCTGGGCGGCGCGGTCGGCGACGGCGTGCGCGTCCGGGTTGGCCGCCGCGCGGACGCTGCTGGCCTGCTGGAGGTCGACGGCCATCGCGCGCAGCCACCCCCAGTCCGCGCGCGGTACGCCGAGCAGCTCGGAGATCACCAGGATCGGCAGCGGGGCTGCGAACCGCTCCACCAGGTCGAACGTCATCGGCAGGCCGGCCAGGAGCTCTTCGGCGATGGCGGCGATCCGCGGCCGGAGGTTCGTGACGACCGAGGGCGAGAACTCCTTGGTCAGCACCGACCTCAGCTCGGTGTGCCGCGGCGGGTCGAGGAACACCAGCCAGTTCTCGACCATCGTGCGCAACGCCGACGACCGCGTCACCGGACTGCCACCGCCCGAGGGGGACCGGCGGCCGAATGCGGGGGAGGTCAGCACCTGCACGGCGGCGTCGTGGCCGAACACGTAGCAGGTGCCGTCCGCGAAGTGCACGGGTCCGGCGGCCAGGTACCGCGCGAACACCGGGAACGGGTCGCGCAGGTCGGCGTCCGACCAGTCCCGCAACGAGAACGGCTTCACCGCGCACCTCCGCGCACGACGTCCGCCACGGAACCGGCGTCCGCGGGCAGCTCGGTGCCGCGCCACGCCACGTGCCCGTCCGGCCGCACCAGGACGAACGGCCGCTCGTAGGCCTGCGCGATCTCCGGCTGGTCCAGCCGCACCGCGTTGAACGGGATTCCGCGCGACTCGAACGCCGCCGTGAACTCGCCGAGCCGGTCGGAGTCCGCGAAGTGCACGAGCACGAACCCGTCCCCGAACAGGTCCAATGTGGACATCGACTCCTTCACCCACGCGTGCGGCGCGCGGGAACCCGGCCGGGTGTTGGGCCTGCGGTCCTCGACGTTCTCGGCCGTGGGGTCGTCGATCACGAGCGGTGACCCGGCGTAGGTGAAGCCGAGGTGGATCTCCGGCGCGTCGAACTCGCGGGCCACGCCGCCGCGCTGAAGGCCCTCGCTGATCTTCGCCCGCATCGCCGCGCCCTGCGGGGTGTCGTCGTTCAGGAAGGGCGGGACCTCGCGCCGCATCGCCCGTTCCAGGTTGCGGTTGGCCTCCTCCAAGCCCTCGAACGCCACGGGCTGACGTTCCAGTGTGTAGCTGTCGAGCAGGCCCGGTCCGGCCCAGCCGCGCAGTTCCGCTGCGAGCTTCCAGCCGAGGTCTGCGGCACCGCAGATGCCGGTGTTCATGCCGAAACCGCCCGACGGCGACAGCGTGTGCGCCGAGTCGCCGACGAGGAAGACGCGCCCGGAGCGGAAGTTCTCCGCAACCCGGTGCACGAGGTGCCATTCGTTGTCGGACAACACCTCCACCGGCGTGTCGAACGCGATCGCCGTGCGCACCAGCGTCTCGGCGTCCTGCGTCGACTCCGGCGACCCCTGCAGGCCGACGGTCAGCCGGTACAGCCCGCGCCCGTCCAGCGCGCGGACCGGGAACCGCAGCGCCGAGGAGATCATCAGGTAGTAGAAGTTCGCGACCGCGGACCCCAGCCGCTCACGCAGTTCCGGCGCCTGGAACAGGATGTTGCGGAACACGAGCGTGTCGTGCACCGGCGGGGCGGCGATCCCGAGCTGCTTGCGGATCGGCGAGCTCGCGCCGTCGCACGCGATCAGGTACCGCGACCGCACCGAGGTGCCGTCGCTCAGCACCGCGAGCACACCGGCCGGGTCCTGGGTGAACGACTCCAGCCGCGTGCTCATCCGCACCGGTCCGTCCGGGTGCACGCCGACCGCCTTGCGCAGCAACGGACCGAGCCAGTGCTGCGGGCAGATCGCGTCCGGTTCCGGGGTGTGCCGGAAGTCGGGGCGGGTGCCCATCGTGTGGCGGTCCAGCCGGAACAGCTCGTGGCCGCCGATGCGGGTGGTCCACACGCAGTCCAGCGGGTGGTCCTCCGGCCAGCCGGAGTGGCGGATGTCGTCGGCGATGCCCCAGCGGCGGAAGAACTCCATGGACCGCGGCCCGATGCTGGAGACCTTGGGGTGGCTGACGCTGCCGTCACCGGCTTCCACGAGGACGAAGTCCACGCCGCGGGACCGCAGCTCCAGCGCGGTGGCCATGCCGGTCGGACCGCCGCCGACGATGACGACCTCGGTGTCGAGCACGGTGTTCTCCTCGATGTTCGTGCTGTGACTCGTGCCGTGGTGCGCGCCGCGGTTCGTGCCGTCGTTCATGCCGCGGCTCACGCCGTGGTCCGTTCCGTCGTTCATGCCGCGGCTCACGCCGTGGTCCGTTCCGTCGTTCATGCCGCGGTTCGCGTCGTGGCTCGTGCCGTCGTTCATGCCGCACCACCGCGCATGCGGCGGTAGCCGGACGCCGCCAGCGGGCGTTCGAGCGGGGTGGCCGCGTGGATCTCCTGCGCCGCGGCCAGACCGGACTCGATCGCGCCCTCGATCCAGGCCGGGTAGGTGGAGCAGTGCTCACCGGCGAAGAACAGCGTGCCCTGCGGTGCGGCCGCCAGCGCCCGTTCCTCCTCGGAGGTCGCGACGTCCTTGCTCCACCGCACCGACGCGGCGCCCATGCTGGAGAAGTCCTCGCCCCACGCCTGGGTCACCACGTCGAGCACCATCCCCGGCGCCTTGAGCTCGGGGTGGATGCGGCTCAGCTCGTCCAGCACCACGCGTTCGCGTTGCTGTGCGGGCAGTTGCCCCAGCGCGTCCGCGTCCGGGCCGATGGTGTAGCTGGCGAGCAGGGCCGCGCCGAGCCGCGGGTCGCTCTCGACCGGCGGGTAGTAGGTCTGGCGGACCAGGCCGCCGGTGAACGAGCCGCCGCCGCTGATGCCGTCGCTCTCCCAGAACGGTTCCCGGCAGTGCACCGCGACCTTGGTGGCCGGCCAGTACTGCATGTCGTGCACGGTCGCGAGCTTGTCGTCGTCGAGCCCGCTCAGCCGCATCCGCCGCACCACCGAGAACGGCACGGTGCACAGCACGTAGTCGCACTGGCTCGCGACGACGTCCAGGCCGCGCCGGGTCTCCACGACCACGCCGTCCGGGCGCACGTGCAGGCCGACCACCTCGCGGCCGCGGTGCACCGGGCCGCGCAGGCGTTCGGCCAGCCGCACGGGGATCTGGTCCATGCCGCCCTCCAGCCGGAACAGCGCGGAGGACGTCTCGACGGTGATGTCGTCGAAGAAGTGCGCGAGCCGGCTGCGCGCGGCGAACTTCGGGTTGCCCGCGAAGAACCGGTTGACGTCGACCCGCTCCACCCCGCCGGTGCTCGCGAGGAACGGCCGCACGTCGATGCCGTCGAGCAGGTCCAGCAGCTCGAGGTTCAGGTCGCTGTGCACGGTGGTGCGGAACGCGCCGGGCGCGACGGCGTTGACGCTGGCGGTCAGCCAGGCCGCCGCGAGCACGGACTCCTCCCGGTACTCGCCGGGCGGCAGGCCCTCGCGGAACTCCTCGACCAGCACCTTCGTGGCCTCGCGCACCCGGAAGTGCCCGGAGCGGGTCTCCAGGTAGCTGGCGTCGTCGGAGAACAGCGTGCGGAACTGCCGCACCCGGTCGCTCAGCCCGAGCAGGTCGATCCACTGCATGGTCCGGTGGTGCGAGGCGGGGATGCGCATGGCACCCAGCTCGGCGAGCGGGCCCCTGCCGACGAACCCGTGCGTGCGCACCCGGCCGCCGACCGCGAGCCGTGCCTCCAGGACCTGGACGCTGTGGCCCAGCCGCTCCAGCTCGTGCGCCGCGACCAGGCCGGCGACCCCCGCGCCGAGCACGGTGACGCGCTTGGGCCGCTGCTGCCAGTGGGGTACGCCCGACAGTACGTTCGTGTGCACCGGACTCATGGCTGAATCGTCGCGCTCCCGCGGACGGCCCCACATCCCCCAGCGCACCCCGGCCTCACCCGTTCATACCGCACGACACAACGGTTTCCGCGGTCACGGGCGCGCGGTGCTCCGTCCACCGCCGACACTGGGGCAAACTCTCGTGAGGAGGCCTGGCATGCCAGTGCGCACCGCTGATCTCGACCAGCGCACGACCACTGTGCGCGGACACGACGGCCTGCGGTTGGCCGCGACCACCGTCCTGCCCGCCGGAGAGCTGCGGTGCACGGCCCTGCTGCTGCACGGCGAGGGCTCCGACCGCGACCAGGGCGGGTTCTACCTGCGGCTCGCCACCGAACTGGCCCAGCTCGGCGTCGCCACCCTGCGCGTCGACCTGCCCGGCCACGGCGCCAGCGAGGGCACCCAGCAGGAGCTCAGCCTGTCCGGTCTGCTCAACGTCATCAGCGCCGCGCTGGCACACCTGCGCGACCACGTGGGTGCGGGTCCGGCCGCGCTCGTCGCGACCGGCCTGACCGGCGGTGTCGCCGCCGGGTACGCCGCACGGCGCGGTGACGAGGTCGCGAAGGTCGTGCTGTACAACCCGCTCATCGACTACCAGGAGCACTTCGCCGACGCCCACCCCGCGTGGTCGCGCGGTTTCCTGGGCGAGGAGGCGGCACGCGCGCTGCTCGCCGACGGGCACCTGCGGGTCTCCGACACGTTCGTCGTCGGCAGGGCGATGCTGAACGAGGTCTTCTGGTTGCAGCCGCGCGGCGTGCTGCCGGTGGTCACCGCCCCGACCCTCGTCGTGCACGGCACCGGCCCGACCGCGGTGCCGGTGTCCTCGTCGCGCACCGCGGTGGAGGCGCTCACCTGCCCGAGCCGGCTGGTCGAGATCAGCCCGCCGGTCGACGCGCACTGGCAGGCCCCGGCGATCCGGGTGACCGCGGAGTGGCTGCTCGGCCAGCACTGACGCACGACGAGGAAGGGCCCCTGGAATTCGCCGCCGCGGCAGGGGCCCTTCCTCACGCCATCTGCGGCCAGGAGGCGTACTGCCGCAGGCCGTAGAGCAGCGGCTGCGCGGCCGACCGGTGCACGACCCGCGCCACCCTGCCGAACACCACCACGTGCGTGCCGGTGCGGTGCATGTGATCGACCTCGCAGTCCGCCGCGGCGTGCGCGTCGTCGACCAGGTGCGGCCCGCCGACGGACTCCGGGCGTTCCCAGGAGATCCGCTCGAACCGCGACGGGTCGCCCGACGAGAACAGCTCCGCGGCCGGCCTGGCACCGTCGTGCAGCAGGTTCACGCTGAAGGAACCGTTGTGCACCAACGCGTCCAGCGTCGGGCTGAGGTACCGCAGGCACACCAGCAACGTCGGCGGGTCCAGCGACACGCTCGACAACGACGACACCGTCATGCCCCACGGCGTGCCGTCCCGGTCGAAGGCGGTCACCACCGCGACACCGGTCGGGAACGCCGCCATCAGCGAGCGGAACTGGGTGCTCACAACGGGACCTCCTCTCGGGCCGCGCCGACCCGCCGGGTGACGAGGTCGAGCAGCGGGCCGGTGAGCGCGGTGGTCACCAGCGCCATCACCAGCAGGGCGACGAACAGGCCGGGCGTGAGCAGGCCGGCGGTGAAACCGACCTGCAGCACCACGATCTCGGTCAGCCCGCGGGTGTTCACCAGCACGCCCACCCGCAGAGCGGTGACCCGGTCCTCGCCGCCCCAGCGCGCACCGGCGTACCCGCCGCCGACCTTGCCCGCGACGCCGAGCACGACCGCCAGCACCACGCCGACCCACGGGAACGCGGAGACCCCGCTGGTGGACAGCGTCGCGCCGGCCACCACGAAGAACACCGGCACGAACGCGCGGCCCACGCCGCTGACCAGCGTGACGACCCGCGACCACGCCTCGGTTCCCGGCACCGTGAGACCGACGAGGAACGCGCCGAAGATGGCCGTGAGACCGAGCGAGTGCACCGCCGTTCCCGCACCGAGCGCCACGACGGCGAGGACGAGCGCGGTCGTGCGCGGCCGTGCGGCGGCGAACGCCTCGGCCGGTGCCGAGCCGAGCGCCCGGTGCCCGGCCCACGCGACGAGCCCGCCGGCGGCGATGGTCGCGAACGCGAGCCACACGCCACCGAGACCACCGGCGGCGAGACCGAGCGCGACGGTCAGCAGCAACCACGCCGGCGTGTCGATCAGCACCGACGCCATCATCGACAGCGCCGAGGCACGCCCCAGGTCCGAGCGCTCCTCCAGGATGCGCGCCAGCACCGGCACCGCGGTCACGGACATGGCGACCGCGAGCATGATCACCAGCGCGGTGGCCGGTGCGGTGCCGCGCACGTCCGCTGGTGCCAGCCAGACCGCCCAGGCGGCGAAGACGAGACCGGTCAGCAGCGGCACCGCGAACGCACCGAGGCTGATCCGGCCCAGCGCCCGGCCGCGCCACCCGCCCGCACCCCGGTCGAGGTGGTGCACGACGCCGACGAGGAACAGCACCAGCCCCGCCTCACCGACCTGCTTCAGCGGACCGGTGACGGCCGCGGGCAGCACGGCGGTGAACACGCCCCTGCCGAACGCGGCCAGCAGCACCGGTCCGAGCAGGATGCTCAGCGCGATCTCCCCGACCACGGTGGGCATCCGCAGCAGCCGCGCGAGGCGCCGGCCCAGCCACGCGACCGCGAACACCGCGGCCAGCAGCACGAGCAGGTGGATCCCGTTCTGCACCACCGCCGTCACCTCGCCTGGTGCAGCTGCGCGAAGTACTCGTACTGCGTGGGCAACGTCCGTGCGAGCTCCGCGGCCTGTTCCGCGACGAGCTTGAGCTCGTGCTGGGCCGACGACGGGTCCATCAGGCCCAGCGCGGGGGAGGACTTCAGCGGAAGACCGCCCAAGCCGAGCAGCATGCACACGTAGGAGTAGGACTCGAACCCGTGGTAGTGCGGGAACACGGACTCGTTGTCCGGCAACCGGGTCTGCCAGCGCTCCAGCCGCTCGGCCAGCCCGTCGGGCAGCGGCCGGGTCTTGGTGTCCTTCCAGTACTGGTTGTCCTGGCGCTTGGCGGCGTAGTAGTGCACGACGAGGAACTCGCGCACGCCGTCCATCACGTTGTTGACCAGCCTGTTGTAGGCGGTGCGCAGGCCGTCGTCCCAGCGCGCGTCCGGGAAGTGCTTCACCAGCTGCTCGATGCCGTGCTGGATGAAGAAGATGCCGGTGGACTCCAGCGGCTCGACGAACCCGCTGGACAGCCCGATCGCGACGCAGTTGTTCACCCAGTGGCGGCGGCTGCGGCCGATGCGCATCCTGATGTGGTTGGCCTCGGCGTCCTGCGCGGCCGGGCCGACGAACGCGCGCAGCGTCCGCTCGGCCTCCTCGGGCGTGGTGTAGTCGCTGGCGTAGACGTAACCCGTGCCGATGCGGTCGAACAGCGGGATCGTCCAGATCCAGCCCGCCTCCTGCGCGGTGGCCGTCGTGCACGGCCGCAGCCCGCGGTTCTCCATGTCCTGCGGCACGCGCAACGCGACCGCGCTGTCGTTGGGCAGCGAGGACTGGTAGGACTCGAACGGCTCCTGCAACGCCTTGCCCAGCAACAGGCTGCGGAAACCGGTGCAGTCGATGAACAGGTCGCCGGTGAGGTTCCCGTTGTCCCTGGTGACGACGTGGCTGATCCAGCCGCGGTCATCGAGCGCCACGTCCTGCACGTCGTCCAGCACGTGCTTCACACCCCGCGCGACCGCGTAGTCGCGCAGGTAGTTCGCGACCAGCGTGGCGTCGAAGTGGTAGGCGTACGGGAACTGCGTGGTCTGCTCGGCGAGGGTCGTGCGGTACGTGCTGCGCTCGCCCAGGCCGCCCTCGAACAGCTCGCCGTCGAGGTGCCGCGGCGACTTCAGGTCGTCGCACAGCGTGCCGACCAGGAAGCAGTCCTTGTCGAAGCGGTCCGACTTCCGCTCGCGCAGCCACCAGTCCGTCAGCGGGAAGCCGTCGACGACGCGCTGCCGCTCGAACGGGTGGTAGAAGTGGTGCCCGGGCTCACGCCAGTTCTCGAACCGGATGGCGAGCTTGTAGGTCGCGTTGCACGCGGGCATCCACTCCTTCTCCTCCAGGCCGAGGTACTCGAAGAAGTGCCGGACCGTGCTGAACGTCGCCTCGCCCACGCCGATCGAGCCGACGCGGGCCGACTCGACGAGCGTGACGTCGACCCGGTCGCCGAAGGCGGCCGTGAGGTAGGAGGCGGTCATCCAGCCGGCCGTGCCGCCACCGACGACAACTACGTTCTTCAACATCTTCGGTCAGTCCTCCGGTTCGTGGTTACTCGGCGACGGCGTGGATCAGGCTCTGCGGTGACGAGGTCGGCGTGACCTCGACCCGGCGCAGGCCCGACCGCCGCAGCAACGCGTCGTAGTGGTCGAGGTCGCGCTCGCGGCCGGAGTTGACGGCGAGCATCCCGAGGTCGAGCAGCGGGGCGAAGCCCGGTTCGCCCATCGGCCCGAGCGGCATCTCGACGACGACCACCCGGCCGCCGGGGCGCAACGCCCTGCGGCAGTTGGTGAGGATCTCGACGCACGCGTCGTCGTCCCAGTTGTGCAGGACGGCCTTGAGCAGGAACAGGTCGCCCTCCGGGACGGCGTCGAAGAACGAGCCGCCGGCGAACGTGCAGCGGTCGGCGAGACCGGCCTTCTCCGCCTCGGCCACCGCGGTCGGCTCCACCGTCGGCAGGTCGAAGACGACGCCCCGCAGCTCCGGGTTCGCCCTCAGCAGCGGGTGCAGCAACGCGCCGTTCGCGCCGCCGACGTCGACCGCCGTGGTCAGACCGGTGGTGTCGAGCAGGTCGCCGATCTCCCGCGACAGCCCGTCGGTCAGCTCGGACATGGAGCTGGAGAACCGTTCCCACTCCCGCGGGTTCGCCTGGAAGTAGGTCCAGATGTCACTGCCCAGCGCGGCACCGGTCTGCGGCTCGCCGGCGCGCACGGCGTCCGGGAACCGGCCCCAGGACAGCCAGTGCCCCGGTGAGCCGTGCACGATCGCGATGTCGCGGAACGACCCCGGCGCCCCTTCGCGCAGCGTCTCCAGCAACGGGGTGCTGAGGAACTTGCCGTTGTCGTAGGTCACGAGCCCCTGCGCTGCGCAGGCGCGCAGCAACCTGGTGGTCGTGCCCGCGTCGACGCCGATCAGCTCCGCGATCTCCGCGCCGGTCAGCGGACCGTCGGCGAGGTGGTCGGCGAGCTTGAGGTCGGCGACGGCGTGCACGATCTGGGTGACCCAGTACCCGGTGATCATCTGCATCATCCGTGCCTGCGGTGGCATTCCCGGTGCGGTCATCGGGCGGTCTCCTCCGGCGCTGCGGCTTGGGTGCGAACGTGTTCTGGCCGGAATCCGAGCCCGATGACGCGGCTCATCAGCCATTGGGCGACGCCGAGCTTCTCGAAGACCTTCGGGGCGGGCGGCTGGCCCGACCCGTCGAGCGCCTCGTCGATGCCGAACTTCTGGGTGGCGCGCTGCAGTCCCTGCGACAACGCGACGGCGCGTTTGCGTCGTTTGCGCACCCGCGCGAGCAGCCCGTCGTCGAAGGGCTCTCCGTTCTGCTTGCGCAGCAACGCCTCCGTGAGGATGTTGGCGGTGGCGACCGCGTCCTGCACGGCGAGGTTCACGCCGAAGCCCGCGACCGGGGACATGGCGTGCGCGGCGTCGCCGATGAACAGCAGACCGGGCTCGTGCCAGCGCTCCAGCCGGTCGATCCGCGCCTCCAGCGGGCTCAGCTGGTCCAGGGAGGACACCTCGTGCGCCCGGTCGGCGAGGAACGGCACCAGCTCGGCGAGGTCCGCGCGGAACTTGTCGAGGCCTTCGCGGCGCACCTTGTCCATGCCGCCGGTGGACGTCTCGTAGGACATCTGCCAGTAGGTGCGGCGGTCGGTGGCGCCGAAGATCTTGCCGTTGCCGATCCGCACGCAGATGCCCTCGTCCGGATCGGTGTCCCTGCGGGAGATCCGGAAGAAGATGACGTCGAGAGAGCGGCCGATCAGCGTGGGCTCGAACCCCGCGTCCCGCCTGATCACCGAGTGCCGCCCGTCGGCCGCGACCACGAGCGTCGAGCGGATTTCCCGCTCGCCCTCGGGGCCGCGCACGCGCAGGCCCGCCACCCGGCCGTCGCACCGCACCACGCCCAGCGCCTCGGTCTTCATCAGCAACCGGAACCCCGGGTACCGCTTGGCCTCGGCGGTGATGAGGTCGAGGAAGTCCCACTGCGGCACGAAGGCCATGTACGGGTAGGGGACCCGGAGCCGGCGGAAGTCGGCGATGTCGATCCGCTTGCCGTCCTGCACCACGCCGATCGTGCTGACCTTCTGGTGCGGCAGCTCGTGGAACCTCTCGATCAGGCCGAGCTCGTCGAGGATCTGCAGGGTGGCGGGGTGCACGGTGTCACCGCGGAAGTCACGGTGGAAGTCGGCGTGCTTCTCCAGCACCACGACGTCCACACCGGACCGGGCGAGCAGCAGCCCGAGCACGGCACCGGCCGGGCCTCCGCCCGCGATGCACACGGTCGTCGTCTCGGCCATCACAGGTCCTTCAGGTCCATGGTGCGCAACGAGTCGCCGATGAAGGCGAGCAGGTCGGCGACGGTCGGGGTGAGGCCGAAGCCGACGCACTTGCGGGCGAGGTCGGCCACCTCGTGGAACTCGCGGGCCATCCACTCGACAGCGACGTCGGGCCGGGAGATGTACTCCGGGGTGGAGTCGAGCTCGAACGACGGTCCCGCGGTGCGGCCGGGCCGCCCGGACGGCAGCGTGACGACCAGCTCGCCCAGCGGCCGCAGCACACCGGTCATGATGTCCAGCGACCAGTTCATCAGCCGCGAGCGGCGCAGCGACTTGTCCGGGCTGTAGCCGAAGTGCTGCACCATCAGCTGCATCGCGAGGAAGTACGACCGGTTGAACGCCTTCACCGCGATGCGGGCCGGCTCGTGGGTGATGTGGTCCATCGCCGGGTTGCCGGGCTTCAGCGTGGGGTTGCGCATCACCGGGTAGGCCGGGTTCCACGGGATCTTGCGGCCGTTGGGGCCCTTCGCGCGTTCCGCGATCAGCAGCTCCGAGATCCGCAGGAACGTGTCGAAGTGCGACTCCTCCTCCGGCAGCGTCGAGGGGATGTGCCCGCCCTCGCCGTGCTCGGTGACGAAGTCGATGGCGAACACGGCGCTCGCGACGTCGTCGACCTCCAACTGGTAGTCCGGGTGCACCGCGTTGACCGACTCGCGCATGAACAGGTGGTGCGCACCGCCGCCGCGGCCCTTCTTCACCAGGAACACGCCGGGAACGGCCTGGACGCCCTCGCGGATCGCCGCGTACAGCTCGCTCAGCGACCCGTACTGGTACGGCTCGCCGTCCGCGCGCAGGAGCGCGGAGTCGTTGCCCTCGATGTCGTCGATCAGGTCGTGCGGCTGTTCCAGTGCCACGAACCGCTGCACGCTCGCGAGGTTCAACGGCTCCAGCGAGAACTCCAGCGGCACGCACACCTGGCTGTTGAACGTGCCGAAGTCGAGCTTGGGCAAGTGGAACGGCCGGCCCATCGCCATCAGGATGTTGTTGATCGCGAGGAAGTGCATCATCTCCTCGCGGGCGACGGAC
Organism: Lentzea sp. NPDC036949; assembly: GCF_055608075.1. NCBI lineage: Bacteria > Bacillati > Actinomycetota > Actinomycetes > Pseudonocardiales > Pseudonocardiaceae > Lentzea > Lentzea sp. NPDC036949. The sequence goes on from NZ_JBVJRA010000011.1 coordinate 99,441, forward strand.
ATCAGGCTGCCGCGGATGCCGTTGTTCCACGTCTCGGTGCCCTCGCCGCACGCGGTGAGCAGGTGCTCCTCGGTCCACTCACCGCGCTCGACCAGCTTCCGGCCGGCACCGTGCGTGGGCACGCTGTAGGCCGCGTAGAGGTACTGGACCATGGTGGCCAGCTCGATCGCCGCGGCCTGGTGGAGCGCGTGGAGCAGCTGGTCCTTGGTCGTGATGGTGCCGAGCTTGCGCTGCTGGGGGACGAAGGTCGGCGGTGTCTGCCGCCGGTCGTCGTCGGCGAGCAGGTAGCGCAGCATCAGGCGGATCTGCGGCGCGCTCATGTCCCGCGTCGGCGGCATGTAGAACGTCTTGCCCTTGTGCTCGGGCGCGGACACGTGCCAGATCAGCCGGGCGTAGGGCTCGACCTTGAACTCGTCGGCGAGGCTCAGCACCTCCGAGCGCATGAACGAGTACTGCAGCTCGTAGTAGGCGAGCGCCTCCCGGTACAGCGTGGGGAAGGTGATCTCCTCGTCGGGCAGGTCGTCGAGGTGCCAGTGGTCCGGCAGCACCCGCACGGCCACGGACCCGACCGCCGACCAGTAGCCCTGCTCGTCGTTGTTGTCGTAGCGCTCGGCCGCCGTGGTGCCGCGCGGTTCCGGCGTGGTCTCCGGGCGCAGCAGCACCCTCGTCGCACCGCCGCGCACGCCCTTGAGCGTGATGGTGCCGCGACCGTGCTCGTCGGTCGAGAGCACCAGGTCGGGCCGGTACTCGGACTGGCCGGCCGGCAGGAACGCGACGAGCTGCGCGGTGTCGCGGTCCTGCGCCAACGGCAGCGCGGCCGGGTTGACGTGCTGCCCGACGTGGATGCGGTCGACGCGGGCCGGTGCGCCGCGCACGTAGGAGCGGACCGGGATCTCGACCGCGTGGTCCTCGCCGGTCCCGGTGTTCTCGTGCTCCAGGAACAGCGCGGCCTCGTCGGACTCGACGACGACCTCCTCCTCGCGGGACAGGACGGTGCCGTCGGGCGCGGTGAGCACGAGCGGTTCGGCCGGGTCGCCGGTGCCACCGTCCACCCTGGACACGACGACCACGCCGGACGTGCGCGCGTCCTCGGCGGGGGGAATCGTGGCGAGCAGCGTGCCCGACGCCGTGCGCACCTCCAGGCCGGTCCGCGACCACGCGGTGACCAGGTTCGCGGTGACGTGCGACTCGGTGAGGTGCACGGAGGCGTTGGGCAGCGCGGACCCGGTGGTGCGCGCGGTGAGCAGCCGCCCGGCGGGGGAGGTGCGCAGCTCGTGGCGGCGCCAGGGCGCGATCGTCCCGCGCAGCCGCCAGACGTCCGGCTGGCCCACGCCGGTGGGTTTCATGTCGGTGATCGAGAACTGCACCACGAGGCCGTCGGCGTCGTCCTCGGCCACCGCGCGCAACCGGGCGAGCGCGGGGGAGTCCGCTGCGCCGTCGAGCCAGTGCAGGCCCTCGGTCTTGTCCACCACGAACTGGTGCAGCACGGTGTGGAACTGGTTCCAGCGCGGCGGGCACAGGCCGTTCACGTCACCGGTCACCAGGTACGGGACGTCGTGCGAGCGCCCCGACCGGCCGAGTGCGAGCTGGCCGACCATCAGCGTGGTGGTCCAGTTGGAGGCGGGGTCGACGTCGAAGACCCGCGAGCGGTTCGCCGTGCCCGCCGTGTAGTCGCAGAAGTGGCCCCAGAAGTCGAGCTGCCGGCCGACGACGAGGTCGTCCGCGCCCACCTCACCGGCGGCCAGCTCCGTGCCGACGACCTCCGCGTCGACCCAGAAGTGGCCGTTGCCCTCGAAGTTGTGGCCCTTCGACTCGCCCAGGAAGTCGTAGTAGTCCTGCACCGGGCGGTCGGTGTCGAACACGCCGTCGGCGTCGATGGCCCGGTTGCTCTCCAGGTCCAGCCACCCCGCGCGCGGCCCGGTGGGCAGGCGGGTGACGGCGGAGCCCGCGAAGTGCAGGCGGGGCAGGTCGAAGACGCTCATGCGTTGTCCCAGACGACCGCGCTCATCGTCGGGATGAGGTCCTTCGTGATCCGCACGCCGGGCAGCGCCTTCTCGTACTGCAGGCGGAACTCCGTGTCCGTGAGCGGCATCGCGGCGGCGCTCATCTCCAGCCAGCGCGGGTGCAGCATCATCCGCACCGAGTCGCACGCGGCGTCGACGTCACCGGACACGTCGTAGATGATCTTGCCGGTCTCGAACGCGTAGGCGCTCTGCTCGCTCGGCGCCGCGGCACCGTCGGGCTGGGTCACGTCGACCACCACGAGCCGGCCGCCGGGGGCGACGAGGCCGCGCAGCACGGGCAGCACCTCGTCGGCGGGTCCCATGTGGAACACCGCGTTGACCGACATCACCAGGTCGAACTGCCCGTCGCGCTCGGGCGTGAGGTCGACGGCGTTGCGGCACTCGTAGCGCACCGGCACCCGCGTCCGCTTGGTGGCGGCGATGTCGAGCATCTTCTGCGACAGGTCGACGCCGACCACCTCGTCGTACCGGCTCGCGAGCAGGCCGCAGTTGTTGCCGCTGCCGCACCCGGCGTCGAGCGCGCGGCGACCTCCCGGCAGCTGCTCGACGAGCCACGACCGCACCGGGCTCGTGGCGGCGTCACGGATCACCGTGAACCGCTCGTAGAGCTCGGCCAGGTCATCAAAGTACGCTTCCGGGGCGCTCATTGAGGTTCCTCGACTTCCGGCGGTCCACGACGTGACGGCCTCCACCATCGGACGTCGGGCGGTCCGCTGATAAGGACCTGCCGGAGAACCTGCGCGCTCGCGCAGGGTGGCCCCCCGATCCCGTTCCACGGCGGGCGATGTGGTGCGTCCGCGCAGGTCGCAATACTGCGATCGCACATTCGCCGACGTGAACGAGGAAGCCGATGCGCGACGAACGCGACTGCGACGTCCTGGTGGCGGGCGCGGGACCGACCGGTCTCTGCGCCGCCCTCATGCTCGCCCAGCACGGCGTGCGGGTGCGGGTGGTCGACGCCGGGTCGGGCCCGGTGGAACAGGCGCGTGCCGCGATCGTGCACGCCCGCACCCTGGAGCACTTCGACCGGCTCGGGGTCGCGGAGGCGGCCGTCGCCCGCGGCCTGCCGATCACCGACGTCGCGATCCACGAGGCCGGCCGGCACGTGGGCGACATGCCGCTCGCCGGTGAGGGCAGCGCGGACCAGACCCGGTTCCCCTACGCGCTCGCGCTGGAGCAGTTCGAGACCGAGCGGGTGCTCGTGGAGGCGTTGAAGGAGCACCACGTCGAGGTCGAGTGGAACACCGCCGTGGCGGACCTGGCCGACTCCGGCACCGAGGTCGCCGTGACCACCGTGCAGGGGCGCACGATCACGGCCCGCTGGCTGGTCGGCGCGGACGGGGCGAGCAGCGTGGTGCGCGGGCTCGTCGGCCAGTCGTTCGACGGCGAGACCTACGCCCAGGCGGGCATGCTCGCCGACGTCACGCTCGACGTCGACCTGGGCGTGCGGGGGATGCGGCTCAACCTGACCCGCGGCGGTTTCGTCGGCATCCTGCCGCTGGCGTCCGGGCGCTGCCGGCTCTTCGGCGTGGTGCCGCCGGAGCTGAGCCAGGCGCCTGCGCAGAAGAACCCCACGCACGAGGCCTACGCGCCGCTGCCGCCCGCGGACCTGCAGCAGTGGTTCGAGAACTACTTCAAGGTCGACGCCCGGCTCAAGGACGTCGTGTGGGCGTCGATGTTCCGGTTCCACAGCCGGATCGCCTCGAAGTTCCGCGTCGGCAACGTGTTCCTCGCGGGCGACGCCGCGCACATCCACAACCCGGCCGGTGGCCAGGGCCTCAACCTCGGTGTCGGCGACGCGGTCAACCTCGCCTGGAAGCTCGCGCAGGTCGTCAACGGCGAGGCGCCCGAGTCGCTGCTCGACACCTACGAGTCGGAACGCCGCCCCATCGCGCGGACCGTCCTCAAGCGCACCGACCTCGGGTTCAAGCTGGAGACCGGGAACAGCGCGGTGGCGGTGTGGATGCGCACGCACGTGGCGACCCGCGTGGTCGGCGTGGTGTCCCGGCTGGCGCCGATCCGCCGGATGTTCTTCCACATGTTCTCGCAGCTGTGGATCAGCTACCGGGGCTCGGCCGCGGTCGGCCCCGGCACCGGGCCGCTGCGGCCGGGCGACCGCGCGCCGTACGCCGAGATCCGGCCCACCCCGGACGGGGCGAGCAGCGTGCTGGACCTGACCCACGGCGCCGGGTACCACGTGCTGCTGTTCGGCGCGCAGGGCCTCGACACCGACGGGCTGGCCGCACGGCTCGACGACCGGTACACCGCCGCGATCACCACCCACGTCATCCCGCCGGAGGAGGAGGCCGCCCACCGCGGGTACCAGGTGAACGGCCCGCTGCTGGTGCTGGTCCGGCCGGACGGGCACGTCGCCGCGGTCGCGGACCCGTCGTCGGTGCAGGGCGTGGTGGACCACCTCGACACCGTGCTGACCCGCGTGCGGTCCGCGGTCTGACCCCGCGCGGGGTCCATGCTGCGCAACCGCGTGGGATCGTTTCCACCTGGTGTTCCCGGTCCGTCCTGCTCACCAGACTGTGCCCATGACACAGAGCGAGAAGACCGACGAGTCCCGCGGCTTCACGGACCCCGAGTACTGGAACTTCATGTACGACGAGGGGACCGCGCCGTGGCTCATCGGCGGGCCGCAGCCCGCGATCGTCGAGCTGGAGCGGCAGGGCCTGGTCCGCGGCCGCGTCCTCGAACCGGGCTGCGGCTCCGGTGAGCACACCACCCTCTTCACGAAGCTCGGCTACGACTCCCTCGGCGTCGACCTGTCCCCGAGCGCCATCGCCTACGCCCGCCGCACCGCGGCCGAACGCGGGGTGCCCGAGGCGCGGTTCGAGGTCGCGAACATGCTGCGGCCGCAGGACCACCCGTTCCTGTCGGGCGGGTTCGACACGGTCGTGGACGTGGCGCTGTTCCACGGGTTCGGCGCCTACGGCGACTCGGGTCACGCACAGGCGTACGCGCAGGTGCTGCACTCGCTGACGAACCCCGGCGCGCTCGTGCACATCCTCGCCCACTCCGACGCCGCGCCGGGGCTGAGCTCCAGCATCGGCGAGGGCGTGATCCCCGCGGCGTTCATCGACGGCTGGGTGGTCGAGAGCGTCGAGGCCGCGAGCTACCAGGGGTTCATCACCGAGCAGATCTCCGCGGTGGCCGTGCAGCGCGGCCTGCCCGCGCACGGGCCCGTCGAGCTGGCGGCGTGGCTCGGCCGGGTCCGCAGGCTGTGACCGGTCAGGCCCTGTCGCTGGTGTCGAAACCCTGTGCCGCCACCACGTTCAGCAGCGCCAGCGCCTCGGCGTCGGGTGACCCGGCCGGTGCGCTGTAGAGCACGAGGTGCTGGTCGCTGTCGGTGAGCGCCAGCGAGTCGCAGTCGACGGTGATCCTCCCGACCAGCGGGTGCCGGAAGCTCTTGCTGAGCACGGTCGGCGACTGCACGTCGTGGCGTTCCCACCGCCGCGCGAACTCGGCGCTGCCCTCGCACAGCTCACCGACCAGATCGGAGATCACCACGTCGGCCGGGTACCGGGCGAGGGTGGCGCGCAGCTGCATGACGACGTGGTGGCGGAACTCCGTCGCGTCGGAGACCCCGTACAGCGCGGGCCCCGGTGTGAGGAACGCGCGGCGCGCGAGGTTGCGGTCCCGCGGGGCCAGGACGCGGAAGTCCTCCATCAGCGCGGCCATCAGGTCGTTGCACGCGAGCACCTCGAACGCCGCCGAGACCACCATCCCGGCCGTCTGCGGCAGCCGGTCGAGCAACGCGAGGACGCTCGGCCGGACGTCGCGCCGGTGCACCGCCGTGCGGCTGGGCGCGGTGCCCGCGAGGACGTGCAGGTGGTCGGACTCGGCGCCGGTCAGCCGCAGCGCGCCCGCGATCCCGGCGAGCACCTCGGCCGACGGGCGCGGGGCCCGTCCCTGCTCCAGGCGGACGTAGTACTCGGTGGAGATGTGCGCGAGCACCGCCACCTCCTCGCGCCGCAGGCCCGCGGTCCTGCGGCGCGGGCCGGACGGGAGACCGACGTCCTGCGGCCGGAGCCGGGCGCGCCGGCTGCGCAGGAACGTGCCGAGCTGCTGCTTGTCCATGCCCCGAGTATCCGCGCCGCGAACGGGCCCAGGGTGGTACAGCCTGTGCCTGCCTCCGGTGCGCCGGCGGCCCGACGCTGGAGCCATGACGAACTCCGACACCACTCCGGCCGGGCTGCTCACCGGCAAGGTCGTGCTCATCACCGGCGCCAGCCGCGGCATCGGCGAGGCAGCGGCCCGGCTGTTCTCCCGTGAGGGTGCTGCAGTCGTGCTGGCCGCCCGCGGAGCCGACGCCCTGGACCGCATCGTCACCGGCATCCGCGCCGAGGGCGGTGTCGCCGACGCGGTCGTGGTGGACCTCGCCGACCGCGACAGCATCCGCGCCGCCGTCGACCGGGTCGAGCAGCTGCACGGACGGCTCGACGGCGCCTTCAACAACGGTGCGGTGGTGCAGCAGCCCGGCCCGCTCGACACGACCAGCGACGAGACGATCGACGAGCAGTTCGTGGTCAACTTCCGCGGCCACTGGACCGCGATGACCGCCGAAGCCGCCCTCATGCGCAAGAACGGCGGCGGCGCGATCGTGAACACCTCCAGCATCGGCAGCCGCCGCGCGAACCCCGTGCTGCCCGCCTACGGCGCCATGAAGCGCGCGCTCAACAGCCTCACCGAGAGCGCGGCCGTGACGTGGGGCCGGGAGGGCATCCGGGTCAACGGCATCACGCCCGGTGGCACCGAGACGGCGATGATCGACGAGTGGGAGGCGGCGACCCCCGGCGTCGTCGAGCAGCTCACCGCCACGATCCCGGTGGGCCGGATGGCGCAGCCCCGCGAGGTCGCCGAGGTGGCGGCGTGGCTGCTGAGCGACCGGGCCGCGATGGTGACCGGTGCGCTGGTGCCGGTCGACGGCGGTGCGGGCGCGTAGCCACCGCGCAATTGCGCGCACCTCGCGGTTCCGCGCTTTTAGCGGAAGCTAAAGGAATGCGGGTTCTTTTAGCTTCCGCTAAAAGCAGCAGGATGTGGCGGGCTTGATCGTGTTAGCGTTCACATTGGTTCTTGACCAGTCGCAGATCGTGCCTCAGAGTTTGCTGTGTGCGTTCGACATCTGCGGTGAAGACAGCCCGGTCTCCGGGGTCGTCGTCGAATTGTCGAACGCTCACATAGAGGCACTTTCATCACAGGGCGCGCGATGACCACTCGGCGCAAGAGGTCGCTCGGACGTTGCCCGTGCCGCAGTTCGCCCACACCTCGACGAAGAGGAGCACGCCCGTGGTCAGGACAGACCATCACCCGCCCACCGCACTTCCCCAGACCCGCAGGCGCCGTGCCGCCGGCGTCACCGCCGTGATCGGCGTGCTGCTCGGCGGGTTGCTGGTGGCGGTCAACGCGGCGCCCGTGTCGGCTGCGACCGTCGACACCACCGCCTGGTACGTGCTGGTCAACCGCAACAGCGGCAAGGCGCTGGACGTCTACAACCTCGCCACCGGTGACGGCGCGCGCATCACCCAGTGGAGCCGCAACGACGGCAACCAGCAGCAGTGGCAGTTCGTCGACTCCGGTGACGGCTACTACCGGGTGAAGTCCCGCCTGTCGAGCAAGGTGCTCGACGTCCACAACTTCTCGACCGCGGACGGCGGCAACGTCGTCCAGTGGTCGGACCTCAACGGCACCAACCAGCAGTTCCGCCTCGCTGACTCCGACGGCGGCCACGTGCGGCTGATCAACCGCAACAGCGGCAAGGCCGTCGAGGTCCAGGGCGCCTCCACCGCCGACGGCGGCAACGTCGTGCAGTACAGCGACTGGGGCGGCACCAACCAGCAGTGGCAGCTCGTGCGCGTCGGTGGCGACACCGGCCCCACCACCACGACGAGCAACAACCCCGGCCAGTGCTCCCTGCCGTCGACCTACCGCTGGTCCTCGACCGGCGCGCTGGCGCAGCCGCGGCAGGGCTGGGTGTCCCTCAAGGACTTCACCCACGTCATGATCAACGGCAAGCACTTGGTCTACAGCACCACGCACGACACCGGGACCAGCTGGGGCTCGATGAACTTCACCCCGTTCACCAACTGGTCGGACATGGGGTCGGCGAGCCAGAACGCGATGAACTCCGGCACCGTCGCGCCCACGCTGATCTACTTCGCCCCGAAGAACATCTGGGTGCTCGCCTACCAGTGGGGCGGCACCGCGTTCACCTACCGGACGTCGAGCGACCCCACCAACCCGAACGGGTGGTCGTCGCCGCAGGTGCTCTCCACGGCGAGCATCAGCGGCTCCGGCACGGGACCCATCGACCAGACGCTCATCGGTGACGGCCAGAACATGTACCTGTTCTTCGCCGGCGACAACGGCAAGATCTACCGCCAGGTCATGCCCATCGGGAACTTCCCCGGCAGCTTCGGCTCCTCCTACACGACCGTCATGAGCGACACGACGAACAACCTGTTCGAGGCGCCCGAGGTCTACAAGGTCCAGGGCCAGAACCAGTACCTGATGATCGTCGAGGCGATCGGTGCCAACGGCCGCTACTTCCGGTCGTTCACCTCCAGCAGCCTCAGCGGTTCCTGGACGCCGCAGGCGGCCACCGAGAGCCGTCCGTTCGCCGGCAAGGCGAACAGCGGTGCCACCTGGACCAACGACATCAGCCACGGTGACCTGATCCGCACCAACCCCGACCAGACCAAGACGATCGACCCCTGCAACCTGCAGCTGCTGTACCAGGGCCGCAACCCGAGCTCGGGTGGCGACTACGGCAAGCTGCCGTACCGGCCGGGTGTGCTGACGCTGCAGCGCTGACCGACCTTTTCACGAATCTGAACACCTGAACGGTTTCTCCGCCGGACTTCCTGAGTCCGGCGGGGAAACCGTTCTCGCTATTCATGGCTCATTCCGTTCACATACCGGAATCGGTCCGCAGTTCCTGGACGCCCATACCGGAGGCGTTCACCCGCGCCGTGCTCGACCTGTGAACGCCTCCGTGCCCCCGCGTCAGCCGGCGGGAGGCGTGAGCACCCCGCCCGCCGCCGCGCGGATCCGCAGCGACGAGGCCGTGGCGTCGCGCACGATCCGGTCCACGTCGTAGCCGGCCAACCGGCCGCCGCGCTTCACGAACTCCCCGTCGACGAGCACGGTGTCCACGTTGGCGGGCGTGGCCGACTGCACGAGCGCGGTCTCTGGCAGCCCACCCGGCGCGATGTTGACGTCGGTGGTGCGCACCAGGACGAGGTCGGCGCGCTTGCCGACGGTGATCGACCCGGTGACGTCGCCCAGGCCCAGCGCGCGGGCGCCGTTGATGGTCGCCATCTCGATCACCCGGCGGAACCCGATCTCCGGCAGGTCCGCGGTGGGCGTGCCCTGCCACGGGATTCCCGTCGTCCAGGCCACCCGCATCGTCTCGAACGGGTCCGGCGGCGCGATGGACGTGGCGTCCGACGACAGCGACACCGGCAGCCCGGCCGCGTTCATGCGCAGCAGCGCCGCCCTCGGGTCACCGGCCGCGCCGAGGCGGAACTCCGAGTGCGGCGCCCAGCTCAGCGGCGTGGCGGTGCGCACCAGGACCTCGATGTCGCTGTCGAGCGCCGTGACGTAGTGGCACAGCAACGTCTTCGGCCCCAGCCACCCGCGCCGCTCGTAGTCGGCGGCGTCCACGATCCGCGGCGGCGACTGGCCCGCGTGCACCGACACCGGCAGCCCGCGGCCCAGCACCGCGTCCATGTCGGCGAAGAAAGCGCTCTCATCGCTCTGCGACAGCCCGCGCACGCTGACCCCGAGGTGCACGCGCCCGTCGAACGCGGTGCCACCCGCGAAGTACTGCTGCCGCACGCGGTCCACGTCGGTCAGGTCCACCGGCACGTCCCGCGGCATCTGGTCCACGTGGCCGTAGGAGAACCGAGCGCGCAGCAGCCCGTCGCGGTGCGCCCGCAGCTCGGCGTCGGCGTGCGCGGGGGAACGCGTGTTGTTGCACCAGTTGTGGACGGTGGTGACGCCCGCGTTCGCCAGCTCGGCGAGCCCGAGCAGCACGCTGCGGTAGTGGTCGGCCGGTTCGTACAGCGCCGACGTGGCCCGCTTCGCCGCGAAGTACGGGAAGCCGTCGGCCACGAAGTTGCGGCCCAGCGCGCTCCACATGTGGTGGTGGGTGTTGACGAACCCCGGCGCGACGATCATGCCGGTCGCGTCGACGACCTGCGCGTCCGGTGCCTTCAGGCCGAGGCCGACCGCGGCGATCCGGCCGTTCTCGACGAGCACGTCACCGCGGGGCAGCACGCCGAGCGCGGGGTCGACGGTGACCACCGCGCCGCCCCTGATCAGCAGGCGGCCCCGGTGCGGGCCGGGACCGGCGGGTGTTGTCCCCGGCTCGGTGGCCGCTGCCGTCGCGGAACCCGCCGCGGACACGGCGAGTGCGGCACCCAGGGACTTGGTGAGCGTCCTGCGGTTGATCATGGGACCTCCAGGGCTGGGACTCGGACGAGTCATGCTCACCTGGGACTTCCGCCCCTGTCACCGTGCTGCCGCGGCCGCTGGACCAGGCGGTGGAAGGCGCTTACCGCGCCTGGTCCAGCCGGCGTGCCCCGCTCACCGAGCCTCGTGCAGCGGCCGGATGTGCCGTTCGGCGTGGGCGGTCAACGCCTCCACCTGGGGCCGTGCCGCGTCGAGCCGCGCCTCGGGACTCGACTGGCGGGCGATGACCTGGTCCACGTTGGCCCGCGTCACCAGCAGCCCCGGCGCCACGAACCAGCCCTCCGGCAGCGGGCGGCCGTTCTTCGCGTGCGCGGCGAGCAGCCAGCCGGCCACCGCGCCCTTCACGAAGTGCTCCGCCGACACCGACGCGAACAGGTGCCCGTCCTTGACGCCCTGCAGCGCCTTCGGGTCCACGCTGAACGCACCGGCCAGCCACCGCGCGCCCCTCGCGGCGTGCACGGCGGCGAGGTTCACCGCGTCGACGTCGCCGGCGCCGAGGAACGCGAGCGCGTCCGGGTTCGCGTCCACGACCCGCTGCCAGGTCGCGAGGTTCGCCTGCGCGTCCCTGCCGGTGTCGAGCGGGCCCATCACCCGCAGCTTCGGCAGCCGTTCGGTGAGCCGGGCCCGCATGCCGGCCGACCGCTGGTCCAGCGCGGGCATCGCGGGGGAGTTGCTGCCGATCACCACGGTGCCCGCGGCGTCGGGCGGGAGCCGCTCCACGGCGGCGTCGGCGAGCAGCTGGCCCATGTCGTAGCTGTCGTTCTCGATGAGCAGCTCGACGTCGGCGCCCGGCGCGATCTGGCCGCCGGCGACCGCGATCACCGGGATGTCCTGCTCGACCAGCCGCGCCATCGGCCCCGCGAGCAGCTCCGGTGCCACCGCGGACACCCCGATGCCGCCCCTGGCCCGCGTGGCGAGGTCCCTGAGCAGCTCGACCTGGCGCAGGCCGTCGTGCGTGGCCGGGCCGGTGGTCTCGGTCCGCACGCCACCGACCAGCTGCGCGCCCGCGGTGAACCCGTCGCTCATCTCGCGGGAGAAGTCGCGCGAGGTGTTCTGCGACAGGAAACCGATGGTCGGCGGATCATCGGACGTCTGCCCGGTCGTGCACCCGCTCACCACCAGTGCGAGGGTGAGAACCGCTGCCGGCAGGGCACGGGCAGGCGAAAGCATTGGTGGGCCCCATCGTCGGGTGTGCCGAGCGCCAGACGGTAGTGGGTCGGTGCCGATCACCGCCAGTGGTCCGGAAAGCACCGTCCGCGGGTTGCGTGCCATCCTTTGGCTGCGTACCAATGAGCACTTCGCACGAGTTCCGATCGTGAGGCGCGGTGATGCTGTCCACCTGGGTCGAGGCCCGCACGACCGCGCACACGACAGTCGTGAGCCTGGTGATCGGCCTGGCCACGCTCGCGGGGATCGCGCTGTGGATGAGCCTGAGCGCCCAGCGCGCCGCCGCGCACCTGCACGAGCTCAACGAGACCAGCGACCGCTGGGGCCAGGTCGTGCAGAACGTCGACGTGGCCGACCACGCCATGTCCGACTACCTGCGTTCCGGCACGCCGGTGATGCGGCAGCCGCTGGTCAGCGCGGCCGGTGCGGCGGGGGAGAGCCTGCGGTGGCTGGGCGACAACGGCGGCGCGGCCGACGTGCGCGCCGCCGGGATCGTCGGCGACCTGTACGGCGACTACACGACGCTGCTGCGCGACGTCGTGGCCCTGGGTGACGGCGGTGACGCGACCGGTGCCGCGCTGAAGGCCGACCAGGCCGAGCTCACCGTCGTCTCGCTGCGCAAACAGCTCTCGACCGTGGTGCAGCTCAAGCGCCTGGAGACCTCCGAGTACCTCAAGCACGCCGAACACCACAACGGGCAGCTGCGGATCGCGGCGCTGGTCGCGTTCGTGGTCGACCTGGGGCTGGTCGCGCTCTGCGCGGTCGTGCTGCTCGGCCACCGCCGCAAGATCCTGCGCCAGGCCGCGAAGAGCGAGCACGAGGCCTCGCACGACGCGCTGACCGGCCTCGCCAACCGCACGTTGCTGACGCAGCGGACCGAACAGGCGATCAGCCGGGCAGCGGTCTCCGGTGACCCGCTCGGGTTGTTCCTGATCGACCTCAACCGCTTCAAACCGATCAACGACACCCTCGGCCACGCGTTCGGCGACCGGTTGCTCCAGCACGTCGCGACCCGGCTGACGAGCGCCGTGCGCGGGGACGACACCGTGGCGCGGCTGGGCGGCGACGAGTTCGCGGTGCTGCTGCCCGCCGTCGGCAGCACGGCGAACGCGCTGGCCGTGGCGGGCAAGGTGCACCGGGCCCTGGAGGAGGCCGTCGACCTCGACGGCCTGTCGGTGGAGGTCGGCTGCAGCATCGGCGTCGCCCTGTACCCGAGCGACTCGACCGACGCGCACGACCTGCTCAAACACGCCGACATCGCCATGTACGCGGCCAAGCGCAACCGCCTGGGCACCACGGCCTACGAACCGGGCCTGGACGAGCACAGCGCCGCCCAGCTGACCGTGATCAGCGACCTGCGCCGGGCGATCGACCAGCGCGAGCTGGTGCTGCACTACCAGCCGAAGGCCGACGTGCGCAGCGGCACGATCTGCGGCGCCGAGGTGCTGTGCCGCTGGCAGCACCCGCGGCTGGGCCTGCTCGGCCCCGACCGGTTCATCCCCGCTGCCGAGGAGACCGGCCTGATCGAACCGCTCACCCGCTACGTCCTCGACCACGCGCTCGACCAGTGCCGGCGGTGGCACGCGGCCGGGCAGGAGGTGCCGGTCTCGGTCAACGTCGGCGCCCAGTGCCTGCACGACCTCACGTTCCCCGACCAGGTCCTCGACCTGCTCGCACGGCACGACCGCCGGCCGGGCGCGCTCACCCTGGAGATCACCGAGAGCGCCATCATCGCCGACCCGCACCGCGCCACCGAGGTGCTCGGCCGGCTGCGCGAGCTCGGCGTGCGGCTGTCCATCGACGACTTCGGCACCGGCTACTCGTCGATCGCCTACCTGCGCACGATGCCGGTGCACGAGATGAAGATCGACCGGTCGTTCACCACGAACATGCGCACCGACCCCAGCAGCGGGGCGATCACCCGCTCGCTGCTCGGCCTCGCGCACAACCTGGAGCTCGAGGTCGTGGCCGAGGGCGTGGAGGACGAGGAGACCTGGTCCGCGCTGGCCGCGCTGGGGTGCGACATCGTGCAGGGCTACTGCCTGAGCCGCCCGCTGCCCGCCGACGAGTTCGCGGCCTGGCTGCGCGAGCGGACGCCCACCGGGCTGACCGTTCCGAGCGGATGACCGCGGGCGCGCACCCCGGCGTGAGGTGCGCGCCCCCGTGCCGCCTCAGCGTCGGGACCGTTCAGCGCTGCGTGGCGAGCCGGTACGCCGCCGCGCCGACCAGCTCCATCGACACCTGGAGGCGTTCGAGGCTCACGTTGGCCGCGATCGTGTCCTCCGGCGTGTGGTAGATCGGCTCCAGCAGCTGCGGACCGCTCTCGCCGCGCCAGCTGAAGTTCGCCGACGCCATGCCCTTCTCGTGGAACGGCACGTGGTCGCTGGACCCGCGGGCCACCGGGCCGTGCACGCGCGGGTCGTAGCCGAGTCGCTGGGCGGCGGCGCGGACCTCGCGCGTGGTGTTGTTGTCGGCGCCGTCGACGGACAGCAGCCAGTACGCCGTGGCCGGGTCGTGGCTGGTGGCGACCATGTCGTTCTGGAACACGCCCGAGATGCGGGCGATCTCCTCCGGTGTGAGCTGCGAGACGTAGTGGCGGGAGCCGAGCAGGCCCTGTTCCTCCGAGCCCCACAACGCGAAGCGCAGCGTCCTGCTCGTCGGCAGGTGGCGCAGCACCCGCGCGAGCTCCAGGCACAGCACCGTGCCGCTGCCGTCGTCGTTGGCGCCCGGCGAGCCCGGAACGCTGTCGTAGTGCGCGGTGACCATCACGACCCCGTTGTCGCGCCACGGGAACGTGGCCGGGCGTTCGGCGATCACGTTGTAGGACGTCAGGTTCGCGTGGTGGGTCGTGGTGATCGTCAGCTCGGCCGTGCTGCCGCGCAGGCGTTCGGTGTGCACCTGGGCGAGACCGACCACCGGCACGGCGACGTTCTGGGTGAGGGTGGGGGAGAACGCGCTCAGCTTGCTCGCGGTCGTCGAGACGCGGCCGAGCAGGACGGCGACCGCGCCCTTCTCGATCGCGGCCAGCGTCGGCGCGGAACCGGTGGGGGCGTTGACGAACAGCGCGATCTTGCCGGTCAGGTCGGGCAACGCGCTGCCGTCGCCGACGTCGGCGACCGGTGCCGTGACCGTGACGCCGAGCGCGCCGAACCGGGACGCGCCCGCCTGCCAGCGCGCGCGGTCCACCACGACGTCGGCGAGGTACTTGTCCGGCACGGTGAACGGCTGCGTGGTCACCTCGTACCGCAGCTGCCTGAGCACCTTCACGAGGTAGTCGCGCGCCTGGTGCTCGGAGGCGGTGCCGCCGATGCGCGGGCCGATCCGGTCGCTCAGCACCCGCAGGTGCTCGAGCGCCTTGCGGGCCTTGACCTGTGCCACCACGGGGAAGTCGCCGAGGTGGAGGTCGGGCAGGTGCGAGGCGCCCGGCCGCTGCCGCGTCGCGGCCCACGCGCTCGCCGGGTTGGCCGCCACGACCGCAACACCGGCCGCCGCTGCGAGGAAGTCACGTCTGCGCATGGTGCGTCGCCCCCATCTCCCGTTGTCGACGTGAACGTACGGAGACGCCGGCGTGGAGGACAACCGACTTCCGGTGGGTCACGCGGCGTGGTCGAGCACGAGGTCCTGCACCCGTTTGCGGGCATCCGCGCGTGCCTTGCCGATGCACGCCATCAGCAACGCCGACAACACGTCGGGGTCCTGGTCGCGTGCGGCCGGGTCGAGCGCGATGCCGGTGGTGACACCGTTCGCGTCCACGGTGACGCTGACGGGTCCGGTCGACGCGCGTCCGACGACCGCGCCGAGGTCGCGCAACAGCTCGTGGTACCGCTCGCGTTCCTGCTGCGCGGCCGCCTCGGTCTGCTCCCGCCACCACGCCATCCGCCGCAGCAGCAGGTCCCGCGCGCCCACCGGGTCCGGCACCGGGACCGTCCACGTCCCGGACGCCGTCCGCAGCACGAGCGCGTCGTCCCGCGCGGTGACCTCGTCGATCCGGGCGAACGCCACTCCGGCGTCGACTCCCGCTGCCCGCCAGTCGACCCGGTCGGTGCCGATCACGACCCGCGTCCCGCCACCGGCCAGCACGAGCGGGAACGCCGTCGCACCGAGCTCCACGACCGGTGTCGCGAGCAACGACCGCTTCGCCAGCCGCGCCAGCCACCCGGCCGAGCCCGCCCCGAGCACGCCCGCCGCGCACAGCGCCTTCACCGCGACCGCCGCACCCGGGCTGAGCCGCAACGCGATCCCCGACCCCGGCAGCACGCCGAGCACCACCTGCGCCCCGGTCATCAGCGTGGTCGCGGGCAACCACGAGTGCGGGTCGCTCAACCCGTTGCGCCGCAACCACGACAGCAACGCCCAGGCGCACGCGGCCGCCGCCACCGCCGGGATCGCCGACCACCACGGCATGATCCGCTGCCCGGCCGACGTCATCCCGGCCAGCACGACGCACACGACACCGATCGCGGCGGGCAGCACACCCGCGGAGAACAGCAGCAACGTCCGGGTCCGCCGCCAGCGCCCGGCCAGCGCGCGCACGACCTGCGGGTCGTTGCTCAGGGGGACGGCGTGCGGGATCAGAGTCATCGTGCGCACCCCTCGTCAGCTCTCCGCCGCCACCTGCTGTGACGTGCGGGCCGACCAGGCTTCCCGGCGCACCTGGGGACAAATATGCCGCAAATGTCCAGATCAAGCAAGCCTTGTCCACTGTGGATGGTGTGGTGCCGGTGCGCACCACACCGTCCCGAGGGTCAGCTCGCCGCGGTCTTCTCCTCGCCCCGCAACCCGAGCAGCGCGTCCACCACGAGGAACGCCACGAGGCTGATCCCGAGCAACGGCGCGAACCACCCGACCACGACCGCGCCCACGCCGAGCGCCACGAGCGCCACCGGCGGCGCCTTGCGCCACTGCCCGCGCGGCGTCGGGCGGCCGAACCCGCGGGTCGGCCTGCGCTTCCACCACATCCGGTAGCCCATGACGACCAGCGCGACGAGCCCGCCGCCGAGCAGCAGCAGGAGCAGCTGGTTGGGCCAGCCGAACAGCACGCCCATGTGCGCGTCGATGCCCCACCGCGTCATCTTCGCCATGAACGGGAAGTCGGCGAACCGCACCGAGCTCACGACCGAGCCGTCCCGCACGGCCACCGCGTCGCCGTGGCTCGCGAGGCCCTTCTCGATCTCGGTGACCTTCCACACGCCCTCCGCGGGCAGCCCGATCTCGACCTGGCCCGCGTCGATGCCCCACCCGCGCGCGGTGGCCAGGACGGCGTCGACGTCCGCGGGGTCGGCGGCCAGCGCCTCGGTGTGCTCGCCGTGACCGGAGTGCTCACCACCGCCGGGGACCTGCAGCGCCGGGGTGGACCAGCCGAACGCCTCGCGCAGCGTGCCGATGTTCTCGCCGGCGTAGGCCGACCAGGTGAGACCGGTCGCGGACAGGAACAGCGCGCCCGCCAGCACCCACACGCCGAGCAGGCCGTGCTTGCGGATGCGCTTGCTGCCGCGGGCCCGCGTGAGCCACAGGACGAGACCGCCCAGCGCGATCACCCACAGCCAGGAGGCGGCCAGCTCGCTGTAGAGGCGGCCGGGCTCGCCGAGCGCCAGGTTGCGGTGCAGCTGGTCGAGCGTGGTGCGCAACGGCAGCACGCCGCTGGACCCGTAGACGACGAGGTCGCCGGTCACCTTCCCGGTGCCGGGGTCGACGAAGACGGCGCGGCGCTCGGACTCGCCCAGGCCCTCCTCGGCGAACAGCACGCGGGTCGTGTCACCGGGTTCGGCGGCCGGGCGTACCGCGACGAGGTCACCGGCGGGCGTGGTCGCCATCGCCGCGCTGACCTGTTCGGACAACGGGAGCTGTTGCGCGGACGCGGGAACGCGCAGCTGGTCCGAGTAGACCCACGACTCCAGCTGCGGGGTCAGCGCGTAGAGGACACCGGTCAGCGCGGCGACGAGGATGAACGGGCCGACGAGCACGCCGGCGTAGAAGTGCAGGCGCAGGAACAGTCCGCGCCAGGCGAACGAGGTCCTGGTCGCGGGCGCGGTGGCCGGCGGTGTTTCCGTGGTGGACATGGCAGAGCTCCAAGTGGGCGTGAACAGGCACCGGCCGGCGCACGAGCGCGCCGGCCTCGGGGATGAGGGGGAGTCAGGCCTGTTCAGCCGGGGGACCGCGCCACGACAGCACGTCCAGGACCACCGGGGCGGCCGGGACGTGCCGGTACACGGGCACGGAGAGGGGAGCCGTCGCCACGAACGGCGTCAGCTTGCGGGGCAGCAGCGAGGCGAGCGTGCGCGCCAGCCCGAGGACCGTGCGCTCGGCGACCGCCAGCGCGCCGACGACGACCGCCGTGGCCACGACGTGGGCCGCGGTCATGCGTTCGGCGCTGACGTACCCGGCGCTGACGTGGTCGTGCCGGGACGAGGCGAGCTCCAGCACGAGGTGCATCGCGAGCTGCCCGCCGCCGACGAGCGCCAGCAGCCGCGCCGGTGTGAGCTCGCGCCGTGCCAGCCCGCCCACCGCCCACGTCAGCAACGCGACAAGGGAGAAGACCAGCCCGGCATCGGGCAGGTGGCCATCGGCGCTGGAGTGCGCGAGGACGGCCAAGGCGCCCGTGGTCACGCCGACAGCTCCGCAGCGCGCACGGCGCAGAGGAGCGGAAGGCAGGGCCATGCAGGCAGAATAGTGGCCGGAACGCGGGGGGAGGACCTCCGATCGGCCCCAGGTGAGAACGTGCACACGGTCCGGTCCACAGTGAACCGGACCGCCTGCGCGTCCGTATCCCCATCAGGGCAACCGCGGTGTCGAAGCCCCGTTCGACGCGGGCCACCCGGCTGTGGCCGGCGTGGGATTCGACGCTTCGACACCCCCCGCAGGCGCCTCTAGGGCGCGATGCGGGCGAGGTCCACGCGCGACTGGATGGAGAGCTTGCGGTAGATCTGCCGCAGGTGGAACCCGACGGTGTGCGGCGACACGAACATCTCGCTCGCCACCTGCCGGTTGGTCAGCCCCTGCGCCACCAGCCGGGCCACCTTCGCCTCGGTGCTGGTGAGGCTGTCCCAGCCCGTCTCCGGCCGCGCCTCGTGGTTCCAGTGCCGCCGCCGCACGCCCAGCCTGCGCAGCTTGCGCCGCACGCGGGCCGAGTCCCACTCCGCTCCCAGCTCGTCGTAGGCGGCCATCGCCCGGTTCAGCCCGGCGATGGCGCGGTCGCGGTCCTGCTCGCGCAGCAACGTCCCGGTGTCCTCGATGACCGACGCCGCCGCCCACGGGTCGCCGTAACCGTCCTCCAGACCCGCCAAGGCGCTGACATCGTTGTCGTACAACGCTCTTCCGTGCCGTGCGGCCGCGAGGACCGTGTCGAAGCCGGGGTTCTCGGCCGCGATCCGCTCGGCGGCGGTCACGACGTTCCCGGCCAGCTGCCGTTCACCGGCGGACAGCGCCGTGCGGACCGCCCACGCCGTCATCGACGGGTCCTCCAGCAGGATCTGGCGGCACTGCTCGGTGTCCGTGATCGCCCCGCGCAGCTCGTCCATGGCGGCATGTGCGCCACGGCGTGCGGAGGTGACCACGGCGGCGAGCACGCGGATGAGCGCCGTCCACGGTTGCGCGCGCTCGGCCGGTGCGCGTTCCTCCAGCCGCCGCAGGCTGTCCGACGCCATGGCCAGATCACCGCGGCGCAGCGCCGAGATCACCAGCACCGCGCGCAGCTGCGGTTGGTACAACGGCATCTCCGCGCGTTCGGAGGCCGCCAGCCCGGCGCGCGCGTCCGCTTCCGCCGCCGCCAGCTCGCCCTTGGCGAGCAGGATCGTGGCGCGCAGGGCGAGCGGGACCGGGCTGAGCACGCCGTTGTGCTCGGCGTCGATGGCCGCGCGGGCGGTCTCGGCGGCGGCGAGCGCCTCGTCGAGCTTGCGGACCCTGGTGAGCAGCCACGCCCTGGTCCACAGCGGATCGCTCTGCCACGCGCGGGTGAGCGGGCCGCGCAGCCGCACCGCCTCGTCGACGGCGCTGATCGCCTCGTCGAGCCGGCCCTCCCGCCAGTGCGACATCGCCCGCACGTTGAGAGCGGCGGCCCGGACGTCGTCGCTGTGCGGCTCCGGCAAGTCGAGCACCCGGTCCGCGACGAGCGTGACCTTGCTCTGGTCGTTGTGCGACAACGCGTTGAGGAGCAGCAGCTCCGGGCACGGCTCGGTGGCGGGGTCGCGCAGGTCCGTGCCCGGCCGGGTGACCGACACGGCCTGGTTCGACAGGTCGTAGGCGGCCGTGGTGTCGCCGCGCAGCAGCAACGCCGTGGCGAGCCAGGTCCGCAACGGCCGGGTGAACTCGGGACCGCCGTGCAGGTGCTCGCCCAGCTGCTCGCGGGCCAGGTCCACGGCTTCGCTCAGGCACCCGAGCCGGACCAGCGCGGCCGTGGCGGTGGTGGCCAGCGCCGCGTGGTCGGCGCTGCCGGGGGTCGCGATCCGCAGCCCGCGGGTCGCGAGGGCCGACGCCGCCTGCGGCGAGGAGGCGAGCATCCGGTGCGCCGCCTCGCGGATCGTGGCGATCGCCGCGGTGTCGCCGGGCACCGTGCAGTGCACCAGGTGCACCGCGGCCGCCTCGGCCCTGGCGCGCGGGCGGGCCAGCAGCATCGTGGCGGCCTGGTGGTGCAGCATCGAGCGCAGCAGCTCGGGCACGGTGCCGAGGACCGCGCGCCACACCGGCTCACGGTGGAACACGAACTCGTCGGCCTCGCTGCCGATCAGCCCCGCGGCCAGCGCCTCCTGCAACGGCCCCAGCAGCTGTGCGGGGCGTTCGCCGAGCATCTCGGCCAGGTCCTGCGGCGTGAACCTGCTGCCCAGTACGGCGGCGACCTGCAGCACCTCCTGCGCACGGGTGGAGAGTTCCCACAGCCGCGCCTGCGCCAGCCGCACGAACGGCCGCGGCAGCGGTGCGTCCGGCTCGGCCTCGACCGCCGCGGAGACCCCCGTCGCCCACGGCCCGCCCACGAGCCGCGCCACGTGGTCGCCGGCCACCACGCAGCCCTCGCGGCGCAGGTCGAGCACCAGGTCGACGACCGCCTGCGGGGTGCCGCCGACGCTCTCGCACAACGCCACCAGGTCGTCGCTCGGCGTCGCGTCGAGCAGGTCGCCCGCGATGCCCGCGACCGCCGCACCGCTCAGCGGCGGCAACGGCCCGAGCCACTCGGTGCGGTGCCTGCGCGCCAGCACCCGCAACGCGACCCCGTTGGGGGACTCGGCGTGGTCGGTGTGCACGGCGAAGAGCCACAGCACCGGCGCCTTGTCCAGTTTGGACATCACGGCCCCCAGTGCCTGCAGCAGCGTGGAGTCGGTCCACTGCGCGTCGTCCACGGCCACCAGCACCGGTCCGCGCCGCAGGTGACCGGCGAGCTGGGCCTCGAACCGCCCGGCGAGCACGCCGACCCGGTCTTCCTCCGCCCGCCCGCCGCGCGCGTTGACCAGGGTGACGGCCCTGCCGTGACCGGTCTGCTCCGCCGCACCGTTGACGACCGCGAAGCCGCGCCTGGCCGCGGCCGACATCAGCTCCAGCAGCAGCCGTGTCTTGCCGGTTCCCGCGCCGGACTCCAGCACGACGACGTGCGCCCGCTGCTGCTCGGCGCTCTCGCGCATCAGCAGCTCGACGCGGCCGACCTCCGCCGTCCGGCCGTGCAGGGCCCACTGGGGGCCTGCGCTGTCCGGCGCCACCCCGTCCGCGAGCTCTTCGAGAATCCGACGCTCCACACTCTTCCTCCCCGACTGCGCAGATCACCTCAGGTGCGGCGTGTGCAAATAGAGGATAGGGACGACAAATGTCAGTCGGCTAGCACGTGTCTCAGTACGCCAACGGCTCATCATTCCGCCAGACGGGTGGTTGTCGTCCCTTTTCTGCATCATATCTGCAGCTCAGGACTGTGTAAAGAAAAATGTCAAAGAACCGAAACTGCCGCTTGAGACCATAACGACCTAAAGGGATCAGTAATCCGGAATTCGGGCTGCAACCGTTTTCTGGCACGTCGGGGCAGGTATGCCAATCAAGACGGAACGGGCAGAAACCGGACCTGTTCCGAAGGTTTTCGCGTGGAATTCGCGCACGAGCCACCGGCATCGGGTGAACGTTTCTGATCGGCGCGGTGGCAGGCTGCTGTCGTGATCACGTACAGCACCGACGTCGAAGATCTGACCGAAGCCGACCTGACGGGGTTCTTCGCCGGCTGGCCGAAGCCGCCGAGCCCCGCGCAGCACCTCGCGGTGCTGCGCGGCAGCTACCGTGCCGTCGTCGCACGCGTGGACCGGCAGGTCGCCGGCTTCGTGAACCTGATCAGCGACGGCGTGCTGACCGGGTTCGTCCCGTGGCTGGAGGTGCTGCCGCAGCACCAGGGCCGGGGGATCGGTGCCGAGCTGGTGCGCCGGGTCGTGGCCGAGGGCGCGCACCTGTACTCGATCGACCTCGTCTGCGACGAGGAGCTGCGGCCGTACTACGAACGCCTCGGCATGACCGCGGTCACCGGCATGATCCTGCGCAACCGCGACGCCTGCGGGTGAGCCCCGCGCCGCTCAGATCCCGTCCAGGTCCAGCACCTGCTGGTGCGGCCCGCCGGTGAACGAGCTCGCGAGCAGCCCCGCCGACCGGCACCGCCCGCACGAGACCGGCGAGGTGGTCGGCTTGAACCGGGTGAAGTCCCAGCTGCCGGTCCCGACGTGACAACCGGGACCGGGCACCTCCAGCCCGAGCCACCCCTGCAACCGCACCGCGTGCACCACGCCGGATCCGTCGAGATAACCGTTGAGCCGTCCCGCGAACCGGTCGCGCGCCTGCGCCGCGGGCTCTGCCAATGCCTCCTGCAACGCGGACATCCCGTTCATGCGTTCGATTCAACCTCACTCGCCCGTGCGCGCACGTGAACCACGCCGTCCGGGGTACGGTGCCGTTCATGAAGGCTTTCCGAGCGGCCGTCGAGGCCCGCGACACCGACGCCATGGCGGCCTGCCTGGCCGACGACGTGGTGTTCACGAGCCCCGTCGCGTTCTCCCCGTACCCCGGCAAGCCGCTGACCGCGGCGATCCTGCGCGGCGTCCTGCGGGTCTTCGAGAACTTCCGCTACGAACGCGAGATCGTCGACGGCGAGAACTCCGCGCTGGTGTTCCGCGCCGAAGTCGACGGCAGGGAGATCCAGGGCTGCGACTTCCTGCACCTCAACGCCGACGGCCTGATCGACGAGTTCACCGTCATGGTCCGCCCGCTGTCCGCGGCCCAGGCGCTGTCCGCGGCCATGGCGGCGCAGTTCGAGCAGATCAAAGCGGAGGCCATGTCCGCGTGAGTCAGGGGCGTGACGACGACCGCAACTTGAGCGTGGGCGACGTCGACGGCAACGTCGTGCAGGGCAACAGGATCGACCAGGTCACGGTGCACGGGCGCGACCGCCGGACGGTGGTCCTGCTCGCTCTTACCCTGGTGGTGGTGCTCGTGGCGGCGGCCGTGATCGTGTGGTTGGTGAGCAAGTCCGGCCAGCAGAAGCCGGGCGGGCAGAAGCCGGTCGGGCAGGAGGCGGTCGAGCAGAAGGCGACCGGCACCCCGCTGGCCGCCAAGGCCGACTACCGCCCGTACATGTGCGGCGCGGGCCACGTCGTGCCCGACCAGGGGCAGAGGTCGATCCAGTTCAGCACGGCACCGTCCGGTGCCGTCGCCGCGTCCGGTGCTCGGCTCGACGCAACCCTGCAGGGCCTGTCGTCGGTCGCGGTGGTGCTGCAGTCGATGCGGGCGGAGGTGATCAGCCGCAAGCCGGCGGTACCTGGGCTCTTCCTCCCTGCTCGCTGCGCCAGCGCGGTACCACCGAGGTTCTTCGCCGTCGACCTGTCCATTGACCCGCCCGTTGCCAGGCCGGTCGAGGGATCGCACAACGGCCAGTCGATCGGCGTGCAGGACTTTCCCTTCAAAGTCGATTCCGTCGACGTCGAGAAGCTGGTCGTGCGGATGGAGTCGCGGAACGAGGACGTCGAGTGGGTGCTGTGGGTGCAGTGGACCTCCGGCACCGACAGCGGCGAGCTCCGCATCGACGACGGCGGCAAGCCGTTCCGCACAACCGCTACCAGCGCCGCCCGACGGTGGTGTGTCGACGAGGCGGTCGAGCCGATGATGTGGAGGCCGGCGTGCGACTGATTCCGACGGTCTGATGTGGACCTCTCGGTGGTCGGCGGCGCCGACCGCTGCACCGAGTGCTCGTAGACGCTGACATGCCGGGCGCTGGCGGCGAGGAATGGCTCGGCGTAGCGGCCCAGCCCGGCACCCCGCACTCGATGACGAACACTCCGACGGGGTCAGGTGGTGTGCCGCGTTCTCGAAGCAGCGCACCTGGTCATCCCGGGTGAGCAGGTGCGTGACCGTGTTGTCACGTCGACCCGGTCGCCGCCGGGTTCTCCGGCAGGCGCGCGGCCGTGTCGGGAAGAACTCGATGCCATCGACGGCGGCTCCGTTCCCCTGCACGGCACTGCGATGCGGTTGGCTCCCCTCACCCGCCCGGCGCTGAACCGGGTTCCCGGTCTCAGCCGACGTCGCCGAACGCCACCCTGAGCAGTTCCAGGTCGTGCAGGTCCCGTTCACGCGGCTCGTAACCCCTGTGGAAGTGCACCTGCTGCGCCGCGGACAGGCACGGCACCACCCGCCCGCCGATCGAGCCGGTGACGAAGCAGCCCGCCGGGTAGCGGAACGGCTCGCCCGGTGTCAGCGAGGCCTGCGTGGCACTGCCGTCGGCGTTGAACCGCAACGGGTGCAGGTCGATCTCCCGGCCGGCCGCGTCCCGCACGACGAACCGCACCGGGCGCCATGACAGCGTCTCGGCGAACCCGGCCGCCGTCAGCGCGGCGAGCAGGGCCGGTTCCTGCTCCTCGCGGTGCATCAGGTCGAGGTCGCCGTGCGGCCGCGTCCGCCGGCCGACCAGCGCGTCGATCCCCCAGCCGCCGCCGATCCACACGTCAAGGCCGCGCAGCACGTCCAAGACCTCGTGCACGTCCTCGATCTCCACGCGGGCCAGCGTGCCAGCCGGCGTCGTCGCGAGGCCACCGGATTCCCGCGTGATCCGCTGGCGTGGAGCGCGTGCCGGACTTCAAGCTGCCGCTCTACGGCGCTGACACCGAACGCGGCGACCTCGCTCCCTGAGTCGCACGCGTTCTCCCGACACCCTTCTCACCTCACACCGGGGAGCTTCGCCATGCGCTCGTTCGTCCACGCCCTGCCCAAAGTGGAGCTGCACGTCCACCTCGTCGGGTCGGCCGACCTCGACACCGTCCTCGCGCTCGCCCGGCGCCACCCGGCCGCCGGCGTGCCCACCGAGCGCGCCGAACTGGAGCGCTTCTACGCGTTCCGCGACTTCGACCACTTCCTGAAGGTCTACTGGGCCGTCCAGTCGATGCTGACCGACCGCCACGACGTCCACACCCTCGTCGTCGGCCTGGCCCGGTCGCTCGCGGCGCAGAACGCCCCGTACGCCGAGGTCACCGTCACGCCCCACAACCACCTGGTGGACGGCATGCCGCTGGACGAGCTGCTCACCGGGCTCGACTCCGGCCGGGCCGAGGCCGCCGCGCTCGGCGTGGAACTGGCCTGGTGCTTCGACGTCCCCGGCGAGAAGGGCCTCGTCGCGGCCAGGGAGACGCTGGCCGTGGCGCTCGGGGAACGGCCGGAGGGGCTCGTGTCGTTCGGCCTCGGCGGTCCCGAGGCCGGTGTCGGCCGCGCCCAGTTCGTGCCGTTCTTCGCCGCCGCGGTGGAAGCCGGGCCGCACAGCGTCCCGCACGCCGGCGAGACCACCTGCCCGGAGACGGTCTGGTCGGCCGTGCGCGACCTGAGGGCCGAGCGGATCGGGCACGGCACGAGCTGCGTCGAGGTCCCGGCCCTCGTCGAGCACCTGGTGCGCAGGGGCATTCCGCTGGAGGTGTGCCCGACCTCCACCGTGCGCACGCGGCAGGTCGCGTCGATCGACCGGCACCCCGTGCGGCGGATGCTCGACGCCGGGCTCGTGGTCACGCTCAACACCGACGACCCGCCGTTCTTCGGTGCCACGCTGGAGGGCGAGCACCTGGCCGTGGCGTCCACAGTGGACCTCAATCGCGCGGAGGTCGCGCGGCTGGCCGAGAACGCCGTGCTGGCCTCGTTCCTGCCGAACAGCCGGAAGTCCGTGCTGCTGAACGAGATCGCAGCCGTCCTCGCCGCCGCCTGAGCGCGGCCGCTGTCGCGCACCGCGTCGCCCGCTGGTCCGTTCAGTCGCCGGGCGTTGCGTTCGAAGCACCAGCACCGGCATCCGGGCGGGTCATGGACACGACCGGCGCGGGCGAGGATTGTTCAGCGCGTGGAACAGGTCGTCGAGCTGACAGATCTGGACGAGATGCAGGCGGCCCTCAGTGTCGCCTACGGCAAGATGCGCATCCACGGCGGCGATGGGCGGTCGTGGCTGCGGTTGCGCTCCCGCCGGTTCGGGCCGGTCCGGTTCGACGTCATCGACAGCTCCATCGGCTTCGAGGCCACCAGCGGGCCGCAGAGCGCCTACATCTTCGGGTACCTCGACGGTGGGCGGGCGCGGTACCGCACGAGCGGTGACTACCAGAACGTGCTGCCGGGGCACCTGCTGCTGACCGGGCAGCCCGAGTTCCCGTACTCCGTCGTGGCCGAGGACCCGAAGGCCACGCTCGTGGTCGTGGACCGGGCCGTGGTCGACCGGTTCGCCGGTGGCGTGCGGTTCACCAGCTGCACGGCGGTGTCGGCGCGGGCCGCGGCGGCGTGGCGGTCGACGTGCGTGCACCTGCGCGACGAGGTGCTGCCGGCGTTCGAGGACGAACCGCTCGTCGTGGAGAACGCGACACGCCTGCTCATCGCGACCACCCTCGCGACGTTCCCGAACGTCTCCCTCGTGGACTACGGGCCGGGCCAGCCCCGTCCGCACGCGCTGAAACGCGCCATCGCGTACATCGAGTCCGAGGCGGAGAAGGACATCACCGCCGCCGACATCGCACGTGCGGCCCGCGTGTCGCTCCGGGCGATCCAGCTCGCCTTCCGGCGGCACCTCGACACCACGCCCACGGCGTACGTCCGGCGGGTGCGGCTCGCGCAGGCCCACCTCGACCTGCAGCGGCGGCAGGGCACGGTCACCGAGATCGCCGCCAGGTGGGGGTATGCACGGCCGAGTGTCTTCGCGGCGCACTACCGGTCCGCGTACGGGGTGTCGCCGTCGCAGACGCTGAGGTCGGGCTGACGTCCTTCGTTTTGGCAGTCGGCGCCTTCGCTTCCGCTGCTAGCGCCGCACCCGCCGCTGCGGTGCAGTGGTGCGGGAGGAGGACCGATGTCCGCAGAAGCCTGTGAACCGAGCCCGTTCGCGATCAGCACCAGCCGCACGGGCGCGCACTTCGTCGCGACCTGCCGGGGCGAGGTCGACGTGACCACCTGTGACGAGTTCTTCGCCGCGGTGCTGCCCGGGATCGCCGACGGCGCCGTGGAGAGCGTGACGATCGACCTGGCCGAGGTGACGTTCCTGTCCGCCAGCGGGCTGCGCATCCTGCTCCTGCTGTTGTGCGCGGCGAACCACAACGGCAAGGACCTCACCCTGCGCCGCGCCCAGCCGCGGGTGCGGCGGGTGCTCGACCTGTTCGGCTTCACCACTTTCAAAGCCGGGCTTGTGTGGGAGGCAACCATGTCGCCGAGGACCGGCCGCAGCTAGTTTGACCAGCTATGTTGCTGCCCCTGGCGCTCGTCGCGTCGCTGCTCGTACCGGCCCCGGCGCTGCACGTCCCCGGCGCCGAACACCAGCAACTGGTCAGGCTGGCCGACCTCAGCACGGCGGGGGGCATCACCGACCCCGCCGACTGGGCAGGTCTGACCAGCGCCGCGCTGCCGGCTCCCACCCCCGTCGCCGGCATCCAGGTCGACGGCTACTTCCCGGACAGCTCGCGCACCAACACCAACCACGGCTGGAACCACGACTCGCAGTTCGTGGTGAGGCTGCCCGACCGCTGGAACGGCGGCCTGGTCGTCGCCGGCTCACCCGGTGTGCGGGAGCAGTACGCCAACGACAGGGCCATCTCCGACTGGGTCCTCGCCCGCGGCTACGCCTTCGCCGCCACCGACAAGGGCAACACCGGCGCGCAGTTCTACCGCGACGGCATGGCCGAGTGGAACCACCGCCTCACCCAGCTCACCATCGCCGCCAAGTCCGTCGTCGCGCAGCGGTACGGCCGCCCCGCCAGGCGCACCATCGCCACCGGCATCTCCAACGGCGGCTACCTCGTGCGCTGGCAGCTGGAGAACCGCCCGCACCTCTACGACGGCGGCGTCGACTGGGAGGGCACGCTGTGGACGGTCAAGGGGCCGAACCCGCTGACGTTCCTGCCGCCGGTGCTGAGGGCCTATCCCGCCTACCTGGCCGGTGACCCGCAGGCCCACGCCGCCATCGTCGCCGCGGGCTTCCCCGCGGGCACGGAGTTCCTGTGGGACTACCACCACCGCTACTACTGGGACCTGACCCAGCGCATCTACCGCGAGGAGTTCGACCCGTCCTTCGACGGCGCTCTCGAAGCGGGCACCCCGTTCTGCGCGTCCGGCACCCCGGCCTGCGACGCCGACTACGACTACGCCGCACGCCGGCGCATCGCCGGCCCCGCCATCGCCCCGGTCGCCCTGACCGGCAAGATCCACCGCCCGCTGATCACGGTCCACGGCACCCACGACGTGCTGCTGCCCATCTCCCAGGACTCCGACGTCTACGCCGCGATGACCCCGGACCGCCTGCACCGCTACTTCCGCGTCGAGCAGGGCACCCACGTCGACGGCCTGGTGGACGCCTACCCCGACCGCCTGCGCCCGCTGGCCCCGTGCCACCGCTCGGCGTTCGTGGCGCTGGAACGCTGGCTCGACGGCGTCACGCCACCCGCTTCGGCGACCCTCCCGCGCCCGGCCGACGTCTCGACGTGCCCGCTGTCATGATCTGAGGATGAGCACCGTCGAGTTCGTCCAGGGCGACATCACCGAACAGCACGTCGACGTGGTCGTGAACGCCGCCAACTCCTCCCTGCTCGGCGGCGGGGGAGTGGACGGCGCGATCCACCGCCGAGGTGGTCCGGAGATCCTCGCCGAGTGCCGCGCACTGCGCGCCGGCCACTACGGCGGCGGCCTCAAGACCGGTCAGGCGGTGGCCACCACGGCGGGGCGCCTGCCCGCGCGCTGGGTCGTCCACACGGTCGGCCCGGTGTGGTCGGCCACCGAGGACCGCTCCGAGCTGCTCGCCGACTGCCACCGCAACTCGCTGCGGGTCGCGGCGGAGCTCGGGGCGGTGTCGGTCGCGTTCCCGGCGATCTCGACGGGCATCTACGGCTGGCCGGTGGAGTCGGCGGCGGAGATCGCGCTGGCGGCGGTCAGGGACGCGCCGGTGGAGCTGGTGCGGTTCGTGCTGTTCGACCGGAAGACCTACGAGGCCTACGCGCGGCCGTAGCGAGCACCGGCACGGCGGGCCTCACGACGCCGTGCTCTCCCGCACCCGCAACGAGAACGGCGTCTGCACGTTCTCGACCGCCACGGCGTCCGCACCCACCCGCCGGTGCAGCAGGTCCACCGCGGCACGGGCGATAGCGCCCTTGTCCGGCGCGACCGACGTCAGCGAGGGCGAGCTGTAAGCGCTCTCCTCGTTGTTGTCGAACCCGACCACGGCCAGGTCCTGCGGCACCCGCACGAACCGCTCCGCGGCGGCCCGCATGGCGCCGGCGGCCAGCAGGTCGTTGAAGCAGAACACCGCGTCCGGCGGGTTCTCCAGGTCCAGCAACGAGTTCATCGCCGCCGCGCCGTCCGCGCGGTGGTAGTTCAACGCCGGCACGACCAGGGCCGGGTCGAACTCGATGCCCTCCACCTCCAGCGCGGTCCGGTAGCCCTCCAGGCGCAGCGCCGCCGTGCCGCGCTGCGGGTGGGCGCCGATCGCGGCGATGCGGGTGCGGCCCAGCGAGATCAGGTGCCGCACGGCGGTGGAGGCGGCGAGCACGTTGTCGATGCCCACGCGGGAGATCGGCACGTCCACCTCGTGCTCGCCGAGCAGCACCGTCGGGACCTCCAGCTGGAAGTCGCTGACCGCCTCCGGGCTCACGATCGCCGCGTCGACCAGGTGCGGGCCCAGTGCCTCCAGCGCCGCGCGTTCGCCGGCCAGCGTGCCGAAGGTCTGCTCGATCAGCACGTTCCACTCGTGCTCCTGGGCGGCGGCGATCACCAGGCCGGCGAGCTCGGCGAAGTAGGGGATGGAGAGCTCCGGCAGCACCAGGCCGATGAAGCCGGTGCGGCCGCGGCGCAGGTTGCGGGCGCCGAGGTTGGGGCGGTAGCCGGTGGCGGCCAGCGCCTCCTCCACCCGGCGGCGGTTGTCGGGTTTGACGAACGAGTAGCCGTTGACCACGTTCGAGACGGTCTTCACCGACACGCCTGCCAGGCGCGCGACGTCCTTGAGCGTGGCCAACTCAGCCTCCTGAAGAGGTACCGGGAAAGGTACCGGGAAGTCCGCGGTCTTTACATCGTTGGAACAACGATGCAAATCTAGCCCCTGAGAGCGCGACCACGCACCCGCACCGCGTAGGAGAGCCAACGATGTCCCTCAGTCGCACCCTGCCGATCGCCCTCGCCGCCGTGGCGCTCCTCGCGAGCTGCACGGCCAGGGAGGGCCAGCAGACGACGACCAGCGGTGGGCCGGCCGCGAGCGCCGCCGCGAACCAGAGCGGCGGCCCCGGCTGCGGCCGGGACAGGACCGGGTACCCGCAGGTCGAGCTCAAGGGCGCGGTCGTCGGCTTCTCGCAGTCGGAGAAGGAGGCGAACCCGTTCCGCACCGCCGAGACCCAGTCGATCAAGGACGAGGCGGCCGAGCGCGGGGTCGAGCTGCTCACCACGAACGCGCAGAGCGACCTCAACAAGCAGATCAGCGACATCAAGTCGTTGCTGGACCGCGGCGCGAAGCTGCTGATCGTGGCACCGCTGAACTCCGACGGCCTGCAGCCCGCGTTCGACGCGGCGAAGGCCAAGAAGGTGCCGGTGGTGACGATCGACCGCAAGGTGACGTCGCAACCCTGCACCGACTACCTCACGTTCATCGGCTCCGACTTCGTCGAGCAGGGCAAGCGGGCGGCCCAGGCGATGCTCAAGGCGACCGGCGGCAACGGCAAGGTCGCGATCCTGCTCGGCGCGTCGGGCAACAACGTCACGGTCGACCGCACCAAGGGCTTCAAGGACGGCATCGCCGGCACCGGGCTGACCGTCGTCGCCGAGCAGACCGGTGAGTTCGACCGCTCCAAGGGCCAGGCCGTGATGGAGCAGCTGATCCAGAGCAACCCGGACATCACCGCCGTCTACGCGGAGAACGACGAGATGGGCGTCGGTGCCGTGACCGCGCTCAAGGCCGCGGGCAAGCAGCCGGGCAAGGACGTGAAGATCGTGTCGGTCGACGGCACGCGCACCGCCGTGCAGCTCATCGCGGACGGCAGCTACACCGCCGTGGTCGAGTCCAACCCGCGCTTCGGCCCGCTCGCGTTCGACACGCTGGAGAAGTTCGCGGCCGGCCAGGAGATCCCGCAGAACATCGTGATCTCCGACGACGAGTACGACGCCACCAACGCCGCGCAGAAGCTCGCCAATGCCTACTGAACCCGTCATCGATGTCGCGGGCGTCACGAAGGCGTTCGCGGGCGTCAAGGCGCTCGACGGCGTCGACTTCACCCTCCACCGGGGCTCGATCCACGCCCTGGTGGGGGAGAACGGCGCCGGCAAGTCGACGCTCATCAAGGTGCTGACCGGCATCCACCAGCCCGACGGCGGCGAGGTCCGGCGTGCCGGTCGCATCTCCACGATCTACCAGGAGGTCAACCTCATCCCGCTGATGAGCGTGGCCGGCAACCTGTTCCTCGGCCGCGAGCCGCGCACGCGGTTGGGCCTGATCGACCGCGCGACGGCCATCGCCGACGCGCGGCGGATCTTGAGCGGTTACGGGATCACCGCCGACGTGGCGCAGCCGCTGGGTTCGCTGTCGGTCGGTGAGCAGCAGATGGTCGCACTGGCCCGCGCGGTCGAGGCCGACGCGGACGTCGTGATCATGGACGAGCCCACGTCGTCGCTCGAGCCGCGCGAGGTGGAGACGCTGTTCGCGGTCGTGGAACGGCTGCACGAGCGCGGCATCGCGATCGTCTACGTCAGCCACCGCATGGACGAGCTGTACCGGCTCTGCGACACCGTCACGGTGCTGCGCGACGGCCGGAAGGTCCACAGCGGACCACTGGCCGACCTGCCCAGGATCGAGCTGGTGTCGCTCATGCTCGGCCGATCGGTCAGCGACATCAGGGCGGGTGGGACGACGGCGTTCGGCGAGGACCACCACGCCGGGAAGGAGCCCGTCCTGGAGGCGAGCGACCTGACCAGCAGGCCCAGGCTCAACGGGGTGAACGTGACCATCAGGCCGGGGGAGGTGGTGGGACTGGCCGGGTTGCTCGGCTCCGGCCGCACGGAGACCGCGAAGGCGATCATCGGCGCCATCCCCACCCAGCACGGCACCGTGCTCGTCGGCGGGAAGCCCGTGCCGCGCGGCAACGTCAAGGCCGCGATGCGCGCCGGCATCAGCATGCTCGCCGAGGACCGCAAGGCCGAGGGGATCATCCCGCACCTGTCCGTGCGGGAGAACATCGTGCTGGCCGCGCTGCCGGGACTCAGCCGGTTCGGACTGGTCAGCCGGGCGAAGCAGGACCGGATCGTGGACCTGTTCATCACGCGGCTGCGCATCAAGGTCTCCAGCCCGGAGCAGCGGGTCGCCGAGCTGTCCGGCGGCAACCAGCAGAAGGTGCTGCTGGCCCGCTGGCTCTGCGCGGAACCGAGAGTGTTGCTGCTCGACGAGCCCACCCGCGGCATCGACGTCGGCGCCAAGGCCGAGGTGCAGGCGCTGATCGACGAGCTGGCGAAGGAGGGACTCGCGGTGCTGCTGATCAGCTCCGAGCTGGACGAGCTGCTCGACGGCGCCGACCGGCTCGTCGTGCTGCGCGACGGCCACGTCGCGGGCGAGCTGACCGGCGGTGAGCTGACCCGCGAGCACGTCCTCGCGGCCATCGCGGCGGAACCGGCGGAGGTGACCGATGACGCTGACCGCCACTAGGACGCGCTGGCTCCAGGACAACGGTGTCCACGTCGCCGTCGCCGCCCTGCTGCTGTTCAACGTGCTGTTCACGGCGAACTTCCTGACCGCGGGCAACTTCCGCACCCAGCTGGTCCAGGCCGCGCCGGTGCTGGTCGTCGCGCTGGGCATGGCACTGGTGATCGGCACCGAGGGCGTCGACCTGTCCGTCGGCGCCGTCATGGCACTGGCCGCCGCGCTCATCCCGCTGTACCTGGGGTACGGCCCGGTGCCCGCCGTCCTGATCGCGCTCGCGGTCGGCCTGGCGGCGGGCGGGTTCAACGGCTTCCTGGTCGCACGGGTGGGCATCCAGCCCATCGTGGCGACGCTCGCGCTGCTGGTCGCCGGGCGCGGTCTCGCCCTGGTGATCGCCAACGGTCAGCTGGTCCAGCTGCACGACCCGGCGTTCCTGGCGCTGGGCACCGACGACGTGTTCGGCCTGCCGATCAGCGTGCTCGTCGCCGTCGTCCTCGCGGTCCTCGTGGCGGGACTGGTCAACCGCACCACGTTCGGGCGCCAGCTCGTCGCGGTCGGCGGCAACCGCAGGGCCGCGCACCTGGCGGGGCTGCCGGTCAGCCGGGTGCTGGTCGGGGTCTACGCGATCACCGGCGTGCTCGCCGCCGTCGCGGGCGTGCTCGCCACGTCCCGGCTCGCCGCGAGCGACCCCGCCGACATCGGCCTGCTGATGGAGCTGTCCGCGATCACCGCCGTCGTCGTCGGCGGAACCCCGTTGACCGGCGGGAAGGTCCGCGTCCTCGGCACGGTCATGGGCGTGGTGCTGATGCAGCTCGTGCGGGCCACCCTGATCAAGCACGACCTGCCCGACTCCATCGCGCAGATGATCCAGGCCGCGATCATCGTGGCCGCCGTCTACGTCGCGAGGGAGCGCCGATGACGACCACCCTCGCCTCCGCCCGCACGAAGGTCCTGCAACGCCAGGGCGCGGCCGTCGCGCTCGTGCTGATGGTCGTCGTGGCGTGGCTGGTGTTCCCGCGCTTCGGCAGCCTCGACAACGTCCGCGACCTCGCGTTGCAGGGCTCGTTCCTGGCGGTGATCGCGATCGGCATGACGTTCGTGATCATCACCGGCGGCATCGACCTGTCCGTCGGCTCGCTCTACGCGCTGGGCGGCGTGCTCGCGGCGTACGGCTCGCAGTGGGGCTTCTTCGGCGCCCTGCTGCTGCCGTTGCTGGTCTGCGGGCTCATCGGCGTGGTCAACGGCCTGCTCATCGCCCGCACGAGCATGGCGCCGTTCATCGTCACGCTGGCCTCGCTGCTGTTCGCCCGCGGCCTGCTGCTGGTGATCACCGACGAGGGGGCGACGACCTACCGGATCGCACCGGACTCGGCGTTCGTCGAGCTGGGCCGCGGCACGGTGTTCGGCTTCGGACACCCGGTGTTCATCGCGCTCGTGCTGGCCGCGCTCGGCGGTCTGCTGCTCAACCGCACCAACTTCGGCCAGAACGTGTTCGCCACCGGCGGCGCGGAGTCCTCGGCGATCTTG
Source organism: Lentzea sp. NPDC036949 (assembly GCF_055608075.1). Lineage (NCBI taxonomy): Bacteria > Bacillati > Actinomycetota > Actinomycetes > Pseudonocardiales > Pseudonocardiaceae > Lentzea > Lentzea sp. NPDC036949. Next base: position 133,749 of record NZ_JBVJRA010000011.1, read on the forward strand.
ATGGGCGTCCCCGTCGCGCGCACCAAGGTCCTCGTCTACACCATGAGCGGCGTGCTGTCGGGACTGGCCGGCGCGCTCACCGCCGCCTACCTGCAGTCCGGTGTCACGGTCATCGGCGTCGGCACCGAGCTGGACGCGATCTCCGTGGTCGTCATCGGCGGCACGCTGCTGACCGGCGGCGCGGGCACCGTGCTCGGCACCATGATCGGTGTCGGCCTGCGCACGGTGATCCAGAACGTCATCAACCAGATCGGCACGCTCGACAGCAACTTCCAGTCCGTCGTCAGCGGCGTCTTCCTGCTCATCGTCGTCGTCCTGCAACGAACACTCCGGAGATAGGAGAGCCATGACCAGACGCGTCCTGGGCGTATTGGTCGGATTCCTCGTCGCAGCAACAACCGTCACACCGACGGCCGCGCAGGCCGCCGAGTGGCAACCGAAACCCGCACCCCTCACGACACCGTGGACCAGCCATGTGTCACCGGCCAACGCCCTGCCCGAGTACCCGCGACCGCAGCTGGTCCGGCAGGAGTGGCAGAACCTCAACGGGGTCTGGGAGTTCACGGGTGCTCCCGACCTCAGCTCACCGCCCTTCGGCAGGCCGCTGGCCGAAGGGGTCCTCGTGCCGTACCCGGTCGAGTCCGCCCTGTCGGGCGTCAAACGGCACGAGGACACCATGTTCTACCGCCGGACCTTCGCCATTCCGTCCACCTGGGACGGTCGCAGGGTGAAGCTCAACTTCGGCGCGGTCACCTGGGAGACCAGGGTCTGGGTCAACGGCACCCAGGTCGGCACGCACACCGGTGGCTTCGACGCGTTCTCGTTCGACATCACGCCCGCCCTGCGCGCGGGCAGCAACGAGGTCGTCGTCGGCGTGCACTCGCCGGTCGACGGCAGCCGCTACCCGATCGGCAAGCAGCGCCGCACCCCGGACGGCATCTTCTACACCGCCGCGTCCGGGATCTGGCAGACCGTCTGGCTGGAACCCGTGCGGGCGCAGCACATCACCCGCCTCGACACCACACCGGACGTGCCCGGCGGCGCGCTCGACCTGGTCGTGCAGGGCACCGCGGGCCAGACCGTGACCGCCCAGGTGCTCAGCGGCGGCCAGGTCGTGGGCACGGCGACCGGGCAGACCGGTGCGCGCCTGCGGGTCCCGGTGCCGAACGCGCGGCTGTGGTCGCCGGACGACCCGTTCCTCTACGACCTGCGGGTGACGTCGAGCAGCGGTGACGCGGTCACCGGCTACTTCGGCATGCGCTCGCTCGGCAAGGCGCTGGTCGGCGGTGTCATGCGGCCGTTGCTCAACGGGAAGTTCGTGTTCCAGCTCGGCACGCTCGACCAGGGCTACTGGCCCGACGGCATCTACACCGCCCCGACCGACGCGGCCCTGCGGTGGGACCTCGAACGCCAGAAGGCACTGGGGTTCAACATGGTCCGCAAGCACATCAAGGTCGAGCCGGCCCGCTGGTTCTACCACGCCGACCGGCTGGGCCTGCTGGTGTGGCAGGACATGCCGTCGCTCGACGCCGTCGACGAGGTCCCGAACGGCCACACCGCGTTCGAGTCCGAGCTGCGCCGGGTGATCGACCAGCTCAAGGGCATCACGTCGATCGTGCAGTGGGTGCCGTTCAACGAGGGCTGGGGCGAGTACGACGCCGGCCGCATCACCGACCTGGTGCGGTCGATCGACGGCACCAGGCTCGTCAACCACAACTCCGGCGCCAACTGCTGCGTCTCCGACCCGGACCCCGGCAACGGCGACGTCATCGACGACCACCACTACCAGATCACCACGGCCACCAGGACACCCGACGCGCGCCGGGTGGCGGTGCTCGGCGAGTTCGGCGGTCTCGGCCGCCGGATCACCGGTCACGAGTGGCAGCCCGGCCGCGGGTTCGCCTACGGCGCCCTGTACCCGGACGAGACGTCGCTGACCACGCGGTACGTGGAGATCACCAAGCAGGTCGCCCGCATGGTGCACACGCGCGGCCTGTCCGGCTCGGTCTACACCGAACCGTACGACGTGGAGAACGAGGTCAACGGCTTCTACACCTACGACCGCCAGGTGCTGAAGATGACCGAGGCACGGGTGCGCGAGATCAACCTGCGCGTCCTGGCGATCGCGAACGGCACGGCGGTCGGCCCGGACGACGTGGTCTCGTTGCGGGTCACCACCTCCGGCCACACCGACCGCTACCTGCGCCACCGCGACGGCCTGGCGCGCACCGACGTGCCGTCCTCCGACCTGGACCGCCTGGACGCCACGTTCTTCGCGCGGCCCGGTCTCGCGGACGCCTCGTGCCTGTCGTTCGAGTCGCGCAACTTCCCCGGCCGGTACCTGCGGCACAGCGGCGCGCGGATCGGCACGGCGGCGAACCCGGCCGCGGGCGACGCGACGTTCTGCGCCCGCGCGGGTTCCGGCGGCACCGCGCTGGAGTCGTACAACCAGCGCGGTGCGTTCATCCGGCACTACGGCGAGAACGTCTACCTGGCGCGTTCCGGCGGCCCGAACCCGTGGGACACCGCGAGCTCGTTCGCCGCGGACACCACGTGGGCGGTGGCGGGTGCGCTGTGGCGCAGCGGCGCGGACTTGCCGCTGGGCCAGGCCCGGTCGTTCCGGGTGACCACGCCCGGCTTCACCGACCGCTACCTGCGGCACCGGGACGGCCTGGCCCGCACGGACGTCGTCGCCGGCGGCAGCGACGCGGTGCTCAAGGCGGACGCGACGTTCGTGGTCCGGCGCGGTCTCGCCGACCCGTCGTGCTACTCGCTGGAGGCCCGCAACTTCCCCAACCAGTTCCTGAGGCACGCCGACTTCCGCGTCCAGCTCGGCACGAACGACAACACCGACCTGTTCCGCCGCGACGCGACGTTCTGCGCCCAGCCGGGGCGGGGCGGCGTGCGACTGGAGTCGTTCAACGAGCTCGGCACCAACATCAGGCACTACGCAGAGGAGGTTTGGGTCGCATCGAGCGGCGGCGCACACGTCTACGACAACCCTGCAGGTTATGCCGAGGACGTCAGCTGGGCCGCCACCTCACCCTGGGCACCCTAGGAGGAAAAGTGTTGCTGCGCGTTGTTTCCGTATCAGCTCTCGTACTCAGCACCATCGTCGTCCCCGCCGCCGTGGCCTCCGCCGAGGTCGTCGACGCCATGAGCCGCGACTTCGGCATCAGCAAGGCCGAGGCGGTGACGCGGATCGGCCAGGAGAAGACCGCGCTGCGCATCGACCCGTCCGCGCAGGCGGCGGCCGGTGACGCCTACGGCGGCAGCTGGTTCGCCGACGGCAAGCTGAACGTCGCCGTCACCGACCCGGCGAAGGCCGACGCCGTGCGGGCCACCGGTGCGACACCGGTGCTGCGGGCGAAGTCGCTCGCGTCGCTGACCGCGGTGAAGAACGACATCGACCGGATGTCGAAGTCCGGCAAGATCCCGCCCGGCATCGCGTCGTGGAGGGTCGACGTGCCGAGCGGCACGGTCGTCGTCGAGGCCGAGCCCGCTGCGGACGTCTCCGCACTGCCGAAGGACGTCGTGGTCCAGCGCGACGGCGTCCGGCAGCCGCAGACGTTCGCCGCCGGAACCGTCGGCGGTGACCCGTTCTACACCGGCAACGTCCGGTGCTCGATCGGGTTCTCCGTGCACGGCGGCTACGTGACGGCCGGGCACTGCAACGTCGGCGCCTGGAACGTCCACGGCTGGGACCGCTCCTGGCAGGGCGAGTTCGTCGGCTCGTCGTTCCCCACCGACGACCACGGCTGGGTGCGCACCGGCGGCGGCTGGTGGAACGTGCCGGTCGTGCTCGGCTGGGGCCAGGTGAGCGACGCCCTGGTGCGCGGTTCGTGGGAGGCCCCGCCCGGCACGTCCGTGTGCCGCTCTGGCTCGACCACGCACTGGCACTGCGGTGTGGTGCAGGGCCGCAACGAGACCGTGAACTACCAGCAGGGCGCGGTCTACGAGATGGTCGGCACGTCGGTGTGCGCGGAGCCGGGCGACTCCGGCGGCTCGTTCATCACCGGTGACCAGGCCCAGGGCGTGACGTCCGGCGGCTACGGCAACTGCGCGAGCGGCGGTCGCACGTGGTTCCAGCCGGTCAGCGAGATCCTGCGGGTCTACGGCCTGACGCTGCTCACGGCCTGACGGCAGGGGCGGTGGCGGTCAGGTGAACATGATCCTGGCCGCCACCGCCCGTCCCAGCCACGTCCGCAGCCCGCTGAACGCGGCCTCCGCCACACCGGGCGCCCGCACCAGCGACAACCCCCGCCGCATGGCCCCGCGCGCCACGTACCGGCGCCGCAGCCCCGCCCCGTCATAGTGCTCCAGCACGTACCGGTTGCCGCTGCGCAGGTAGTCGGCCGTGACCGACGCCGCCAGCTCCGACATCCGCATGCACGGGTCGAGCCCGCCCGCGGTCAACGGCGACACCGCCCCCGCCGCGTCCCCGACCAGCAACCCCTCGGTGCTGACGATCCGGCGCAGCACCCCGCCCACCGGGATCGGCCCGCCGCGCCGCCGGACCGGGCCGGTGGGTGTGGGGGTGGGAAAGCCGTCCTTGAACCTGCGCAGCAGCCGGGGCAGCGGCGCGGTGAACCGGTCGGCGCGGCCGGCGAGCCCGACGTGGGCGTGCTCGCCGTCGTCGATCACCCAGGCCAGGTAGCCGGGCGCGAGCCGCGGGTCGAGCACGCAGTGGAACGTCGGCGTCCCGCCGGGAGCGACCGGGTAGACCTCCTCGACACCGGTGATCATCGTGCGGTTGACGTCGAGCCCGAGCTGCCGCGCGACCGTCGACCGCGCCCCGTCCGCACCGATCGTGAACCGCGCCTTCACGGCCTTCGCCGGGTAGCCGGCGTTGAGGGTGACCTGCGCACCGGCCCGCCGGGCGTCCTCGACCGCCTGCGCGTACACGCCCTCCATGTGCCCGACGCGGAACTCGTCACGACCGCTGACGAGCTCCACCGGCCTGGTCAGGCTCGGCGGGTACAGCACCACCCTGCGCACCGCCGGCCCCAGGTGCGGCAGGTCGAAGTCCTCCAGCGTGCGCCGCACGAAGATGCCGGTGGTGCGGATGCCGGTGCCGAGGTCGCCGCGCCGTTCGCACACGGCCACGTCCAACCCGGCCTCGGCGAGCAGGCGGGCGGTGCGCAGACCGGCCAGTCCCGCGCCCACGACGAGCACGTCCACGGTGTCCATGCCCGACGGTAGAACGCGCCCGGCGCGCGGTTGCCCGTTGTGCGCGGCCCTTTCACCGAACCTGCACAGGTCCTGCACATCCCGCACGGGTATTCCCTCAGCGCCGCCAAGAGGTGAGAATCGTTCGCGTGGGGGATGCGCGCGGGCGGACCGTCGAGAGCAGGGCAGGCGTCACCGCGTTCCTGGCCGGTGTGTGGTTGATCGCGGCGCCACCGGTCCTGCACTTCGACGCGGCGGTGAACGCCTTCGAGCCCTACTGGGTGTCCATGGGCCTCGCGGTGCTGGTCATGCTGCTCGGCATGGTCCGCGCGATGGCGCCGCTGGACGTGCCGCTGCTGCGCCAGATCACGATCGCACTGGCCCTCGCCCTGGTAGTGGCGGCGCTGCTGCGCGACTCCGACTGGAACTCCGTCGTGTGGCTCAACCAGCTGGTGGTGAGCGGGGTCATCGCCCTGACCGCCGCGGTGGCGCTGGCGGTCACCCTCCGCCGGTGACCACCGGTGGATCAGTCGATGACCGCCGTGGCCTCGATCTCGACCAGGTGCTCCGGCACGTCCAGCGCCTGGACGCCGATGAGCGTGGCCGGCGGCCGGGGCGTGCTGCCCGCCTCCGCAGCCGCCCTCGCGATGCCTTCGAGCAGCTGCGGCATCTTGTCCGGCGTCCAGTCCACGACGTACACGGTGACCTTGACGAGGTCGTCGAACGTCGCGCCGACGCTCCGCAGCGCCGTGTGGACGTTGAGGTAGGCCTGCGCGACCTGCTCGGCCAGGTCGGGCCCGGCGTCCCAGGCGACCTGCCCGGCGACGTGCACCGTCCTCCCGCTCGCCACCGCCACCTGGTGGTAGACGTCGATCTGCGGCAGGCCGTCGGGGTTGACCAGGGTGATCATGTTCAGGTTCTCGCTCTCTTGTGGTTACTGGGAAACCATAGGAGAGTGAACGCTGACCTGGAAGAACGCACTTTATCGTGACTGGGGAACCTAAAGGTGAGCAAGCAGTTCACGCTGCCGCAGGACGCGGACCTGGCCCGCGCTGACTCGCTGGCGCGCGAGATCTTCTCCGACGTCGCCAACAAGTGGGCGCTGCTGATCATCGAGGCGATCGGTGACGAGACCCGGCGGTTCACGGAGCTGCGCGCCCTGGTCGACGGGATCAGCCACAAGATGCTCACGCAGAACCTGCGGCTGCTGGAGCGCAACGGGCTGGTGTCGCGGTTCGTGCACCCGACCGTGCCGCCGCGGGTCGACTACGCGCTGACGGAACCGGGCCGGGAGCTGCGCCAGACCGTCGACGCCATGTGCGCGTGGACGACGAAGCACCTGCGGGAGATCGAAGCGGCCCGCCGTTCGTTCGACGCCTGAGCGCAGGCGTCAACCGCGACCGCGGGCGCGGTGAGCAGGCGCCGCCCAGTTCACTCCTCGCTGCAGGAGAGGTCCGCCGCCGGTTCGAAGTCGTCCCTTACGTCTTCTTCGCACGTCACGTACCCTGTTGGCCCATTCGAAGGCAGCGAGCCCGTCTTCGCCGCCGAGAGGAGGGACGGGGTCCTGGTCCGGTCTCTGGTCGTGCGGGACAGCTCGGTGTTCGTCGGCCGCCGCGACGAGCTCGAGGTGATGGACCGCGCGCTGCGCAACCTGCCCGCGCTGGTGCAGGTGGAGGGGGAAGCGGGGATCGGCAAGAGCCGGCTCGTGCGTGAGCTGCTCGCGTCGGAGGAGGCCGCTGGGCGCACCGTCCTGACGGGACACTGCCAGCAGTTGCGCGAGCCGTTCATCCTGGGGCCGGTGCTGGAGGCGCTCGGCCGGTGCCGCGCGCGGATCGAGCGGTGCGGGCCGCTGAGCCCGGTGACGGCGGCCCTGCGGGAGGCGCTGCCCGAACTGGCCGACGTGCTGCCGGAGCCGGTGACAGTGAACGGCAGCCACTCGTTCGACCGGCACCTGCTGTTCCGGGCGATCCGCGCGGTGCTGGTGGCGCTGGGGGACACCGTGCTGGTGGTCGAAGACCTGCACTGGGCCGACGACGGGACGCTGCAGCTGCTCCGGTTCCTGATGGCCGACCCGCCCGCGGGGTTGGCGGTGGTGGTGACCTACCGGCGTGAGGACCTGCCCACCGCGATGCCGCTGGGCACGGCGTACCGGCCTGGGCCGGGCGTGACGACGGAACTGGTGAGGCCTGCCCCGCTGACCGTGGACGAGGTGGCCGCGCTCGCCGCGGCCGCGCTGGAGACGGACGAGGTGAGCGATGAGTTCACCGCGGAGCTGCACGGGCACACCGCGGGGCTGCCGCTCGTCGTCGAGGAGGTCCTGCGCTCGTTGCGCGGCGGCTCGGACGAGGTGGTGGCGAACAGCGCGGCCGTGCGGCGGCTGACGAGCGGTGGCGAGGTTCCGGCGCTGTTGCTGGAGTCCGCGGCGGAGCGGCTGGGTGCGTTGCCCGCGGAGGCCGGGCAGTTCGTGCGCGCGGCGGCCGTCCTGGCCGTGCCGGCGACGGTCCACCTCATCGGCGAGGTCGCCGGACTGGACGGGAGCGCGGTACGTGCCGCCGCCACCGAGGCGCTGGCGAGCACGTTGCTGCACGACGGCGGCGCCGGGGTCCTGGAGTTCCGGCACACGCTGGCCCGGCAGGCCGTCTACCGCGCGGTGGGGGTGCTGGAGCGGTACGAGCTGCACGAGCGCGCGGTGGTGGTGCTCGCCGGGCTCGACCGGCCGCCGTTGGTGCAGTTGGCCGAGCACTGCAGGAGGGTGGGGCGGCGCGAGGACTGGCTGCGCTACGGCGAGGCCGCCGCCGACCAGGCGCTCGTGCTGTCCGACGCGTCCGCGGCGATCCCGCTGCTGCGGCGCCTGCTGGCCGAGCCGTGGCTGTCCGGTGCCGAGGTGGACCGGCTGGGGACGAAGCTCGGTGAGGTCTCGGCGCTCGGGCTCGACTCGTACGGCCCGGCGGAGGCGCTGGAGAAGCTGCTGGTCGACCCGAGGTTGTCCGAGGGTGCGCGCGGCGAGGTGCGCATGCTGCTGGCGATGCTCTTCGTCAAGCAGGAGGAAGGTGTCGCGAAGGCGCGCGCGCAGATGGAGATCGCCGTCGGTGAGCTCGCCGGCCGGCCGGACCTCGCGGCCAGGGCGATGAGCATGCTGTCCCAGCCGTTCATCGGGGACACCCCGCTCACCGAGCTCAGGCCGTGGCTGCGCAAGGCCGACGAGGCGATCGACCGCAGCGCCGACCCCGCGATGCGGATGTCGTTGCTGGCCAACGTGATCGGCTCGCTGGTCGTCATCGGCGACGCCGGGGTCCGCGACCGGTTGACGGCGGTGCCGGAGACGGGCCGGACGATGGCCGAACACCGCCAGGTCGCCCGGGTCCACTGCAACCTGGCCGACGCGATGACCACGATCGGCATGTTCGGCGACGCCCGCCGATACCTGCGGACGGGAATCCGGGCGGCGGAGGAGACCGGCAGCCTGTACGTGCTGAGCGGAGCGCGGAGCACCGCGCTGGTCCTCGACTGGTTCACGGGAGCCTGGGACGGTCTGGCGGCCAGGGCGCGGGCCCTGCTGGCCGAGTACCACGAGCTCGCCGCGATCACCGACGAGCTGAACATGGTGCTCGGCCTGCACGCGCTGGCCCGCGGCGAACGGGCGGCGGCCGTCGCCCACTTCACCGGCACCCACGTCCGCACTCCGCGCAACGCGTTCGCACCGGTCGCGCTCGGCTGCGCCGCCGGTCTGGTCCGGATCGCGCTGCGTGACGGTGACGTGGAGCGTGCGGGGATCGAGGCGGACGCGGGCATGGCGCTGCTGCGCCGCAAGGGCGTGTGGGCGTGGGCGGGAGAGGTCGCACCCTCTGCCGTGGACGCCTACCTGGCGGCGGACCGGGTCGCCGACGCCGAGGCCGTCGTGCGGGACTTGACGGACGGGGTGAGCGGGATGGACGCGCCGCTCGCCGTGGCCGCGTTGCACAGTTGTCACGGCGCGCTCGCCGACCACGGCGGTCGGTCGTCGATCGAGCACCACACCGCCGCGGCGCGCGCGTACGAGGAGATGGGTGCGTCGTACTTGGCCGTCGGGGCACGGGAGCGTGCCGACACCTCCCTGCTCGCCGGCGACCCGGCGGCAGCGGTGCGGGCGTTCACCCGGACCATCGACGACTACGAGGCACTGGGCGCCACCTACGACTCCGCCCGCTGCCGGCACCTGCTGCGGGAGTTCGGGGTCAGGGCGACCCGTTCGCGTGCCGGTCGCCGGGGTTATGGCTCTGACCTGTCACCTCGCGAGCGCGAGGTGGCCCGGCTGGTGGCCGCGGGCAGCAGCAACAACGAGATAGCGGACGTCCTCTTCCTGTCGCCGCGCACGGTCGAGCAACACGTCGCCAAGGTGTTGCGCAAACTGGGGGTGACCCGGCAGTCCTTGCGGAACAACGACCACCTCATCGGCCGGGGCTGAGACGAAGCCAGGGGGGTGCCCGGCGGTGGTGACCGCCGGGCACCCCTGTTCCTGCGCGGGGACCGTTCGCTCAGGTCAGAGCGTCAGGGTCCACCGGTTGAGCGTTCCGGTGTCGCCGGGACCGCCGTCGTAGACGTTCAGCAGCCAGCGGCCCGCACGGGACTCGCTGGACAGGTTCGCCGTGTAGGTGCGCACCAGGTTGTCCGTGTCGCCACCGGTCTGGTTGTGCAGCTGGTAGGTGGTGCCGTCCGGTGCGGTCAGGTACACCCGCAGGTCACCGATGTAGGTGTGGGTGATGTCCACCGCGACCGTCGAGGTGGCCGACGCCGCACCGGAGCAGGTGATCGTGATGGCGCTCTGCGTGGTGTAGTAGTTGAGGATCTGGCCGCTGTTCGAGTTGGTCACGGCCGGGCAGGTACCGCCGCCGGTGGTGCCGACGACGATGCGGAACGACGCCGAACCGGTCTTGCCCGCGCTGTCGCGAGCGGTCACGGTGACGTTCGCCGTGCCGGCGGTGGTCGGCGTGCCGGTGATCGAACCGGACGTCGAGCTGATCGACAGGCCGGCGGGCAGACCGGTGGCCGACCAGGTGTACGGGGAGGACCCGCCGCTCGCGCTGTTGTTCAGCTGGAACGACTGGCCGACCGTCGCGGTCTTGTCACCGGGGTTCGCCACGGTGACCCCACCGGGCTGGGTGCCGTTGAGGTAGCCGGAGTACAGCAGCACGTTCGGCGAGCCCGTGTTGATGCCGCTGAGCTTGCCGGTGGAACCGTTGTTCACCAGCGCATCGCGCACCTGCGCCGGGGTGGCCGACGGGTTCTGCGCGAGGTGCAGTGCTGCGACGCCCGCCACGTGCGGCGACGCCATCGACGTGCCGGACATGGTGGAGGAGCCGGTGTTGCTGTTGTACGCCGCGGACACGATGTCCGTTCCCGGGGCGAAGATGTCCAGGCAGGTGCCGTAGTTGCTGTCCGAACGGCGGGCGTCGGAACGGTTGCTGTTGCCGACGGTGATCGGCGCCCGCAGGTGCTGCGGGCTGTACTGGCAGGCGTCGTCGTTGGAGTTGCCCGCCGCCATGACCCACTGCACGCCGCTGTTGACGACACCGGTGACGGCGTTCTCGAGCGCGGGGTTGCTGGGGCACCGCTGACGGCAGCCGATGCTGTAGTTGACGACGCCGGGCCCGGACCCGTTGCGCACCACCCAGTTCGCGGCGGCGATGAGGTCGTCGTCGTAGGCGCTCCCACCGCAGTCGAGCACCTTCAGCGGCACGATCGTGGCCTTCTTGGCCACGCCGTACCGCGTTCCGGCGGCCGTGCCGGCGACGTGCGTGCCGTGACCGTTGCAGTCCTGCGGCGTGGAGTCGTTGTCGACGAAGTCGTAACCCGCCGCGATCCGGCCGGTGAAGTCCTGGTGGTTCGCGTTGATGCCGGAGTCGAGGACGTACACGCGCACGCCCTCCCCGCCGTTGGCGGGGTAGGTGAACTTGCTGTCCAGCGGCAGGTCGCGCTGGTCGATGCGGTCGTCACCCCAGTTCGGCGGGCTCTGCTGGGTGTCGAGCACCTGCATGCGCACGACCTGCTGCACCCGCTCGACGGCCGGGTCCGCCGCCGTGCGCGCGGCCTGCTCCGGCGACATCGACACGGAGAAGCCACCGACCACCGCGTCGAAGACGTGCCGGGTGCGACCGCCGTGCCGTTGGACCACCGACGAGGCAGCCGAGGCCGTGCCCTGCGCGGTCGCGGTGCCCTTGAGCACCACGATGTACCTGCCGGGCACCGCATCGGCGGACCCGGCGTTGAGGACGGGGGCCGAAGGCGCCGACGACGCCGGCGTCGCGAGCACGAGAGCCGACCCGGCCGCGGCGATCGCACAGCCGATCACACCCGCTGAGGTTTTCCATCTCGCCATGAGCTGTCATGTCCTTCATTCGCAGGGGAGAACGCGGAGACAACCCGCGCTCTCACCACGCTACGAACGACATCCGTCCCGGCCACCACGTAATTTCGCGTCGGTGGAGGGCATCGGGAAAGACCGGTACGCCGATCCGGGAAACCCGTACCGCAACGACGCGAACCCCTATCGCAACCACCGCCGCCCCCTGCTGTTCCCGGCGGAGCGGTCACCTGACCCGGCACAGGGCCGGCAACGCCCGCTCAGTGGCGGCAGGTCCGCGCGACCTCGGCGAGGAGCTCCTTGAACGCCGCGAACCGGCAGACTGGGGTGATGCGCATCGACCGGCTCGACCACCTCGTCCTCACCGTCACCGACCTGCGGGCCACGCTCGACTTCTACGTGACCGTGCTCGGCATGCGGGAGATGACCTTCGGCGAGGACCGCAAGGCGCTCGCCTTCGGCCACAGCAAGATCAACCTGCACGAGGCAGGCCACGAGTTCGAACCCAAGGCCCGCCACGTCGTGCCCGGCAGCGCCGACCTGTGCTTCGTCACCGAGGACCCGCTCGACGAGGTGCTCGCGACCCTCGCCGCCCACGGCGTTCCCGTCGAGGAGGGGCCGGGGGAGCGCGACGGGGCGCTCGGGCAGATGCGCAGCGTCTACGTGCGCGACCCGGACGGCAACCTCGTGGAGATCTGCAACTACACCGACCCGAACTAGAACGAAAGTTCTAACGACAGAGAATCGCCGTCTCCGCCAGCTTCCTGGCCCGCGGGATGACCTCCTCCGGATCGGCCCCGAGCTGCATCCGCACGAGAACGCCCTCGTAGACGATCGCCACGTCCGCGACGACCTCGTCCACCGCCGGGAGACCCGCCGCCAGCTCGGCCAGGCGGCGCACCAGGTGGTTCTTGTGCGCGAAGGCCACCTCGACCGCCGGATGTCCGGCCGGCAACTGCACCAGCCCGGCGACGTGCGCGCAGCCCTGGTCGGCGCCCTGGTCGCGGCACCACAGCAGCAGGGCGTCGAACACCGACAGCACCCGGTCCAGCGGTGTCGCGGCGTCGGCGGCCACCCGTTCCCAGGTCGCGCGCCACAGGTGGTCCCGGCGGCGCAGGTAGGCCTCGACCAGGCCGTCCTTGCCGCCGAAGTTCTTGTACACCGAGCCGAGCGCGACCCCGGCACGGTCCACCACGGCGTCCACGCCGGTGTTCGCGATGCCGTCGCCGTAGAACAGCTCGGAGGCGGCGACGAGGATGCGTTCTCGCGCTGAAGGGGCCACGCCGTTAGTCTAGGAGTAGAACCGGCGTTCTACCAGGGGAGGATCGTGGACAGGCGGCAGGTGGGGTTGATCTGTGCGGGCACGGCACTCGTCGGGGTGTGCTACGGGTTCGCCAGGTTCGCCTACGGCCTGTTCGCGCCCGCGTTCCAGCAGCAGTTCGCGCTGGGCTCCACGCTGCTCGGCGTCATCGGCGCGGGCAGCTACGCCGGCTACGGGATCGCGGTCGTCGCCGGGTTCCTGCTGACCAACCGGCACGGTCCGCGGCCGGTGGCGGTGGGCGCGGGGGTGTTCGCCGCCGCCGGCACCGCGCTCGTCGCCGTCTCGGCGAACGGCGTGCTGCTCGCGGCCGGTGTCCTGGTCGCCGGGGTGAGCACCGGTCTGGCGTCGCCGCCGCTGGCCGAGGCGATCGCCCGCACGGTCGACGCGGCGCGCCAGGACCGCGCGCAGTCGGTGGTGAACGCGGGCACCGGCGTGGGCGTGCTGCTGTCCGGACCGGTCGCGCTGGTCCTGCTGGACGACTGGCGGCTCGCCTGGGCGGCGTTCGCCGTGGTGTCGGTCGCCGTCACGGCGTGGGTTGTGGCGACGGTGCCGCACGGACGCGGTGCGACGGGCCGGGAGACGGGGTCGCTGCTGCCGCCCGGTGCCGCGCCGCTGCTCACCGCCGCGTTCCTGCTGGGCCTGGCCAGTTCGGCGGTGTGGACGTTCGGCCGCGACGTCGTGCGCACCGGGCCGACCGCCGCCGCGCTGATGTGGTCGCTGATCGGACTGGCCGGGCTGCTCGGCGCGGTCAGCGGTCACCTGACCGGCGTCCTGGGCCTGCGCACCGCCTGGACCGCCGTGCTCGTCCTGCTCTCCGCGGCCACCGCCGCACTCGCGCTGTGGCCGGGCGACGTCGCCGTGTCGTTCACCGCCGCCGGCCTGTTCGGTGCCTCCTACATCGCGCTCAGCGGACTGCTGCTGGTCTGGAGCACGCGCGTGCACGGCGACCGGCCGGCCACCGGCGTCGGCACGTCGTTCCTGCTGATCGCCGTCGGGCAGGCCGTCGGCGCCCTGCTCGCCGGCGTGGCGGTGGACCACTTCGGCCACCTCACCGCGTTCCTCGGCGCCGCCGCTGCGGGACTGCTCGGCGCGGCGGTCCGGCCGGGTGCCGGGATCGGTGCCGCGCGGGCCGCCGCACCACTACGGTGATCCGGCATGGAGTCCACTGTGCACGGGCCGGGCCGGATCGAGGGGCGGGTGCTGGTCGGCGTGGTGGTCGCCGCGCTGGTGGTGACCGGTGTGCTGGCGAGGTCACCCGGCACGTGGGCGCTGGAGGTCGTGTGGGTGGTCGTCGGCCTGCCGCTGGTGGTGTTGCTGCGCAAGCGCTTTCCGCTGACCCGGTTGCTGTGCTGGTTGCTGGTGCTGCACGCGCTGGTGCTCTGCTACGGCGGGCAGTACACCTACGCGGAGACACCGCTCGGCGAGTGGGCACAGGAATGGCTTGGCACGCAACGCAACAACTACGACCGGTTCGCCCACGTGGTCCAGGGGTTCGTGCCCGCGGTCGCGGTGCGGGAGGTCCTGCTGCGCCGTACGCCGTTGCGGCCGGGCGGCTGGGTGGCGTTCCTCAGCACGTGCGTGTGCCTGGCGATCAGCGCGTGCTTCGAGTTCGTCGAGTGGCTGAGCGCGGTGGTCCTGGGAGCCGGTGCCGACGACTTCCTCGGCACGCAGGGCGACCAGTGGGACACGCAGTGGGACATGTTCCTGTGCCTGTGCGGAGCGGTGGTCTCCCTGCTGGTGTGGCGGCGGCTGCACGACCGCCAGCTCGGCCTGCGGCCCTAGCCCTGGGCCGCGAGGTCGGACGGGTGCTGCGCCAGCGGCGTCACCTCGACGTCCATGAACTCCCACAGCGGCAACGACGACAGCACGGCGTGCAGCTCGTCGTTGGTCGGCACGTCGAAGATCCCGATGACGTCGCTGCGCCCCACGACCCGCCACAGGTGCGGCCAGACCCCCAGGCGTTGCAGCTCCAGCGCCCGCTCCTTCTCCGCCGTGACCAGTTCCGCCCGTCGCGCGGAATCCAGGTCGTGGGGGAGCGAGACGTCCATTCGCACGTGGAAGAGCACGAGCTCACCTCCGCAGGTCGGCGGCCCTCGCGGGTCGAGGTGCCGCCGTCACGGGGAATACCCGCCCCGGGCCCGTTCGATGCGAGCCGCGACGACCACAACTCCAGCCCCGGGACCCGTGTGGTTATGCTCCGCCGGACATCTTTTGGGGGAGCACGTGGGCGTTCTGAACGACTACTTCCGCGCACCCGGCGCCGAGCAGGCGGCGCTCGTGGTGGACGGCGGACCGTTGAACCACCTGGACACCGTCGCCGGCCTCGAACCCGACGTGGTGCTGGGTCAGCTGATCGGGTTCGTGCGCGACGTCGAGTGGCACCCCGGCCTGTCCGCCACCACGCTGGTCAGCGACGAGGACAGCGAGTTCGAGGCGTGGGTCTGCGAGTTCGCCGACGACGTCAGGGACACCCTGGCCGACATCCCCGCCGCCGACGTGCCCGCGCTGGCGCGGCGCTGGGCGGGCATCGAGGAGCTCGCGACGCACACCGGTGAGCCGCTCGACCTGGCCCCGCACCTGCACGAGCTGATCGCACTGGCCGCGCGCTCACGCGCCGCCGGGGAGCACCTCTACGTCTGGCGATCCCTCTAGCCGGTACCACCGCCACCCCCGTTGCTGCCCAGGCATCTGCAAGTACCACCAACATGTTCGCCGTCTGACGAAGGAGACTCCGGACCCACGGACGGTCGGCGGCGCTGTTGGTAGTGGAAAAGTGCCTGTTGATGTTGAGTTGGTGGTACTTGCAGATGCCGGAAGAGCAGGGGTCAGGTGCCGGTCGAGCCGTCGAGGGCCTCGCGCAGGAAGTCGGCGTGGCCGTTGTGCCGTGCGTACTCGTGGCACAGGTGGTGCATGACCAGCCGCAACGACACGTGCTGCTCCCACTTGGGCTGGTAGCCGGTGATGTCGAGCGACTCGGCGGCGCGTTCGATCCTGCGGGCGTGCGCGACCTCGGCCTCCCACGCCGCGAACGCCTCCGCGCGCGTCGAGCCGCTCGCGTCGTAGGCGACCTGGTAGTCGTTGTCGGCGGACCACACGTTGGTGACGTCCTCGCCGTTGATCACGCGCCGGAACCACGTGCGCTCGACCTCGGCCATGTGCCGCACCAGCCCCAGCAGGGTGAGCGTGGACGGTGGCATCGACCGGCGGCGCAGCTGCTCGTCCGACAGCCCCGCGCACTTGAGCGCGAGGGTGGCGCGGTGGAAGTCGAGGAACGCGCGCAGGGTGTCGCGCTCGTTCCCGGTCAGCGGCGGCTCAGGTCGGTCGGTCACGCCCTCCATTGTGGAGATCCGCCACCGCGGCGACCGCCGCCGGGGGCCGGCGCTACGGTGGGTGCGGAGACGGAACGGAGTGGCGGATGACGCAGCTCGAGCAGGCGGAGTCGGCGTTCGCGGCCGCGCGGCCCAGGCTCTTCGGCATCGCGTACCGGATGACCGGCAGCGTGGCCGACGCCGAGGACCTGGTGCAGGAGGTGTGGCTGCGCTGGCAGGCCGCCGACCGCGCCGCGGTGCTGAACCCCGAGGCTTACCTGGCCACGGCCATCACCCGCCTCGCGATCAACGAGAGCCGGACCGCCCGCGCCCGCCGCGAGACCTACGCCGGCCCGTGGCTGCCCGAACCGGTCGACACGGCCGCCGACCCGCAGCTGGGCGCCGAACGGGGTGCCGTGCTGGAGCTCGCCGTGCTGATGCTGCTGGAGAAGCTCACCCCCACCGAACGTGCCGCCTACGTGCTGCGCGAGGCGTTCGACTACCCGTACCGCGAGATCGCCGAGGTCGTTCAGACCAGTGAGGTCGCCGCACGCCAGCTGGTCAGCCGCGCCCGCAAGCACCTCGCCGACTCACGCCGCACCCCGGCCACCCCCGCCAGGCAACGCGAGCTGCTGGAGGCCTTCGTCGCCGCCGCCCAGGCAGGTGACCTCGCGGGCCTGGAGAAGCTGTTCGCCGCGGACGTGGTGAGCTGGTCCGACTCCAACGGCAAGGTCCGCGCCGCCGGCCGCCCGCTGTACGGCGCCACCGCGCTGGCGAAGATCTTCGCGGCCTGGGCACCGACGTTCTGGACGGCCGAGGACGTCTCGTACGTGGAGGCGAACGGGCAGGCGGCGATCCGGCTGGAACGCGACGGCACGGTGTTCGGCGTGATCACGGTAGCGGTGTCGGAGGAGGGCATCGACCAGGTGATGTGGCTGGTCAACCCGGAGAAGCTGGGCGCGTTCGCCTAGGAGGCGTTCGCAGCGCGTCACAACCGCGCGGGCTGTCTTGTCCTAGCTCGTGAACGCCCGCACACCAGCGGGCACACGAAAGGGATGGACCATGAGGATCGTTGTCATCGGCGGCACCGGCTTGATCGGCAGCCAGGTCGTGAAGCGGCTGGGGGAGCACGGCCACGAGGCGGTGGCGGCGTCCCCGAGCAGCGGCGTCGACACCGTCACCGGCGCAGGCGTCGAGGAGGTGGTGAAGGGCGCCGACGTGCTCGTGGACGTGTCGAACTCGCCGTCGTTCGCCGACGAGGACGTCCTGCGCTTCTTCACCACGGCCACGACGAACCTGGTCAACGCCGCACGGCAGGCCGGGGTCGGTCACTACGTCGCGCTGTCGATCGTCGGCGCCGACGAGCTGCCGGACTCGGGCTACCTGCGGGCGAAGGTGGCGCAGGAGGAGCTCATCAGGGCGTCGGGCCTGACGTACTCGGTCATCCGCGCCACGCAGTTCTTCGAGTTCGCCGGCGCCATCGCGAACAGCGCCACCGCGGACGGCGTGGTGCGGCTCCCGCACGGCGGTGTCCAGCCGGTCGCCGCGGCGGACGTGGCGGCGGTCGTGGCCAGGACGGCGGCGACCGAGCCGGTGAACGGCGTGCTGGAGATCGGCGGACCCGAGGAGTTCACGATGGACGGGTGGATCCGCACGGTGCTCACGCGGCGCGAGGACGAGCGCGAGGTCGTGTCGGACCCGCGGGCGCAGTACTTCGGCACGGCGCTGACCGGAAGGCAGCTCGTCCCGAACGCCGGCGCGCAGCTGCAGGCGACGAGCATCGAGGACTGGTTCGCCGCAGGGAACTGACCCGATCCACAACAGACGGTCGTCCGTCCGAAAAGGCCGGACGACCGTCTGCTGAGGACTGTCACGACGAGACGCGTTGCCGGCGAGACCAGACCTTCGCGTTGAGGGTGCGCACGACCTCGCCCAGCACCGAGGTCTGCGCCGTCGACTCCAGGTGCAGGTACAACGCCCCGTGCCGCATGGACACCGCGGCGAACCGGTCGCGCAGCGGGGAACGGGTCGACGTGGGCGGCACGATCGTCAGCACGTCCGCACCGGCGTCGCGCAACGGCCCGATCACGCGGCCCAGCTCCACTTCCGCGTCGTACGGGTTCGCGGCGTCGTCCTGTCCTCCGCACAGCACCAGCGCGAGGTCGCAGCGGAAGTCCAGTGCGCGGGTGAGGTGCCGGGCGCGGGTGTCCGAAATGGACGCCCTGGTGCGGCAGAGGTCGAGGAACGCGAGGCTCGTGTGGGTGTCGCGCAGGTGCCTGGCGAGTCCCTTGCGCGAGGACGGGCCGATGCCACCGGGGTCGCCGAGTGCCACCAGCCGACGCCACGGTGCGTCGGGCGTCACCCCCGCCAGCCGTGTCTCAGTCATTTTTCCCCCTGACCCCGAATACGTGTGCGACGCAAGCCGAACAATACCGGTTTTCGAGGGTACAGGGCTCTTGCATCCTGCCTATCGGATTGCAGCTCTGGATCACGCTGTGACGTTTGACGACGACGTTGCGTGAGGTTAGTCTGCTGACAAGGCTGCGGGGGGTCGCGTTGGGGGGCGCACGCTGGCGTGCGCGCTTTCCTGCGAAATCAACCTCCGAACGTCCGCACACGGTAGTCGGGGGTATTCGTGAAGATCAGCATTCTCGGACCGCTCGAGTTATCCGAGGACGGCGTGAAGTTCAGGGTGCCGGGCGAGAAGCTGCGGGCACTGGTGGCGGCGCTCGCTCTCTGCGCAGGTCGGCCCGCTACCAAGGAGCAGCTGATCGACGAGTTGTGGCCGGACTCCCCGCCGCGGAATGCAGCGAACTCCCTGCAGGGGCATGTCGCGCGGTTGCGCAAGATTCTCGGCGAGGAGACCGGGCGCGAGTCCCTGCGCGATATCGTGCAGACTTCGGATGCCGGTTACGCGTTGGCGCTGGCACCCCAAGATATCGACGGGCTGAAGTTTTGTGAAATGGTGAACCAGGTCGGCCTGCGACCGGACATGGATTCGTTGAACGTCATCGCGGTCCTTACCGAGGCCTTGTCCCTGTGGCGCGGTCCGGCACTCATCGACACCGGCCACGGCCGCATCTCCCGGCTCGCGTACGCCCGATTGGCGGAGACGAAGCTGAATGCCTATGAGCGGTTGTTCGACGCGCAGCTCGCCCTGGGCGAGAACCGTGCGTTGATCACCGAGCTGGAACAGCTGCACCAGCAGCACCCGTTGCGCGAGCGGTTCTGCGGGCAGCTGATGACCGCTCTCTACCAGGCCGGACGCCAGGCGGAGGCGCTGGACCTCTACCACCAGCTGCGCCAGCGCCTGGCCGTCGACCTCGGACTCGAACCCAGCCAGGCGCTGCGCGACAAGTTCCACGGAATCCTCCAGCAAGACCCCGCCCTGCTGCGCTGAACGGTCACACCGACCTGGTGATCCGGAGTATCTGCCAGACCGCGCCGAGCGACGCCTTGCCGTGGAACGCCAGGTACTCCGGCACAACGAGTTGCGGTCCCCACTTCTCCTTGTACGCCAACTGGCTCGCGGCGGGGTAGACGGCGTCACCGTGCGTGGCGAGCAACCGCATCAGCCGGTCGGTGAACGGACTCGCCGTAGACGTGCGGAGATCCGGTGACAGACCGGTGAACGGCGTGAAGCCGAAGTGCAGCCACGCGGCGCCCTCCTCGCGGAACCGTTCGATCGCGACGGAGTTCACGAGCTCCATCACCCCCGGTGGAACCGTCGGAACCCGCCGGCTGAGGTCGTGCAGCCACCCGCTCCTGCTGCCGAACGCCGGTGAGTACGACACGTAGGCGATCGGTTCGCCGCCGATCGTCGCGAGGAAGAGCCTGCGGTCCTCCTGCACCGCGCCGCCGCACTCGCCGACGAGGAACTCGATCTCCTTGACGTGCCGCCCCTTCGACCGCAGCCACTGGCCGTCGATGGTCTTCAGGTCGTCCCGGTGCTGCTCGTACGGCACCTCCGCGACCTCGACCCCGCTGCGCCGCGCCTTCGCGATCTTGTTGCGCAGCTTCATGAACTTCGTGCCGCGCAGGGAGAAACCGGACAATTCCAGGGAGTAGGAAGCACCGACCTGGTTGATCGTGCACCCCGCACGAACGTACGTTTCGACATCGGCCGGCTGCAGCTGGATGGACACGACCTTTCGCTTGTGCGCACGCGCGTGTGCGAGGAACGCCCGCAGCAGCGGCTCCTGGTCCTCCGGTGCCGCCAGCACCCCACCGAACTGCACGAGGTACCGACCGGCCGTGCGGTAGGCGATGACACCCGTGTGACCTGCGGCGGTGAAGTACTCGTTGCCCGAGTTCAGCGCCAGGAACGCGCTCGGGTTCTCACCGAACTCGCGCACCGCGTGCCGGGCCAGGTCGAAGCGGACGGTGTCGTCCACGGTGCTCATGCGGATCTCCTTCGGTGGCCGGGAGGGGCCCAGCATCGCCGACGAGCCGGAGACCGTGCTGAAAGCGCGGTGTCAGCGCTGTCTCCGGGGGTTCTCAGCGGCGGCTGGAAGAGTCACCGGCACATCGACAGAACAGGGGGCCACGTCGAGCCATGCGCACATATCTGTCCTATGTCGACGGCCGGAACGTCTCCAGCGCCGGTTGGGTGTACGTCGTCGACGCCGCGAGCCTGCTCGACGACGTCTTCGCCAGCCTGACGCTGAAGCGCAGGCTGGAAGACGGCGCGCACCTCCCCGACGCGTTGCCCGCCTCGATCGTCGGGCAGGTGGCGAAGGCCGACCGCGAGACCGTGAACCGGGCCGTCGAGGCCGCGGCCCGCGCGCAACCGGTGTGGGCGGCGTTCCCGTTGGACACCAGGCTGGAGGAGCTGGGCAAGCTCATCCACGCCCGGCTCGTCGAGAAGGCCGGTGAGATCACCGAGGTCCTCGTGCAGGAGGGCCACCCGCTGGCGCTCGCGCGCTGGCAGGTGTCCGGGATGCTGGAGTGCTACGGGCCGGAGTCGCTGGCCTTCTACCGGTCCCAGATGCGCCAGGAGTTCCAGCACGGTGAGCGGCGCATCCTGGTGCGCCGCCAGCCCGACGGCGTGGTGTGCCTGAACCCGCCGCAGAACGCGCCGCTGTCGAGCGCGCTGCTCGGCGTCACGTCGCTGATGGCCGGCAACTCGCTGGTCGTCCGCGCCCCGCGCAGCGCACCACTGGGCGTCATGTACGTGCTGCACGAGGTCGTGGTGCCGGCGCTGGAGGAGATCGGCGCACCGCCCGGCACGCTGAACGTGGTGTGCGGCGACCCGGCGCCGATGCTCAACGTCTGGGTGGACAGCCCCCTCGTCGACGACATCATGTACTTCGGCAGCAGCGAGAACGGCATCCGCTTCCAGGATCGCTGCGTCTCCGCCGGCAAGAAGCCGATCCTCGAGCTGGGCGGCAACGACGCCGTCGTGGTCTGGAAGGACGCGGACCTGGAGCTGGCGGCGGAGGCGCTGTCGGAGAGCTTCTTCGGCTCCGGCCAGCTCTGCATGATCCCCAACCACGTGCTCGTCCACCCGGACGTCGCCGACGAGCTGGTCCGGCTGCTGGTCCGCACCGCGCTGCACATCCGCCCCGGCCCGGCCTCCGAGGAGGACGTGCTGCTCACCCCGGTGCTGCGCAACGACAAGTTCTTCGCCGTGCTCGCCGACGCGCTCGACAAGGGCGCCGAGCTCGTGTGCGGCGGGTACGCGATGCAGACCGACGAGACCAGGGACCCCAACGGCGTCTTCCTGGAACCGACGGTGGTGCTCGTGCGCGGACTGGAGGGCGCCCGCGAGGTCGACGCGGTGCGCGAGGAGACGTTCTTCCCGCTGCTGCCGCTGGTCGTGGCCGAGCCCGCGAGCGACGAGGTGCTGCTCGACCGGTTCGTCGACTTCGTCAACAGCAACCGGTACGGGCTGCGGAACTCGGTGTGGGCCAACGACCCCGAGGTCGTCGAACGGTTCGTCGACCGGATCAACGGCGGTGGCCTGCTCAAGGTCAACGACTCGCACATCGGCTTCCTGCCCTACCTCCCGACCCACGGCGGCACCGGGCTCACCGGCGGCGTGTTCGGCGAGGCCAACTACCCGATCCTGCGCACCTCCCACCTGCAGGGTGTCAGCATCGCCACCGGCATCCGTCCGAGGGACGCGATCTTCGGCGCGTGGCAGGCGGCACTGGGCACGGCGAACTGAAGGGACCACCCATGCGTGCACTGGACGCCGCTCGCGAGACGTGCGAGGCGTTCCTCCCCGGCCTGCAGGACCAGCTCGCCGCGCTGGAGCTCGATGAGCTGGAAGGACCGGAGTCCTCCGCCATCGCGCTCTTCCGCGCGGCCGGCGGGCCGGGGCTGGTGATCCCGCGGGCGTACGCGGGTGCCGGCGCGGACCCGTTGCAGGCCATGGCCGTCACCCGCGCCCTGGCCTCCCGCGCGCCCTCGCTGGCGGTCGCCACGACCATGCACCACTTCTCCGTGGCGACGCTGTTCACCCTGGCGGAGAGCGTGAAGTCGAGCGGGATGGAGTGGGCGCTGCTGGAAGGCGTTGCCACGCAACGCCTGCTGGTGGCCTCCGGGTTCGCCGAGGGCAAGCCGGGGCAGGGCATCCTCACGCCGACGATGTCCGCGGTCAAGGCCGAGGGCGGGTACCTCATCAACGGCTCGAAGAAGCCGTGCAGCCTGTCCCGGTCGTTCGACCTGCTGACCGCCAGCGTGTCGGTGACCGGCGACGACGGTCAGCAGGAGATGGCGGTGCTGCTGCTGCCCCGCCAGAGCGAGGGCATCACGGTGCACCCGTTCTGGTCGAGCTGGGCGCTCGCCGGTGCGGAGAGCGACGAGATCCGGCTCACCGACGTGTTCGCCGACGAGCAGCTGCTGATGCGCACCGACGCGGCCCGCGACGAGCTGGACGACCTGCAGACCATCGGCTTCATCTGGTTCGAGCTGCTGATCTCCTCGTCCTACCTCGGCATGGCGAGCGCGCTGGTGGAACGCGTGTTCGCCGCGGCCAAGGGCAGCGAGTCCGACCGGGCGGCGGTGGTGCTGCGGCTGGAGTCCGCGACGCTGCTGCTGGAGGGCATGGCCAGGATGATCATGGCCGGTGAGGTGGACGACGTCGCACTGGGCAAGACGCTCGTCGCCAGGTACGCCGCGCAGGACGCGCTGACCGACACCGTGAACCGCGCGGTCGAGCTGCTGGGCGGCATGGCGTTCATCTCCTCGCCCGAGGTCGCCTACCTGGCAGCGGTCACGCACGCGCTCGCGTTCCACCCGCCCTCGCGCGGCAGCTTCACCGTTCCGTTCCTCGCACACGTCGGCGGGCAGCCGCTGCGACTGGGAAGTGGGTCATGAGCGTGCTGGACACCGCCACGCCCGACCGCGAGGCACTCGGCCGGCTGTACCGGTCCAGGCTCAGCAAGGGCCGCGCGACGCTCGGCGAGATGTTCGGCGGGCACGTCGAGGTGGGCTCGCAGGGCGCCTGGGTCACCACGCAGGAGGGCCGCCGGTTCCTCAACTGCGGCGGCTACGGCGTGTTCCTGATGGGCGCGCGGCACCCGACGGTGCTGCGGCACGTGCTCGCGCAGCTCAGCAGGCACCCGGTGTCGACGCGGATCTTCCTCGAACCGCAGGCGGCGCTCGCGGCCGACGCCCTGGTGTCCGTCTCACCGCCGGGACTGGAACGCGTGCACTTCTCCGGTGCCGGCGCCGAGGCCGTCGAGACCGCCATCAAGATCGCCCGCACGAACGGCAAGCGGCGGCTGGTCGCGATGGGGTCCGGCTACCACGGCAAGACCATGGGCGCGCTGAGCCTCACCGGCAAGGACGTGTTCCAGCAACCGTTCCTGCCGCTGCTGCCCGGCACCTCGCACGTCCCGTACGGCGACGCCGAGGCCCTCGACGCGCTGCTCGCGACGATGCCGGGCGAGGCCTGCGTGTTCGTCGAACCGGTGCAGGGCGAGGCGGGGGTGGTGCTGCCACCGCCGGGTTACCTGCGGGCGGTCGCGGACTCCTGCCGCGCGCACGGCGCGATGCTCGTGGTCGACGAGATCCAGACCGGTCTCGGCCGGCTCGGCTCGTGGTGGGGCGTCGACACCGAGGGCGTCACGCCGGACCTGCTGCTCGTCGGCAAGGGGCTCAGCGGCGGTGTCGTCCCGGTCGCCGCCGTCGTCGCCACCGCACGGGCGTTCCGCGCGCTCGACCGCGACCCGTTCCTGCACACCTCGACGTTCTCCGGTGTGCCGCTGGCGATGGCGGCGGCCCGCGGCGCGATCGAGGCGATCCAGGAGGACAACCTCGTCGAACGGTCCCGCGTGCTCGGCGAGGAGATCCTCGGGCAGGTGCGCAGGATCGTGCACGCCCACTTCGGCGACCTGGTGCGCGAGGTGCGCGGCCGCGGCCTGCTGATGGGCGTCGAGTTCACCGAACCCGGTCTCGCCGGCGACCTGCTGATCGAGCTCGTCGAGCACGGCGTGATCGCCAACCACTCGCTCAACTCCCACCTCGTCCTGCGCCTGACGCCGCCCGCGGTGCTGACCCGCGACGAGCTCGACTTCCTCTACGAGGCGCTGGACCGCGCGTGCGCGGTGCAGGCCGCCCGATACCCGGAAGGGGTGCAGACCCATGCGTGACGCGCAGGTGACGATCCTCGTCGCCGACGTCGGCCCGGCGACCACGTTCGAGCGGATCTCCGACTTCGCCGCGTACCCGGACCTGATCGACGTCGTGCGCTCGGTCAGCGTCCGGTCCGTCGGCCCCGGCGAGGACCACAGCGACTGGGAGGTCTTCTTCCGCAACGGCATCCTGCGCTGGACCGAGGTCGACCGGTTCGACGCGGACGCGCTGACGATCACGTTCGAGCAGCTCGAAGGCGACTTCGCCGAGTTCGCGGGCACCTGGGTGGTGACACCGCACGGCACCGGCAGCGCCGTCGCGTTCACGGCCGGGTTCGACTTCGGCATCCCGAGCCTCGCCGGACTGCTCGACCCGATCGCCGAGCGGGTGCTGAAGGAGACCATCGTCCGCGCGGTGGCCGGCCTGTTCGACCGGGTGGACGTGGTGGGCGACGACGCCGCCCTCGCACTCGCGGCGGGGGTGCGGTGATGGACGCCAAGAACACGTTCACCACCCGCACCACGTACAACCTGCTGCGCGCGGAGTACGGGCTCGGTCTCGTCGTCGCCGTCGTGCTGTTCTTCTGGCACATCGGCGAGGTGCGCTGGCTGCCCGCGATCGGGTTGTTCCTCTACATCGACCTGATCGGCTACCTGCCGGGGGCGGTCGCCTACCACCGCAGCGCCGACAAGAAGATCCCCAAGGTCTACTACGTCCTCTACAACACCATGCACAGCCTGGTGACGCAGGGACTCGTCGCCATCGCGTGGATCGTCCTCATCGGACCGGAGTGGGCGTTGCTCGCCCTGCCGATCCACCTCTTCGGCGACCGCGCGCTGTTCGGCAACCTGCTCAAGCCGTTCGTGCTGTCGTTCGAACCGGTCGCCCACCCGGCGTGGCTGCGGTTCCGCGCCGAGCTCGACGCCGCCGACCGCGGGGTGACCGAGCTGGTGGGCACGCGGTGAGCGTCGGCACGGTGCCCAGGTTCAGCCGGCACTTCACCAACGGTGTCGCGGTGCTCAGCTGTGGCACCGGGCCGTCCGTCCACG
The DNA here is from genome assembly GCF_055608075.1 of Lentzea sp. NPDC036949. Lineage (NCBI taxonomy): Bacteria > Bacillati > Actinomycetota > Actinomycetes > Pseudonocardiales > Pseudonocardiaceae > Lentzea > Lentzea sp. NPDC036949. The sequence goes on from NZ_JBVJRA010000011.1 coordinate 159,519, forward strand.
GCGTCACGGTCAGCACGCTCGCCCTCGCCTCGGTCGACCCGCCGATGGTGTCGTTCGCGCTGCGCTCGGGCAGCCGCGGCCTCGCCGCCCTGCTGGCGGCCGGGCGGTTCGCCGTCAACCGGCTCGCGGAGGGGCAGGCCGACCTCGCCCGCTACTTCGCCAGCGCGACCAGGGGACGCGGGCAGCCGGAGGTGTGGCGGGAGGGCACCGAGGTGCCGCTGCTCGCCGACGCCGCGGGCTGGCTGGAGTGCACGGTCGACCGGGTGGTGCCCACCGGTGACCACGTCCTCGTGCTGGGCCGCGTGCTGCGCGCCGAGCTCGGTGCGGGTGCCCCGCTCTCGAACACCTTTCGAACCGACCCGAGGAGCTGACGGTGTCCGACCGCACGACGATTCCCGCCGAGGCCGACTGGGAGAACGCTCCCTCGCTCGTCGACGGCGCGATGAGCCTCGACCTCACGGCCGAGACCTGCGACCTGAAGTACTGGTTCGGCAACGTGCCGCAGGGAACGTTGCGCGGTCACGTGCTCGGGCACGCGCCGGACGTGGTGCCGCTCGACGTCACCGCGCAACCCGGCCCGCTCAACGACGCGCTCACCCAGGAGCTCGCGTTCCGCTCCATCGCGGAGGAGAAGGCCACGCGGGCGATCTCCTACCTGGTGGCGCTCGCACCGGACAACGCGTCCATGGAGTTCTACGCCACCCAGCTGATGGACGAGGCGCGGCACGCCATGGTGTTCCGCAACCACCTGCTGGAGCTGGGCGTCGCCGCGCAGGACCTGTGGTCCACCATCGACCGGCTCGCCGAGACCGACCGCGACCGCATCCTCGTGCCGCTGGAGGAGCTCGGCCTGCGGGTGCTGCGCGACGAGGGCGACTTCATCGGCGGCGTGGTCGTGCTGACCGTGCTGGTCGAGGGCGTGCTGGCGCCGGCGGCCGAGCTGAGCGAGCGCAAGTGGCGCGTCTTCGACCCGGCCGCCGCGGAGATCGAACGCGGCGCGGGCATCGACGAGATCCGCCACCTCACCGTCGGCAGCGCCATCGCCCGCGACTACCTGCGGCACAACCCCGAGGCCAGGGGACGCGTGCTGGAGCTGATGCAGCACGGCTACGAGCTGTGGGCGAAGCTGCCGACCGAGGACATGCTGGTGCGCCGCGAGTCCTTGTTCCAGGAGGGCATCCGCCTGCACGGGCACCTGCTCGGCGACTACGAGATCTGGCCGGGCAGGCGGCTCGCCGACACCACCGTCGAGGAACGGGTCGGCACCGCGCACGAGTGGACCGACCAGATGCAGCGCGTCCGGCTCGCCTACATGGGACTGGAGGGAGGAACGGCATGACCTCGATCAAGAGCCAGCCGCCGACCGCGCTGGCCGAGATCACCAGGATCGTCAAGCAAGCCGGGCTGATGGACTCCCGGCCCGTCTACTACACGATCAAGATCATCTCGAACCTGGTGCTGCTCGCGGCGGGCTGGGTGGCGTTCGTGCTCGTCGGCGACTCGTGGTGGCAGCTCGCGGTCGCGGTCTACCTGGCGTTCTGCTTCGCGCAGACCGACCTCATCGGCCACGACGCCGGCCACCGGCAGATCTTCCGCACCAAGACGCCGAACGAGGTGATCGGCTACGTGCACGGCAACGTGCTCACCGGCGTCAGCTTCGGCTGGTGGGTAGGGCACCACACGAAGCACCACAACTTCCCGAACCACCTCTCGCTCGACCCGGACATCCTGCGCAGGCAGGTGATCTTCGACAAGAGCCAGAGCGCCAGCCGCACCAGCGCGTTCTCCCGGTTCGTGGTGCGCCACCAGTCGTGGATGTTCTACGTGCTGATCATGATGGAGGGCGTGCGGCTGCACCTGTCCGGCTACGTCGCCGCCAGCAAGGGCGCGCTGACCAGGTACCGCAACGCGGAGCTCGTCGTCATCACGCTGCACCTGGTCGTGTATCTCGTGGCCGTGTTCCTGGTGATGTCGCCGCTGAAGGCGCTCGCGTTCATCGTGGTGCACCAGGCGCTCTTCGGCTTCTACATGGGGTTGCTGTTCGCGCCCAACCACAAGGGCCTGCCCGTGCGCGACGGCGAGTCCGAGGAGCTCGACTGGCTGACCCGCCAGGTGGTGACCTCGCGCAACATGCTGCCGAGCCGGGTCACGAACTTCTTCTACGGCGGGCTGAACTACCAGATCGAGCACCACCTGTTCCCGTCGATGCCGCGCAGCAACCTGCACCGCGCCCAGCCGCTGGTGAAGGAGTTCTGCCTGCGCCAGGGACTGCCCTACGTCGAGGTGTCGCTGGCCCGCTCGTACCTGGAGGTCTCCGACTACCTGGGCGAGGTCAGCGACGACGTCCGCGATCTGGGGAAGGTGTGACCGCCGTCCTGTGCGGCCTCGGCGCCTGGCTGCCACCCGCGGTCGTGACCAACGACGACCTGGCCGCCGAGCTGGACACCTCCGACGAGTGGATCACGACCAGGACCGGCATCCGCAGCAGGCACGTCGCCGACCCGTCCCTCGCGACGTCCGACCTGGCCGTCGAGGCCGGTGCGCGGGCGTTGAAGTCGGCGGGTGCCGCGTCCGTGGACGCCGTCGTGCTCGCCACGACGACACCCGACCAGCGGTGCCCGGCGACGGCACCGCTGGTGTCGGCGCGGCTCGGGCTCGGCACCGTGCCGGCGTTCGACGTCCAGGCCGTGTGCACGGGTTTCCTGTACGGGCTCGGCATCAGCGCGGGGCTGATCGCGTCCGGGGCCGCGGAGCGGGTCCTGCTGATCGGCGCGGAGACCTACTCGCGCATCCTCGACCCCGCCGACCGCAGCACGCGGGTCATCTTCGGTGACGGCGCGGGAGCGGTCGTGCTGCGGGCGGGCGAGCCGGACGAGCTGGGCGCGCTCGGCCCCGTGCAGCTCGGCAGCGACGGCACCGGCCACGACATGATCACCATCCCGTCCGGCGGCGCGCGCGACCCGTTCGGCACCGACCCGTACTTCCGGATGCGCGGCAGCGCGGTGTTCCGGCACGCGGTCGAACGCATGACCGAGTCGGCGCGCACCGCCCTGCGGACCGCCGGCTGGGCCGAACCGGACGTCCTGGTGGCGCACCAGGCGAACCTGCGCATCATCCACGCCGTCGCGGGCCAGCTCGGCGTGTCCCGCGACCGGTGCGCCGTGCACCTCGACCGGGTCGGCAACACCGCCGCCGCGTCGATCCCGCTCGCCCTCTCCGACGCGCGGCTCGCGCCGGGCACCCGCGTGCTGCTGACCGGTTTCGGCGGCGGACTCGCCTGGGGCGCCTGCGCGTTGCGCTGGCCGGACCTGTCCCTGACCTGAGTGGAAGGAAACGCAGATGAACGACGTCTACGACCGGCTGGTCAAGATGCTGATGGACGTGATGGGCATGGAGGAGGACGAGATCCAGCCGCACCACACGTTCAACGAGCTCGAGGTCGACTCGCTCGGCCTGGTCGAGCTCGTGCTGGTGGTGCAGAAGGAGTTCGGCGTCGAGATCGCCGACGACGAGGTCAGCCCCGACTTCACCATCGCCCAGACCGCGGAGCTGATCGTGGGCAAGGGCGTGAAGGTGTGACGCCCGGCCGGTTCGACGCCGCGATCACCGGGGTCGGGCTGGTGACGTCTGCCGGAGTCGGCGCGGCCGCCGCGTGGGAACGCATCCTGCTCGGCTCGGCGACCGCCGCCACGAAGGTGCCCGCGCTCGCGGGCACCCCGGCGGACTTCGGTTGCCAGGCCGACGGTTTCGACGCGATCGCGGCCCTCGGCAAGCGCACCGCGTGGCGGCTGGACCGCAGCACCCAGATGGCCATGGCCGCCGCGGCCGAGGCGCTGGCGGACTCCGGTCTGGACCCGGCGCGGTGGAACGGCGAGCGGGTGGCGGTGGTGCTGGGCAACGGCATCGGCGGCGCCGCGGCGTGGGAGAAGCAGCACAACGTCCTGCGCGACAACGGTCCGCTGGAGGTGTCGCCGATGCTCATCCCGATGCTGTCGATGAACATGTCCGCCGGCTACGTCGCGATCCAGTGCGGGGCGAAGGGACCCAGCCTGGTGACCGCCACGGCGTGCGCTTCCGGCACCACCGCCGTCGGTGTGGCCAGGGACCTGTTGCGCAACGACAGGTGCGACGTGGTGATCACCGGCGGCACCGAGGCGTGCCTGGTGCCGTCGATCATCTCCGGGTTCAGCCAGATGGGCGCGCTGTCGGCGCGCGGGGACGAGATGGACGTGGCGTCCCGGCCGTTCGACGTCGACCGGGACGGCTTCGTGCCGGCGGAGGGCGCGGCGGTGCTGGTGCTGGAACGGGTCGCGGACGCCCGTGCCCGCGGCGCGCGCATCCACGCGTGCGTCAGCGGGTACGGCGCCTCGGCCGACGCGCACCACCCGACCGCGCCCGACCCGGACGGCGCCGGTGCCGAACTGGCGGTGCTCGCGGCGTTGCGGGACGCGCAGATCGGTGCCGGCGAGGTCGACCACGTCAACGCGCACGGCACCTCGACGCCGTTGAACGACGTCGCCGAGGCCAGGATGATCCGCCGCGTGCTGGGGGACCGGCCGGCCGTCACGTCCATCAAGGGCGTCGTCGGCCACGCCCTGGGCGCAGCGGGGGCGATCGAGGCGGTGGCGACGGCGCTGACCGTGCGCGACCGGCTCATCCCGCCCACCGCGAACCTCGACAACATCGCGCCCGAGATCGAGGTGGACGTCGTCGCGAAGATCGCCAGGGAGGCGACGGTCGACGTGGCGGTCAGCAACTCGTTCGGGTTCGGCGGCCAGAACGCCGTGCTGGTGCTCACCCGCCCCTGACGCGACTGGTCCTGGTCGTCGGGAACGACCAGGACCAGTCGGGTGGCGCCCAGAGGGGCTACCAGACGATCAGCGAACGCCCGCCGGTGCGGGCCTCCATCCGCTCGAACGCCTCACCGACCCGTTCCAGCGGAATCCGGTCGGTCACCACGACGTCGAGGTCGATCGCGCCGGCCCGGACGTGCTCCAGCAGCTCCGGCAGGTCGCGAGCGGGATCGGTGTTGCCGTGCAGGCAGCCGACGAGCGTGCGCGCGGAGTGGAACAGCTCCAGCGCGGAGAAGGTGACCTGCTGGCTCTTCCCGCCCGCACCGACGACCGTGGTGACACCGCCGCGGCGGGTCATGTCCCACGCCTGCCGGATCGTCTCCGCGCTGCCCACGCACTCGATGGCGTGGTCGACACCGCCGTCCACGAGCGACCGGGCCGACTCGCCGGCCAGGAGGAAGTCCGTGGCACCGCAGGCGCGGGCGGCGGACTCCTTGGCCGGTGAGGCGTCGACCGCGATGATCCGCTCGGCACCGCTCAACCTGGCCGCCTGCACCGCGATGAGCCCGACACCACCGGTGCCGATCACGGCGACCGAGTCACCGGGCGCGACCCGCGCGCTGCGCCGCACCGCCCCGTACGCCGTGAGCGCCGCGCACCCCAGCAGGGCGGCGGTCTCCGGCGGCAGGTCGGACGGCACCACGACCACGGCCTCCGCGGGCACCACGGTCTGCTCGGCGAACGCGGCCACCCCGAGACCGGGGTACACCGGTTCGTCCTGCCACGTGCCCAGCGGGCGGCGTGACGCCTCGTCCCCGCGGGTGCACAGGAAGGGCTGACCGCGCAGGCACCAGCGGCACGACCGGCAGGCCGGCCGCCAGCTCAGCACCACGTGGTCGCCCACCCGCACACCGGTGACGTCCGGTCCCACCTCGGCCACCACGCCGGTGCCCTCGTGCCCCAGCACGGCGGGCAACGGGTGCGGCAGCGTCCGCTGCGCCAGCGACAGGTCCGAGTGGCAGACACCGGCGGCGGTCAGGCGGACCCGCACCTCGCCGGGACCGGGGGCGCGCAGCGAGATCTTCTCCACGCTCAGCGGGCCACCGGTGGTGACCGCGGCCAGCACGCGCATCAGTCGGCCGCCGCCATCGAGATGGTCTCGTCAATCTCGGCCTGGCGCTCCTGGAGCTCCCGGCGTTCCCGGTCGAGCTGCTCTGCCTGGTCCTCGTCGGCCGCCATGAGCTTCAGCAGGTCCTTGTTCGCCATGTCCAGCACGCCCATGTCGTCGTAGGCCTTCTGCACGGCAGGGCCCCACAGGCCGATGTCGCGCACGCACGGCACGATCCGCGCGAACAGCAACGACCGGAAGGCGCGCATGCGCGGGCCCTTGTTCATCAGCTCCATGCACTCGGCCATGTCGAACCCGAGGTTCTCCCACACCTCCTGCATGCGCAGCCGGTCGCGCATCAGGTAGCAGCCCTCGATGACGAACTCCTCGCGCTCGGCCCGTTCCTTCGCCGACAGCTCGGCGTAGTAGTCCTTCAGCGCGAGCCGGCCGAACGCCACGTGCCGCGCCTCGTCCTGCATGACGTACGCGAGGATCTGCTTGGGCAGCGGCTTGTTCGTCTTGTCCCGCAGGATGCCGAACGCGGCCAGCGCGAGCCCCTCGATCAGCACCTGCATGCCCAGGTAGGGCATGTCCCAGCGGGAGTCGTTGAGCGCGTCCTCCAGCAACGACTTGAGGTGCGGGTTGATCGGGTAGGTCAGCCCGATCTTCTCGTCGAGGAACTTGGAGAACACCTCCGCGTGCCGCGCCTCGTCCATCACCTGCGTGGCGGCGTAGAACTTGGCATCGATGTCGGGCACCGACTGCACGATCCGCGCCGAGGTGATCATCGCGCCCTGCTCACCGTGCAGGAACTGGCTGAACTCCCACGACGCCATGTGCTGGCGCATCACCTTGCGCTCCTGGTCGTTCAGCTTCTCGTACTGCCGCGACCCGTACAGCGCCAGCGTGTTCTCCGGTGTGCCGAGCACGTCGTACGGGTCGACCTCGATGTCCCAGTCGATCCGCTTGACGCTGTCCCACTGCTTGTCCTTGCCCTTCTGGTACAGGCTCAGCAGCCGTTCGCGGCCGGAGTCGTAGTCCCAGCTGAAGTAGGTGTCGCCGGCCGCGGGGAACGTCCAGTTCGTGCTGTCCATCAGGAACTCTCCACAGGTTCGGAGGGGACGACCACGGGCAGCGCGCCGGGCACGACCTCGATCGTGTACCGCGACTCGGGCGTGGTCTGCAGCTCGCCGTCGTGCTCGAACACCAGCGGCTCGCCGTCGGTGCGTTCGAGCACGAACCGGCGGCCGCGGACGTAGGTCACCTCGGGACGGTGGACGTGGCTGCCGTCGGCGGTCAGGCCGGGCAGCGCTTTCGGGTCGAGCTCACCGCTCACGACGCAGACGTCGAGCAGCCCGTCGTCGAGCAGGGAGTGGGGGAGCACCATGAACCGGCCGCCGCGGAACCGGCCGCCGCCGACGTTGGCCAGCACCACGGTGCCGTCGTGCACCAGCCGGTCGTCTACGAGCACCCGGCCCGGGTAGGGCGTGAAGGTGGCGATGGTCTCGGCGACGGCCCGCTGGTAGCGCTCACGGCCGTGGTGCTGCGTCAGCCGCGCGGCGCTCACGAGCGCCTGCGCGACCAGACCGGTGCACGCGCCGAGCAGGAAGTAGCGGTCGGTCTCCAGCACCCAGCCCACGTCGAGCCGGGCGACCCGCGACGGCGCCCGCAGCGCCTCCCGCCACGGCAGGTCGGACCAGAGCTCGCGGTAGGTGGAGTTGCCGGTGCCCGCGGGCACGATCCGCAGCGGTGGCGCCTCGCCGGCCGCCCGGACGAGCCCGGAGGCGACCTCGCGCACGGTGCCGTCACCGCCGACCGCGACGACGAGGTCGGCGCCGTCGGCGGCCGCCTTGGTGGCGAGCTCCTCCGCGTGTCCCGGGTACTCGGTGACCAGCACGTCCGCCGTGGCGAACGTGCCGGCGACCTCGTCTGCGAGGGACCGACCACCCTGTCCGGCAACGGGATTGGTGATGATCACCGGCATGCGGGGGTCCCTTCGCTGTCAGCGGAGAGAGCAGGATTCGAACCTGCGGAAGCCACGGGGGCCTCGATCGGGCGAGCCCGACCTCCGTTGGGCCACTACGGAAATCTCTCCTCGTTCGACACCGATGCTGCCAGAAGGTCCTTACATTCCACTGAGATCACCGCTTCAGCGCGGTCTCCGCGCGCGGTGCCGGCGCACCGGTGTGGATGGACAGGCCGAGGCTGATCAGACCCGCGATCGCGGCCGTCACGCAGCAGAAGAGCGCCACGTGGCCGTGCGGGACGGGATCGGACGACACCTCGACCGGCAGGATCGCGGCCAGCGCGGCGATGCCCAGCGCCCCGCCGATCTGCCGCACGGCCATGTTCAGCCCGGTCGCGCCGGCGAACTGGGTCGGCTGCACGGACAACGCCGCCGCGCTCGACACACCGGTGCTCACCGCGCCCATGCCGAGCCCGGCCACCAGGCCCACCGGCAGCCACAGCGACCACAGCTGAGGCTCTGCGGAGAGCCCGAGGTAGAGCCACACCCCGGCGGCCACGACCAGCAGGGCGCCGACCGACACCACCAGCCGCGGGTTGCGCTTGCTCAGCACCTTGCCGACGCGGGCGGCCACGATCGCGGACACCACCGCGCCGGGGCTCATCACCAGACCGGCGACCAGCCACGAGATGTGCCAGACGTTCACCAGCACCAGCGCGCCGATCAGCAGCCACGCGTACAGCGAGGCGCCGAAGAACAGCGAGACGGCATTGGCCAGCGCGAACGTCCTGGTGCGCCACAGCCTCGTCTCGAGCGCGGGCACCGGGTGCCGCCACGAGCGCACGATGGCGACCGCCAGCAGCACCGCACCGGCGCCGAGCGCGGTGAGCGCCCGCCAGTCCCAGCGCCAGGTCTGCCCCTCGGTCACGCCCAGGGTGAGCAGGCCGACACCGCACGCCAGCACCGCCGTGCCGAGCAGGTCGGGCAGCTTCCCGCTGTGCCGCGCGGACTTCTCGGTCTTGCGGATGCCAAGCAGCAGCGCGACGCCCAGCGGCAGGTTGACCAGGAACACCGACCGCCAGCCGAACGCGTCGATCAGCACGCCGCCCAGCACGGGTCCGGCGGCAGCGGCGGCGGAGGCAGCGGCAGCCCACAGGCCGATGGCCTCCGCACGGCGTTCCGGCGGTGAGTCGACCAGCGCCACGGCCAGCGACGCGGGGATCATCGCGGCCGCGCCCACGCCCTGCAGCCCGCGGGCGATCAGCAGCACCGGCAGGGTCGGGGCGACGGCGCACAGCACCGACGCCGCGGTGAACAGGCCCACGCCGAACGTGTACAGCGAACGCCGTCCCACGACGTCGGCGAGCCGGCCGGCGGGTGCGAGCAGCGACGCGAACAGCACCGCGTACAGGGAGATCACCCAGGTGACGTCGGTGGCGGAGGCGTCGGGGAAGGTGCGGTGCAGGTCGGTGATGGCGAGGTTCGTGATGGTCGCGTCGAGCAGCGACAGGAACGTCGCTCCGCACGCGAGCAGCACGACGGTGGTGAAGCCGGGCCGGGTCATGGAGTCGACCATGGCAGTGATCGCCGGGCGGCTCTGGCGGTTTTGCGACATCACCCGTCCGGGCCGTGACCCGGTGCGGATCGTGTCGCAAAACTGCCAGTCAAGCGCCGGGGAATGCGCCACCATGATCAGGTGACGTCAGCACCACTGCCACCCGTGGAGTTCGCGGTCCCGCTCGGGGGACCGCGCAGGTTCACCATCACCCCCACGCCCATCGGGGAGCTGCTGCTCCTGGGCGACGGGGAGTCGATCACCGGCATCTACATGATGCCGGACCAGATGTACATGCCGGCGATCGCCGACGACTGGGTGCGCGACTCCGGCCTGTTCGGGGAGCTGGAACGCCAGCTGGACGCGTACTTCGCCGGCGAGCTGAAGGTGTTCGACGTGCCGCTCGCGCCACGGGGAACGCCCTTCCAGCTGGAGGTGTGGCGTGAGCTGAGCACGGTGCCGTGCGGTGTCACCACGACGTACGGCGCGATCGCCCTGGCCATCGGCAAGCCGACCGCGTCACGCGCGGTCGGTGCCGCCAACGGGCGCAACCCGATCTCGATCATCCTGCCCTGTCATCGGGTCGTGGGCGCGAACGGCTCGTTGACCGGTTACGGCGGCGGGCTACCGCGCAAGATGCGGTTGCTGGAGATGGAACGCGTCTGAGCAGCCGCGGCAGGCAGCCGCGTCCACCCCCGCGCGGCTGCCTGCTCCACCAGCACCGGGTCCTCGCCCACCACCACGGCGGTGCCGACGGCCAGCAGCATCGGCAGGTCCGTCGAGTGGTCGCCGTAGGCGGTGCACAGCGCCGGGTCCAGGCCGTGCGCCGCCATCACGGCGTTCGCCACGTCGGCCTTGTCCGGCCCGATCATCGGCGTGACGACCTCACCGGTGTAGCGCCCGTCGCGCACCGCGAGCCGGGTGCCGTGCACGAGGTCGGCGCCCAGCCAGGCGGCGATCGGCGCCAGGCACACCTCGAACGACCCGGACACCAGCACGGTGAGGTCGCCGCGGTCGCGGTGCCACCGGAACGCCTCCAGCGGGGCGGGCAGGAACAGCTCCTCCGGGTCGGGGTACGCGGAGAACCACTCCCTGCCCGCCGCCGCCAGCTCCGCGACCGCCTCACCGGCGAACACGCGGTAGTAGTCGCCGATCACCTCGGCCCGCGACCACCCGGCCGCGGCGAGCGCGCGCAGCCGGGTGGTGACCTCGGTGAACCGGTCGGGCCGGTGGTGCTGCAGGAAGCGGAACATGCTGCGGACGGCCAGCAACGTCTCGTCGACGTCGAAGAACGCGGCGCTCAGTCCCATGCGACCGGGAGCTCCTCCCACCCGCCGAGCGCGGCGTAGTCCTTCCACCGCAGCTCCTCCAGCGGCACCGCGACCCGCAGGCCGGGGAACCGGTCGAACAGGCTGCGCAGCGCGATCTCCAGCTCGGCCTTGGCGAGGTTCGCGCCGATGCAGAAGTGCGGCCCGAAGCCGAACCCGAGCTGCGTGGTCTCGGCGCGGGTGATGTCGCAGGTGTCCGGGTTCTCGATCACGGACTCGTCGCGGCAGCCGGACGCCACCGACGCGATCACCGCCGACCCCGAGGGGATCTTGACCCCGCTCAGCTCCACGTCGTCGACCGTGACGCGGATGGACGTGCCGCCGCCCAGCCCGTTGAGCCGCACCATCTCGTTGACCGCGGCGGGGTAGAGCGACGGGTCCTCGAGCAGCATCGCGAGCTGGTCGGGGTTGCGCACCAGCGTCACCACCGACGAACCGAGCACGGTGACCGTCGTGTCGTGCCCGGCGAGCAGCAGCAGCACGCCGAGGCTCACGATCTCGGTCTCGGTGATCGTCTCGTCGCCCTCGCTGTCGTGCTTGGCGACGAGCGAGCTGATCATGTCGTCGCCCGGCTCCGCCCGCTTGTCCTCGATCAGCTTGGCGAAGTACGCGCGCATGTCGGCGTTGGCCTTGGCGATCTCCTCGCCGGGGTACTTGGTCAGCGACATGAACCGGTCGGTCCAGCCGCCGAACAGGTGGTGGTCGGCGAACGGCACGCCGAGGATCGAGCAGATCATCCGCAGCGCCAGCGGCCGCGCCAGGTGCTCCAGCAGGTCGGCCGGCTGCGGTTGCGCGGCCAGCCCGTCCAGCAGCTCGTCGGTGACCTTCTGCAGGTGCGGGCGCATCGCGTCGATCTTCGCCGCGGTCAGCGTGGGGTTGGCGAGCTTGCGGAGCCGCGTGTGCCGCGGCGGGTCCATGCTCAGCATGCTGTTCGGGTCGGGCAGCACGTGCTGCGCCTTGGGCACGCCCGGCAGGAACACCGCCTCGCGGCTGAACCGGCGGTCGTTCAGCACGACCCGCGCGTCGTCGTGCCTCGTGACGATCCAGCCGGGGTCACCGGTCGCGAGCGAGACCGGGCACACCGGTTGTTCCCTGCGCAGCTGCGCGTACTCCTCCGGCGGGTCCACGGGACTCGTGCGCAGCAACGGGTAGGCGAACCGCGGAGTGTGTTCGGCCATGGCGGAACGTCCTTCCTCAGTGGGCGGTCAGTGCGGTGCGGATCAGGTGGTCGAGCTGCCGCGCGTCGAGCTCGGGGAGCCGGTCGAGCTCGTCGGCCACCTCCTGCGGGACACCGGTCGCGAGCAGCTTCGCCCGTGCCATGGCGCGGTGCTCGCGCCTGGTCTCCTCGCCGGCCGAGCCGGCGGCGTGGGCACGGCCCTCGGTGAGCCTGCGGCCGTCCTTGAAGACGAGGGTCACCACGGCACCCACGGCCTTGGTCGCGTTCTCGAAGGTCGTGCTGGGCGGACCGGGCGGTGGCGCGGCCCTGCCACCGGAGAAGTCGGCCAGCCACCCGCGGGCCCGCTCGCCCGCCTGCCTGACCGCCTCGCCCAGCGGGGCCGTCGCCCGCAGCAGGTTGCGGCTCAGCTCCGGGTCGAACCGCAGCCGCGTCCGCTCGGCGAGCTCCCAGCGGCGCGGGTCCGCGGTGGCGGGTCCGGTCAGGTCCGCGGGCGTGACGGCACCGGTGAGCAGCGCGGTGGCCACGTTGTACCCGACGGAGAGGTTCAGCGCCATGATCGCCGAACGTTCCCGGTCCAGGTACGGCGCGCCGTCCGCGTCCATGGCGATGGTCAGCCCGGCCGCCCGCACCTCGACCTCCGCGATGTCGTCCGCGTCCTGCGCGGTCAGCTTGTCGTGCAACGCCATCGCGCAGTCGATCGCGGCGTCCACGTAGGCACCGGCGGGGTGCAGCTTCACCGTCAGCGTCTCGGTGTGCCACCGCTCGCCGAACCCGCTCGTGATCACCTCGGGCGAGGGGACCTGGGAGACCTTGGCCAGCAGCCCGTTCGGGTGCTCCAACAGGTCCGGTGCGCCGGTGAGCCCCGCCGCCGCGGCGTCGCAGGCGTCCAGCGCGATGCGCACCGGCACCGCCGCGGACAGCACCTTGGCGTCGCTGCCCAGGAATGCCCTGCGCAGCGGCCACGGCGGTGCGCTCAGCGCGATGCCCCACGCGTTCACCCACGCCTCGACCGGGTCGCCCTGGGCGTGGGAGCGCGCGGCCACCGCGCCGACCAGCTGCGCGTAGCTCGCGCCCTGGCCGCGCAACGTGCCCAGCGCCGCCGCTGCGGTGACCCGCGCGGCGCACTCGCTCGACGCCACCACGGCGGCGAGCAGCGCGCGTCCGTCCAGACCGGACTGCCTGCGGTAGGCCAGCGGCACGTTGACCGTCGAGTGCGTCACGTGCCCCACGTACATGCTGTCCTCGTAGTACAGGCACGAGGACAGCCCGGCCAGCACGTGCGCGGCCCGCGCCGGGTCGTCGGCCAGCGGTGAGCCGAACGCCTTCAGCAGCTTCCACCCCAACGGGTGCGAGATGCCCGCCCGGAGCACCCCCAGGTGCGAGATGACCGCGCTGACCGCGTAGTCGGTGATCCGGGTGGGGAGGTCCGCGTACGTCAGCCGGGCGGCCCAGGTGGCCAGCTCCGTCGCGAGAGTGCGCTCACCGCTCATGCGTGCGTTCCCTGCGCTCGTCGTCCATCGTCCACAGTGCACAGCTGGTGGCGACCACCGAGGCCCTGGCCGACGCCAGCGCCTCCCTGGTGGGTTCGACCAGGTTCGGGTTGCCCCGCTGCGCCCCCTCGGAGACCGTCACGAGCCGCAGCGCGCACTCGACGGCCGCGATGCTGGCCTCCACCAGTGCTTCCTCCCTGCGGCCTGCCTCCAGGAGCTCGCCCAGCGCGTGCTCCAGCATGTCCCGCACCGACTTCCCCCCGGCCACGGCGGGTCAGTCCTGTTTCGAGACCAGGAACCGGCCGAGCACCAGGTGGTCGATCTCGGTGTTGAGGAAGCACTCGACGGCGTCGCGCGGGGAGCACACGATCGGTTCGCCCGCGACGTTGAACGAGGTGTTGACCAGGCAGGGGATGCCGGTCAGCTCGGTGAACCGGCCGAGCAGCTCCGCCAGCAGCGGGTTGCCCTCCTCGGTCACCGTCTGGATGCGCGACGTGCCGTCCACGTGCACGGCACCGGGGATGACGCTCACGTACTCCGGCCTCACCGGGAACACGAACGTCATGTACGGCGAGGACTTCTTCTTGCCCAGTTCGAACACCTTCGCCGCGTCGTCCTCCAGCACGATCGGGGCGAAGGGGCGGAACGGCTCGCGGTGCTTCACCCTGGTGTTGATGATGTCCTTGATGTCGGGGAAGCTCGGGTTCGCGAGGATGCTGCGGTTGCCCAGCGCCCGCGGGCCGTACTCGGTCCTGCCGTGGAACCAGCCGATGACCGTCTTCTCCGTCAGCAGCTTGGCGGTCTCACCGGCGATGTCGTCCATCACGACCCAGCGGACGCGGTCGGTGTACTGCCGCAGAACGGTTTCCACCTCGTCGTCGGAGTAGTGCGGGCCGAGGTAGGGGGAGGGGTCGCGGGTGGTGGTGCCGCCCGCGTACACCGCCGCGCCGATCGCGACGCCGGGGTCGCTCGCCCCGAAGCTCACGTGCGCGTCGGCGAACCGGGAGTTCTCCAGCAGCTTGGTGTTGTTGACGCAGTTGAGCGCCAGGCCGCCCTCGATCAGCAGCTGCGGCGCGGTGGTCCGCCGTTCGAGCTCCGCGACCTGGTGTGCCGTCACGACCTCCACCATGTCCTGCGCGGCCCGCGCCACCCTGGCCTGGTAGGACGGTTCCTCCCGGACGTCCTCGGAACCGCCGAAGATCCGGTCCAGCAGGGCGTAGTAGCCCCTGGTGCCGGCCGGGTCGTTCGGGATGGCGAGGGCGTAGCGGCCGTTCGGCAGCAGCTGCACGACCTCGTGCTCGATCAGCGGGTTGGGCTGCTCGGTGTCCGCGAACGCCGACAGGCCCATCACCTTGTACTCGTCGTTGTTCGGCATGAAGCCCAGGTAGCGGGTGATCTCGCCGTACAGCAGCGCGAGCGAGTGGGTGACGGTGATCGTCATGTCGTCGAAGACGGTGATCTCGCCGTCGCGGATCTCGCCTGCGATGGCGGAGCACATCTCCGCCCGGCCGTCGCTGATGAGGAACGCGGCGTCCCCGCCGTCGCTGAAGTGGCGGCCGCAGCTGAGGTGCGCCAGGTGGTGGGGGACCGTGACGATCTTCTCCGCCGGCACGTCGAAGCCGGTCCTCGCCGCGAGGTCGGCCCGGATGGCCTGGTGGCTCAGGATTCCGGTGTGGAGGTCGCCGAACCTGCGCAGCCGGTCGAACTTGGCCGCGTCCGGCAGCTCGGTGGCGGCGATCGCGTTGATCATCGTGGTGACCGTGGACGAGGGGAAGGACCAGGGGAAGGCGAACCTGTCCACCTGGTCGATCGCCACCCCCGCCTGGTCCAGGCAGTAGCGCAGGGACTCGATGGGGAAGTCCGAGGTCTTCTTCTCCCGGTTGAGCCGTTCCTCCTCCACGGCCACGACCAGCTCGCCGTCGATCATCAGCGCCACCGCGGCGTCGTGGCCGAGGATGCTGTGGCGGTCCCTGCCCGTGGCCCCGTAGAGGCCGGCGAAGAGTTCGGCGCCTCGGGTGAATCCGTTGTAACCGACGACGATCACTGCTGATCTCCCTTACCGGTCGGCCGTGAACTGGACTCATGCAACACGAGGGCGCTGACATCGCTCTGAGAACGGGCTGAGACCCGAACTTCAGCGCCGCGCCCCCGGTTGTCCGGTACGGCCTCCGGTCACCGGGGTCAGGCGGTGCGCTCCTCGTCCTGGCGCTTCCACAGCACCAGCAACGCCTCCAGCAACGTGGTCGCGGCGATGGCGTGGCCGCGGGCGTTGCAGTGGATCCGGTCGGAGGAGAAGATGCTCGGGTCGGCGGCCAGCGGGTGCGCGTGGTTCTCCGACTGCACACCGCCGTGCGCCTGCGCGACGCGCTTGGTCAGCGCGTCGAAGCGGTCGAACCGCTCGGCCAGCGCCGGTGCGTGCTCCGCGGGCACGAGCCCGGAGCGGGCGAGGTCGAACAGGCCGATCATCGCCAGCTGCGCGCCCTGCGCCACCAGCGGTCCGACGACGGCGGTCAGCTCGGTCTCCACGTACTGCTCGTCGAACTTGCGGCCGAGCACGTCGTTGCCGCCCGCCGCCACGATCGCGAGGTCCGGTGCGAACTCCAGCGCCGGTTCCAGCTGGGTGGCGCGGATCTCGGCGATGCGCAGGTCGCGTACCCCCAGGTTCAGGTACTCCACCGAGGAGCCGAAGGCGTCCGCGACCCGGCCGGTGCCGTCGAGGTCGCGGTAGCCCTCCAGCGGCTCGCGGATGCCCGCGGCCACGCTGTCGCCGACCACCACGACCCGCTTCCACGGGCTGGCGCGGACGAGCAGGTCGGCCTCGGCGGGCCAGGCGCAGTAGGGGTCGGCTTCCTCGCGCGCGTAACTGGTCATGCGGGCAACTCCACCACCGGGTGAGGGGTCCGTCTGGCGGTTTTGCGACATCACCACCCGTACGGATCACCGTGTCGCATTCCTGCTAGACCGCACCGGGGTGCCGGGGTGATGCTCGTGGTGTGCACAACGACAGCGAGCGGTGCCTTCGTGCCGTGCGGTCCAAGGACGCCCGGTTCGACGGGTGGTTCTTCACCGCCGTCGTCACGACGAAGATCTACTGCCGGCCCAGCTGCCCGGTGGTGCCGCCCAAGGTGGAGAACATGCGGTTCTACCCCAGCGCGGCGGCCGCCCAGCAGGCCGGGTTCCGCGCCTGCAAGCGGTGCCGGCCGGACGCGAGCCCCGGTTCGCCCGCGTGGAACGTGCGCGCGGACCTGGTGGCGCGGGCCATGCGGCTGATCGCCGACGGGGTGGTCGACCGGGAGGGCGTTCCCGGGCTGGCCCGGCGCCTCGGGTACAGCACCCGCCAGGTCGAGCGGCAGCTGCTCGCCGAGATCGGTGCCGGTCCGCTGGCGCTGGCCAGGGCCCAGCGGGCGCAGACGGCCAGGCTGCTGATCGAGACCAGCGCCCTGCCGATGGTCGAGGTGGCGCTGGCGGCCGGGTTCTCCAGCGTGCGGACGTTCAACGACACCGTGCGCGAGGTCTTCGCCCTGTCCCCCACGGAACTGCGGGCGCGCGCCGGCAAGAGGAAGAGCCCGGTGGGAACGGCGGGCGCGCTGACGTTGCGGCTGCCCTTCCGCGCCCCGCTGGCGCCGGACGAGCTGTTCGAGCAGCTGGTCGCCACCGCGGTGCCCGGTGTGGAGGAGTGGCGCGACGGCGCCTACCGCCGCACCCTGCGGCTGCCGCACGGCCCCGCGATCGCCGAGCTGCGGGCCCTGCCCGACCACGTGAGCTGCCACCTGACGCTCACGGACCTGCGCGACCTGTCGATCGCGATCAGCCGGTGCCGCTTCCTGCTCGACCTCGACGCGGACCCGGTGGCCGTGGACGACCTGCTGGGCCGCGACCCGGTGCTCGCGCCGCTCGTGGCCAAGGTGCCGGGCCGGCGGGTGCCGCGCACCGTGGACGGCGCCGAGTTCGCCGTGCGCGCCGTCGCGGGCTCGTCGTCGGCGAAGCTGGTGGCCGCGCACGGCGACCCCGTCGTGGACCCGGGCGGCGGGCTCACGCACCTGTTCCCGAGCCCGGACCGGCTGCACGAGGCGGACCTGCCCGTGTCACCGCGCAGGGCGGCCGCGATCCACTCGGTGGCCGGCGCGCTGGTCTCCGGTGCGGTGGACCTGAGTGTCGGCGGCGACTGGGCGCAGGCCCGCGCGGTGCTGGGCGGTCTCACCGGCATGGGCGGCACCACCGTGGAGACGATCGCGATGCGGGCGCTGGGCGACCCCGACGCGTTCGCGGTGGACACGCGGGTCCGGCAGGCGGCGGGGGAGCTGGGGCTGCCGTCGTCCGCGGAGGCGCTGGAGCAGCGGACGGGGCAGTGGCGGCCGTGGCGGGCGTACGCGGCCCAGCACCTGGCAGGCCGCTGACACCCGCCCGCCGCGGTTCCCGGAACCGTGTCCGGGGAGGCGGCCGTCAGCAGCGCAACGGCTCGATCTCCAGGTTCAGGACCGGGTCGCCAGGACGCCCGGCGAAGCCGAGCCGCCCGGTGCCGGACTCCCAGCGGAACGAGTAGTCGCCACTCGCCACCGGCAGGTACCCGTCGTCGGTGCGGTAGGAGCCGACGCGGGTGCCGACGCCCAGCGGCCCGGTCAGGAACACGTCACCGGAGCCCGCGAACAGGAACGACGTCTCGCGCACCACGACCCGGCAGCCGTCCGGCGGCAGCACGGTGTAGGTCGCCAGGGCGTCGCCCAGCCCGGACAGCAGGGTCGCGAGCGTGGTCAGCACGGCGACCACCCGGAACGGCCACGGGGTCCGGCCCCGCCAGCGGACCACCACGACCAGTCCGGCCGCCACCAGCAGCGCACCGGTGACCGCCCAGTCCGGGACGACCCACCCGCCGGCGACCACCACCAGCCCGGCCGTCCAGGCCACCAGCGCGGACGTTCCGGCAGCGACCACCAGCACGACGACGGCCACCCGCGACCGCTCCAGTTCCCCCAGCACGTGCCGCACGCTAGGTCCGAGTTGTGCGCGAACCGTGAAGGCGTTGTGGAGGATCAGAAAGCGGTGTCGCGCAGTTACCGGGGAGCGGCCCGGCCTCGGTCGTGGATACCGTGTGGCCACAATGCTCAGAGGGGGCCTGGAGATGAGGCGGATTCCGTCGTTTCCCGCTCGGATCGCGTCGCTGAACGACGGTGTCGTGGCGACGGCGGACGCGTACGGCGCGTGGCTGAGGACGTTCTACGACGTCCGCGCCCGCTGGCACCGGCGGTTCTACCGCCTCAGCGGCGTCGCGGTGATCTTCGTCGGCGCGGCGCTGCCCGTGCTGACCAGCCTGGAGTACCCCGGCAAGAGCTGGCTGATCTCGCTCGCCGGTGTGCTCGTCGCGGGCCTGACCGGGCTGCGCGCGTTCTACCGGTGGGACCAGTCGTGGATCCTGTTGCGCAACACCGAGATGGCGGTGACCGCCGCCTACCTGGAGTGGAAGGCCGCGCCGGGCAACTTCCCGGTGACCGAGGAGCCAGAGCAGCGGCTGGTGCAGGAGAAGAACGCCGCCGCGTTCATCGACCGGCTGGGGGAGCTGCGGGAACGCGAGGCGACCACCTACTTCAAGGACATGGCGTTCCCGAGCACCAAGTCGTGACGGGATCGCCGGCGGTCGTCCTCGCGTTGCTCGACGGCCGGGAATAGCAGCGGCCGTGCGGCGTTGTAGGCGGCGGAAGGAGGTTTCATGAAGGACAACTTCACCGACTACCTGCCGAACGGCCACGTGTCGCCGGACCGGTGGGTGACCGCGACGCACCTGTTCGACACCGGCCACGAGGAGACCGCGGCCGAGAAGTGGGAACGCGCCCAGCTGCTCTTCGAGGCCAAGGAGTACACCAGGGCCGCGACGCTGCTGGCCGAGGTGGTCGACGAGGTGCCGTTCCAGGCGGACCTCTGCCTCCTGCTCGCCCGCGCCTACTACCACTCGGCCCAGCTGACCAAGGCCGAGGCGCAGCTGCGGGTGCTCGTCGACCGCGACCCGGTCGACCACTACGCCCACCTGCTGCTCGGCCGCACGCTGGAGCGCCAGGGGCGGTCCGACGAGGCCACGCCGTGGCTCCGCCTGGCTGCCGCCCTCTCCGGCGAACCGGTGGCCTGAGCACCTCCGGTCCCGCGCCGGTCTCGATGAACGCGGCCGGCGCGGTCACCCCGGTTGCCGGCGCCACTTCTTGAACGACTTGATCACGTCGCCGTTCGTGAGCTTGCCGTACCACTCGCTGTGCGAGTCCTCGAGCTGCGAGGCGAGCGACTCGATGCGGAGCCTGCCCTCCGGCCTGGCCCGCAACGCCCAGGTCGCGGCGGCGGCCACCCCCTGTCCCCTGGCGATGGTCTCCGCGGTGCGCTCGACCTGGCGTCGGTCGCGGCCGCTGAGCCCGAACGACGCCCAGACGCCCGTGATGATCCAGTCCGCGGCGGTGATCCACACGAGGTTCGTGAGCGGCCCGCTCTTCCAGTCCCGCACCCCCACACCGTCGAGGTTGCGGTTCGTGATGGAGCCGTTGGGGTGCCGGACCCGTTCGATCTCCGCGGCGAGTTCGCGCAGCGAGCTCGCCGGGAGGTCCGACAGGTTGCGCAGCAGGAAGTCGCCCGCGTCGGGCAGACGCTCAGCCACCCCCGGATCGACGGGGACGTTCTCCACGTCGACGGTCTGAACTTCCTCGCGACGGCCGAAAATGCCCATGGCTGCTCCTGGTCGGGGACGCGGTGGTCAGGAGATCGTCTGTCCGACCGTGTGCGTGCACCTGCCGTTGCACTTCGGGCAGTGCTGCGTCTTGCACTCGTAGCGGCCGTACGGTCCGTCGGCCTTCTGCACGGTCTCGTAAATCCACATGGAGACATCGCAATGTGGACACTTCGGAGCCATAGTGGACACACCTTTCCGGCTTGGTGTCGAGGTCTTACGGCACCTGTTTCGACGCGTGCCGACAGCTCGTTACACCGGATCGGCGGGTTGCTCTGTTCGGGGAAACCTTTCCCGCTCCAGGGGAATCCTGTTGTCCTAGACGATGTCCAGTTTCGCGAACGCCCGCAACAACCCCGGCGCCGCCCGGCTGGCCAGCCGGGCCGCCTTCGCCTCCGCGGTCACCGGCACCACCGCCCGGTTGCGCCGCACCGCCGTGACGATCTCCGCCGCCACCCGCTCCGGCCCGAAGCCGCGCCGCGCGTAGAGCCGTGACGCGCGGTCCTGCTTGCGCCGCTCCTCGTCGGCGCTGACCCCGGAGAACGTCGTGGTGGCCGTGATGTTCGTGTTCACCACCCCTGGGCAGATCGCGCTGACCCCGATCGCGTGCGGTGCGAGCTCGGCACGCAGGCAGTCCGACAGCATGAACACCGCCGCCTTGCTGGTGGCGTACGCCGAGAGGATCTTCGACGGCAGGTAGGCGGCCGCCGAGGACAGGTTGACGATGTGGCCGCCCTCGCCGCGTTCCACCATCAGCTCGCCGAACGCGCGGCACCCGTGCACGACGCCCCACAGGTTGACGTCCAGCACCCGTTGCCACTGCTCGGTCGAGGTCGACAGGAACGACCCCGAGTGCCCGATGCCAGCGTTGTTCACGACCACGTCCGGCACACCGTGCTCGTCGGCGACCTGCCGCGCCCACGCCCGCACCGCCTCCTCCGACCGCACGTCCACCTCGTAGGCGTGCCCGTCGGCCAGCGCCGCGGTCTCCTCAGCCGCCGTGAAGTCCACATCGGACACCACGACCCGCGCACCCGTCGCGGCGAAGGCGAGAGCCGTCGCCCGCCCGATTCCGCTGCCGCCGCCGGTGATCACGACGAGCTCGCGCGGGGGAGTGGAGTCCGCGATGAACTCCCTGATCATCCGCGCCACCGGCTCCGGGTGGCTCAGCGGCGCCCAGTGACCGGCGGCGATCCGGCGCCGGCGCAGGGACGGCACCCAGCGTTCGAGGTCGAGCGGCTCGGTGCGGATGTAGCGGTCGCGGGTCGGCTGCACGACCTGCACCGGCATGGGGGCGACGCGCTGCCGCGGCGAGCGCATCACCTGCCGGATGTTGGCCCGGTACAACGAGATGCCGTTCACGGCGTCGGACGCGATGGTCCTCGCCGGCCGCGCGTCAACGCCCTCCAGCCGCTGCAGCACGCCACCCCAGCGGCGTGCGAGGTACAGGCGCCAGAACGCGGGCGCGACGACCGGCAGCTGGAACGCGGCGACGTACCAGGAGCGGAGGAACTGCTTGACGTGGGCGAGCGACAACCGCTTCCGCGACCAGTGGCCCAGGTGGTCGAGGCACGGTCCGGAGATCGAGGTGAACGTCGCGATCCGCGCGCCCGGCGTCGTGACCGCCTCCCACGACTGGATCGACCCCCAGTCGTGCCCGACCAGGTGCACCGGCTCGTCCGGACTGACCGCGTCGACCACCGCGAACAGGTCCCGCGCCAGGTGTTCGAGCCGATAACCGTCCTCAGTGGACGGCGCGGTGGACCCACCCGCGCCGCGCACGTCGTAGGTGACGACCCGGAAGTCCCCCTCCAGCAACGCCGCGACCCGGTCCCACACCGCGTGCGTGTCGGGGTAGCCGTGCACCAGCACCACCACCGGTCCCGACGTCCCGCGCACCTGCACGGCCAGGTCGACCTCTCCGGAGCGAACCTTCACATCTCCTCCAACACCAGGCAGTCGCCGCAGATCCGCACGCCGCACGTGCCGGCACGTCGAGGGTTACCCGCTGCGGTGCGGTCCCACCGCGAACGGTTGTCCGGCTCCGTCCTCGGCCCGACGATTACTACGCACGCGTAGCTTTGTGAAAGCTACGCCACCGTAGCAATATGGACCCGTGAGCACAACGCGCAGGAAGTACGCCCCCCGCCTGCCCCCGGAAGAACGCCGCGAGCAGCTGCTGGACGCCGCCCTGGGTCTCATCTCCGCCGGCTTTGACACGGTGACCATGGAGTCGGTGGCCCGCGCGGCGGCCGTCACGAAGCCCGTGCTCTACGACCTGTTCGCCAACCGCGCCGAGCTGATCTCCGCCCTGCTGGACCGCGAGGCCACCCGCGCCACCGACCAGGTCCTCGCCGCCCTGCCCACCGACTTCGCGACCCGCGCCCCCGACGACGCCTTCGCCGACGCCGTCCGCGTGTTCGTGCAGGCCGTCGTCGACTGCCCGGACCGCTGGCGCCTGGTGCTGCTGCCCCCCGAGGGCACCCCGCGCGAGTTCCGCGCACAGGTCGAGCTGGTGCGCTCCGGCGTGCTGGCGCAGATCGAGGAGCTCGCCGCACTCGGCCTGGAGGAGCTCGGCGGCCTCGGCGGCCTCGACTCCGCCCTGCTGGGGCACGCGATGCTGGCGCTGGCGGAGATGTCAGGGCGGCTGGTGCTGACCGATCCGGAGAAGTTCACACCGGACCGGCTGGTGGCGTTCGTGACTCGGATCGCGCACGGCCTGCGCTGAGAACCTCGCGTGAGCCGTTCAGCTCCACGCGGGTGTGGGTGGCTGCTTCCTGTGACCTCTTCGGCGCAACGGCGTGTCACTTTGCGTCATCGTGGAGAGTTATCGGAATTCTCCACGTCAACATGCAACTCGTACGGCGGATGCAGTCGATTGAGTTGCGCTTCCCCGATGCGAAAAAGTGACAGTAGAAGGACAAAAGCTGGACACCATCTTATTTGACGCGTGGTGCCGCGAGTAGATCGTGCCTACCGTGTTGAGCAGGAGTTATGTGTCCAAACCGGTCTGACTCCGACTTTGCTGCGGGTGGTTGACCCTCTATCGCGTGATCCTTGTGCGATGTTACGGCGGTGCTTCTTGCGTCATTCAACTGACTGTGCCGCTGGCTTCATTGGGCCGTTCGAGCGCAATTGAGCCAATTGCACTGCTCCACTCAGGTGATCTTGAGCGGTGGCCCGTCCGGTTCCGTTGGAGTGAGGCGTACAACTACACACCGTGACAGTCGTCGCCGATGTCTCCAACGAACTGCGCAGGTGGCTCAAAACGCTCGACGACGCCGACCTCGGTGTCGTCGTGGTGTTGAGCGGGCCGCTGCAAGCGGCAGCCAAGCTCTCCCACGGTGCGGTCACCACACGCCTGCCGGTGCGCCGCGAGCTCAAAGCGGTCCGCGCCTGGCTGGCCAAGGCGCACACCCACCAGCTGGCACTGGTCGCGGAGGCCGTGCTGAGCCCCGCTGCCCACTTGCTGATCCACCACCTGTCGTTCAGCGAGGCCGAGGTCGCCGATCCGACCGACGAGCAGTTGAGCGCGATGCTCGTCGCCCTCGGACAGCTGGTGGGGCGGCTGACGCTGTACGGCCTCCTGCTCGGCAACGCCAGGGCCACTCCGGCCGCCACGCGTCATCGCGACGAGCTCGAACGCGCTGTGGGCGGCGCGGCCAGGAAGACCTTGTCAGACCTCATCGGGAGCGGGGAACACCACGTGACAGACCGTGCGAGCGCCGTGGGGGACGGCTACCGACTCGCCGAGAACGAGCTGCGGCTGACCGGGCTCCGCGACCTCGCCGCGGAGGTCTCGGCTGCTCTGCGGGCTGCGGCGCAGGTCGCCGACCGGGGAGGAGCGGTCGTCCTGACGGCGCCTCTCGAGGAGTACGCGAGCCAGCGGGAACAGTTGGTGCTGGCGCTGGACCTCCCGGAGCACGTGGAGTTCGTGGAGATCGAGGCGCGGGTGGAGGAGCTGCGCGCGGAGGAAGCCGACCGCCTGCGGGCAGAGGCCTCGGTCGCGGCGCGCGCCGAGGAGCTGCGCGGTCAGATCGCCGGCTTGGAAGCCCTGCTCGCCACTCTTCCCGAGGAGGCCAAGGCCGGGCTGCTGGACAGTTTGGCGGTGCTGCGCAGGGACCACGCGGCGTTGACGACCACAACGGACGCCGGCCCTGTGAGAACACCGGAGGAGAAGCCCGCGTCGGGACCGCGGCCGGACCCGGTCGCCGTGACGCCGGTCGCCGTGACGCCGGTCGCCGTGGCGGTCGACGAGGCGCTGCCCGAGACCGAGCCGAAGATCGTGGCCGAGCCCGTGAGCGAGCCGGAGCTCGTGCCACTGCCCCAGCCTGCGATCGAGCAGGAGACGTCCCAGTCGCCGTACGAGCTCGTTCACGGGTGGGACGAGGGCGACCCTCCGCTCGCGGTGGCGTTGACGCGTGCGGGCCGCCTCGGCGAGGCGTACTGGGTGACGGCCATGTCGGGTGAGGTCGACCGGCGCGCGTCCGCGCTGCGCTTCGCGGCCGCCGCCTACTCGGTGACGAGCAACGCCGAGGCCACAGCGGTGCTCGCGGCACTCGACCTCGGCGCACGGGAACTGAGCGAGGACCCGGAGGCCGCCGTCGTCGTGACCACGGCCGCGCTGCGGGCCGGCCTGGTGGCGGGCTGGGGGCACCCCCTGCTGGCTCAGCTCGAAGACGACCTCCCGTTGCCCGCGCCGTGGAAGACGCTGGTGGAAGCCTGCGTCGCCGCTGTGCGCCGTGAGTACCGGGTCGACTTCGAGGTCGGGCTGGTGCAGCCCGAGGAGGACGTGCACGAGGCACGGGCGGAGCTGGGCAGGCGGGCAGCCGTGCTGCTGGAGGAACTGCCCAGGCGCAAGAACAACTACCAGCGCGCCACCAGGGTGCTGCAGCGGCTGATGGTGACCGGACAGCCCTTGTGGAGCGCGCTCACGGTGGTGGTCGACTGGGGACGGGGAGCGCCGAACGGGCAGGCGGTGTCCGACCTGGTCGCCGAGCTCGCCGCACCGGACGCCGTCGAGCAGATGATCGAGGCCGCCGACGCCGAGATGCGCACCCCCAAACAGGCTCGGGTACCGATCGTCGCCACGGCCTTGCGCACACTGCAACGTGCCATCGAGGAGGTCAGGGCGGTCGTCCAGGAGGCGGACGCGGTGAACCGCCGGCTGACCGCCGCCGAGGCCGACGACGCGGCTCTCGGGGCGAAGGTCCTCCGCGAAGCGGCGGCGGCCGGTGCCGCGGAGGTCCCGCCGGGCATGGTGGGCGCTGCGGTCTCGTTGCTGCGCAGCTGGCTCGAGTCGACCACGACCGCGGTGTGGACCGGTTTCAGCGCCGACGAGCCACCGCTGCCCGGTGGGGAACCCCGCATCGCGGAGCCGAGCGTCGACGTCCTCCTGCCGCTGCCGGACCTGCCCCGCGACCAGAACGGCCGCCCCGACCAGGAGGACCCGCGCACATCGGGCGTGCTGGCCAGGCTCGCCGAGCCGCTCGACCTGGACGCGGTGGTCCAGTCCTACTGCGACACCGGCGACCTCCGCAGTGCGCTGAAGGTGGTCGAGCTGGCCGAAGCCGGTTTCTGGCGAGAGAGCGAGGTGGCGGCCGCAGCGCGCGAGAAGGTCGCGGCAGCGAGGGAGACGCTCACCCGGCAGTTCCGCGGCGAACTGATGAAGGCGCAGGAGCTGTTCGCCAGGGTGCGCACCCAGAACCTCCTCGACCAGGACGAGGAAACGGTGGTGCACGGCCGCTTGGTCGCACTGGGCACCGTGCGCGACGACCGGTTCGACGAGGCCGCACGCCACGTGCGCGACCTGGTCGCCGACCTGCTGGCGAAGCAGCGGTCGTGGGTCGCCGAGCTGCGTGCGGAGCTCGCCGCGTTGAAGCTCGCAGACGAGGACGAGCGGCGGGTGACCGCGTTGCTCGACGACGACGACACCGTGACCGCTGCGGAGTTCCTGGCGTTCCTGCGCGAGGGCAAACCGCTGCCGGAGCACGCCGAGCTGATCGGTCACGACCTGAAGTCGTTCGCCGCGGTGCTGGCGGACGGTGCGGGGCGCGGCCTCGCGGCTCCGCAGACCGGTGCGGCGCCGTGGGCCAGGCTGGTGGTGCGCGACGGTGCGCCCGCCGAGCTCGGCCGGGTCGGTGTGCGGGCGTGGGACTCGTTGACGGACAGCAGACGGCACGGCAACGACGCGCTGCCCGGAGTCGTCAAGGACATCCTGCGCACCCTCGGCCTCAACTCCTCGGTCCGGCCGCGCGAGTACCAGCTGCGGCAGAGCCGCGGCTTCCGGAAGTTCCGCGTGCAGGGCGTCCCGAGCGACGGGTCCTACGTGTCGGTGCTCGGGTCCGCCGCCTCCGAGTTCACCGTGACCGTGGTGGTCGAGGAACGCCGTGGCCGGTCCGTCCTCGACGTGCTCGGTGCGGAGGAGGCAGGCCGGGCCAACATCATCCTGTACCTGCACCCGATGGACCTGTCCGCGCGGCGCCGGCTCGCGGCACAGGCCGTCAACTCCGCGGTGCAGGCGCTGGTGGTGGACCCCGCGGTGTTCGGCTGGGTCGCCGCGACGGCGCCGGGCTCGTGGAAGGCCACGCAACGCGTCACGCTGCCCTGGACGGCGCTGAGCCCCTACACGCCGTTCGTCGCGGGTCTGGTGCCGCCGGAGGTGTTCGTCGGACGGGCCAAGGAGATGGCCGAGGTGATCGACCCGAACGGCGGGTTGTTCGTCTACGGCGGCCGGCAGCTCGGCAAGTCCGCCCTGCTGCGCCGGGTGGAGGCCACGTTCAACGCGGTGGTGGACCAGCACGCCATCTACCTCGACCTGAAGGGCCGCGGCATCGGCGAGGCGGAGCCGGCGGGACGGATCTGGCGCGAGATCGTCGTCGAGCTCAAGGAACGCGGTGTGCTGACGTCGAAGGTGCCCGCGGACGTCTCCGCGGACGACGTGGTCACGCAGGTGCGGGCGTGGCTCGCCCACAGCCCGGGCAAGCGGCTGCTCCTGCTGGCGGACGAGGCCGATGCCTTCCTGACCGCGGACTCGCGCGGCGTGCCGACGGCGAGCGGTGTGGCGACCTTCTCGAACGTCTCGCGGCTCAAGGACCTGATGGAGTCCACCGAGCGCCGGTTCAAGGTCGTGTTCGCCGGTCTGCACCAGGTGCAGCGGTTCAGCGACCTGTCGAACGTGCCGCTCGTGCACGGCGGACCGGACATCCTGGTCGGTCCGCTCGCTCCCGCCGACGCGCGGCGGCTGGTCACCGAGCCGCTCGCGGCGCTGGGGTACACCTTCGAACAGCCGGAACTGGTGTGGCGCCTGCTCGCGGCGACCAACTACCAGGCGGGTCTCATCCAGATCTTCTGCGAGGAGCTGGTGCGCACCCTGCACAGCCGGGGTTCGCAGCTGCAGGACGTGCCGGTGCAGATCAGGGAAAGTGACGTCGAGGCCGTCGCCGCGAGTGACCGGGTGCGGGCGCGCATCGCCGAACGGCTGCGCATCACGATCAACCTGGAGGACCGCTACCGGGTCCTGATGCTGATCGTCGCCCTGGAGAGCCTGAAGGACTCGTTCAGCAGCAACTACGGCGCTGACGAGCTCCTCGGGCTGGCCAGGGAGCGCTGGCCGGCGGGCTTCGACGACATGACGGTCACCCAGACCAGGATCCACCTCGACGAGATGGTGGGACTCGGGCTGCTCATCCGGTTGTCCGGGCAGGACCGGTTCGCCGTGCGCAGCCCGAACGTGGTCAACATGCTCGGCACGAAGTCGGACCTGAGCCGTGAGCTGGAGGAGACCGACTTCGACCTGCCCTACCAGTACAACCCGCGCGACGCGCGCAGGTTGCTCGCGGTCGACGAGCAGGGAACCGAGTTCAGAAGCCCGCTCACCGAGGGGCAGCTGTCGGAGCTGACCGGTCCCGCCACCGCCGTGTCGGTCGTCGTGGGCTCCCTTGCGCTCGGGATCGACCGCGTCGCCGACGCCATCAAGAACTACGTCGAGGTCCGCAGCCTCAACATGGACGTGTGCAGGTCCGGCAACGACGTGACCAAGACACTGCAGGCCGTTGCCCGTCGCAGGCGCCGCACGGTGGTCGTCGCGGACCTCAGGGGCAAGTCGCCGGGGGAGGTGAAGCGCGCGCAGCAGATGCTGACCGAGGCACCGGTCACGGCGGTTCTGGTGCTGGAACGGGACGAGGCGGAGAAGCTCGGCGCCGACGTGGTGCGGCTCACGCGCTGGACGGCCGGCAGCCTGCGCAGTTGGCCGGAGTGCCCGTTCGACGTGCTGGCCGCCAGGACGAGGCTGATCGAGGCGACCGGCGGCTGGCCGGAACAGGTGGAGAACCTGATCAGCGTGGTGCGCAGGGGCCGGACCAGGGAGCAGGCGGTGGAGCTCGTGCTGCGCAACGCCGCCGACCCCGGCTGGGCGGCCAAGTTCCTCGAACGGGCGGGGGTGAGCGCCGGTCTGCGGGAGCGGATCGGAGTGTGGGTCGAGTACTTCGACCCCGGTGACTCCGTGTCGCCCGCGGACGTCGCGGCCGCACTGGAGATCGATCTCGCCAGTACGACGGAGCTGTTGGAGGAGCTGGCGGAGCTGGAGGTGCTCGACGAGGGCAGTTTCGGCGTCTCCCTCGACCGGATGGTGCACCGCTGTCTCGCGACGTTGTGCGCGTCGTCATGAGACCGGCGTGGGAGCTGGCGGCGTTGCCGGGGCCGCAGGCACACCTCGAGGCGGTGTCGAACGACTTGGCCGACGGGTTCACCTGCGTCTGGGTGCTGCCGGACGAGCTGGTCGAGAGGGGAGCGGCCGACGACCTCGTCGACCTGCTGAGCGGGTGGGTGGACAGCGTGCGGGTGCAGGCGCCGCAGCGGCGCCGCGTTCCGCCGCCGGAGGCTCGCCGCAGGGACCCGGTCGCGAACCTGCCCTCGTGGGCTCAGCAGAGCCTGGGACTGCTGGAACACGACGACGAGCCGCCGTTCGCGGTCCCGGCGGAGGTGGACCGGCCGGTGGAGACGGTGGTGGACAAGCTGTGCGAGCTGTTCGAGATCTCGCCCGAGGGTGATCCGCTGACCCGGCTCGTGCGGCACGACCAGGTCGCGGGCAAGGTGCTCGTCCTGTGCGGGTGGGACGGCTGGGACGTGGCGGATCTGGGGACCTGCGTCACCAGGTTCACCGCCGTGCTGAAGGAGCACGGCGTCTCGCCGGAGCTCAGGCCGCGGCTGCTGGTGGTCGTGAAGGCCGACGACGTTCCCCCGTCGGCCCAGAACGGTGCCGACCCGCTCACGACCAGGGTGCACTGGTGGTGGGACGTGTTCGGGCGACTGGACACCGCGACCGTCG
Organism: Lentzea sp. NPDC036949; assembly: GCF_055608075.1. Taxonomy (NCBI): domain Bacteria; kingdom Bacillati; phylum Actinomycetota; class Actinomycetes; order Pseudonocardiales; family Pseudonocardiaceae; genus Lentzea; species Lentzea sp. NPDC036949. The sequence continues at coordinate 188,964 of NZ_JBVJRA010000011.1, forward strand.
CCGCTGCCGTGCGCAGGCAGTCGCGCTGGCGGAGCTCCAAGGGCAGGGCACGCGCGTTGCGCGAGCAGGTCGCCACAGAGGTGCTGGTCGAGGTCGCCGGACCTGACCTGCTGCTGGCCGACCACCTGGCCCGCTGGTGGGACGGTCGAGTGGGCACCCTCCTGGAACAGGTGGAGGCGTTGCCGTACGACACCGCCGACGACGTCCTGCCGGTGACCGTGGACGGCCGCGCGGACGGCGTACGTCCTCCCCACGCGCTCAGAGCCGCCTGGCGCAGAGGTGTTCTGGACAGGTGGGACGGGAGGGTGCGGGTGAGTCCGGCGGCGAAGGTGGCCGCCGCCGAACGCGGCAGCCTCGAGACACTGGTCTGGCGTGGACAGAGCCGTGTGCTCACCCCGATCGTGGACGACTGCCGAGCGCGACTGGAGAAGGCGTTGCGCTCCAAGGCGTCGAAAGCAGTCGTCGAGGAGATCGAGCGCGGGCAGGACTTCGCCGAGCGCCGCCGTACCGGGGACGGCACGCTGGAGCTGGGCTCCATGGCGTGGGCGGTCGGCACGGGCCGGGTGCGGCTGTCCCAACCGGACACCTCGCTGCTGTTCCAAGCCCGGAACGTGCGCAACGCCCTGGCCCACCTCTGTCCGCTCACCGACGAGGAGGTCGACGGTCTGGCCGCGGTGCTCCCGGAGTCGCTGTGGTGAGCGTTCGGGCCTGTGCCGCCGCCGTCGTCGTGCCTGCCGGAGAGCTCAGCGGGCCGCGCTGACCGCCTCCGCGATGGCCTTGTGCCCAGCCGGAGTCGGGTGCACGTCCGTCCGGTCGCAGAAGTACGTCAGCGAGCACACCTGCGCCACGGACGCCGGAACCGTCCCGTACTTCGGGTCCTGCGTCGTCTGCGTCAGCGGCTGGTAGGCCCCGGTCGCCTTCGTGACGTCCGCGAACTTCGCCCCGAACTTGCCGTACTCGGCCGCCAGCACCCCGTTGAACTGCTCGAAAATCGACACCGACAGGCGGGCGAGGTTCTTGCCGTCGGGGAACGACGGGTTCACCCACGCGCCGAGGAACACGTCCGGGTAGGTCAGGCCCACGATCTTCGTGTCCGGGGCCGCGGCGCGGAGCTTGGTCAACGCGGCGGCGACGTTCGCGCGGACGTCGGTGAGGGTGCGGTTCGCGCACTCCAGGGGTTTCTGGTCGAGGGCGCACGGGGTCAGGTCGTTGCCGCCGATCACCACCGTCACCAGGTCGACCTCCTTGCCACGCAACGTCTCCACGGCCGCGTCGAGCTGGGTGCGGCCGCCCGCGTCCTGGCCGCAGGCCGGCTTGGTGGCGAGGTCGGCCGAGGTCGCGCCGTTGCAGGCGAGGTTGACCAGCCGCAGGCCGGACTGCCGGGCGACCAGGGAGGCGAAGCTCTCGCCGGTGGTGCCGCCGGGGCCGAAGCCGGTCGCGTACGAGTCGCCGATCGACACGTGGACCTTCTCCGCAGCCGAGGCCGAGGCCGACGCGGACGACGGTGGTGGCGCGCTGGAGGCGGGGGAGGGGGCGGGTGGGGGAGTCGAGCAGGCCGTGAGCGCTACCAGCACCAACGCTGCCCAAGCCGGCTTCCGCACACCCGCCCCTTCCACTCGTTCGGCGGTTCCCAGGCTACGCGAACCGGCGCAACCGCAGGCTGTTGCTCACCACGAACACCGACGAGAACGCCATCGCCCCGCCCGCGATCATGGGGTTGAGCAGGCCCAACGCCGCCAGCGGCAGTGCCGCGACGTTGTAGGCGAACGCCCAGAACAGGTTGCCCTTGATCGTGCTGAGCGTGCGCCGCGACAACCGGATCGCGTCCACGGCGGCGGTCAGGTCGCCGCGGACCAGCGTGAGGTCGGCGGCCTCGATCGCCGCGTCCGTGCCGGTGCCCATCGCAAGCCCCAGGTCGGCCTGGGCGAGTGCGGCGGCGTCGTTCACGCCGTCGCCGACCATCGCCACGACGCGGCCCTCGTCCTGCAACCTCTTCACGACGTCGACCTTGTCGGCGGGCAGCACCTCGGCGACGACCTCGTCGATGCCCACCTCGGCCGCCACGGCACGGGCCGCGGCCTCGTTGTCGCCGGTCAGCAGCACCGGCCGCAGGCCGAGCGCGCGCAGGCCCCTGATCGCCGCGGCGGAGGTGGGCTTCACGGTGTCCGCGACCACCAGCACGCCGCGCGCCTCGCCGTCCCACGCCACCAGCACCGCCGTGCGGCCCTGCTGCTCGGCCTCGCGCCGGGCGTCGGCCAGCGACGACGGCACCCGCACGCTCCAGTCGCCGAGCAGACGCGACCGCCCGACCAGCACCGCGTGCCCGTCCACGACGCCTTGGACCCCGAGGCCCTCCAGGTTGCGGAAGTCCTCGACGGCGGGCACGTCACCGGCGGCGACGGCGACGGCCTTCGCGATCGGGTGCTCCGAGGCGTGCTCCAGCGCTCCGGCCAGCCGCAGCACCTGCTCCTCGGTCTCGCCGTCCGCGACGTGCACGCCCACCAGGCTCATCCGGCCGGTCGTGACGGTGCCGGTCTTGTCCAGCACCACCGTGTCCACCCGCCGGGTCGACTCCAGCACCTCCGGTCCCTTGATCAGGATGCCGAGCTGGGCGCCGCGACCGGTGCCGACGAGCAGCGCGGTCGGCGTGGCCAGGCCCAGCGCGCACGGGCAGGCGATGATCAGCACCGCCACCGCCGCGGTGAACGCCGCACCGGTGCCGCCGCCCGTGCCGAGCCAGAAGCCCAGCGTGCCCACGGCCAGCGCGATCACGATCGGCACGAACACCGCCGAGATCCGGTCCGCGAGCCGCTGCACCTCGGCCTTGCCGTTCTGCGCGTCCTCGACCAGCCTCGCCATCTGCGCGAGCTGCGTGTCCGCGCCGATGCGGGTGGCCCGCACGACCAGTCGCCCGCCCGCGTTGACCGTGGCACCGACCACCGCGTCACCGGGGCGCACCTCGACCGGCACGGACTCACCGGTGAGCATGCTCGCGTCGACCGCGGAACTTCCCTCCTCGACGACGCCGTCGGTGGCGATCTTCTCGCCGGGCCGCACCACGAACCGGTCACCGGCCCGCAGCTCGTCGGTGGGGACGCGGACCTCGCGGCCGTCGCGCAGCACCGCGACGTCCTTCGCGCCGAGCTCCAGCAGTGCCTTCAGCGCCGCACCCGCCCGCCGCTTCGAGCGGGCCTCGAAGTAGCGGCCGGCCAGGATGAACGTCGTGACGCCCGCCGCCACCTCGAGGTAGATGTTGCCCGCACCCGAGGTGCGTTCGACGGTGAACGTGAACGGGTGCGTCATGCCGGGAACACCGGCGGTGCCGAGGAACAACGCGTACAGCGACCACAGGAACGCCGCGACCACGCCGATCGAGATCAACGTGTCCATCGTCGCCGCGCCGTGCCGCAGGTTCGTCCACGCCGCCTTGTGGAACGGCCAGGCCGCGTACACCGCGACCGGACCGGCCAGCGCGAGCGACAGCCACTGCCAGTAGGTGAACTGCAGCGCGGGGACCATCGCGAGCACGACCACCGGCACGGTCAGCACGGTCGAGGTGACCAGCCGCTGCCGCAGCGGCGCCAGCTGGTCCACCGCCTCGCCCGGCTCCGCGTCCGCGGGAGCAGCGGGCAGCTCCGCGGTGTACCCGGTGGCCTCGACGACCTTCACCAGGTCGGCGGGCGTGCACCCGTCCGGGTAGCTGACCCGCGCCTTCTCGGTCGCGTAGTTGACCGAGGCCTGCACGCCGTCGAGCCTGTTGAGCTTGCGCTCGATCCGCGCGGCGCAGGAGGCGCAGGTCATGCCACCGATCGAGAGCTCGATCCGGTTCGCCTCAGTTGCCGTGGTCATGGCCGTCCCCCTCTCCCGTCGTGATCGTGAACTCGGCGGTGCGGACCACGCCGTCGTGCCGGAAGTCCAGGAACAGCCGGTACGTCCCGGCCGTCGGCACCTCCACCGCGAACCTCAGCCGCTCCCCGTCCTCCGGGTGCACGTGCAGGTACGCGAGGTCCGCGGCCCGCAGCGCGACCAGGTGGCCCCTGGCCCCGAGGTAGGGCTGCAGGTCGGTGACCGGCCGCCCGTCCTTCACGACCGTGACGGCCACCGCGGACGCCGCACCCGCGGTGAGCGTCCCGTCCAGGGTTACCTCGTACCCGTCGACCGTGAACGTCCTGCTGTCGTGGTCGTACCGCTTGGGCTGGTAGTCGCCCGCGACCTGCACGTCCGTGCCCAGCGTCAGCTTCGGCCCGCCCTCCGGCCGGAAGTCGGCGAACACGCGGTAGCTGCCCGGCTCGGTGAGCTGCAGCGGCCACGACCACGTGCCGTCCGCCGCCATCTCCGGGTGCACGTGCCGGAACCCGGACCCGTCGCGGTGCACCGCGACCAGGTGCAGCCGCTTCTCGTGCTCGACCGCGAACCGCGTGACCGGCTTGCCGTCCGGCCCGGTGATCCGGAAGCTCCGGTCACCCGTCACCAGGGTGTACCCGCTGTCCGAGACGGACAGTCCGGGCGGGACGGCGCCGGGTGCCTTCTCACCCGTGTCGCCGTGGGTGTTGCCCTGAGTGTTGCCGTGGGTGTTGCCGTGACCGGCGGCGTCCGTGCCGTCGCCGGTGTGCGCCGTCGCCGGTTCCGGCGGTGGCGGTGTGGTGCCGGTCGCCGCGCCCGCTGCCCAGGTGCCGCCGAACACGGCGGCCAGCGCCAGCCCGTACGCGGCGACCCCGTACCCGGTCCTCATCAGGCCACCAGCTCGTAGCCGGCCTCGGTGACGGCCGCGCGCACGTCGTCGAGGGCGAGCGGCGCGCTGCTGGTGACCGTGACCTGTCCGGTCGGCAGGTCGACCGCCACGGCGCCGACGCCGTCGATCGCGCTGACCTCCTCGGTGACCGAGGTGGCGCAGTGGCCGCAGGTCATGCCCTTGACGGTGTACGCGGTGGTGACGGACTCGTTCATGGTTTCTCCTCGTTCCAGGTCAGGAGCGAACCAGGCGTGCGATGGCGTCGCCGGCCTCCGCGATCTTCGCGTCGGCCGTCGTCCCGCCCTCGGCGATGGCCTGGCTCACGCAGTGCTTGAGGTGCTCGTCGAGCAGCCCCAGTGAGACCGCCTGCAACGCCCGAGTGGCCGCGGAGATCTGGGTGAGCACGTCGATGCAGTACTCGTCGTTCTCGATCATCCGCGCAAGGCCGCGGACCTGCCCCTCGATCCTCTTGAGGCGGCGCAGGTGGGAAGCCTTGTTCTCGGTGTAGCCGTGCACGTCCCGCTCCTTCTCCGGCCACCGCGCGGCCGGCCGTGCTGCCGGGGGCGCGGTGAGCGCTCACCGCATTTATACCCCAGGGGGGTATGGGTATGTCAAAGTTCTGTTCGGCAGGCGGTGGTCCGCACGGCTATCGTCCGTTCGTGAGTGATCGACAGGGGGCGGCCCGCACCGGGCTCGCGCACGACACCGCACGGCTCGCGGTGGTCGTCGGGGCGCTCGGCGTCGTGTTCGGCGACATCGGCACGAGCCCGATCTACACGATCCAGACCGTGTTCAACCCGGCCGACCCGCACCCGGTGCCGGTGGACGCGAACAACGTCTACGGGGTCGTGTCGCTGATCTTCTGGTCGGTCACGATCATCGTGACCGTCACGTACGTGCTGCTGGCGATGCGCGTCCACAACGACGGCGAGGGCGGCATCATGGCCCTCATCACGCTGCTGCGCCGGTGGAAGTCGAAGCAGGGCCGCAAGGCCGCCGCCACGCTCGCCGCGTTCGGCATATTCGGCGCCGCCCTGTTCTTCGGCGACAGCATGATCACCCCGGCGATCTCGGTGCTGTCCGCCGTCGAGGGGCTGAAGATCGTCGAGCCGGAGCTGGGCGAGTTCGTCGTGCCGATCACGGCGGTGATCATCGTCGGGCTGTTCCTGGTGCAGCGCAGGGGAACGGCGGTGGTCGGCCGGGTCTTCGGGCCGGTGATGATCGCGTGGTTCACGGCGATCGGCGCCGCGGGCGTCGTCGGCATCACGAGCCACCCGGAGATCCTCAAGGCGTTGTCACCGACGTACGCGCTCGGGTTCTTCTTCGGGCACTTCCACATCGCGTTCTTCGCGCTGGCCGCGGTCGTGCTCGCGGTCACCGGTGCCGAGGCGCTCTACGCGGACATGGGGCACTTCGGGCGGCCCGCGATCGCCCGCGGCTGGCTGCTGCTCGTGTTCCCGGCGTGTGTGCTGAGCTACATGGGTCAAGGTGCGCTGGTCCTGGCCGACCCGGCCAACATCAGCGGCCCGTTCTTCCTGCTGGTGCCGGAGTGGGGCCGGTGGCCGATGGTGGTCCTCGCGACGGCGGCGACCGTGATCGCGTCGCAGGCGGTGATCACCGGCGCCTACTCGGTGGCCTCGCAGGCGGCGCAGCTCGGGTACCTGCCGCGGCTGCGGATCGCGCACACCTCGGAGTCCACGATCGGCCAGATCTACGTGCCGTGGATCAACTGGGTGCTGATGGTGTCGGTGCTGACGCTGGTGTTCGCGTTCCGCTCGTCGGCGGCGCTGGCGTTCGCGTTCGGCATGGCGGTCACCGGCACGATCACCATCACCACGACGCTGTTCCTGTTCCTCGCGCGCTGGAAGTTCGGTGCGCCCGTGTGGGCGATCGCACTGGGCTGCGTGGTGCTGCTGGGCGTGGACCTGCTGTTCCTCGCCGCGAACCTGACCAAGCTGCTGCACGGCGCGTGGCTGCCGCTGCTGATCGCCCTGACCGCGTTCACCGTCATGACGACGTGGCAGCGCGGCCGGTCCATCGTGACGAAGGCCAGGCAGAACGCCGAGGGCTCGCTGCAGGAGTTCGTCGACGAGCTGCGCGAGCGGTCGCTGGTCCGCGTCCCCGGCACGGCGGTGTTCCTCAACCGCGGCAAGCAGACCGCCCCGCTGGCGTTGCGCGCCACCGTGGAGCACAACCAGGTGCTGCACGAACGCGTGCTGATCGTGTCCATCGAGACCGAACCGGTGCCGCGCGTCCCGTCCGACCGCCGGGTCGACGTGGACGACCTCGGGCACGGCGACGACGGCATCATCCACGTGAGCGCGCGCTTCGGGTACATGGAGACCCCGGACGTGCCGGCCGCGCTGGCGTTGCTGACCTCCGAGCAGACCGAGGGCGCCCTGGACCTCGACCGCGCCTCGTACTTCCTGTCGAAGATCGAGCTGCAACGCGGCACGGCACCGACGATGGCGGGCTGGCGCAAACGCCTGTTCGTGGCCACCTCGTACATCACCGCGGACGCCGCGGAACACTTCGGTCTACCCCGAGAGCGAACAGTGATCATGGGAGCGCGGATCGAGGTATAGCGTCGCTCCATGACGCCGGGGGAGATCGCCGAACGGGCACTGGAGAGGTACCTGGCGCTGCCACCGACCACCGCGCGGCCGACGGTCGTGCTGGTGGCGGGCATCCCGGGCGCCGGCAAGAGCACCCTGGCCGAGGGCCTGGCCCGGCACCTGCGCGTCCCGGTGTTCTCCGCGGACTGGGTGATCGGCGCCCTGGTGCCGTTCGAGGTGCTGACCGACGACAACGCCTGGCACGTGGTCGACACGAGCATCGCCGCCCTGCTGGCCCGGCAGGTGCAGCTGGGCGTGGACGTGGTCCTCGACCTCACCGCCCACACGCGCGAAGAACGCGCCCGCCTGCGCACCCTCACCGAACGCCTCGGCGGCGTGTTCGCCGGCGTCGAGTGCGTGTGCTCCGACGAAACCGTGCACCGCCAACGGGTCGAAGGCCGCGACCGCGGCATTCCCGGCTGGCGCGCAACGGTTCCGTGGGAGCACGTGCAGCGCATGCGCGGCCTGTGGGAGGACTGGCCCGAGGACCACCTCGTGGTCGACTCGGCCGCCGCCACCGCGCAGGAGTGCCTGAAGCAGGCGCTCACCGCACTGGGCAGGTAGGTGAGGCAGCCTCCAGCCGTCGCCGCGGGGGGATTCGAGAACGACTGGAGGCGAGTACGGGGGTCGGTGCGGCGGTCGCCTCTCGGCGAAAGGCACAACGAGGCTCCAGCCGGACGGTAATCCTCGAAGGCGGTTAGATGAGGCCCGGGGGACACGGACCGCACCGACCACCCCGTACAACGGCCGACCGGGCCGGGAGATTCCCGTGGGGCAGTGGGCTGCGCCACGTCCGTGGGCGTGGGGTGGGTCACCTGCGAACGGGCGCTGCGGTGTTCGCCGCAGCGCCCGGCACGGACCTCAGTACACCGGGTAGAAGTCCGCGTAGTGGTTCGGCGAGAAGTAGACCTGGCCGCTCGTGCGGTCGACCACGATCCGGGCCGCGTCCCGTGCCGCCCCGCACGCCCGTGGGTACACGTCGAACTCCTGGTAGCGGTGCCCGGCCGGCAGTTGGCCGTCGCGGTTGTAGTAGGTGCCGCCGGCGAAGTTGCACCGGCCGTCGGGCCAGTTGTTCCAGCCGCGGGTCGAGGGGTAGCCCTTCGACTCCCAGATCGAGTCGGCGGAGCGGGCCGCGGCGCAGCCGGAGATGCCGCAGGACTGGTAGACGCGGGCGTCGGCGGCAGGGGTGGCGAAGACCAGCAGTGAGGCGACGACGGCGAAGGCGGCGAGCAGGCGGTGAGTCCAGTGCGGTTGCAGGGTGTGCACTTCAGACCTCCATCAGCGGGGTGCGGACCTCGTGATCATGTCCACCGATCATCAAGACGGGGTGAACGGCGGGCGACCGGGGGTGCAACTAATGCTGTGACCACGGCTGATCGCCACAGTCGATCAAGTCCGAACAGGTGATTGCGTGGCTAGCGTGCAGCGATACGGTCGTCCAATGGCAGCACGAAAGCACTTCCTGGTGCTGTTGGCCCTGCTCACCGCCGCCTGCACCGCAGAGGTGGCGTCCGTTCCGCACCCGGCGGCGTCGCCGGAGAACACGCGTCCGTCGGTGAGCGACGAGCAGCCGCCGGTCCGGGTCGTGGCGGTCGTCGACGGGCGCACGGTCGAGCTCGCGGACGGCACGAAGGCGCGCATCTCCTACCTCGCGGAACCGAGCGGCTGCGGCGGCGAGGCGGCCCTGGAGTTCGCCAGGAAGACGTTGCAGGACAAGGAGGTCCGGGTCAGCAGCATCACGCCCGGCGAGGTCAGCCTGGTGCTGGAGGACGGCACGGACTACGCGTTGCTGGCGGTGCGCAGCGGCGTGGCGCGCACGACCGGTGTGGACGGTGGGCCGTTGACGCAGGCGGAGGGCGACGCGGCCCAGGGCAAGATCGGCCTGTGGGCGCTGGAATGCGCGACGGTCGCCCCGCCGCCGCCTCCCGCACCCTCCACGACGACCCCGCCGCCTCCGCCCTGCGCGGTGACGTACCGGGTGACCAGCCGGTGGCCCGGCGCGTTCCAGGCCGAGGTGACCGTGCGCAACGTCAGCGGTGTGCTGATCAACGGCTGGACGTTGCGGTGGCGCTTCACCGACGGCCAGACAGTGAGTCAGATGTGGAACGCGAGCCACGTGCAGGACGGCGCGGTCGTGAGCGCCACCAACGCCGACTACGCCGCGCTGATCACACCGAACGGGTCGATCTCGATCGGCTTCAACGGCGCCGCGACCGGGGCCAACAGCGCGCCGACGGCGTTCACGCTCAACAGCGCGCCCTGCCGCACCGACTGAGCGGGCTGCCCACCGGGGGCCGTCACGAGGCGGCGCAGTCCGCAGCGGCTTCCGGTGAGTGGAAAGCCGGACTCGACTACGAGCGCCGCTGATCTCTAGCGTGCAGTGGGTGACGACCAGCCAGCACGAGATCAGCGACGAGATCGCGAAGATCAAGGCCGACTCACCGGGGGGTGCGCCGCTGCTGGACTACCCGCCCTACCGCAGCTCGCTGCTGCGCCACCCGACCAAGGAGCCGCGGCACGCCGACCCCGAGGGCGTCGAGCTGGTCGCGCCGGTCTTCGGGCACTCCGACGTGGCGCCGGTCGAGGCCGACCTGACCGTGCAGCGCGGTGGGGAACCGATCGGGGAGCGCATCCGCGTGCACGGCCGGGTCGTCGACGGGGACGGGCGGCCGGTGCGCCGTCAGCTCGTGGAGATCTGGCAGGCCAACGCCTCCGGCCGCTACTCCCACCAGGGCGACCTGCACCCGGCGCCGCTCGACCCGAACTTCACCGGCGTCGGCCGCTGCCTCACCGACGACGACGGCTGGTACGACTTCACGACGATCAAGCCGGGCCCGTACCCGTGGCGCAACCACCACAACGCCTGGCGGCCGGCGCACATCCACTTCTCGCTGTTCGGCACGGACTTCACCCAGCGGCTGATCACGCAGATGTACTTCCCCGGCGACCAGCTGCTGGCGCTGGACCCGATCGCGCAGTCCATCACCGACCCCGCAGCCCTCGACCGGCTCATCGCCTCCTACGACCACTCGCTGTCCGAGCACGAGTGGCTGCTCGGCTACCGGTGGGACATCGTGTTGACCGGTAGCCACGCCACCCACCTGGAGGCCTCCGATGACTAGCGCGACCCCCGGCCAGACGGTCGGGCCGTTCTTCCACCACGCGCTGGCGTACCCCGGTGACAGCGAGCTGGTGCCGTTCGGCGCGGCGGGATCGGTGCTGCTGCACGGGTACGTCCACGACGGCGCGGGCGCCCCGGTGCCGGACGCGATGATCGAGATCCGTCAGGCCGACGCCACCGGTGCCGTGCCCGAGAGCGAGGGGTCGCTGCGGCGCCGCGGCTCCGCCTTCACCGGCTGGGGCCGGTCCTGCACCGACCGGACGGGCCGCTACTGGTTCAGCACCGTCGAACCCGGTGGCCCGGCGCCGTTCTTCGCGGTGGCGGTGTTCGCCCGCGGCCTGCTGGACCGGTTGTTCACGCGCATCTACCTGCCCGGCACCGACGGCGCGGTGGACGGCCTCGTGGCGCGGCGCGAGGACGACGGCGGGCTGCGGTTCGACATCCACCTGCAGGGCGAGAACGAGACGGTGTTCTTCTCGTTCCCCCGGCACCGGAGCTGACGCGTGCTGCCGGGGTCCCACCGGGCGGACAGCGACCTCGTCCGCGCGATGGTGCGGGTCGAGGTCGCGTGGGCGCGCGTGCTCGGCTCCGACATCGAGCCCGCCGTGCGGGACTGGACGCCCGAGCTGGACCCCGTCGAGGTCGAGGCGGCAGGGAACCCGGTGCTGCCGTTGGTCACCGCACTGCGCTCACGGGTCCCGGCCCCGGTCCACACGGGACTGACGAGCCAGGACGTCCTGGACACCGCGCTGGTCCTGCTGGCACGCGACGCGGTTGCGCGCGTGCGGGCGGACCTCGTACGGGTGGCATCGGCACTGGCACAGCTCGCGGACGAGCACCGGTCCTCGGTGATGGCCGGTCGGACGCTGACGCAGCACGCCGTGCCGATCACGTTCGGGCTCAAGGCGGCCCGGTGGCTGGACTCCGTGCTGGACGCGCTCGCGGACCTGGAGAGGGTGCGGTTCCCGGTGCAGTGCGGGGGAGCGGCCGGAACGCTGTCGCGGGCGGCACTGCGGGCCGACCCGGTCGAGGCCGCCGCGGCTTTCGCGCGTGAGCTGGACCTGGAATGGCCGGGCCTGCCGTGGCACACGCAACGGGCACCGATCACGCGCATCGGCGACGCACTGGTGCGGGTGACCGACGCGCTCGGCGTGTTCGCGGCGGACGTGCTGACGCTGGGCCGGCCAGAGATCGGCGAGGTGCGCGAGGCCCCGGTCGCGGGTCGCGGTGGGTCGTCGACCATGCCGCACAAGCAGAACCCGGTGCTCGCGGTGCTGGTGAACAGCGCGTCGCTGCGGGCGCCGGGGCTGGGCGCGCAGCTGCACCTGTGCGCCGCGCGGGCGGTGGACGAACGACCGGACGGGGCCTGGCACGCGGAGTGGCCCGCGTTGCTGGGGCTGGTGGAGCTGACCGTGGTGGCGGCGTCGCAGGCGGCGGAGCTGGCCGAGGGGTTGCGGGTGTTCCCCGAGGTGATGGCGCGGCGGGTGGCGGAGGTCGCCGCGGATCTGCTGGCTGAGCGGGGTGGTGACGGGGAACCGGGCGGCTACCTCGGGGCTGCGGGGGTGTTCGTCGATCACGTGCTGCGGCGGTGTGCGGAGTCGCTGGCGTTGGGAGTGTTGCCGGTGGGCGGTGCTGGGGTGGGCGTGGCTGGGGCGGGCGCGGCTGCAGCGGAGCCGGCGTCGGTGCGCGCGGCTTCAGCGGGCCCGGTTGGAGCGGGCGTGGCTGGGGCAGAACCGGCGTCGGCGAACGCGGCTCCAACGGAACCGGAACCAGTAGCTGCAAGTGCGGCTTCGGCGGAGCCAGCTCCAGCGGATGCGGCCGGGGCGGACGCGGCTCGGGCGGACGCGGCTCAAGCGGACGCCGCGGCGGACGTGGCCTCCACAGGCGCGGCTCCAGCGAACGCTGCTCCGGCGGGCGCAGCTCCAACGGATGCTTCTCCGGCGGACGCAACCTCTGCGGGCGCAGCTCCAGCGGACGCGGCCTCGATAAACGCTGCCTCGGTGGACTCGGCCCCGGCAAACGCCGCCCCACCAATCGCGGTCCCAGCCGAATCGATTCCGACTGGTCCCCCTCCAGGGGGCGCGCAAGCCCCCACTCCCATCATCTCAAAGGGGTCTGACAACAATGGCGGTTGAACTCACCCTGACCCGCCTCGCCGGCACCGAGAACTCCCAGCGCCTGCTGATCGTCGGCCCGTCCCTGGGCTCCTCGGTGTCCCAGCTCTGGCGCACCTGCGCCGAGCAGCTGGACGACGTCGAGGTGATCGGCTGGGACCTGCCCGGCCACGGCAACGGCAAGAACGCGACCGGGCCGTTCACGGTGCAGGACATCGCAAACGCACTGGAAAGGCCCACGCCAGACCGCCCCACCGCCTACGCCGGCGTCTCCTTCGGCGGCGCGGTGGGGCTCGAGCTCGCCACGAAAGGTGTCTTCGACCAGGTCTTCTGCATCGCCGCGGCCTCCAGGATCGGCGACCCCATGATGTGGCACGAGCGCGCCGAGCTCGTCCGCAGGGCGGGCACCTCCGTCCTGGTCGAGGGCGCTTCACGGCGCTGGTTCGCGCCGGGCTTCATCGACCGCGAACCGGCCGTGGCGGGTGCCATGCTGCGTGCCCTCACCGAGGTCGACGACGACTCCTACGCCTGGGCCTGCGAGGCACTTGCCGGGTTCCAGGCCGAGGAGGTGGAACGGTCGGTCCACGCCATCGCCGGACGGCACGACGTCGTGGTGCCGCCCGAGGCGATGGAGCAGCTGAACGCCGCGTCGTTCCACGTCATCGAGGACTGCGGCCACCTGCCGCCGGTCGAGAAGCCGGGAGCGGTGGCCGGTGTGCTGGCCGGGGAGTGGGCGCGGTGAGCTACGACGACGGCATGAAGGTGCGCCGGGAGGTGCTCGGTGACGCCCACGTCGACCGGGCGTCGGCGCCGGACGAGTTCACCGCCGACTTCCAGCAGTTCATCACCACGTACGCCTGGGGTGAGGTGTGGACGCGGCCGGGGCTCGACCGGCGGATGCGCAGCGCGATCACGCTCACCGCGCTCATCGCCAGGGGGCACTGGGACGAGCTCGCGATGCACGTGAAAGCAGCGCGGCGCAACGGACTGTCCACAGAGGAGATCAAGGAGGTTCTGCTGCAGAGCGCGATCTACTGCGGGGTCCCGTCGGCCAACCACGCGTTCGCTGTCGCGCGGCGTGCCCTTCAGGAGGAGATGTGAGCGTGACGCGCACCCAGGTCGGCATCGTCGGCGCTGGGCCCGCCGGGCTGATGTTGTCGCACCTGCTGTCGCTGCACGGGATCGACAGCGTCGTCGTCGACAACAGGTCCCGCGTGGAGATCGAGAACACCGTCCGCGCCGGCATCCTGGAGGCCGACAGCGCGCGGCTGCTCGTCGACTCCGGCGTGTCCGACCGGATGCTGCGCGAGGGGCACCCGCACGAGGGCATCGACCTGCGGTTCAACGGGGAGAGCCACCGCGTCGACTTCCGGGCGCTGGTGGGCGAGTCGGTGTGGCTGTACCCGCAGACCGACGTGTTCGTCGACCTCGCGAACGCCCGCGAACGCGACGGCGGCGACGTGCGGTTCGGGGTGCGCGACACGGCCGTCGACGTCGACGAGCCGGCGATCTGCTTCACCGACGGCGACGGCGTCCGCCAGGAGGTGCGGTGCGACCTGCTCGTCGGCGCCGACGGGTCGCGGTCGACCTGTCGCGCCCAGGTGCCGCAGGTCGAGCGCACGCACTACTTCCGTGAGTACCCCTTCGCCTGGTTCGGCATCATCACCGAGGCACCCAAGAGCGCGCCCGAGCTCGTCTACGCGCACTCGCCGCGCGGGTTCGCGTTGATCAGCCAGCGCACCGAGACCCACCAGCGCATGTACTTCCAGTGCGACCCCGAGACCGACGCGGCGGCGTGGTCGGACGAGCAGATCTGGGAGGAGCTGCAGACCCGCGTCGCCGGGCCGGACGGCTTCACCCTCAAGGAGGGGCCGATCACCGAACGGACCGTGCTGAAGTTCCGGTCGTTCGTCGCGGAACCCATGCGCCACGGCAGGCTGCTGCTCGCCGGCGACGCCGCGCACACCGTTCCGCCGACCGGTGCCAAGGGCCTCAACCTGGCGCTCGCCGACGTGAAGGTGCTCGCCGAGGTGATCGAACGCGCACTGCTCAAGGCCGACGACGACGCGCTCGACGAGTACGGGCCGCGCGCGCTGGGCCGGGTGTGGAAGGCACAGCACTTCTCCTACTGGATGACGTCGATGCTGCACACGCTGCCCGGCGCGGCCGAGTTCGACGTGCGCCGCCAGCTCGGGGAGCTGCAGTCGATCGTCGACTCCGAGGCGGGACGGCGGCTGCTGGCCGAGGGCTACACCGGCTCCTGGCCGGCTTGAGCGGGACTGGAGCCGCGAGGCGCACACTGCCGCGGTGGACATCGCCGCACTGCGCCTCGCCAACCAGCGGATCGGCACGTACGCCACGGCCGAGGCCGCCGTCCGCGCGCTCGGTGCCGTCCAGGCCCAGGACTACGGCCAGTCGCTGTGGGCACTGGGCCTGCGCACCGAACCGGGGGTGAGCGCCGACGTCGAGGAGGAGCTGCGCGCCGGGAAGATCGTCCGCACCTGGCTGATGCGCGGCACGATCCACTACGTGCTGGCCGAGGACGTCGGCTGGATGCTCGACCTGTTCGGCGCGCGCGACCTCGCCAAGCTGACCCCCAAGGCGTGGCAGTACCACCGGATGACGCCCGAGCTGATGGCGTTGGCGCGCAAGACGTTCGTGAACGCGCTCAGCGGCGGCGGGTGCCTGACCCGGCGCGAGATGATCGAGCTGATGGCGGGCGTGGGCATACCCGACGACCGGCAGCAGAGCTACTTCACGTTCATCCACCTCGCCCAGGAAGGCCTGGTCGTGCCCGGTCCGCCACGCGGCAAGGACCAGACGTTCGTGCTGCTGGAGGAGTGGGCGCCGCACCAGCGGTCGCTCGCCGGCGACGAGGCGCTCGCCGTGCTGGCGCAGCGGTTCTTCACCAGCCACGGCCCGGCGACCGTCGCCGACTTCGCGAACTGGGCAGGCATCGGGCTCAAGCAGGCCGCACGCGGGCTGGAGCCGGTGCGCGGCGAGCTGGTGCGGGAGACCTTCGACGGCAAGGAGTACTGGCTGCCGCCGGACCTCGAACCGGCCACCGGCACCTACCTGCTGCCCGCCTACGACGAGCTGGTCATCGGCTACCGGGACCGCGCCGCGTACTTCACCCGCTACGACGAGATCCCGATCTCCACCTACAACGGCATGTTCTACGCGACGATCATCGAGGACGGCCAGATCGCCGGGCTGTGGAAGCGGGTGCTGAAGAAGACCTCCGTGGACGTGGAGCTGCGGCCGCTGCCCGGCTTCGACGTGGACGCGCTGGCCGAGCACACCCGGCGGTTCGGCGAGTTCCTCGGGCTGCCGGTGCGGACGGTCGTGCGCGACGCACCGGAGGCCGGGTCGTCGAAGGTCAGCTGGCGGTCCCGCAAGTGACGTGACCGGCTGAGGCCGGTGTACGCAAACTGACGTAGACGGGATCAGAGCACGAACGGATGATGCGGTCGCCGCGGGCGGCGAGAGTGGGTGCCGACACCACGACCGAGGGAGCGCACCGCGATGATCACCACCCGCAAGCTCAGCGGCCGTGCCCGCAAAGCCGTGCTGCTCGTGCACGTCCTGGCGGCAGCGGCCTGGCTCGGCATCGACCTGGCACTGGGCATCCTGATCGTGATCGCCCTGTCCACAACGGACACGACCACGGCGGGCATCGCCATCCAGGCAGTGGACATGTTCGCGATCTGGCCGATGCTGGGCGCCAGCGTCGTGTGCATGGTCTCGGGCGCCGTCCTCGGCCTGGGCAGCAAGTACGGGCTCGTGCGCTACTGGTGGGTGGCCGTCAAGCTCGTGCTGAACGTCGGCATGAGCCTGCTGATCGCCTTCGCCCTGCGACCGGGAGTGCAGGAGGCGGCCCGCATCGGCACCCGCGTGCTGGCCGGTGACCCGGCCGCGGTGCTCCCGTCCGGCCTGCTGCCCCCGGTGGTGGTGGCACCGACGTTGCTGCTGGTCGCGTACGTGCTGTCGGTGTTCAAGCCGTGGGGACGAATCCGGCGGACGGCGCCCTCGGCGAAGGGCGAGCGCCGGGACCTCGTGGGAGCGGCCTGACACCGGCTACCGCAGCCACTCCAGCGCCAGTGCCGTCCGCTCCGACACCCTCGCCAACGGGGCCAGCTCCGGATCGTGCAGCCCACGGTCAAAGTTCGCGCGGTAGAGCCGCAACGAGTTCGCCCGCGACGCCGGATCAGCGTACATCTCACCCTCGTTGCTGCCCAGGCGCCTGCAAGTACCTCCAACTCGACATCGACAAGCACTTTGCTACCACCAACAGCACCGCTGGCCGTCTGCAGATCCAGGTCCGGTTCGACGGCGACGACCATGTTGGTGGTAGTTGGCGGCGATCCGATCAAGGGTTGGCGGTACTTGCAGACGCCTTCGGCAGCAAGGAGGGCAAGGCTGCCGATCAGGTGCTCAGAGCTGCTGGGTCAGGTTCACAGGGTTTCCGTCCGGATCGAACACGTGCGCCACCCGCTGCCCCCACGGCATGTCGTTCGACGGCCCCCGCACCCGCCCGCCGGCGGCCTCGACCACGGGCAGCAGCGCGTCGACGTCCTCGACGCCCACGCTCAGCACGATGCGCGGGGCCGCGGTCAGGTCGGCGTCCTCCGCCACCAGTCCGAGCTCGGCGTCCCCGAGCCGCAGCGTCGTGGAGAACACCGCACCGGTCGCCGGGTACCTGGCCACCTCGGTCGCACCGAAGACCTGCTCGTAGAACGCCTGCATCGGCCCCGGGTTCGGCGTCACGATGATGGGCTGGATCGTCATGGGAGCTCCTTTCGTCCACTCACCTACGGGACGGCGCGCCGGAACTCATCGGTGCATCGAACAACGGCAGGAAGTCCTCGACGTTGAGATACGTGCACGCACCCGTGACCAGCCCGTCGCGCACGTCGAGGAACACCAGCCCGAACGGCCGGTCCAGACCTGGCCGCAGCTGCCAGTACGCCGGCGACCCGTTCGCCGCGACCGGCACCAGCCACGCCCCCTCGCACGGCGAACCAGGCGCTTGCAGCACCGCCGCCATGGCGTCCCGTCCGCGGATCCACCAGCTGAACGGCGGCATCGACATCGTGGCGTCCTCGTGCAACAACGCCACCAACGCGCGCATGTCGTGCCGTTCGAACGCATCGCAGTACCGGCGGAGCAGCTCCTTCTGCGTCGCGTCCGCCGGGTCCACCGCCTCACCGGGATCGGTGGTGCGCACCGTCGCCCGCGCCCGTTGCAGCGCGCTGTTGGCCGCAGCGACCGAGATGTCCAGCAGCTCGGCCACCTCCGCTGCCTGCCACGCCAGCACGTCGCGCAGGATCAGCACCGCGCGCTGCCGTGCGGGCAGGTGCTGCAACGCCGCCACGAACGCCAGCCGCACCGTCTCCTTGCGGATCGCCTGGTCCTCCGGCAACACCCTGTGGTCCGGCACCGGCTGCACGAACACCCGCTCGTGCAACGGCGCCCCGAGCTCCCCGCCGGCCGGTCCCAGGTCCACGGCCAACGCACGCCGTTGCGGAGAACGCTGCATGTCGATGCAGATGTTGGTCGCGATCCGGTACAGCCACGTGCGCAACGACGCGCGCGAGGCGTCGAAGCTGTCGTAGGCCTTCCACGCGCGCACGAGCGTCTCCTGCGCGGCGTCCTCGGCCTCGAAACCGGAGCCGAGCATGCGGTAGCAGTAGCCGGTCAGCTCGACCCGGAACGGCTCCAGCGCCTCGATCACGCGCACGACCCTACGCGGACCGATGAGTTCTCGTCGTCCCTTCCGTACGACGTGCATGGACATCAAGGACGTGGTGGCCGCCGAACGGCGCGACCAGGCAGAACTGCTCGAATCCCTCACGCAGCAGCAGTGGGACTCCGCAAGCCTGTGCGCAGGCTGGCGCGTGAAGGAGGTCATCGCCCACACGACGCTCCCGTACCGCAGCTCACCGGGCCGCATCCTCAAGGAGGTGCTGAAAGCCGGCGGCAGCTTCAACCGCGCCTCCGACCGCATGGCCAGGCAGGACGCCGCGCAACTGTCCCCGCGGCAGCTCCTCGACACCCTGAAGGCCAACGTCCACCACCCCTGGACCCCACCGGGCGGCGGGCCCGTCGGCGCGCTCTCGCACGACGTCATCCACGGCCTGGACGTCACGGTCGCGCTCGGACTCGACCGGAAGGTGCCGCTCGACCGGCTGCGGCTCGTGCTCGACGGGGTGAAGCCCGGTCACGTCCGGTACTTCAAGTCCGACGTCAAGGGCAGGGAGCTGGTCGCCACCGACCTGGACTGGACGTTCGGCGCGGGGACGCCCGTCCGCGACGAGGCGCAGAACCTGCTGCTCCTCGTCTGCGGGCGCAGGCTGCCCTGAGGGTCTAGGCGGGCGGGGTGAGGACCTCTGCGCGCACCCGTGCCGTCGCCGCCGTCGTGGACGCGAGGAAGTCGGCCACCACCCGCCGGTCCTCGGGGGTCATGGCGCCCCACGTCGCCGCGAACTCGCGGGCGAGCGGCTGGAAGAACGTCGAGGCCAGTGCCTCCGCCGCCGCGTGCACGCGCAGTTCCACGCGGCGGCGGTCACCGGGGCTGCGGTCGCGGCTCACGTGGCCGGCGCGTTCCAGGCGGTCCAGCACCGACGTCGTGGCGGAGGCGCTGAGGTTCAGGGCGCGGGCGAGTGTGCCCGGTGTCATGGGGGAGTGGGCGGTCATGAGCAGGTTCAGCGCTGTCATGTCGGTGGAGTGCAGCTCGTGGGCCGCGCTGAAGATCTCCAGGAACCGGTTCGACTCCATCACCAGCGCCCGCACCAGCATGCTGAGTTCGTAGTCGCTTGCGTCGCTCACCCCGCCAGCATACTGTTTCGGTCATCGAAACTTTCGACGATCGAAGGACATAGGCTCATGAGGGTGCTCGCCGGGTTGCTTCTCGTCGTGTGGCTGGCGGTGGGAGGGTTCACCGGGCCGTACGCGGGCAAACTGTCCGAGGTCGCCGAGAACGACAGCAGCGCGTTCCTGCCGAACTCGGCGGAGTCCACACAGGTCGCGGAGCTGCAGAAGAAGTTCCAGCAGACCAACGCCATCCCCGCGATCGTGGTGGCCGAACGCCAGGGCGGGCTCACCGCGGAGGACACGCGGTTCCTCGCCGATCGGGGCAAGGGGTTCCAGGCCTCGCCGGTCATCCCGTCCCAGGAGGACGGGGACGCGGCGCAGATCGTCGTCCTGCTCGACCCGGCCAAGGACGTCAAGGACGGTGTCGCGGAGCTGCGGGACGGCTCGCGCAGCGCGCCGCAGGGGCTGACGGTGCTGGTCACCGGGCCGGCCGCGCAGGTCGCCGACCTGGTCGAGGCGTTCGGCGGGATCGACGGGTTGCTGCTGCTGGTCGCCGGCGCGGTGGTCGCGCTCATCCTGCTCGTCGTCTACCGCAGCCCGCTGCTGCCGCTCGTGGTGCTCGTCTCCGCCGTGTTCGCGCTCGGGCTGGCCAGCTTCGTCGTCTACCTGCTCGCGAAGTACGACGTGCTCGCGTTGAACGGCCAGAGCCAGGGCATCCTCTCCATCCTGGTCTTCGGCGCCGCCACGGACTACGCACTGCTGCTGGTGTCCCGCTTCCGCGAGGAGCTGCGGGACGAGGAGAACAGGTTCACCGCCGTCCGCTCCGCCTGGCGCGGCACGGTCGAACCCATCGCCGCTTCCGCGGGCACGGTCATCCTCGGCGTGCTGTGCCTGCTGTTCAGCGACCTCGACTCCAACAAGGGCCTCGGCCCGGTCGCCGCGATCGGCATCGGTGCCGCGCTGCTCACGGCCATGACGTTCCTGCCGGCGGTGCTCGCCCTGCTGGGACGGGCCGCGTTCTGGCCGTTCGCGCCGAAGCTGGGCTCCCCGCACCCGGAGACCAGCGGGCTGTGGGGGCGCGTGGCCGCCCTGGTGCGCCGCAAGCCGCGGGCCATCTGGATCGTCACCGCGCTGGTGCTGCTGGCGGGAGCGGCGTTCCTGCCGCAGCTCAAGGCCTCCGGCACGGCGCAGTCCGACGTGTTCCTCACCGAGGTCGAGTCCGTGGCCGGCCAGGAGGTGCTGTCACGGCACTTCCCCGGCGGCACCGGCTCGCCGACCGTCATCATCGCCAACGAGGGCAAGACCGCCGACGTCGTCGCGAAGGCCGCTGTGGACGGTGTGGCGAACGTCCGGCCCAGCGGGACCGCCGACGGCCTGGTGCGGATCGAGGCCACGCTCGCCGACGCGCCGGACTCCGACGCGGCGGTCGCCACGGTCGAACGCATCCGTGCGGCGGTGCACGGCGTCGAGGGCGCGGACGCGAAGGTCGGCGGGCAGACGGCGACGTTGCTCGACACCAGGACGACCTCAGAACGCGACCGGCTGCTGATCATCCCGATCGTGCTCGTCGTGATCTTCCTGGTGCTGGCGCTGCTGCTGCGGTCGGTGCTGGCGCCGTTGCTGCTGATCGGGACGGTCGTGCTGTCGTTCGCGGCCACCATGGGCGTGTCGGCGCTGGTGTTCAACCACCTGTTCGACTTCCCCGGCGCGGACCCGGTGGTGCCGCTGTTCGGGTTCGTGTTCCTGGTGGCGCTGGGCATCGACTACAACATCTTCCTCATGACCCGCGTCCGCGAGGAGACGCAGCAGCTCGGCACGGTCGAGGGCACCATCAGGGGCCTCAGCCTGACCGGTGGCGTGATCACGTCTGCGGGGGTGGTGCTGGCGGCCACGTTCGCGGCGCTCGCGGTGCTGCCGATCCTGTTCCTCACCCAGATCGCGTTCATCGTGGCGTTCGGCGTCCTGCTTGACACGCTGCTGGTGCGGTCGCTGCTGGTGCCCGCGCTGTCGGTGGACATCGGCGGCCGGATCTGGTGGCCCTCGAAGCTGAGGTAGGTGAGGATCACCCGCATGACCCCGACGCCACGACAGCTCAACCGCGCGACGCTCGACCGCCAGCTGCTGCTGCGGCGGGAACCGGTGGACGTGCCCAGCGCGGTCGAGCGGATCGTGGCGATCCAGGCCCAGGAACCGGCCTCGCCCTACCTGGCCCTGTGGAACCGCGTCGCCGGCTTCGACCCGGCCGACCTGGACGCCGCGTTCGCCGGCGGCACGGTCCGCAAGGCCACGCTGATGCGGATCACCCTGCACGCGGTCACCGCCGCCGACCACGAGGTGTTCCACCACGCGATGCTGCCCGCACTGCGCGCGTCACGGTTGTACGACAAGCGGTTCAAGGCCATGGGCATCACCGTGGACCAGGCCGACGCACTGCTGGAGCACGTGCTCGCGTTCGCCTCGGTGCCGCGGGCGAAGGCGGAGATCGAGGAGTTGCTGCACTCGCACGCCGGTGACGTCGGCCAGCCCGGTGTCTGGTGGGCGCTGCGCACCTACGGCGGGCTCGTGCACGCACCGACCGGCGGACCGTGGTCGTTCGGGCCGCGCCCGTCCTACCTGGCCGCGCGCACCGGGAGCAGGGAGCAGCTGGAGTGCGTGGCCGAGCTCGTCCGCCGCTACCTCACCGGCTTCGGGCCCGCCACCGTCGCCGACGTCAACCAGTTCACGATGCTGCCGCGCGGCACGATCCGCGCCGCCCTGGAGCTGCTGGACCTGGAACGGCACGGCGAGCACCTCGACGTGCCGAACCGGACGGTCCCGGACGAGGACACGCCCGCCCCCGCGCGGCTGATGGCGATGTGGGACAGCACTTTGCTCGCCTATGCCGACCGCAGCCGGATCATCCCGCCCGAGTACCGCAAGGTCGTCATCGGCAACAACGGCGACACGCTGCCCACCCTGCTCGTGGACGGGTACGTGGCGGGCGTGTGGCGCCCGCTTGCCGACGGAGCTATTGAGATGACCGCCTTCCACGCCCTGAAAGAGGACGACTGGGCGGCGCTGGCCGTGGAAGCGTCGGCGGTGCGCGAGTTCCTCGGTGACCGCGAACCCCAGGTCTACAAGCGCTACGGCAGGTGGTGGAGCGGCCTTCCGGCCCACGACGTTCGCACTGTGTGAAACGGCAACCTCTACAAAGGACTTCCACTGGGTCAGAACACCCGCGTGCAGAACGCCTGGACGGCGTACCGCAGCGGTCGCTGACCCTGCTGACACCGGGCCGCGTCCACCCTGGGCGCGGCCCGGTTCCGTTCAACGCCGGCCGCGCCGTGACGCCTCCCGCGCGAGAACCTCACGCACCGTGACCCCTGAGGGCCCTGACGGGTGAGACCCACGTCTCCCCGGCCTCAAGAACGCGTAAAGGTCGGCCCCCACCCCGTAAGGACGCTGTCAGGCCTCCCCTGAACAGGTGTTTCCTCGTGCACGCTTCCGCTCGTCATGGAAAAACCTGTCGTTGAAGGGAGCGGCGTCATGGCCGACCTGGCCTACGCGTTGCTGCTGATCGGGAGTTTCGTCGTGCTGGGACTGACGGTGCGCGGACTGGAGAAGCTGTGAGCACGGGACTCGTCGCGAACGCCGTCGCCGGCGTCCTCGCGCTCGCTCTGATCGTCTACCTGTTCGTCGCGCTCGTGAGGCCGGAGAAGTTCTGATGTCACCTCTCGTGGCCGGCCTGGCCCAGGTCGGCATCCTGTTCGCGGCACTGGCGGTCGTGTACCGGCCCCTCGGCGACCACATGGCCCGCGTCTTCCAGCGCGAAGGCCATTCCAGGGCCGAGGCGGCGATCTACCGCTTCGCGCGGATCGACTCGGACGCCGAGCAGAGGTGGAGCACCTACGCCTACGGCGTGCTGGGCTTCTCGTTCGTCGGCATCGTGTTCCTCTACGTGCTCCAGCGCGTGCAGTCCCTGCTGCCGTTCGACTTCGGCCGAGGCAACGTCGGACCGGGCATGGCGTTCAACACCGCCATCAGCTTCGTGGCCAACACGAACTGGCAGTCGTACGTGCCGGAAGCGGTCATGGGCCACACGGTCCAGATGATCGGCCTGACCGTGCAGAACTTCGTGTCCGCCGCGGTCGGCCTCGCGGTCGCCGTCGCGCTGGTCCGCGGGTTCGTCCGCAGCCGGACCGACCGGCTCGGCAACTTCTGGGTCGACCTCGTGCGCGGCACGCTCCGCATCCTGTTGCCGATCGCGTTCCTGTTCGCCGTCGTGCTGATCGCCTTCGGCGTCACGATGAGCTTCAAGTCCGGAGTGGACGTTGACGGTCAGCTGGTCGCCAACGCGCCCGTTGCCGGTCAGGAGGCCATCAAGGAGCTCGGCACCAACGGCGGCGGCATCCTCAACGCCAACTCCGCGCACCCGTTCGAGAACCCGAACGAGTGGTCGAACCTGATCGAGGTCTTCCTCATCCTGGTGGTCCCGGTCGCGCTGACCCGCACGTTCGGCGTGCTGGTGGGGGAGAAGAAGCAGGGGTACGTGCTGCTGGGCGTCATGGGCGGCATCTGGACCGCGATGCTCGCGGTCATCTGGGGTGCCGAGGCGAACGGCGTCCGGCCGCTGGAGGGCAAGGAGCTGCGGTTCGGCATCCCCGGCAGCGCGATCTTCGCCGACGCCACCACCGGCACCTCGACCGGTGCGGTGAACTCGTTGCACGACAGCTACACCGGGCTCGGCGGCGGCGGGGCGCTGCTGAACATGCTGTTCGGCGAGATGACGCCGGGCGGTGTCGGCACCGGCCTCTACAGCATCCTCGTCATGGCGGTCATCGCGATGTTCCTCGCGGGCCTGATGGTCGGCCGCACGCCCGAGTACCTCGGCAAGAAGCTGGGGCGCAGGGAGGTCACGGCCGCCGCGGTCTCGATCCTCGCGATGCCCACGGTGCTGCTCGTCGGCGCCGGCATCGCCGCGGTCCTGCCCAGCACGCGGGCAGCGCTCAACAACCCCGGCTCGCACGGGTTGTCGGAGATCCTCTACGCCTACGCGTCGGCCTCCAACAACAACGGCAGCGCGTTCGGCGGCATCACGGTCACCAGCGACTGGTTCCAGTCGTCGCTGGGCCTGTGCATGCTCTTCGGCCGGCTCGTCCCGATCGTCGCGGTGCTGGCACTGGCCGGATCGCTGGCGGCGCAGAAGAAGGTGCCGGTCACCGCGGGCACGCTGCCCACCACCGGGCCGCTGTTCGCGACCCTGCTGGCCGGCTCGATCGTCCTGGTCGCCGCGCTCACGTTCGTTCCCGCTCTCGCTCTCGGTCCCGTCGCGGAGGCACTGCTGTGACCACGAAACCCGGTTTCGCCGCGGCCCTGCCAGAGGCGTTGAAGAAGCTCCACCCGCGGCACCAGCTGCGCAGTCCCGTCATGTTCGTCGTGTGGGTGGGTTCGGTGCTGGTCACCGTGTTCGCGGTGACCGAGCCGCGCGTGTTCACCACCGCCGTCGCCGCGTGGCTGTGGTTCACCGTGCTGTTCGCGAACCTCGCGGAAGCCGTCGCGGAAGGCCGCGGCAAGGCGCAGGCGGACTCGCTCAGGAAGACCAAGGAAGACGCCGTCGCGAGGCTCGTCAGCGGCGGCGTCGTGCCCGGCACCGAACTGGAGGTCGGCGACCTGGTCGTCGTCGAGGCCGGTGAGGTCATCCCCGGCGACGGTGACGTGGTCGAGGGCATCGCGACCGTGGACGAGTCGGCGATCACCGGCGAGTCCGCACCCGTCATCCGCGAGTCCGGCGGCGACCGGTGCGCGGTCACCGGTGGCACGACGGTGCTGTCGGACCGGATCGTCGTGCGGATCACGACCAGGCCGGGCGAGTCCTTCGTGGACCGGATGATCGCACTCGTCGAAGGCGCGGAACGGCAGAAGACGCCGAACGAGGTCGCGCTGACGATCCTGCTGTCGACGCTGACGATCATCTTCCTGCTGGCCGTCGTCGCGCTGCAGCCGTTCGCGATCCACTCCGGCGGCGAGCAGTCGGTGGTCGTGCTGACCGCGTTGCTGGTCTGCCTGATCCCGACGACGATCGGCGCACTGCTGTCCGCGATCGGCATCGCCGGCATGGACCGGCTGGTGCAGCGCAACGTCCTGGCCACGTCGGGCAAGGCCGTGGAGGCCGCCGGTGACATCGACACGTTGCTGCTCGACAAGACCGGCACGATCACGTGGGGCAACCGGCGCGCGACCGAGTTCATCCCGGTCGGCCCGACGTCCGAGGAGGAACTGGTCGCGGCCGCACGGCTGGCGAGCCTCGCCGACGACACCCCGGAGGGCCGCAGCATCCTCCAGCTCGCCGGCGGTGCACCGGCGAGCGACCACGAGAAGACCGGCGAGTTCGTCGCGTTCACGGCGCAGACCAGGATGTCCGGCATCGACCTGGGCGACCGCAGCATCCGCAAGGGCGCCGCGTCCGCGTTCGAGCTGACCGACACCGCACGCGAGATCGTGGACGAGATCAGTGCCCAGGGCGGAACCCCGCTCGTCGTGGCCGAGAACGGCCGGGTGCTGGGGATCGTCCGCCTGTCCGACGTCGTGAAGCCCGGCATGAAGGAGCGCTTCGCCGAGCTGCGGGCGATGGGCATCCGCACGGTCATGGTCACCGGCGACAACCCGTTGACGGCCAAGGCCATCGCCGAACAGGCGGGCGTGGACGACTTCCTCGCCGAGGCCAAGCCCGAGGACAAGATGGCCCTGATCCGCCAGGAGCAGGAGGGCGGCCGGCTGGTCGCGATGACCGGTGACGGCACCAACGACGCACCGGCGCTGGCCCAGGCCGACGTCGGCGTCGCGATGAACACCGGCACGTCGGCCGCGAAGGAGGCCGGCAACATGGTCGACCTCGACTCGGACCCGACCAAGCTGATCGAGATCGTGGAGATCGGCAAGCAGCTGCTGATCACGCGGGGGGCGCTGACGACGTTCTCCGTCGCCAACGACCTGGCGAAGTACTTCGCGATCCTGCCCGCGATGTTCGCGGCGATCTACCCGGCGCTGGGGCAGCTCAACGTCATGCGCCTCGCGACACCGCAGTCGGCCATCCTGTCCGCGGTGATCTTCAACGCGGTGGTCATCGTGGCGCTGATCCCGCTGGCCCTGCGGGGCGTCCGCTACCGGCCGTCCAGCGCCTCCGCGCTGCTGCGGCGCAACCTGCTGGTCTACGGCCTCGGCGGCATCGTGACGCCGTTCGCCGGGATCTGGCTGATCGACCTGCTCGTGCGACTCATCCCCGGGATCGGC
This sequence comes from Lentzea sp. NPDC036949, assembly GCF_055608075.1. Taxonomy (NCBI): domain Bacteria; kingdom Bacillati; phylum Actinomycetota; class Actinomycetes; order Pseudonocardiales; family Pseudonocardiaceae; genus Lentzea; species Lentzea sp. NPDC036949. Next base: position 215,628 of record NZ_JBVJRA010000011.1, read on the forward strand.
TGACGATGACGAACTTCCTGAAGCAGTCGTGGGCGGGTCTGCGGATCCTGCTCGCGCTGACCGTGCTCCTCGGCGTGCTCTACCCGCTGGCGGTCTGGGGCGTCTCGCGCGTCCCCGGCCTGCACGCCAACGCCGAGGCCACCGGCACCACCCTGGTCGCCGTCGCACGCGAGGGCGACCGGTACTTCCAGCCGCGGCCCTCCGCGGCGACGCTGCCCGCCTCGGGCGGCTCGAACAAGGGCGAGCTGAACGAGGACTACACGAAGGTGGTCGACGAACGCCGCACGGCCGTGGCGCAGCGCGAAGGTGTGTCCGAGGACCGGGTGCCGCAGGACGCGGTGACCGCGTCGGCGTCCGGCCTCGACCCGCACATCAGCCCGGAGTACGCGGCGCTGCAGGTGCCTCGGGTGGCACGCGCGTCCGGGCTGTCCGAGGAGAGGGTGCGGGAGCTGGTGGCGGCCTGGACCTCCGGCACCTTCACCACCGCGGTCAACGTGACGGCGCTCAACCGTGCCATCGACGCCGCCACCCGGTGACCGCCGCCGGGGTCAGCTGAGGATCCACCTCGGCGCCGCTCCCGGTGTCGGCAAGACCTTCGCCGTGCTCGGCGAGGCCCACCGGCGCCGGGGGCGGGGCACCGAGGTGGTCGTGGGACTCGTGGAGACCCACGGCCGGGAGAAGACCGCCGCCCTGCTCGACGGGCTGGAGGTGGTGCCGCGCACGCGGGTGCGGCACCGCGGGCTCGACGTCGAGGAGATGGACGTCGACGCGGTCCTCGCACGCAGGCCCGAGGTCGCCGTCGTCGACGAGCTCGCCCACACCAACGTGCCCGGCTCCCGCAACGAGAAGCGCTGGCAGGACGTCGAAGAGCTGCTCGACGCGGGCATCGACGTGCTGTCCACGGTGAACGTGCAGCACCTGGAGTCGGTGAACGACGTCGTCGAACGCATCACCGGTGTGCGGCAACGGGAGACGGTGCCCGACGAGGTGGTCCGCCGCGCGGAACAGGTCGAGCTCGTCGACCTCACCCCGGAGGCGCTGCGCCGCAGGCTCGCCCACGGCAACGTCTACCCGGCGCACCGCATCGACGCCGCACTGGGCAACTACTTCCGGATCGGCAACCTCACGGCGTTGCGGGAGCTGGCCCTGCTGTGGGTGGCCGACCAGGTCGACGTGGCGTTGCAGCGCTACCGCAGCGAGAAGGACATCACCGACACCTGGGAGACCCGCGAACGCGTGGTCGCCGCGATCACCGGCGGACCGGAGAGCGAGACGCTGATCCGGCGCGCCCGCCGGATCGCGGTGCGGGCCGGTGCGGAGCTGCTGGTCGTCCACGTCCTGCGCGGCGACGGGCTGACCGGCGTGACGCACGGGCACATCGCCCGCTCCCGCAAGACCGCCGAGGACGTCGGCGCGACGTTCCACTCGGTGGTGGGCGACGACGTTCCGACGGCGTTGCTGGAGTTCGCCCGCGGTGTGAACGCCACCCAGCTGGTGCTGGGGACCTCACGGCGCTCGCGGGTCGCGCGGACGTTCGACGAGGGCATCGGTGCCGCTGTCGTGCAGGAGTCCGGCGCGATCGACGTGCACATGGTCACCCACGACGAGGCCCGGCGCGGGCTGCGCTGGCAGGTCGGCACCGACCCGTTGCCGGTGCGGCGCAGGCTCACCGGCTGGGGCCTCGCCCTGGTGCTGCCCGCCGGCGTCACCGCGCTGGGCCTGCTGTGGCGCGACGAGCTGGACTTCTCCACCGACCTGGTGGCGTTCCTGCTCGTCGCCTGCGTCGTCGCCATCGCGGGCGGGCTGGGACCGGCGCTGTTCTGCGCGGTGCTCGGCGCCGGGCTGCTCAACTACTTCTTCACCGAGCCCTGCCACAGCCTGGCCGTGCAGACGCCGGAGAACGTGATCACGCTGGCCGCCATGGTGATCGTCGCGACCGTCGTGGCGCTGACCGTCGACCGGGCGGCGCGGCTGGGAGAGCAGGGCGCGCGGGCGCGGACCGAGGCGGCGTTGCTGGCCTCGTACTCGCGGACCGTGCTGACCGCGCCGTTCCCGCTGGCGCGGCTGCTGGAGAAGATCCGGGAGAACTTCGGCCTGGACTCGGTGGCGCTGGTGGAGCGCAGAAACGGGGAGTGGTGCTGCGTGGAGCGCGCCGGGCGGGACTCCGGTCCCGTGACCGACGTGACGGTCACCGGTGACGTGCGGTTGCGGTTGAGCGGACGGGTGCTGCCCGCGAGCGACCAGCGGGTGCTGGAGGCGGCGGCCGGGCAGACGTTCGTGGCGCTGCGGCACCAGCGGATGGCCGCCGACGCCCTGGAAGCACGGCGGAAAGCCGAGACGTCCGAGCTGCGCACGGCACTGCTGTCGGCGGTCGGCCACGACCTCCGCACGCCGTTGACGTCGATCAAGGCGGCGACCGCGAGCCTGCGGGACACCTCGCCGGCACTGTCCGAACAGGACACCGCCGACCTGGTGGAGACCGTGGCGGAGTCCGCCGACCGGTTGACCGGCCTGGTGGACGACCTGCTCGACTCGTCGCACCTCGCGACCGGTTCGGTCGAACCGGTGCTGCGGCCGGTCGGCTGCGACGAGGTCGTGGCACGGGCGCTCGCCGGCCTCGGCGGCGAGGTGTCGGTCGCGGTGGCGGAGGACCTGCCGCCCGTGCTGGCCGACCCGGGGCTGCTGGAACGCGTGGTGGTCAACGTCGTCGACAACGCGCTGCGGCACGGCAGCCCGTCGCCGGTGGCGGTCCGCGGCAGCCGCCACGGCTCCTCCGTCGAGCTGCGGGTCGTCGACCACGGTCCGGGACTGCCGAAGAACGCCGGGCACACGGTGTTCGCGCCGTTCCAGCGCCTCGGCGGCCGTGCCGCCACACCGGGCGCCGGCCTCGGCCTGAGCGTCGCCAAGGGCTTCACCGCCGCCATGGGCGGGGAGATCAGCGCGGAGGACACCCCGGGCGGAGGGCTCACGATCGTGATCTCCCTGCCCGTCCACGAGGAGGCGCCATGACGTCCGTTCTGGTGGTCGACGACGAACCGCAGATCGTGCGCGCGTTGAGGATCAACCTCAGCGCCCGCGGCTACGACGTGATGACCGCGTACGACGGCAAGTCCGCACTCGGCGTGGCCGTGGAGGGCAAACCCGACGTGGTCGTGCTGGACCTGGGCCTGCCCGACCTCGACGGCGTGGAGGTGATCGCGGGCCTGCGCGGCTGGTCCTCGGTCCCGATCATCGTCCTGTCCGCCCGTACCGACTCCGCCGCCAAGGTCGAGGCCCTCGACGCCGGCGCCGACGACTACGTGACCAAGCCGTTCGGCATGGACGAGCTCCTCGCCCGCCTGCGTGCGGCCGTCCGCCGCGGCCTCACCCGCGACGTCGCCGACCCGGTGGTCGAGACGTCGTCGTTCGTCGTGGACCTGGCCGCGAAGAAGGTCCGCCGCGACGGCCACGAGGTGCACCTGACGCCCACCGAGTGGGGCCTGGTCGAGGTCCTGGCCCGCAACCCCGGCCGGCTCGTGTCGCAGAAGCAGTTGCTGCGGGAGGTGTGGGGACCGAAGCACCTCACCGAGTCGCAGTACCTGCGCGTCTACTTCGCCCAGTTGCGCCGCAAGCTCGAAGCCGACCCCGCCCACCCCCGGCACCTGGTCACCGAACCCGGGATGGGCTACCGCTTCGAGCTCTGACGCGGTTGCGGGAGAATCGGCGGATGGTCACAGATCCGACGATGGCCCGCATCGCCGAAGGCGTGGAGCTGCACCACCGCCGCGGTCAGCGGGAGGCCGCCCGCGAGCTGTTCGCCCGGATCTGGGACGACATCGGCGGCACCGGGGGCGACCCGCTGCACGTGTGCGTCCTCGCCCACTCGATGGCCGACGTCCAGGACGACGTGCACGAGGAGCTGGTCTGGGACCTGCGGGCGCTGGCCGCCGCCGACTCGCTCTCCGACGAGCGCACAGCGGAGGCCGGGGTGGCGCTGCCGGTGGCCGGGCTGTACCCGTCGCTGCACCTGAACCTGGCCGACTGCCACCGCAGGCTGGGCGACCTCGACCGCGCCCGCGACCACCTCCGGCAGGCGCGGGACACGATCGGCGTGCTCGGCGACGACGACTACGGGCGGCTCATCCGGGGCGGTCTGGACCGGCTGGAGCAGCGGCTGGCCGGTGGATGACGGCCGGCGCTACCGCAGCAGGCGGCGCAGCACCTCTTCGAGGTCGGCGGGCTTCGGCGTCCCCGGCGACACCAGCGCCTGGTACAGCAGCCCGCTGAACATCGCGGTGAGCGCCCGCGCGGTCGTCGAGTCCACTGTGGACTCGAAGACCTCGGTCAGCAGCCGGTCCCACGACGTGCTGGCCGCACGGAGCGCCGGCCGCCGCAGGGCACCGCCGTACAGCTCGTAGGCCAGCACGCTGGTCTGCCGGTGCTCGCTCGCCAGCAGGACGACGAAGCGCGCGAGCTCGGCGCTCAGGTCGGCATCGTCGGGCAGCGCGAGCGCCCACTCGCGCAGGCGTGCGACGTTGCGCTCGGCCACGGTGCGGACCGCGGCGTCGAGCAGCTCGTCGAGGCTCAGGAAGTGGTAGGTCGTGGAACCCAGCGGCACGTCGGCGCGGGCCGCGACGGCCCGGTGGGTCAGTGCCGGCAGGCCGCACTCGGAGATCAGCTCGACCGCGGCCTCGATGATCCGCTCGCGGCGGTGGGGGTCGTGCCGCCGCGCCATCCTCGCTCCTACCGGTTCGCCGAGCCCGTGCGCAAGGGGCATTCTCGCGGAGGACCACGATACGGAACGGTCCTGACCGGCGATGTGTACGTCAGTACATTCACGGCGTGCCCAAGACCCGGACGTCGCAGTGGTTGCCGGTGCGGCTGATCGCCATCGCCGCGCTGTTCCTGGTGTGGCAGCTCGTCGCGCTGGCCCAGCTCTGGCCGGCGGCCGTGCTGCCGAGTCCCCTGCAGGTGTGGGACCAGCTTCTGTCCACTTCGGACTTCACGAACGGGCAGGGCGGCTACGCCGGTTCGACGCTGGCCGAACGGCTCGGCGTCAGCCTGCGCCGCGTCGGCTACGGGTGCTTCTACGGCGTGCTGCTCGGGCTCGTGCTCGGCCTGGCGATGGGGCTGGTCCCGGTCGTCCGAGCGCTGACCGAGCCCGCCGTGGCGTTCCTGCGCGCACTCCCGCCGCTCGCGTACCTGAGCCTGCTGGTGATCTGGTTCGGCATCGACGAGGAACCCAAGGTCTACCTGCTGATGATCGCCGCGTTCCCGCCGGTGGCCGTGGCCGCCGCGGCCGCGGTGAGCGGGGTCAACCGGCAGTACGTCGAGGCCGCGCAGGCGTTGGGCGCCAGCGCGTTCGACGTGGTCCGCGCGGTGGTCCTGCCCGCGTCGGGACCGGAGATCCTCACCGGTGTCCGGATCGCCGTCGGCATCGCCTACAGCTCCGTGGTGGCGGCGGAGACCGTGAACGGCGCGGACGGCATCGGCGGGATGGTGCTCAACGCCCAGCGCTTCAACCAGACCGCGGTGGTCGTCCTCGGTCTCTTCGTCATCGGCATCACCGGCCTGGTCATCGACTCGCTGATCGTGGCCGCCCAACGCGCGTTGTCCCCATGGCGCGGACGCGCCTGAGACCGAGGAGTCCCGATGTCGATCTCGCGCAGGAGCGTGCTCGCCCTGCTCGCCGCCGCCCCGGTGCTGGCCTCGTGCGGTGTGGGCGGCTCGTCGCCCTCCGGCGGCAAGGGCGTGCGGGTGGCGTTCCAGAACTTCGCCGACAGCACGCTGCTGGTGAAGGACCGGCAGGCGCTGGAGAAGGCCTTGCCGGACCACCGGATCACCTGGACCGCGTTCGACTCCGGTGCGAGCATCAACACCGCGTTCCTGGGCGGTGCGATCGACCTCGCGGTGATCGGCAGCAGCCCCGCGGCCGCCGGTCTCTGCCCGCCGCTCAGCATCCCGTACCAGGTGATCGAGCTGCTGAACGTGATCGGCGACAGCGAAGCGCTCGTGGTGCGCGGGGCCACCGGCATCACGAAGATCTCCGAGCTGGCCGGCCGCAAGATCGCCGCACCGTTCAGCTCCACCGCCCACTACAGCCTGCTCGCCGCGCTGGAGCTGGCCGGGGTGGACGCGGGAACGGTCACGCTGGTCGACCTCGAACCGCAGAACATCCAGGCCGCGTGGCAGCGCGGTGACATCGACGGCGCCTACGTCTGGACACCGGTGCTGGGCGTGCTGCAACAGGACGGCGTGACGCTCACCGACAGCGCGAAGCTCGCGGCCGCCGGCAAGCCGACGCTCACGTTCACCGTGGCGCGCAAGGAGTTCCTCGACGCCAACCCCGACGTCGTCGACAAGTGGCTGGCCGCGACGAACGACGCGCTCAAGCAGGTCAAGACCGACCCGGCGGTGGTGGCGGCCGCGGTCAGCCGGCAGATCGGCATCGGGGAGGCCGACGCACTGGCCCAGCTCAAGCAGAACATCTACCTCGACCACGACGAGCAACGCGGACCCGACTACTTCGGCACCGCGCAGGCGCCGGGACAGCTGGCGAACCGCCTGCGCGACACGGCGGAGTTCCTGCGCGGGCAGAAGAAGGTCGAGCAGGTGCCGGACCTGGCGGCGTTCCAGGCCGCGCTGCGCGTGCCGGGAGGCGGACGTGCGTGACATCTGCGAACTGCGCGGGGTCGAGCACGCCTACCCGACCAAGGCCGGTCCCGTGCCGGCGCTCGGCCCGCTGGACCTGACGGTGGAACCAGGGGAGTTCCTGGTCGTCGTGGGCCCGTCCGGGTCGGGCAAGAGCACGTTGCTGCGCCTGCTGGCGGGCTTCGAACGCCCGTCCGCGGGGAACGTGGCACTGCTCGGCCACCCGCCGGTGCCCGGCAGGGACGTCGGGGTGGTGTTCCAGCAACCCCGGCTGTTCCCGTGGAGCACGGTCTCCGGCAACATCACCACGGCGCTGAAGTGGGCGAAGGTCCCGAAGCCCGATCGCAGGGCGAGGGCGGCGGAGCTGCTGTCGCAGGTCGGGCTCGACGGCCTCGGCCCGCGCCGGACCTGGGAGATCTCCGGCGGCCAGCAGCAGCGCGTCGCCATCGCCCGCGCACTGGCCGCACGACCGCGGCTGCTGCTGATGGACGAGCCGTTCGCCGCGCTCGACGCCCTGACGAGGGAACGGCTGCAGGAGGACGTGCGCGCGCTCGCCGGTGACGGCAGGTCGGTCGTGTTCGTGACGCACAGCGTGGACGAGGCCGTGTTCCTCGGCAGCCGCGTCCTCGTCCTCACCGACCGGCCGGGCCGGATCGCCCTGAGCCTGCCCGTCGACCTGCCCCGCCACGGCGTGCCGGCCGACGACCTGCGCGGCTCACCCCGTTTCGCGGCACTGCGCGGTGAGGTGTCCGCCGCGGTGCGGGCGACCCTGTCCTCCCGGTCCGACCAGCTCGTGGAGAAGTCATGACGCTCTCGTTCGAACCGCTGACGATCGCCATCGGCGCGCAGGTGACCGGCGTGGACCTCGCGGACGAGCTCACCGCCGGGCAGGTGGCCGCGATCCGCCGGGCCCTGCTGGACCGCAAGGTCCTGGTGTTCCGCGGTCAGCGGCTGACCCCGTCCGCGCACCGCGCGTTCGCGGCGTCGCTGGGCGAGCTGACCCCGGCCCACCCCGTGGTCCCCGGCCTCGACGACGAGCACCCCGAGATCTACGTGCTCGACAGCGGTGACGGCGGCAAGGCCCCGGAGTGGCACACCGACGTCACGTTCACCCGCACCCCGCCGCTGGGCTCCGTCCTGCGCGCCGTGGACCTGCCGCCCACCGGTGGCGACACCTGCTGGACGGACCTGGAAGCCGCTTACCTCCGGCTGTCACCACCGGTGCGCGAGCTGGCCGACCGGCTCGAAGCGGTCCACGACGGCCGCAAGGACTTCGAGGAGCTCCTGCACGTCCGGCAGTCCGGCGAGGGCAACGTGTGGGAGGGCGAGCGGGTCCGTTCGCTCGACCCCGTCACCCACCCGGTCGTGCGCGTGCACCCGGAGACCGGCCGCCGCAGCCTCTTCGTGAACCCCGGCTTCACCACGCACCTCAAGGACGTGTCGGAGGCGGAGAGCCGGGCCCTGCTCGACCTGTTCTTCGCCGTGATCGGCCGCCAGGAGTACAGCGTCCGGCACCGCTGGGCGCCCGGCGACGTCGTGGTGTGGGACAACCGCAGCACCGCCCACCTCGCCGTGGACGACTACGGCGACCAGCACCGCGTCATGCACCGCATCACCCTCCGCGGCGACCGGCCCGCCGGGGTGAACGCGCACGCATGAGCGCCGGACGCCCGCCTATTCCGCGTCCCGTCGTCCGCGGCTTCACTGGCTGTCATGACCATCGCTCACCCGCCGACGCCGAACACCGCCCTGTGGCTGTACGCCCACCCGCGCCGCGACTCGCTGAACGACCACCTCCTGCAGGCCGGGACCAAGGCGTTGTCCCAGCGGTACGACGTGACCGTCTCCGACCTCTACGCCCAGGGCTTCGACCCGGTGCTGTCCCGCCGCGACCTCGGCGACCTGGCCGACCGGCCGGGCAACATCTCCGAGCTGGTCGGCCAGGTCTACGCCGACGGCGGGCTGCCCGCGGACGTCCTGGAGGAACAGGCCAAGGTCGCGGCGGCCGAACTGCTCGTCGTGCAGTTCCCGCTGTGGTGGTACGGCCCGCCGGCGATCCTCAAGGGCTGGTTCGACCGCGTGCTCACCAGCGGCTTCGCCTACGGCGACCTCGATCCCGAGCTCGGCGTGCCCCGCCGGTACGGCGACGGCGGCCTGGGCGGGCGCAAGGCGCTGGTCGTGGTCACCGCCGGGGAGGACGAACGCTCCATCGGGCCGCGCGGGATCAGCGGCGACCTCGACTCCCTGCTGTTCCCGATCACCCACGGGGTGCTCTGGTACATCGGGATCGAGGCACTGGACCTGCACGTGGTGCACGACGCCGACTCGCTCGGCGCCGAGCAGGTGGAACGCGAGGTCGAGCGGTTGGTGACCAGGCTCGGCGGAGTGCAGGACGAACGGCCGCGGCTGTTCCGGCGGCTGCGGGACGGGGAGTACGCGGGCACCCGCGCGTTGCGCGAGGACCTGGCGCCTGGTCGCACCGACCTCGGGATTCACCTGGCCGATCGCGACTGACCACCGGCCAGCAGCCCGCGCACGAAGGCCGCCTGACCGACGTGCTGCAGGTCGTCCTCGACCACGCTGACCAACCGCACCGCACGGGTCACCGGCGGGTCCCACGACTCGTCGACCACCGCGGACAGCTCCGCCGGCTCCAGCTCGCGCAGGTAGGCCCGCGTCCGCTCGTGCACGGCCCGGTGGTACCCGAGCAGCAGCTCCGCCGTCGCGACCACCGCGGCGACCTGGCCGGCGTCGTGGCCGTAGCCGGTGTCCTCCTCCGGCAGCGGGAGGCCGAACCGCTCCACCCAGCCGTCCGCGGTCCACACCTGCTCGGTGCCCGCGAGATCGGCGACGTGGTCGTCCTGCACGCGCGTCAGGTGCCAGACGAGCCAGGCGATCGAGTTGGCGGAGCCGCCGAGGCGGTGCGCGAGGTCTTCGGTGGACAGATCTTCCAGGACACGCGCCACCGCCTGCTCGACGCGGTCGAACCCGTCCAGCAGCACGTCCATCGGGCTGATCTCGGTCATGGCCCCGAATACCCGCGGTGGCACCCGATTCCACCTGTCCCCGGTTACCCGAACGGCGGTTGCACCGTAAGCTTTTTCCCGCCGATAGTGCACATTCCGCTGGGACTGGGCAGTCGAACCCCTGGGGGCATCAAGCGTGACAGATCCGTTGCGCGCGGTTCGACTCCTCACCACCGCGTTCGCGTGGCTGGGTGGCGCCGCGCTGACCGGCAACCTGCTGTTCGCCGGCGACGGAGCCGTGCGCTTCCCCCTGGCCGCGCTGGTCGTGCTGGTGCTGGGCTCGTGGTGGCTGCGGCCGCACCGCGACGGCTGGGTGGTCGCGGTCGTGGAAGGGGTCGTCACGGCGGGTGCGGCCGTGGTCCTCCCCGCCCCGCAGCCCGTTCTCGCGTTCCTCTTCGGCACGACGACACGGCGCGCGTTGCACGGCGGTCCGTGGCGCTACCCGGTGAGGTCGCTGCTGGGGCTCGGCGGGTACGTGGGCGGGGTGTGCGTGTCGTTCGCCGGGCCCGGCCGGGCCGAGCCGGGTGTCGTGCTGGCCGCGGTGTTGCCGTTGCTGGGGCTGGTGATCGGGGCGTTCGCCCTGCACGAGACCGTTCGCGCCGTCCGGGCGCAGGAAGCCGCCAACCGCACCGTGGACGCGCTGCTCCAGGCCACCCCGATCGGGCTGGCCCTCCTCGACGAGCACGGAACACCGCGGCTGCACAACGACAGCGCCCGCCGGCTGTTCGGCTGGGACGATGGCGGCAGCACGGTGCCCTGCCCGCACGGTGCCGGCATCACCCGGTGCGCGGACGGGTGCGCGACCGCGGCCGGACCGGTCGAGGTCGAGACGGCCGGCGGGCTGGTGCTCGCCGTGCACACCGGACCGGTCGAGCAGGAGAACGGAGCCGAGCACACCGTCGTGGCCGCCGTGGACGTGAGCAAACGCCGGCTGTGGGAACGGGCGTTGCGCGACAGGGCCGAGCGCGACGAGCTCACCGGCCTGGCCAGCCGAGCGCACTTCCTGCACCTCGTGGGCGAGGCGGTGCGGGCCAACGCCCTCGTCGGGCTCCTCGTCGTGGACCTGGACAGGTTCAAGGACGTCAACGACGCCGACGGGCACGAGGTGGGCGACCGGTACCTCAAGGCGGCGGCCGCGCGGATACGCGCCGCCCTGCCCGCCAAGGCCGTCGCTGGACGGCTCGGCGGCGACGAGTTCGCCGTGGTCGCGCCGGGGTTCGGCGTGCGCGACACCGTGCGGCTCGCGAAAGCCGTGCTGACCGGTCTGAACGGCGCCCCGGAACCGTTCGGGGCGAGCGTGGGCGTCGCGGTGTCGCAGGCCGGTGCGGACGAGCTGCTGCGGGACGCCGACACCGCCATGTACGTCGCGAAACGGGAGGGCGGGAACCGGGTCCGCCTCTTCCGGCGGGAGATGGGGGAGCAGGCGCTCGCCCGCCAACGCGACAAGGCCGACCTGCGCACCGCGGTGGACGAGGACCAGCTGGTCGTGCACTACCAGCCGATCGTCGACCTCGCGACGAACGCGGTGACGAGCGCGGAGGCGCTGGTCCGGTGGCAGCGTCCCGGACAGGGGCTCCTCGGGCCGGACGCGTTCATCGGGCTGGCCGAGGAGACCGGGCTCATCGTGCCGCTCGGCCAGAAGGTCCTCGAAGCCGCGTGCGCCCAGGCCGTGCGGTGGAACGCCGAGGGACGCGCGCTGGGCGTGACGGTCAACGTCTCGACGCGCGAGCTGTCGAGCCCCGGGTTCCTGCCGCGGCTGCACCGGGTGGTCGCCACGACGGGGCTGGTGCCGGACCGGCTGACCATCGAGGTAACCGAGAGCGTCTGGGCCGACGAACCGGCCATGCGCAGCCTGGTCGCGGTGCGCGAGGCGGGCATCCGGGTGGCGCTGGACGACTTCGGCACCGGCTACTCGTCGCTGAGCTACCTGCAGCGCTACCCGTTCGACGTCGTGAAGATCGACCGGACGTTCACCAGGGAGCTGGGCGACAACGGCCGCACCGAGGGCGTGATCCGGTGCATCATCGCGCTGGCCGGCGTGCTGGACGCGAAGACCGTCGCCGAGGGGATCGAGACGCCGGAGCAGGCGGACTGGCTGCGCGACGCCGGGTGCTCCTACGCGCAGGGCTACCTGTTCGGCCGGCCGGCCGACGTGGCCGACTGGGACGCTCGGACGTCCGCCGCGCACAGCGGACCTGGTGCGGCACCGGGTCCGGCGCGCTGAGCCCGGCCGAAAGTACGAGGTGCCGTAGACGCCGCGTCGCGGGAACTGGTCGGATGGGTGGCGCCCGAATCCCCGTCGCGAAAGGACTGCCGTGCGCAGCAGCTCGACCGCCGCCGTGGTGCCCGCCGTCGTCACCACCCTCGTCCTCACCCTCACGACCGCGCCCGCCGACGCCGCACCCGACCCGTTCTCCCGGTACGCCGGACAACAACTGAGCTGGGGACAATGCGCGTTCACCGCGCAACCCGACGCGTTACCCGCCGAGTGCGCGCACATGACCGTGCCCAGGGACTGGGCGGCGCCGGACACCGGCCGGGACCTGGTCGTCTCGATCAGCCGGGTCGCCGCGTCCGGGGAACACCTCGGATCACTGCTGCTCAACCCCGGTGGTCCCGGCGCGCAGGGCACGTCGCTGCCCGGTTCGCTGGCGGCCCTGCAACCCCGGCTGCACGAGCGCTACGCGCTGATCGGCATGGACCCGCGCGGGACCGGAAGGGAGGGCGGCACCGCGCCGGACGAGCTGCCCGAGACGTGCGACGTGCCGATCGGACGGTTGTCGCCGCGCACGGACCTCGACGCGCGTGACCGTTCGGCGGACAGCACCACCGAGCACCTGAAGCAGCCGCGTGCCGTCGCGGAGGCCTGCCAGAGCGAGGCGATCACGCCGTTCATCACGACCTGGCAGACCGCGCACGACGTCGAACTGCTCCGCATGCTGCTCGGTGAGTCCAAGATGGACTACCTGGGCTACTCCTACGGCACGTGGCTCGGAGCCAAGTACGCGTCGCTGTTCCCGAAGAGCGCGGGCAAGGTCGTGCTCGACTCCAGCACCGACTTCCAGGGCCGCCTGCAGGCCGCGTTCGAGGCGTGGCCGCGGATCAACCAGCGGATGTTCGAGGGTTCGTTCCTGCCGTGGATGACGCGGCAGTTCCCGGAGGCCGGCACCACACCCGCGGAAGCCGCGGCCAACTGGGAGCGCGCCCGCCGGTTCTACGCCGGCGCCGGCACCAGCCCCGACCAGTTCGACGCGATCTTCACGGGCATGGGCTCGACGCTGCGCTGGGTCCTGGGCGCGCTGGTGTTCGTGCTGGGCGTGCGGGGAGCGAACGGCGAGACCACGCCGGCGGCGACCGGTTCCGCTCTTGCGCCGCAGCTGGACGCGCAGTCCCGCGCGGTGTTCGGCACGCCACTGGAGGCGCTGACCCCGGCGGTGGTGGCAGCGGCACTCGCCGACGACCCGTCCGACTACCTGCACGTCCCGGCGACCCGCTACGCCGTGGCGTGCGGTGACCAGCCGACCCGCTCGGCGGCCTGGTACCGGCGCCTGTCCGACCGGCAGGGACCGCGGTACCCGCTCTTCGGCTGGCAGTACGGCCTGGGCGAACCGTGCGCCTTCTGGTCCGACGCGCCGCGGCAGCAGCTGCCGGTGCTCCCGGCGGAGGTGGCCGGCCGGGTGCTGGTCGTGCAGGGTGAGCTCGACCCGCAGACCGGGTACGAGCAGGCCAGGTCCGCGGTGCGCGCGGCACCCGGCGTGAGCCTGGTGTCCGTGGCGGACAGCCCGTTCCACGGCCAGTACGGCTTCGAGGACGACCCCTGCGTCGACGGCGCGGTGAACGTGTTCCTGCTGCGCGGCTCCCGGCCGGGGAACATCACCTGCCCCGGCGTGCCGCTGCCGAACGAGACCGAGGTCCACCCGGTCCCCGGCCCGGTCGGCTCCGCACCGGCCGTCACCGCGGCGACAGCTCCCCGGCCGTCGCTCCCGGCGCTGCGCGCGTCCGTGCGCGCGATGATCAGCGACGTCAACAGGCCGTTGCGCTGACCGCGGTGGGCGCGTGGCGGGACGGTGCCGAGGCGGCCCTGCCCGGCCTACCGCGCGGGCCGGTCAGCCCCTTGCGACGCGAGAATCCCGTCCAACATGGTGTCGACGATCCACGCGCTGCGCTCCTCGTTGCTGCCGCGCACGAAGATCGCCGAACCGAGCGCGGCGAGCATCGGGTGCCGTTCCCGGTCGGCTGACTCGAGCGTGCTCACGAGGTCGCTGAGGTCCTGCCCGCCGTTCTCCCGGCGGCCGTCCCACTCCGCGGCCGCCGCGGTGGCCTGCTGCAGCAGCAGGTCGGTCGCCCGAGCCGCCGGTTCCGGCTCGACGCCCGCCGCCGTGAGCAGGCGCATCAGCAGTTCGATCAGGTCGAGGTAGTGCGGTCCGTCCGGCCACACGAACAACGCCGACCGCGCGATGCCCGCGTGGCTCGCCAGCATCGTCGAGTAGTCGGCGAGCACGCGGTGCAGCCGCCCGCGCCACGGCTCGGTCCCGTCCCAGGTCAGGTCGAGTGCTGCGATCAGCCGGTCGATCAGCAGGGAGCTCAGCTCGGTGGCGTTCCGCACGTACACGTAGAGCGATGCCGGACCGGTGTCGAGCGCTCCCGCGACCTTGCGCATCGTCACGGCCTGGGCGCCTTCGGCCGCGAGGATCGCCATCGCGGCGTCCACGATGCCGTCACGGGTCAACGCGGGTTTCGCCGGCCGCTCACGGCGGCTGACCGGCATCTCTCGGGCCATGTGACCAGCATAGCAACCGCCGAACTGGATCGTGACGAACATGTTCGTTACGATCGCGTTCGTCAGTACCGCTGCGAACGAGAGTTGCACGCCGATGTCTGTTTCCGCAGTCCCACCGCCCGTCAGGGCGTCGAGGCGAACGCTCGCGATGACGCTCCTCGTCGTCCTGCTCGCCGACGCCATGGACCTGATCGACGCGACCATCGCCAACGTCGCGGCGCCGTCCGTGGTCGCGGACCTCGGTGCCGGGCCGAGCCTGATCAAGTGGCTCGGCGCGTCCTACGCCCTCGCACTGGGCGCCCTCCTGGTCGTCGGGGGTCGCATCGGCGACCGCTTCGGGCAGCGCCGGACGTTCCTGGTCGGCCTGACCGGGTTCGTCCTGGCCTCGGCGGTGGCGGGGCTCGCCGTCGGTCCCGGCATGCTCATCGGCGCACGGGTCGCCCAGGGCGTCTTCGGCGCGCTGCTCATCCCGCAGGGCATGGCGATCATCACCGCGACCTTCCCGAAGGACGCGCTGCGCAAGGCCTTCGGCCTCTTCGCGCCGATGCTCGGCGTCTTCGCGGTCGCCGGCCCGTTGCTCGGCGGCGTCCTCATCGACGCCGACCTGTTCGGCCTTCGGTGGCGGCCCATCTTCCTGATCAACGTCGTGGTCGGCGGCGTGGCGCTCGTGCTGGCGTTCCGCTTCCTGCCGGCCGTCGAGGCCGACCGCACCGCCCGGGTCGACCCGGCCGCGAGCGGGCTGCTCGCCGTCTCGCTCTTCGCCTTCCTCTTCGGCCTGATCACCGGGTCCGAGGACGGCTGGAGCGCCCTCGCGGTCGGCACCACCGCCGCGGGCGTCGTCCTCTTCGCCGTCTTCTGCCGCCTGCAAGCCCGCGGTGAGCAGCCGCTCCTGGCCCGCTCGTTGCTGCGCAACCGCGGTTTCACCTCGGGACTGGTGATGGGACTGCTGGTGTTCGCGGCGTTCAGCGGCCTGATGTACGTCATCTCGCTGTTCTTCCAGCTGGCCCTGGGCTTCTCGCCGACCGCGACGTCGGTCAACCTGATCCCGCTCACCGCGGGCATCATGGGCGGCTCCGGGATCAGCACCGCGCTGCTGCCCAAGCTGGGCCGCAAGCTCGTCTTCGGCGGACTGCTCACCACCCTCGCCGGCACGGGAATCCTGCTGCTGGTGGTGAACGTGGCCGACGGCAACGCGACGTGGTGGCACAACGCCATCGCGACCGCCGTGATCGGCCTCGGCGCCGGCATCTGCTTCAGCACCATCTTCACCTTCGCCCTCGGGGACGTGGCAGCACAGGACGCCGGTGCCGCCAGCGGCTCGCTCAGCGCCGTCCAGCAGGTCGCCAACGGCATCGGCTCCGCGACGGTCACCAGCGTCTTCCTCGCGCTGATCACCACCAGCGGCAGCACCTCCGCCATGACCACGACGCTCCTCGTCGTCGGCGGCGTCATCGTCGCCTGCCTGGCCGCCGTGCCGCTGCTGCCCCGCACCGCTGCCGACACCGAGCACTGACCCGACCACCGCGAGGAAACGCCATGAGCAAGATCGTCGTCTTCGGCGCCAACGGCGCCACCGGACGTGCCATCGTCGAACAAGCCCGTCACGCCGGCCACAGCGTCCGGTGCGTCGTGCGCGATCCCGGCGCCTTTCGCCTCGCGCTGGGAGGAACGGCGTCAGAACTGGAGATCGTCAGGGGTGACGTGCGCAAGTACGACGACGTGCACGCCGCGATCTCCGGTCAGGAGGCCGTCGTCTCCGCGATCGGACCGTCCGGGCACCGGGCCAACGGCCTGTACTCCGCCGGTGCACGTCACTTCGTGGCCGCGATGACCGCGCACGACGTCGACCGGATCGTTGTGCTCTCCTCCAGCGGTGTGCGCCACGACGACCCCCACCACCCGCTGTGGTACCGCGCGGTCGCACGCACCGTCATGCGCGAGCTCTACGGTGACATGCAAGCGATGGAGACCGTTCTGGAACGCAGCACGGTGAGGTGGACCGCTGTGCGCCCCGCGCGGATCGTCGACACACCGCTCGCCGGGGACCACCGAGTCGGCGACGCCGAGAACCCCAGGGGTGGCACCACCATCAACCGTGACGACCTCGCCCGGTTCGTCGTGCGAGCGGCCACCGAGGACCGGTGGTCGCGGCGGTGGCCCACCCTGGCGCACTGAGGGGCGTTCTCTCGGCACGTCTCCTGGAACTCCAGGTCCGGCACGTACCGGCTCCACAGCTCACGGTCGAGCCCACCGCCCGTGACGGCACACGCGGTCTCGTCCACCCTGCCGCGCAACTCGAACGTCGGCGCGAGGTCCCACAGCACGAACGCGCCGTTGTGACCGGCCGTCGCCAGCAGGTCGCCGGACGCCGAGAACTCCAGGTGGTGCACGGCACCACCGTTGTCCGTCAGCGCCGGGCCCAGCTGCTGGGGCAGGATGCGGTTGCCGAGGTCCCAGAGGAACACGCCGCCGGAGATGCCGGTCACCATGATGTCGGCGGACGGCGCGAACTGCGCCGTGACGGAGCTCAGGGTGCTGTGCGGTACGAGCGGGTCGCCGAGCCGGCGGGGGTGCGCGGGGTCGGTGACGTCCCACAGGCGGGTGCCGTTCGGGTCGCCTGGTCCGTGCTCCCACCTGCCGGCCGAGTCGCCGGAACCCACGGCCTGGCCCGCGCTCGTCGTCGTCGTGGTCGGTGCGGCGACGGCGGTCGTGGTCACGGGTGCTGCGCCGGTGCCGCGCACGACCGCGAGCACGCGGCCGTCGCGCACCTGCTTGACCGTCAGGACGCCTTCGCCGTCGAGCAGCTGGGCCGAGGTGCCGGTGCGGGTCACCGGCTTGTGGAAGTTCAATCACGGTTGAGCCAAGACGGGCCACCGTACGTATGCCTGGTCATGCACCGCATGATCGAGGAGGACGCATGACGCACCGTGAAGCCGACAGACGGAAGTTCCGCCTGATCGCGTCTTTGTCAGCGGTCGCGGTGGTCGCTGCGGGCACCGCGACCGTGGCACTGGCCGCGAAGGACGGTGACCCGGCGCCGCGCAGTGCGTTCGTGCCCATCGAGCAGGTCAACAAGAACGTGGTGAACCCCAAGGTCGGCCAGAACGGCGCCGCGGGTGTGTTCACGGTGGACTGCGGCACGAACGAGAACGGCAAGTTCAGTGCCGACAACCCGGTCGCCCAGCCGGGTCTGCAGCACGGTGCGCAGCACGTCCACGACTTCGTGGGCAACCTGTCCATCAGCGCCGACTCGTCCGACGAGAGCCTGGAGGACGCGGAGACCACCTGTCGCAACGGTGACCGCTCGTCCTACTTCTGGCCGGTCGTGCGCATCAACCCCAAGGCCAACCCGGGTTCGTCCGGCTCCAGCCCGGACAAGATCAAGGAAACGGGTCCCGGCGAGGTCGCCTGCCCCGGTGTCGCCGACCGCCTGCCCGCTGTGCCGCAGCGGGTCCGCGACGAGGTGACCAAGAACCTCCAGCTGCTCGAACAGCAGCTCAAGGAGGCCAACGACCGCGTCGCGCGCACCGACAACCCCGGCGACCCGAACTTCGTCAACAACGCGATCCTCGGCCCGCTGCGCAGCAAGCGCGTGGCCACCCTCGACCGCATCGCCATCGCCATCGGCCGGTCCGCGCGCAAGCCCAACCTGGTCAACCTCGCCGACTGCGACGTGCGCTTCGGCCACGGCAACCACGGTGGCGGCGGCCACAACGGGCACTCGACCGCGCCGCGCAAGTTCTCCGGCCAGGGGATGTCCCAGCAGCAGCAACAGCAGCAGGAGCAGGACGCCGCCACGCCGACGATCAAGTGCCCGTCGGTCCGCGGTGCGCTGCCCGGCGTGCCCGACCAGGCGATCGAGGAGGTGGACCGCAACCTCGCGCTGCTGGACAAGCAGATCGCCGAGGCCAACCAGCGGATCGTGACCACCAAGGGCCAGGGCGGCCCGAACTTCGTCGACAACGCCATCCTGGGGCCGTTGAAGGACAAGCGCGTCGCCACGCTCGACCGGATCGCGATCGCGATCGGCCGCAACGGCGAACGCCCGCAGGGGCTCGACCGCCTCGCCCGGTGCGGCCTGAACGGCGGCGACCAGGGCGGTAACAACGGCGGCAACAACAACGGTGGCAACAACGGCAACGGGAACAACAACGGTGGTGCCACCACCACGACCGCCCCGCCCCTCGCCGCTCCCACCGGCCGCAACCTGGAGCTCGTCGGCAACGTCGGCAAGATCGTCCGCCCGGCCCAGGTGAAGATCGAGTACCGCGGCAACGCCACCAGCAAGGTCACCGGCATGCCGAAGTTCCTGAAGATGGTCACCGGTGACGCCAAGCCGACCAGCCGCGGCCCGGCCAACGCGCGCGCGACGTGGACCTGCAGCGGCTTCGAGGACCGGCTGTCCGACAAGTACGTGGTCTGCCCGCAGGGCAGCAAGGTCATGCGCGTGCACGACTTCGCGGGCTGCTGGGACGGTCAGAACGCCGACAGTGCCAACCACCGCGACCACGTCCGGTTCGCCGACAAGCAGACCGGTGCCTGCCCGCAGGGGTTCAAGGCCATCCCGCAGCTGCGGATCAGCATCTCCTACGACATCTCCCGCGACGTCCAGCAGAAGGGCCAGTACCAGCTCGACGCGTTCCCCGAGGAGAACCACAACCCGTTCTCCGACCACAACGACTTCGCCAACGTCAACTCCGAGCAGACGATGACCAAGATCGTGAAGTGCGTCAACGACGGCCGCAAGTGCCGGGAGTGACCTCCGGCTGAGCTCGTCCACGCGCGGGTGGTGCTCCGCGGACTTCACGTCCGCGGAGCACCACCCGCCTCGCATGTGCTGTCAGCGCAACACGAAGACCCGCGCCAGCCCCCACACCACGGTCAGCAGGAGGGTCAGCCCGGCCAGGCGGAGCGCAAGCCACCGCAGGTCGCGCTGCCGCCGTAATCGCATCGGCGCGCGTTCGTCCTCCAGGTGCGCGAAAACGGGCGCGAGGTGGTGCAGGAGCGCGATTTCGAGACTGGTGGCCCGGTCGATCCCGAACAGCACCGGTGCCGCGGTCCAGTCCTCGCCGAAGACCAGCGCCGCCCTGATCGCGTGGTCGTCCGCCTCCGGCAGGGGCGGGAGGTCCGGCAACGGGTGCGGGAACACCTCGGCCACCCCGGAGCGGAAGTGGTCGTACTGCCAGTTGTCGAACGGCAGCAGGACCACCACGCGGCGCGGATCGGCCGTCGCCACCACCTGCTCCAGCTCCCACCGCAGCCCCGCGCCCCGTCCCGCGCCGACGAGCACCAGCCGGGCGCGGTCGAGGAGCTCGCGCACCGTCTGCTGCCACTCGTCCCCGACGTGGACGCGGGGCGCACCGGCCGGCGGGAGGACCTCGCCTGGCCGCCCGATCGCCACCAGCGGCCCGACCGGCGCGAAGGCGCGCGCGAGCCGTTCCTCCTCGGTGCGGAAGTAGTCGAGCGCCGTGTCGCCGGTGCGCGCCAGCACGTCGTCGACCGCGAACGAGCGCAGGTAGAGCACGGGTGGCCGGGAGTCCGCGCTGAGCGCCGACCACCCGTCCACCGCGATGGTCCGCTTGTAGCCGGTCCAGCACCTGACGACGACGTGCCTGCCGATCGGCTGGGCGATCAGCTGGGCCGCGACGAGGCCGGCGAAGTACAGCACGCCGCCGCCGAGCCGGTCGCTCGTGAGCGCGATCGCCACCACCACCGCGACGATGAGCAGGCAACCGGCCACCGCGCCGCAGAAGTACGCCACGGCGCGCAGCACCGAGCGGGCCGGCTCCGGCTCTCCCACGTCAGCCCACCCAGCCCCGGTAGGCGTCAGGGTCGACGTTGCTGCCGCAGATCACCGTGACGACGTGACGGCCCGCGAACCGCTCGCGGTCCTCCAGCACGGCCGCCACACCGAGCGCCGCTGACGGCTCCACGACCAGGCCCGCGTGCTCCAGGAGCAGTCGCATGCCCTCGATGATCGGGGGTTCCCGGACGAGGACGGCGTCGTCAGCCACCTGGAGGAGGTCGTCGAGGACCTCGGGGATGGGGAACCGGCCCGCGACGCCGTCGGCGATCGTGTCGGCCGAGCCGGTCGTGACGACCCGGCGTTCGTGCCACGACCGGGTCAGCGCCGGGGCGCCCGCGGGCTGCACGCAGACCACCTCGGCAGCGGGCGCCTGCGTCTTCACGACGTGGCCTACGCCCGTGGCCAGCGCACCACCGCCCAGGGCGAGCAGGACGGCGTCGAACTCCCGGCCCAGTTCGAGACCGATCGTCGCGGCGCCCTCGCACGTCTCGACGTCCAGGCTGTCCTCGAGCAGCCGGATGCCGCGTTCGCCCGCGATGTGCGCGGCGCGTTCGCGGGCCAGCTCGAAGTCACCGTCCACCAGCTCCAGCTCCGCACCCAGCGCGCGGATGCGGTCGAGCTTGGCGGCAGGTGCCCGCACGGACGCCACGACCGTCACGGCGAGGCCGCGGCGGCGACCGGACCAGGCCAGCGCCTGGCCGAGGTTGCCCGCGCTGGCGCACACCACGGCCGTGCGCCCCTGTTCGGCGAGCAGGCCGGTGACGAGCTCGGTGCCGCGGCCCTTGAAGCTGCGCACCGGGTTCGCCGTCTCCAGCTTGATGCTCACCGCGCAGCCGAGCCGGCGCCCCAGCGCTTCGCACCGGTACAGCGGCGTGTCGAGGTAGACCGGGTCGATCCTGCGGCGGGCCGCCCGGATCCGGTCGAGGTCGAGCCGCGTCTTGAGCACACCGGGATCGTATCGAGCAGGACTGACAAATTCCGTTGCGCAGCGAGCCGCTGACTGGTCCACTGCGCGTGGCCAGTCGTCCGGACGAGGAGAGGCACATGCGCGAGGCGTTCGTGTTCACCCAGAAGGTATTCGTTGCCTATCTAGAGGACATGACGCTTGTCTCGCACCCTGAACCTCGGAGTTCTGGCCCACGTCGACGCCGGTAAGACCAGCCTAACCGAGCGGTTGCTGCACACCGCCGGTGTCATCGACGCACTCGGCAGCGTGGACGCCGGCAACACGCAGACCGACTCGCTCGCGCTCGAACGGCAGCGCGGCATCACGATCAAGTCCGCCGTCGCCTCGTTCGCCGTCGGCGACGTCGTGGTCAACCTGATCGACACGCCCGGCCACCCGGACTTCATCGCCGAGGTGGAGCGGGTGCTCGACGTGCTCGACCGCGCCGTGCTGGTGGTGTCCGCGGTGGAAGGCGTGCAGGCGCAGACCCGCGTGCTCATGCGCACGTTGCAGCGCCTGGAGATCCCGACCGTCGTGTTCGTGAACAAGATGGACCGCCGCGGCGCCGACGGCGACCGCGTGGCGCGCGAGGTGGCGCAGGAGCTGGCCACCGACGCGCCGATCTTCTTCGGGTCCGCGATCACCGGTGACGGCGTGGCCGAGCTGGTCGCCGCCGTCACGTCGTCGGTGCCGGACGACGACGCGGCCGGCGGTCCGTTGTCCGGCACGGTGTTCAAGGTCGAACGCGGCAAGGCGGGGGAGAAGGTCGCGTTCGTGCGGCTGTTCTCCGGGACCGTGCGCGTGCGTGAGCGGGTGCGGATCGGTGACCGTGAAGGGAAAGTCACGTCGATCGCGGTGTTCGACAGAGGTTCGGCGCCGCGCCGCGCCACCGCCGTGGCGGGGCAGATCGCGAAGCTGTGGGGCCTCGACGTCCGCATCGGTGACACGATCGGCACGGCTCACCGCGACCGCGTCCGGCACTTCGCGCCGCCGACGCTGGAAACCGTCGTGGAGGCGGACGACCGGGTGGCCCTGCACTCCGCGCTGCACCAGCTCGCCGAGCAGGACCCGTTGATCAACCTGCGGCTCGACGGCGACGACGTCGTGGTGTCGTTGTACGGCGAGGTGCAGAAGGAGGTCATCGAGGCCACGCTCGCCCTGGAGCACGGCGTCGCCGTCCGGTTCCGCGACACGAGGACGATCCGCGTGGAACGTCCTCGCGGCACGGGGGAGGCGGTGCGGGTGCTCGGTGAGAGCCCGTACGCGGCCACCATCGGGTTCCGGGTGGAGCCGGGGCCGGAGGAGTTCCGGCTGGAGGTGGAGCTGGGCTCGTTGCCGCTCGCCTTCTTCAGGGCCACCGAAGAGGCCGTGCGGGACGCGTTGCGCGCCGACCGCGTCCACGGCTGCACGGTCACGATGACGCACTCCGGGTACTGCTCACCGGTGAGCGTGGCGGGCGACTTCCGCAGCCTCGCGCCGATCGTGCTGCGGGAGGCGTTGGGGCGCGCGGGAACCGTGACGTGCGAACCGGTGCACCGCTTCCGGCTGGAGGTCCCGCCGGACGCGCTCGCCGCCGTGCTCGTCGCGCTGGGCAAGGTCGGCGGAGTTCCGCTGACGACGACCGCGACCGTCCTCGAAGGACACCTCCCGGCGGCGAGGGTGCACGAGCTGCAACGCCGGCTGCCCGCGCTGACCCGTGGGGAGGGTGTGCTGGAGAGCGAGTTCGACCACTACGCCTGAGGAGTCCTGGTCCACAGGCTGATGTCGCTGCTCGTCGCCACCACCAGTGTCGCACCGGAGGGCGAGAAGCCGGCCGCGCGCAGCTCGGAGTAGTTCGCGTGGAAGACCTGCCACCACAACTCGCCGTGCGCTCCGCTGAAGAAGGGGCTCCCGGTGGACAGCAGCACCCGGTGGCTCGGCCAGTCCGGGCTGACGACGTCGACCGCCCACCCCGGAGCACCGGTGTGCAGGCCGCCGCCGTCCAGCCCGGCCATCGGCACGCGGAGGTGCGCGACCGGCCCGATCCCCTGGCACGTCAGGTCGTCCTCGACCCACCCCGACTCGTCGTCGCGGTCACGGGCCAGCCGTTCGCCGGTGGTGGTGTCGAACAGACCGAGCCCGGTCGAGGACGCCACCAGCAGCAGATCGCGGCCGTTGCCGGGGTGGGTGGCGAACCCCACGGCGAGCAGCCCGCCGATGGCGACCATGTGGTCGTCCGCCGGTCGCCACGGTGCGGGCGCGGGTACGGTCGGCGCGGCCAGGACCCTCGCCCGCAGGTCCAACTGGTAGTCGCTGAGCGCAAGCTCTTCCGGCATTGCGCGAGTGTGCCGCAGCGCGTCAGCCACGACGTACCGCACGCCGGTACTCGTGGTGCAGCTGAGCGAACCGCACGGGGTCGACCGCTGCCGGGTCGTCCAGCAACCTGACCAGCGCTGCTCCACCGCGCATCTCCAGCACGTCGACGCCCAGCCGGTCCAGGACGGGCGCCAGTGCCCGGCGGCGTTCGGCGCCGAGGTAGGTGAACCAGCTCAGCCATTGCGGCACCGGGGTGGTGTCGTCGAGCGGCTTCCGCAGCTCTGACCAGATCTGCTCCAGCGACCACTCGTCCTCCACGCGCCCGAACCGCCCACCGAACTCGGCCGCGACGGCGAGCCACAGCTCGGTGAGCGCCCGGTGCAGCTCGCGGAACGGGTCGGCGTCGGCGACCGGGGTCCGCCGGCAGTGCACCGAGTCCAACGACATCGACATGGAGTCGTCTCCACCACCCGGCCCGGTGGACAGCCACACGTCCACTTCGGACGCCGTCCACAGGTTGGTGGCGAATGATCCCGAGACGAGGCCCTGCACGAGCTGTGCCCGGTCCACGACGCGGTGGTCACCTTCGCGACCCGGCGACTTGTCGAAGCCGTTGATCCCTCCGCCCGGCCGCAGCGGCGACAGCCCGAACCCGTCGGCGAGGGCCAGCAGCCGTTCCACTGCCGCCTCGTCCCACGTCCCTTCAGGCAGAACCAAAGTCCACGACCAGTTCGATCCCATGTGAACACTTTGTCATGGCCGACCCGTTGCGCGAAAACCGGTTTTATGGCTTTCCCGGCGGAGGGTTAGCGTCGAATTCATGGATTGGAACCTGCGATCGGCCGAAGAAATGCTCGCCGCCCTGCGCGCCGGTGACGTGACCTCCGCGCACCTGACCGACGAGGCGATCACCCGCATCGAGCGGCACGACGTGGCGATCAACGCGATCTGCGCACCGGACTTCGACCGCGCCCGCGCCGCCGCTCACGCCGCGGACCAGGCCCGTGCCCGCGGCGAGGACCGGCCACTGCTCGGTGTGCCGGTGACGGTCAAGGAGTGCTTCAACGTCACCGGTCTGCCCACGACGTGGGGGATGCCCGAGCACCGGGACCACGTGCCGGCGGAGGACGCGGTGCAGGTGTCGCGGTTGAAGGCGGCGGGGGCGGTGGTGCTCGGCAAGACCAACGTCCCGCTGGGACTGCAGGACATCCAGAGCTTCAACGCCATCCACGGCACCACCAACAACCCCTGGGACCACACCCGCACCTCGGGCGGTTCCTCCGGCGGTTCGGCTGCCGCGCTGGCGTGCGGGTTCGGTGCGCTGTCCATCGGTTCCGACCTCGCCGGCTCCCTGCGCACCCCCGCGCACTTCTGCGGTGTGTACGCGCACAAGCCGACCGTGGGGCTGGTGGCCAGTCGCGGCATGGTCGCGCCCGGCGAGCCGGCGTTGCCGGTCGAGCTCGACCTCGCCGTGGTGGGGCCGATGGCGCGCACCGCCGGCGACCTGGGGCTGTTGCTCGACGTGATGGCCGGGCCGGACCCGCTGACCTCCGGCAAGGCGCACACCGTGAACCTGCCTCCTGCGCGGCACGAACGGCTCTGCGACTTCCGGGTGCTGGTGCTCGACGAGCATCCGCTCATCCCGACCGGTGCGGCCGTGCGGGCCGGTGTCGGCCGGGTCGCTGACGCGCTTGTCGCTGGTGGCGCTCGGGTTTCGCGACACAGTGCGTTGCTGCCGGATCTGGTGGAGGGCGCGCGGCTCTACACGGAGTTGATGTTCTCGAGTGCGGTGGCGCGGTTTCCCGTGGAGCAGCTGAGGGCACGCGTTGCCAGGTTGCGTGCGGACGACCAGGGGCTTGACGCGACTCGACTGCGTGCCATGGTGTTCAGCCACCACGACTGGCTGGCGGCACACAACCGCCGGGAACGGCATCGGCACCTGTGGCGGCAGTTGTTCGGTGAGTTCGACGTCGTGGTGTGCCCGGTGACGCCGACTCCCGCGTTCCCGCACGACCACAACCCTGACATGTTGGGGCGGCGCATCGAGATCGACGGGGTGTTGCACCCGTACTTCGACCAGCTGGTGTGGGCGGGGGTGGCGACGATGCCCGGGTTGCCTGCCACGGCCGTGCCGGCGGGGCGGTCTGATGAGGGGTTGCCGGTCGGGGTGCAGCTCATCGGGCCGGCGTTCGAGGACCGCACGCCGTTGCGGTTGGCCGAACTCCTTGAGCAGAACTGACCAGCCCCAGGGTGGACCGCGCGTTCCGGTTCAAGGGCAAGCACGCCGGGCCGCGCACCGCAGGGAGCTGGATCGTCCCGTCCGCGGTGCGCGGCCCGGCTGAGTGGCGCGTCAGAGGACGACGGGCCTGCCGCCGAGGGTGACGACGAGCCTGCCGTCGGAGGCGAACGACCAGCCGAGGCTCCCGCTGTAGGCGGAGCACCGGGAACCGTTGCTGCCCGACCAGAACTGGTTGGAGGAGTCGGCGTTGCCGACGACCTTGTCGTTGCTCCCGCTGCCGCTGCGGCAGGAGGTGTTGGAGCGGAACACCGAGCTGCCCGCGTCGAACGAGAAGTTGCGCTCGTCGTTGTCGATGCTGAGGTTGCTCGACACGGCCATGGAGCCGGTGTTGCGGTTGTAGGTGAAGCCGTGCTTGCCGTTGTCGTAGGCGATCGTGCGGCTGATGGTGTGGTTGACGCCGATGTCCTCGCCGCCGAGCTTGAAGCCGTTGCGGTCGCCGTTGCCGGCCTGGCCGCCGTTGCTCAGCGTGCCGTTCTTGAACGCCAGCGAGTCCTCGATGGTGACCGCGCCGATCGGGCCGGTGTCGGACTTGGTGTAGAGGTCCCAGCCGTCGTCGATGTTGTTGTGCGCCACGGAGTAGCGGAACACGTTGCCGGGACCGGAGGTGAGCTTGGCCGCGAACCCGTCCGCGTCCTCGCCGTCGGAGTCGGCGTTGTCGTGCGACTCGGCGCTGAGGATCAGGTTGTGGGACGGCCACTGGTCCTTCGGCGTGGTCGACAGCATCCGGGACAGCTGCAGGCCGGTGTCGCGGTTGAAGCGGGTGACCGTGCGCTCGAAGATGTTGTAGCTGCCGCCGATGAAGATGCCGTTGTCGCCGGCGCGTTCCACGACGACGCCGTACACGTGCCAGTACGAGCCGTTCACCGCCAGGCCGCGGTTGGCCGGGTCCTCGGTCTGCGCCGAGAAGTTCAGCACCGGCGTCTCGCCCTGGTAGGCCGTCAGCTTCTTGCGGGCACCGGCGGTGCCGTTGTTGGTGGGCGGGATGGTCACCGTCTGCGCGAAGCTGTACGTGCCGCCGCGCAGGAAGATGGTGCCGCCCGCGGCCACGCGGGGGAGCGCGGAGGTCAGCGTGGTCGGGTCGGAGATCGTGCCGGACGCGCCGTCACGGCCGGTCGGTGACACGTACAGCGCGTTGGCCGGTGGTGTCCCGGTGGTGGTGGTGGTGGTCGTCGTGGTTGTGGTCGTGGTGGTGCTGGTGGGGCCGCCGCTGGTCGGGGAGAGCGTCCACTGCTTGGTCGTGGCGCCGTCGCACGAGTTCGTCTGGATCAACGCACCCGGTGCCGTGGCGTTGTCCTTGACGTTCAGGCACTTGCCGCCGTTGGCGTTGACCAGGCGGTGATCGGTGCCGTTCGGCGTCAGCGCCCACGTCTGGCTCGCCGCACCGGTGCACGTCTCCAGCTGGACGGGCTTGCCCGCGCTGGTCGAGGCGTCGCGCACGCCCACGCACAGGCCGCCTGCGGTGATGCGGACGCCGCCGCTGACCTCGGTCAGCACCCACTCCTGACCGGCGCAGGCCTGTTGGCGCAGCTGCGTCCCGCTCGCCGGGCTCGTGCCGGCGTCGAGGCACTGACCGCTGCCGGCGTTCTTCAGCACGTAGGTGCCCGCGGCGTTCGCGTTCGCCGCGATGGTGGGCCACGCCGCAAGCGCGGTCACCAGCGCGACGACGGCGCCACCCGACACCAGTCCGGCACGGGCCCGGCGTTGCCGCGCCAAGCGCGCGGGCTGTTCCGAAATTCCCACGGGAACTCCACTTCTCAACGGTGAGAGGAAGATTTTTCGGTCGGATGCGCGGCGGGTTTCCCGTCGGATGCTAGGAGCGTTCTCCGTGCGCGGTCAACGGCAAAAATGCGTGGTCAGGTCGATGTGTCCCAGTCGAATGCGTCGAATGGCCAGGTCATCGGCGTTCGAATGGATCATCTTTGTTCGCCGGGTGGATATGCGCTGGTCACACTCGTGAACAGAATGGTTGATTCCTCGGTTCACCACCGTGAATCTTGCGTGCTTTCGTTGTTCTTTTCTCGCGGCGTCACGGCCGGAGACCGGCGGCGAAGCGGTGCACGCTCCCGACGACCTCCGCGTACAGCTCCGGAACGGCCTCCCGGAACAGCAGCTCACCCGCGTGGCACAGACCCGCCACCGTCCGCACCGCCGACTCCACCCCGGCCTCGACCAGGGTGCGGTAATAGGCCAGCCCCTCGTCACGCAGCGGGTCGAGCTCGTTGACGACGACGGCGTGCGGCGGCAGCCCGGCCAGGTCGCCGGCGGTCGCGCGGTAGGGCCAGCACAGGGGATCGGTGTTGTGCCGGGCGCCGGGGTCGTACACCTCGGCGAGGATCGCGGCGCCCTCGCAGGAGATGAGGTACCCGTCGTTCTCGACGAGCGACGGCAGCTCCGCCTCGCGTTCCTGCGCGGGGGCGCCGTACCTGCCCGAGATGAACGGCACCATCGCGCAGACGCCGTCGACCGCGGCGAGCCGCCCTTCCCGCTTGGCGCGGATCGCGGTGGCCAGCGCGAGGTTGCCGCCGCCCGACTCGCCCGCCACGGTGAGCGCGGAGACACCCAGCTCCGCGCGGTGCCCGTGCACCCAGTCGAGCGCCGCTGCGCAGTCGTCGAGCCCGGCCGGGAACGGGTGCGCACCGAGCTCACCGCCGCCGTTGCGGAACTCGACGGCGACGACGACGAGTCCGGTGGCGGCCAGGTCGTCGTAGAACGTGGTGTAGACGGGCCACGAGCCCTGCAGCATCACCATGGCGCCGCCGTGCAGGTACAGGACACCGGGCAGCGGACCGGAGGAGTGCGCGGGCCGCGTCAGGTACAGCCGGAGCTCGTTGCCCGCCGGACCGGTGATCGTCTCGGTGTGGTGTTCCAGCCCCGGCACCGGTTGCCCGTCACCGAACAGCACGGCGTGGAACCGCTCGTTGTCCGCCTCCGCGGCCGCGACGAACGCCAGCAGCTGCTCCCGCGGGGCGTCGGGGCCGAACGGCGTGGGACCGGCGTTCCTGCCCATGCCGTGCGACGTCAGCGCTCGGACGAGCCGCGGGTCGGTGCGGGGGTCGGTGAGCAGGTTCCGTGCGGGATCGCCCAGGCGGCCGGGCCGTTCCGCTGTGCTGTCCGAGGTCATCGACACGCCTTCCTGCGCCGTCGCCCGAAAACGACTGTGTCCCCCGCACGTGCGTGCGGGGGACACAGTCGAGCACATCGGCCTACTTGAAGGCGTCCTTGACCTTCTCCACCGCTTCCTTCAGGTGGCCCTTGGTCTGGTCCGCCTTGCCCTCGGCGCGCAGACCCTCGTCGTCGGTGACGTTGCCGACGCCTTCCTTCACCTTGCCGGTGAGCTCGTCGCCCTTGGCTTCCAGCTTGTCATCGGCGCCCATGAGGTCCCTCTTTCCCTTGCCTGAGCTCACGTCTGAACGTCTCTCCGGGGATACCCGCACCGCGGGACTTGAAACACCTGCGGTTCGGGTCGAGTGTCCCCAGTGGACCGGTCAGAGGCTCATCAGCAGGTAGTACAGCGTGCTCAGCACGAGGGCTGCGGCGATGACGACGGCGGTGATCCTGATCCAGCGCTGGTTCATGGTCGCTTCCGTGCTCGGCGGCGGGACTGCACGCCAGCCTGACGGACGCGGTCCCGACTGGCAAGGACCACCGTCGAGTCAGGACTGGACCGGGTCAGGACTGGACCGGGCCGACGGACATGGTGGCCTTGTCCGCGGCGGAACAGGCCTGCTGCTCCTTCGGCACGAACAGGGCCGCGGTCTCACCCGGCGGGTAGATCCGCAGACCGCGCACGTCGGTGGGTGCGCACTCGGCCGGGTCGTAGACGCCGGCGTTCGTGATCGTCACGAGGCTCGACGCGCTCGCGCCGGGTTGCAGCGTCACGGCCGCCGGTTCAGCGCCCTCGCGGGTCGCAGGTGCGCCGACCTGAGTACCCGTGTCACCGGTCACGAACGAGACGCCGGGAAAACCTTGCAGGGTGCACGCGGCGGCGCCCTTGTTCGTGAACGCCAGGAGGTAGCGCATCTTGTTCATGCCACCACCGCCCTGGTCCGGGTTCAGGGCGAGGCCGAGGTCGGCTGACCGGCACGCGGCCGGGCCGGTGGAGACGGCCTGCTGGGTGGTCTGCGGGGCTGGGGCGTCCGGTGAGGGCGTGCCGGACGTGGTCGGGGCGGGTTCTGCCGAGCCGCCGCTCTGTCCGGTGCAGCCGGCCAGCAGGGCGGCGGTCGCGGTGAGGGTGGCGAAAGCGATGGTGCGCACGGTGGGCTCCTCCCGGTTTCGTGCATCGGCCGGGGCATGCCCTGCCTGCCATCGGCCGCACACATTTGTTGAAGCTCGTCACAACCACACCGGTCGTCCGGGGAGGAGCAGGCCGAAACGGACACCGCTCGTCTCAGGTGGCGTGGTCGCGGACGGAGTCCACCAGGGCCGTGACGGCGGGGTGCCACTCGCGACCGGCCGGGCCGCTGAGGACGAGGGTGCGCACGACGGGCTCCCGCAGCGGCAGCATGACCAGGTCCGCCGGCAGCATCGACGCCACCAGGCCCGGCACCAGCGACACGCCGACGCCCGCGCGGACCATCGCGAGCAGCGTGCCCAGCTCCCGCACCCGGTGCCGCGGGGTGAACGGGTGGCCGGTGTGCGCCTGCCGCACGTGCCGTTCGCAGCCGCCGCGGGAGAGCAGGAACGGGTCGTCGGCCAGGTCCGCGACGCTGACGTGCGACTGGCCCGCCAACGGGTGGTCGGTGCGCAGCAGGGCGTGGAAGGCGTCCTCGCCGACCTGCGCGCCGTGGCCGGGTGGCGGGTCCACGAGCACCGCCGCCTCGACCGTGCCGCCGGCGAGCCACTCCGCCACCTCGTCGTCCTCCCCCTCGAACACCCGCACGGCGACCTGCGGGAACTCCGCCCGCCACCGCGTCAGCAGGTCCGGCAGCAGGCCCTGGCAGACGGTCGGCGGCGCCGCCAGCCGGACCGTGCCGCGCACCCCGCCGCGACGGCGTTCGGCCAGGTCGGTGATCGCGGTCGACGCCGTCACCGCGGCACGGGCGTGGGCCAAGACCTCCTGGCCGAACGCGGTGGGCTTGGTCCCTCCGCGCCGGGACAGGACCGGGTGGCCCAGCGAGCGCTCCAGGGAGGCGACCGCGTGCGAGACCGCCGACTGCGTGATGCCCAGCGCGTCGGCGGCCGCACCGAACCCGCCCTCGTCGGCCACCGCGAGGAACGCCCGGAGCTGGGCGAAGTTCAGGGTCATGAGCCTCTCTCATGCTCGGCTGATCGTCACTTGTTGGACTCATGATGCCCCGCCGGGTGATGCTCCCGCCGTGGGATCGACTGGGAAGTTCGTGCTGCTGTCGGCGATCTGGGGCAGCAGCTTCGCCTTGATCAAGGTCGCGGTGGACGCGGGGGTGCCGCCGGTCCAGGTCGCGCTGGCGCGCTGTCTGTTCGGCGCGCTGGCGCTGTGGCTGATCTGCGCGGTGCAGAAGGCGGCGGTACCGCGTGACGCGCGCACCTGGGGACATGCGGCCGTGGTCGCGGTCCTGCTCAACTCGGTGCCGTTCACGCTGCTCGCCTTCGGTGAGTCCACAGTGGACTCGGTGCTGGCGGGGGTGCTGAACGCGACGACACCGTTGACGACGCTGGCCTTCGCGTTGCTCGTCGTACCGGGGGAGCAGGTGACGAGGACGCGGCTCGCGGGGCTGCTGCTCGGTTTCGCGGGTGTGCTGGTGCTGCTCGGGGTGTGGCGCGGGCTGGACGGCGACGTGCTGGCCGGCGGCCTCGCCTGCCTGGGAGCCACCACCTGCTACGGCGCCGGGTTCGCCTACACCCGGCGGTTCCTGTCCGGCGTGCCGCACCGGGCGAGCGCCCTGTCCGCCGTGCAGATCACCTGCGCCACCGTCCAGCTGGGACTGGCCGCACCGCTGCTGTCGGGGCCGCCGTCCTGGCCCGGCTGGTCCGCGCTGCTCGCACTGCTGGTGCTGGGCGCGGCCGGCACGGGCTACGCGTACGTGCTCAACCTCGACCTGATCCGGGCGGCCGGTCCCACGGTCGCGGCCTCGGTCACCTACGTGACGCCGCTGTGGTCCACCGCGCTCGGTGCGGTGCTGCTGGCCGAACCGGTGGGGTGGCACACCGTCGTGGGCGGGGCGGTGGTGATCGGCGCGATCCTGCTCACCCGGCGACCCGCGCGGCGGCCCCGTGCGGTGACCACGGCCGGATGACCGGCACCGGTCGGATCACTTCTCCGGCGAAACGGCTCCCGCGTGCCGAGCCGTCCCGCGGTGCGCGGTCAGCCAGGTCAGCGCACGCTTGCGGATGGTGCGGGTGCCAGCCCGTTCGGCCAGGTAGTGACCGACGAAGCCCAGCAGCGGCAGGGAACCCAGCACGCCGAGGAGCCGGCCGCCGGTGGGCCGGCTGCCCAGCAGCGAGTCGATGCCGCGCAGCTCCTGGGCGAGCCGCCACAGGGCGCCGCCGAGCCCCGCCTTGCCGCGGCTGGGCGGAGCCGTGGTGGTCTCCGCGCTCGTGAGCTGCGCGGGGAGCGTGCGGTCGAACAGGACCGCGGCGAGCAGGCGCGTGCGGGTGTCGGTGTCGGTGACGCCGCACTCTCCCGCGATGGCGCAGAGGATCAGGCCCTGGGCCGCGCTGCCGAGCAGGTCCTGCACGGGCAGCCGGCTGGCGAGCACACCGCCCAGGCCGGGGATGGCGGTGACGGCGGCGGTGAGCCTGCCGAACGGGCCGGTCCACCAGCGGACGCGCCGCGCGGTGTCCATCCGCGCCCAGGCCGCGGTGCCGGGGACGCGCAGCACGACGACCCGGCGCAGCACCCGCCTGGGCAGGCTGAGCGGTGTGTCGGCCACGACCTCGCGCGGCCCGGACCTGCGCACGGCGTCCAGGGCCGGCGAGGCGGTGCGGACGAAGGTGCGCAGCACCGCTGTCAGGTGCTCGTCGGAAACCGTTGCCGGCATGGTCACTCCCGCGATCGTCACATGGTGTGCGCTGAGGGGTACCCACACCTGCGCGGCTCATCACGTGCCGCGCGAGGGGAGGACGCGCCGGTTTTCCGCGCTACCCGCGGAATGTCTATTTTGGACTGTGTGACGGTGGTCGCCGAACGCAGATGCTCCTGCGGTGCAACGTACTCTCGACAACGGGTCCGACGAGAGGGAGCAGAAGCGCATGGGAAACCTGGGAGCAACCGAGCTGCTGATCATCGGTGCGGTCGTCCTGCTGTTGTTCGGCAGCAAGAAACTGCCGGAGATGGCACGCTCGCTCGGGCGTTCCGCGAAGATCCTCAAGGCCGAGTCCACCGGTCTGCGGCACGAGGAGCCGACGCCGGACCCCCACCAGGTCGCCCGGCTCCAGCAGCAGGTCGACGACCTCCAGCAGCAGCTGAAGAACGCACGAAGGAGTGCCGACCCGACCGGCTGATCGTGCGCGCGGGGGTGTGGGCGGACGTTTCGGACCGGTGTCCCACGGGGACTCAGCGGGCACGCGCCGGTCGTCGGTGACCAGGTGCGCCAACGTGGAGGTTCTCGATGCGTGCACTGGCCCTCGTCTGCAGCCTGAAGCCCTCGCCCGCCCCGTCGAGCAGCGAGCTCATAGCGAACCAGCTGCTGGCGGAGCTGCGGGCGCACGACGTGACCGGCGAGGTGGTCCGGGTGGTCGACCACGACGTCAAGCCGGGTGTCGAGGCCGACATGGGCGACGGGGACGCGTGGCCCGCGCTGCGGGAGAAGATCGGCGCGGCGGACGTGCTGATCCTCGCCACCCCGACCTGGATGGGGCATGCTTCCAGCGTGGCGCACCGCGTGCTGGAACGGCTCGACGCCGCGTTGTCGGAGACCGACGACGAAGGGCGGCCCGCGATGTTCGGCAAGGTCGCGCTGGTCGCGGTCGTCGGCAACGAGGACGGTGCGCACAAGATCGTCGCCGACCTGTTCCAAGCGCTCAACGACGTCGGGTTCTCGATCCCGGCCCAGGGGTGCACCTACTGGAACGGCCAGGCCATGCAGACCGTCGACTACAACGACCTGGGCGAGACGCCGGACGAGGTGAAGTCGACCAACGCCACGGCCGCGCGCAACGCCGCGCACCTGGCCAGGCTGCTGCGCGCCGACGGTTACCCGGCCGTGTCCTGACCGTCCTCCGAGAGGAACCCGTGCCCGCCGACCCGTCCGAGCTCGCCACCCGCCTGCTGCGCCTGCACACCGACCCCGAACTGCTCACCGTGGTCAACGTGTGGGACGTCATCACCGCCGAGGTCGTCGCCGGCGTCCCCGGCACGAAGGCGCTGGCGACCGCGAGCCACTCGATCGCCGCGAGCCGCGGCTACCCCGACGGCGAGCAGATCCCGGTCGAGGAGATGATCGCCGAGGTCGGGCGCATCACCGCCGCGACGGAGCTGCCGGTGACCGCCGACCTGGAGGCCGGCTACGGCGACCCCGGTGACACCGTGCGCCGCGCCATCGCCGCCGGTGCGGTGGGCGCGAACCTGGAGGACCAGCTCAAGCCGCTGCCCGAGGCCGTGGCGGCCGTCGAGGCCGCGATCAGGGCGGCGAACGCGGAGGGCGTTCCCGACTTCGTGCTCAACGCGCGCACGGACGCGTTCGTGAAGGCGGGTGACCGCGACCCCGCCGAGGTGCTCGCCGACGCCGTCGAACGTGGGCGGGCGTTCCTCGACGCCGGCGCACCGGTGGTCTTCGTGCCCGGCAAGCTGGACGAGGACCAGATCGGCACGCTCGTCGAGGCGTTCGGCCCCCGGCGGCTCACCCTGATCGGCCTGCCCGGCCTCCCGGCCCTCGCGCGGCTGCAGGAGCTGGGCGTGGCCCGCGTGTCCTACGGGCCGCTGTCCCAGCGGGTCGCCCTGACCGCGCTGGCGAAGCTGGTCGAGGCGGTGCACCAGGGCGGCGGTGTGCCGGAGGACACCCGGCCGCTCAACTGAGCGCCCGCACCGGGACGAACAGCCATCGAATGCTGCCCGGCAGCGCCCCGGCCGGGTGACGGACCGGGACGAGAACCGGAACGGAAGTCATTCGGACGGCGGTATCCAGCCGCTACCCGCGCATGGACCGGCCGGTACCGTAGTCGCCCCGCTCCCGCATCCGGGTAGTCCGCGAAATCTCGATAGGCGGCCATTCGGCTCCCCTTCCGACGTCAGGCGTGTCCGCGCAGCCACCGCATGGTGCCCGCGCGGGCACGCCTGACCGCGTTTCGGCACGTCGCCGGAATCCCAATTGAGAAATGCGCAGCCGGCCGGATGCATTTTCTGCACTTGACTCGGCGGGAAGCGGAGTTCTAAGCGCGTGCGCGCGTAAAGGTTTCACCGGCGTTAAGCGGACGTTTGTCCCGGTGGTGGTGTTGACGTGCCAGGAGGGCGATTGTAGGTTCGAAATCACGCCCTCTCCGGGAGGTTTGCGAATTGAGTCGAATCATTCACCAATTGGCGTTGAACGAAAATCATTGGCCTGCGTTGCCGGGTGTGCGCGAGGCGCTGGTGAACTCGCTCGCCGACGTCAACCTGACCGGTGACGCGCTCGCCGCGGGACTGGAGCGCAGGCTGGCCGCCGACCTCGGCACGACGCCGGACCGGGTCGTCGCCGGTGCGGGCTCCGGGGCGCTGCTGCAGCAGTTCCTGACCGCGCACTGCGCCCCCGGCACCTCCGTGGTGCACGCGTGGCCGTCCTTCGACCTCTACCCGCTGCTGATCCGCAACGCGGGTGCCGAACCGGTTGCGGTGCCCGGCGAACAGCAGGACTTCCGCGCGGTCGCGGCCGCCGTCACCGACGACACCCGTGTGGTGCTGGTCTGCAACCCCAACAACCCCACCGGCGAGGTGCTCGGCGAGGAGTGGTTGCGCTCGCTGCTCACCGCCCTGCCGCCGCACGTGCTCGTCCTGGTCGACGAGGCCTACCGCGAGTTCGCGGACCAGGCCGAGATCGCCGACGCGACAACGTTGTCAGCCGATCCGCGGCTCGCGGTGGTGCGCACGTTCTCCAAGTCGCACGGCCTGATCGGCCTGCGGGTCGGTTACCTCGTCGGCGCGCAGGAGGTGGTGGGACCGCTGCGGAG
This sequence comes from Lentzea sp. NPDC036949, assembly GCF_055608075.1. Taxonomy (NCBI): domain Bacteria; kingdom Bacillati; phylum Actinomycetota; class Actinomycetes; order Pseudonocardiales; family Pseudonocardiaceae; genus Lentzea; species Lentzea sp. NPDC036949. The sequence goes on from NZ_JBVJRA010000011.1 coordinate 251,469, forward strand.
GGTGGCGCCGTTCCACCGGGTGCCCACCGTCGCCCAGGCCGCCGCGCTGGCCGCGCTCGACGCCGGGGCCCGCATGCGCGAGCAGTGCCGTGCGGTGGTCGCGGAACGGGACCGGGTCCGCGCGGGGCTGCGGGAGCTCGGCTACGACGTCCCGCCCAGCGGCGGGAACTACCTGTGGGTGCGGCTCGGGCCGCGCAACCAGGAGTTCATCGCCCACCTCGCCGAGCACGGGATCGCGGTGCGGGAGGTCGCGGGCGGCGTGCGCGTGAGCACCGGGGTGCCGGAGGCCAACGACGCCGTGCTCACGGCGGCCCGCGCGTTCAGCGGACGGCCGGTCGAGGGGGCCGTGCGATGACGGGCACGGTGAGCGAGGCGCTGCGCACCGACGACCCCGCCGAGGCGATCCGCGCCGCCCTCGCGCGCCGCCGTCCCCGCTCCGGTGACCGGTTCGGCGAGCTCACCCACTACGCCATGGCCGTGCCGGGGAAGCTGTTGCGGCCGTTGATGCTCGTCGCGTCGGCGGAGGCGGTCGGCGGCACCGCCGAGACCGCGCTGCCCGCCGCCGTGGCCGTCGAGCACCTGCACGTGGCGTCACTGGTGCACGACGACATCATCGACGGCGACGACCTGCGCCGCGGCCGGCCTTCCGTGCACGCGCGCTACGGCGTCGCGGACGCCATCGTGACCGGTGACGCCTTGTTGTTCGACCTGTTCGCCTCGGTCGCCGAATGCGCCGCGCCGCCGCGGGTGGTGATGGCGGTCGTCGCCGAGTTCGCCCACGCGGGCGGTGACCTGTGCCGCGGGCAGGTGCTGGAGTCCACGATGGTGTCGCCCGGCGCCACCCGGCCCGGCAGCGCGCTGGAGGACTACCTCGACGTCGCCGCCGCCAAGACGGGGGCGCTGTTCCGGGCCGCGTGCCGGGCCGGCGCGCTGCTCGGCGGCGGCTCCGCGGGGCAGGTCGACCAGCTCGGCGACTACGGCCACCACACGGGCGTGGCCTTCCAGATGCAGGATGACCTGCTGCCGTACCTCGGGGCGGGCACGTCGGGCAAACCCGACGCGAGCGACGCGGCCAACCTCCGTCCCACGTGGCCGGTGCTGCTCGCGCACCGCGAGGGCCGGCCGGAGCACCGCGCGGCCGTGGAGACCGCGCTGTCGGGTGCGCTCGAACCGGAGGAGACGCTGGAGCTGTTGCGGTTCGCGGTGACCGACAGCGGTGCGCTGGACGAGGCCCGCCGCGGCGCACACGACCGGTCCCGGCTCGCGCTCGCCTGCCTGCGGGGGCTGCCGGGCGCGGCCGCCACCGACCGGCTCGCGGCCATCGCCGAGATCGCGGTCGACCGTGACCGCTGAGGTGCGCGCGCTCCAGGCCACCGGGCACGCGGTGCGGGAGCGGGCACTGGCGCACTGGCAGACCTGGCGGCCCTACACGACGTGCTACCCGGCCCTGCTCGGCCTCGCGGGCGTGCTGGTCGCGGGCGGTGACCGGCCGGCGGAGATCGCCGCCGCCGTGCTGGCCCCCGTGCTGGGCTGGCTCGCCGGTCACTACCTCGGCGACCACTTCGACCGGCACCTCGACGCCATCGCGAAACCGCAGCGGCCCATCCCGTCCGGGCGGCTGTCACCCGCTGCGGCTCTGGCCACCGGCATCGGCTGCGCGGTCGTCTCGCTGGCCGTGGTCGTCGGGTTCAACTGGCGCGTGCTGCCGTTCTTCGCGCTGGCGGTCGGCGGGATCGTCGCCTACAGCGCCGTGTTCAAACGCCTCGGGTTCAGCGGGAACCTCAGCCGCGGCGTGCTGTCGGCGCTCGCGCTGGTGATCGGCGCGATGGTCGCGGTGCCCTGGCCACCACCGCAGCTGCTGCCCGTGGCGCTCGGGTTCCTGTTGCACGACACCGCGTCCAACCTCATCGGCACGGTGCGCGACGTCGACGGGGACCGCGCGGGCGGCTACCGGTCGGTGCCGGTGCGCCACGGCGTGCCCGCGGCGGTGCGGCTCGCCACCGTGCTGTGGGCGGCCGGAACCGCGGCGGTCGGCCTCGGCGCGCTGGTCGCCGCACGGCCTGGCGCCCAGCTCGCCCTGTTCGGTGTCGCCGTCGTGCTCGGCGGGTGCGCGCTGTGGGTGGCCCGGCCCGCGGCGCTGACCCCGAGGCGCGCGCTGCGTTCGCACGAGCTGCTCGTCGCGGAACGGCTGGTGCTCGCCGCCGCCGTGGTGGCGGGTGCGGCCGGCCCGTGGACCGCGGTGCTGGTCGTGGCACCGGCGCTCGCGTTCTCGCTCGTCCTGCAGGCCCGGATGCGCTCACGACACGAGTTCCCCGACGGGGCGGACAACAGAGGGGAGAGGTCATGACCTCGGTCGACACCGGCACCGCTGAGGAGCTGGAGACCGCCATCGCCGACGGTGCGCGGGTGCTGTTCGCCGCCCAGCGCCAGGACGGGGTGTTCGACTACGGGGCGAGCAGCCTGCGCTCCACGCTCGCGACCGCCGGCGCGATCACCGCGCTGCACTTCGCCGACCCCGGCGGTGCCGCCGACCTGATCGCGGCGGGCGCCGACCGGTTGCGCCGCACGCGCAACGACGACGGCGGCTGGGCGATGGTGCCGGGCCTGCCGAGCGAACCGGGGCCGACGGCGGTGTCGGCGGCGGCGCTGCACCTCGTCGACCCGGTCGCCAACGCGGCGGAGGTCGCCGCAGGACGGCGCTGGATGGCCGACTACGGGGGACTGGAGGCGATCCCGCACCCGGAGGTCGTGCTGTGGTGCCGCCAGTTCTACGGGTTCGCCGGCTGGCTCGCCCCGCACGAGATGCGGCGGTTCCCGCTGGAGCTCGCGCTGCTGCCCGGCCTGTACCGGCGGCTGTTCGACCTGCGGCTGCCGATGGCCTCCGCGCTCGGGCTCGCCCAGACCCGGCACCGGCCGCTGACCCGCCTGCAGCGGCTGCTGGCCCGCAGGGCCGAACCGAACGCGCTGCGGGTGGTCCGGCAGGCCTTCGAGCACGAGGGGTCGGCCGGGTCGTGGTCGGAGGACGCGTGGGTGACCGGTCTCGTCTGCACCGGCCTGGCCCGCGCGGGGCTCGGCCAGGACATGGTCGACGCCGCCGTGGGGTGGTTCCGGCGCACGATGCACGCTGACGGGTCTTGGGCGACGACACCGCTGGACGCCGCCTGGACGATGTACGCGGTGCGCGGCCTGGTCGAGGCGGGCTACCGCGACGACCCCAGGCTCGCGGCGTCGCGGGACCTGTTCGTCGCCCTGCAACAGCACCGGCCGTTCCTCGCCTTCGGCTGCCCGCCGGGGTTCTGGGGCTGGTCCGGCGCGCATGGCTGGCCCGCGGTCCTCGAGACCAGCGAGATCGTGTCCGTGCTGGCGAAGCTACCTGGCAGCGGGCAGGCCGGCGCGGTGCGCACCGCGGCGGGCTGGCTGCGCGACCGCCAGGACAGCCGCGGCTCGTGGGGACTGTGCGTGCGCAACACCAGGGTCGCCAACAGCGGCCCGTGCCCGATGACGACCGCGCAGGCCATCGACGCGCTGCTCGACGCCGGGGTGCTCGCCGGCGACACCCGCGTCCGCAGGGCGCTGCGGTGGCTCGGCCGTGCCCAGCTGCCGGACGGGAGCTTCGAGTCGGTCTGGTACCGGGAGCACACGATGGGCACCGCCGCGGTGCTGGAGGCCTTCGCCCGCAGCGGCCGCACCGGTGACGAGACGGCGGTCCGCGCGCGGTCGTGGCTGCTCGGGACGCGCAACGCCGACGGATCGTGGGGTGACGGCCACGGCGCCCCCGGCACGGTCGAGGAGACCGGCTGGGCGGTGTCGTCGCTGCTCGCGGCAGGGGAGGAGCCGGCCGCCGTCGCGACGGGGGTGCGCTGGCTGCTCGACGCCCGCACCGCCGAGGGCGGGTGGACACCGGAACCCGTGCACGAGTACGTGCGGCGGGTGAGCCGGTACGCCAACCCCGGCTTCACGCACGGCATGGCGTTGCGCGCGCTGGGCCGCTACCGGACGGCCGCCCGATGAGCGGGCCGGACGTCGTCGTCTGCGGAGCCGGGGTGGCCGGCCTCGCCACCGCCTGCGCCCTGGGGCGGCTGGGCCGCCGCGTGCTCGTGCTGGAGAAGCGGCCCACGCCCGCGCCCGTGGCGAAGGGCGAGGTGCTGCAACCGGGATCACTCGCGGTCCTGGCGGCCTGGGGCGTGACCGACCGGCTCGACCGCGCGGGCGCCACCCGGTTGTCGCGCCTGGTCGCCCGCTCCTCCGACGGCACGCCGCGGATGGTGCTCGACTACGGCCGGCTCCCGGCCGCGCACCCGTGGCTGCTGGCCCACGACTACCAGGCCATCCTCGACGCGCTCACCGACGCGCTGCCGGCCGCGGTGGAGGTGCGGCGGGGCGTGCACGTCCGCGACCTGCTGCGCACCGGTGGCCGGGTGAGCGGCGTGCGGTGCGACGACGGGGACGTCCCCGCCGCGCTCGTCGTGGCAGCCGACGGGATCTCCTCACGGCTGCGCGCCGCCGCCGGGCTCACCGCTGCGCGGCACGACTACCCGCACCGCCTGGCGGCGTTCGAGCTGCACGACGTCGACGACGTGGAACCGGACTTCTCCGCCTACGTCACCGACGGCGGGTTGCGGCTGCACTACCCGTTGCCCGGCCGGCGGGTCCGGCTCTACGTCCAGGTCGCGCCGGACGAGCTGCGCGGGCTCGACCGGGACGGGCTCGCCGGGTGGGCGGACCGGGTGCTGGCCGGATGTTCCGGACTCGCGCCGCTGGCAGGGCCGTTCCGCGCCGGTCTCGACCGCAGGCAGGTGCTGCCGGTGTCCCGGTCGACGGCGCCCGCCCTCGTCGCGCCGGGCTTCGCGCTGGTCGGGGAGAGCGGCCACTCGGTGCACCCGATGGCCGCGCAGGGCATGAACAGCTCGATCGCCGACGCGCACGAGCTGGCGACGGTGCTGCGCCAGGGCGGGACGCTGGCGCCCGACGTGGTCGACCACGCGTTGCGCCGCTACGACGCCGCCCGCAGGGAGAACCTCGCCCACATCGGCCGGACCAGCCACAACGCCGCAAGGATGATCACGACCCGGTCGTGGGTCGGTGCCCGCGCGCTCACCGGCACCGGCCGCAACGACCGCATCCGCCACGAGGTCATGCACACCATGTCCGGGCTGGGGGTGCGCCGGCTCACGCCGCTCGACCGGCTGCACCAGGTGGAGCTGCTGCCCGACCCGCGCGCGTCCCGGCTGCCGGACTGGGTGCGTGCCGCCTCCGCGGAGGCGGCACGGTGAGCTCACCCGCGGGCGTACTCCAGCACCACCAGGCCGTTCGGCCCGTCGATCCGCGCTCGCCGCACGAGACCGGCGGGCGCGGCGAGCGCGTCGAAGTCCTCCGGCCGGCGTTCCCGCCCGCCGAGCAGGGTCAGCGACTGCAGGTCGAACGACGAGTTGTTCTTCGCGTGCTCCTCGCCGGCGAGGACCTCGACCACGAGCACGCGCCCCTCGTCCGGGACGGCCTCGGCGCACCGGCGCAGGATGCGGGTGGCGTCCTCGTCGGGCCAGTCGGTCAGCACGCGGGACACGATCAGCACGTCGTAGCCGGTGGGCAGCGGGTCGAGGAAGCTGCCGCCGACGAACTTCGCCCTGCCGCCGAGGCCGGCGAGGAACTCCTCGGCCTCCGGCCTGACCTCGGGCAGGTCCAGCACCGCACCGGTCAGGTGCGGGTGCTCGGTCAGCACGGCGCCCAGCAGCGCGCCGGTGCCGCCGCCGACGTCGACCACGCTCGACACGGAGCTCCAGTCGTAGCGGGCGGCGACCTCCGGGCCGGTCTGCCAGGCGAACCCGGCCATCGTCGCCCCGAAGAACACGCGCAGCGCCTCGTCGTCGCGGTAGTCCGACCAGAAGTCCTTGCCGTGCACGACGCCGTAGGCCGACCGGCCGGTGCGCACGGCGTGCAGCATCCCGCTGTAGGCCAGGTCCATCTTCAGCCCGGGTCCTCCCGCGTCGAGCCACGACCGCAGCAGCGCGTTGCTCTCGTCGAGCAGCGCCCGCGACACCGGCGTGAGCGCGTGCTCACCGGGCGCCTGCTCGGCGAACAGGCCGACCGCCACGAGGTGGCGCAGCAGGCGGGCCAGCGCGTCCCGGTCGGCGCCGCACGCCTGCGCCAGGGCGGCCGTGGTGGTGTGCCCGTCGCGCACCAGCTCGGGCAGCCTCAGCGCGACCGCCGTCCGCACGGCGAACGGGGTGGCGAGGTCCACGAGGGCGGCGAGAGCGGCGGTACCGGAGCTGTCACTGGTCACGGCGATCCTTTCGGGAATTCCCTGGAGGTTCTGTGCTGATCTGAAGATTGCCGCTGAAAAGCGTTGGAAGCAAGCGTTCAGAAGATTTTTTGCACATCCGTTCCGTGTGTGCGGAATGGTTATCAGGAATGGGTGGAAAATGACCTCTCTCGACGTGCGTCCGCTCACCTGCGCACTCGGTGCCGAAATCCGCGGCATCGCGCTCGCCGACGTCGACGACGCCCTGTTCGACCGGATCCACCGGCTGCTGCTCGAACACCTGGTGCTGTTCTTCCCCGACGCCGCCGGGCTCACGCCGGAGGACCACAAGGCGTTCGGCAGGCGGTTCGGGCAGCTGGAGGTGCACCAGCTCCTGCCGAAGCTGCCCGAGCACGAGGAGGTCGTCGTGCTCGACTCCGAGCAGGGCGCCAAGGCCGACGTCTGGCACACCGACGTCACCTACGCCCAATCGCCGCCCATCGCCTCGGTCCTGCAGATCGCGCAGTCGCCCGCCGTCGGCGGCGACACGATGTGGAGCAACCAGTACCTGGCCTACGAGGCGTTGTCGGCGCCGATCCGGGAGCTGTGCGACGGTCTCACCGCCGTCCACGTGCTGGAGTTCGGGTCCTTCCGCAGCGAGGCGGAGCACCCGGTCGTGCGCGTGCACCCGGAGACCGGCCGGCGCTCCCTGTACGTGAACCGCATGTTCACCAAGCGCATCCCGCAGCTCACCGCCGAGGAGAGCGCGGTGCTGCTGCCGCACCTGTTCACCGTGTCGGAGAGCCCGCAGCGGGTGTGCCGCTACCGGTGGACCGAGGGCGCGGTCGCGGTCTGGGACAACCGCGCGACCCAGCACCACGCCGTCAACGACTACACCGGGCGCAGGGTCGGGTACCGCGTCACCGTCCTCGGCGACGAGCCCAAGGGCGACGGGGCGCGCTGGCCGGACCACCAGGTCACCGGCATGAGCGCGACCGCGGTGAAGGACTGAGCGCCGTGGACGACACCGAGTTCATGGACCTGTACTGGCGCGACCCGCACGCCGCGCTGCGCCACGCCCGCGACCACACCCCGGTGCGCGAGCTGACCTTCGAGACGGGACCGACCTGGCTCGTCACCCGGTACGCCGACGTGCGCGAAGGACTCGCCGACCCGCGGCTGGCCAAGGACTACCGCGCCGCGCTGCCCGCCGACGAACGCGCCACCGCGCCACCGGGTCTGCCCGCGCCCATGTCGCACATGCTCACCTCGCTCGACCCGCCCGACCACACCCGGTTGCGCAGGCTCGTCACCCAGGCGTTCACCGCCCGCCGCATCGCCGAGCTCCGCCCCCGCGTGCAGACCCTCGCCGACGACCTGCTGTCCGCGCTGCCCACCGACGAGCCGGTGGACCTCGTCGCGCGCTTCGCGATCCCGTTGCCGATGGAGGTGATCTGCGAGCTGATCGGCGTGCCCGAGCTGGACCGCGAGGACTTCGCGCACTGGTCGACCGTGCTGATCGACGAGTGCCCGGAACCCGAGCTGGTCCGCGCCTCGGCCCAGCTCGCCGACTACCTCGGCGGTCTGGTCGCGCTGCGCCGCGCCGACCCGGACGACGCCCTGCTCTCCGGCCTCATCGCCGCCTCCGAGAACGGCGAACGCCTCTCCGACCTGGAAATCGTCGCCATGGCGATGCTCCTGCTGATGGCCGGCCACGAGACCACCGCGGTGTTCGTCACCAACAGCGTGCGCGCCCTGCTCGCCGACCCCGCGGCACTGGAGCGGCTGAAGTCGGACACGGCGCCCGAGCTGGTCGAGGAACTGCTCCGGTGGGTCTCACCCGCCCTCAACGCCTCGCTGCGGTTCGCCACCGAGGACCTGGAGATCGCCGGGACCACCATCCCGCGCGGCGCCTCCGTCATGCTCTCCACGGGGGCGGCCAACCGCGACACCACCCGCTTCCCCGACGCGGCCCGCCTCGACCCGGACCGCGACACCACCGGCCACGTCGCGTTCGGCCACGGCATCCACCGCTGCCTGGGCGCAGCCCTCGTGCGACTGGAGGCGGAGGTCGCGCTGACCGCGCTGTTCGGCCGCTTCCCGAAGCTGCGGGCCGCCGCCGTGGAGGAGGAGCTGACGTTCCGGCGCAGTGTCCACGTGCACGCGCCGAGGACGTTCCCGGTGGTGCTCGGGCCGTCCTCGGGAGCCTGACGGCCGGTGACCGTCCACTGCCTCGGCTGTGGACGGTCACCGGCCTGTCGTGACCACGCCCATCGGTTGCACGGTCATCCGCAACCGGTGGCGCGGCGGTGGGTCAGGCCTTGTCGTACTGCGTGGGTCCCACGACCGCGGTGCAGCACCCCGGGTTCGCCCACCCCTGCGCCGTGAGGTTCCACGTGACCCGCACGCCTTCGGTGAAGTCGTAGTTGCAGGTCTTGGACGTGTTGTCGCCCTTGCTGTTCACGCACTCACCGGTCCTCGCCCCCGCCTGCCAGAACACCACGGCGGCCCGGCCGTCGGCCTCGTCGTCCCAGACCGTGAACGAGTCGCCGTAGCTCGTGAATGTCGCGTGCGCGAGCCGGTTCGGCCATGTTCCGTACACGTTGCTGCTGGAATCGGCCATCGCGGGCGTTGCCATGCCGGCGGCAACCGCCACCGCGACGACAGCGGACACCCCGAACTTCTGCGACAGACGCAAGGTCATCACTCCTCAGTGGACTCCGTTTGACTGAACAACTATGTATTCGACGTCACCGGTCATCGAGCTGATAGCCCGGATGTACGCACCGCAACGGCCATCAGGGTGAACTTGGACTGCGCGCAGTGGACGCTCCGTACACGCGGATGCTGTTCAGAAAAGCTTGTCCCACGGGTTGGAATGATGGCTTCTGTGGAATTGGGTCGACCTGCCAGACTTTGCGAGGAAAGGCCCGACTCGCATTGAAAAAATGAGTCAAAATGAGGTCGCCGCACTTTTGTTCGAATGCTGTTGTTCGTTGAATCGCACTGGGAGACGAATGTGGCCAGCACAGCACCCCCGCTCGTCGGCGGCAGCACCACCGTGCTGCCTCAGCCCCGGGCGGGCGCGGAACCCCTGTCGCGGCTGGCGGCCGAGGACCTCGACACCCTGCTGATGATCCGGCACTTCGAACTGGCCCTGCTGGAGCTGTTCTCGCAGGGTCTGCTGCACGGCACCACGCACACCTGCCTGGGGCAGGAGTACATCCCCGTCGCGCTCTACGCACTGCTGGACGAGGGCGACCACGTCTTCAGCAACCACCGCGGCCACGGCCACTACCTGGCCCGCTTCCGCGACCCGCACGGCCTGCTGGCGGAGATCATGGGACGCGAGGGCGCTGTGTGCAACGGCGTGGGCGGCAGCCAGCACATCCTCCGCGACCGCTACCTGTCCACCGGCGTGCAGGGCGAGAGCCTGCCGGTGGCCGCGGGGGTCGCCCTGCACCTGCGGCGGACCGAGCCAGGACGGATCGCGGTGGTGCACGTCGGCGACGGCACGTGGGGCGAAGGCGCGGTGTACGAGGCGCTGAACATGGCCCAGTTGTGGCGGCTGCCCCTGCTGGTCGTGGTCGAGAACAACAGGATCGCCCAGTCCACCCCGACCGAGCAGCAGATGGCCGGCACCATCCAGGCGCGTGCGGCGGCCTTCGGCATCCGCCACCACCACGTCACCTCTCACGACGTCGCCGTGGTGCGCCGGGAGCTGTCCGGCCTGGTCGACGACGTCCGCACCCGGCACCAGCCCCTGGTGGTGGAGTTCAGCACGAACCGGGTGGGCCCGCACAGCAAGGGAGACGACTCCCGCCCTGCCGAGGTGATGCGGCACGCGGCCGAGCACGACTGGTACCGCCGGTACGAAGCGCAGCACCCGGAGCAGTTCGCCGTGGCCGACCGGAACCAGCGACAGGCGATCGCCGAGGTCGTGCGCGAGGTCCAGGCCCGCCCCGCGTCCCGCTGGGAGCACTCGTGACGAGGCCGGAACGGGTGATCGGCAACCTCAACCGGGCCCTGCACGCGCTCCTCGACGACGACCCCCGCGCCTACGTCATCGGCGAGGACGTCGCCGACCCGTACGGCGGCGCCTTCAAGGCCACCCGCGGCCTGTCGGACCGCCACCCGGAACGCGTGATCTCCTCGCCGATCAGCGAGGGCGGCATCGTGGGCGTCGCCGCGGGGCTCGCGCTGACCGGCAACCACCCGGTCGTGGAGATGATGTTCTCCGACTTCGCCGCGCTCGCCTTCGACCAGCTCCTGAACTTCGCCAGCAAGTCCGTGTCGATGTACGGGCGCACCGTTCCGATGAGCATGGTGGTCCGCTGTCCCACCGGCGGCAACCGCGGCTACGGGCCGACCCACAGCCAGAGCCTGCAGAAGCACTTCATCGGCATCCCCGCGCTCAGCCTGCACGAGATGTCGCCGTTCCACGACAACGCGGACGTCCTCACCGCCATGCTCTCCAGCGAGCAGCCCTGCATGTTGTTCGAGGACAAGACGCTCTACGCCCGCACGATGCACCAGGGCGGGATCGTCGACGACCTGTTCCGGTACGAGCTGCTCGACGACCCGAGCCGGACCGCGCGCGTGTTCCCCGTGGACTGCGCCGACCCGGACTGGATCATCCTGGCCCCCGGCGGCCTGACCGAGCGAGCCGTCGCCGCCATGCGCACCCTGCTGCTGGAGGAAGAGGTCACCTGCGAGCTGCTCGTGCCCTCCCGGCTCCACCCGTTCACCGTCGAACCGCTGCTGGAGACGTTGTCCCGCGCCCGCCGCATCTGCGTCGCCGAGGACAGCGCAGCCGGTGGCACCTGGGGCGAGATGCTCGCCCAGCAGCTGCACCAGCACCTGTGGCACCGGCTGGCCCAGCCCGTGCTGCTGCTCAGCGCCCGGCCGAGCGTCATCCCCACCGCCGCCCACCTGGAGCACACCGTCCTGCTCCAGGCGCCCGCACTGCGCCGCGCCCTCACGGAGGCCTCCCAGTGATCAGCGTCAAGCTGCCCACCCTCAACACCAACGACGCGGGCTACGTCCTGGTCGAGTGGCTCGCCGAGCACGGCGCACGCGTCGAGAAGGGGCAGCCGCTGGTGGTGGTCGAGACCTCCAAGGCCCAGGAGGAGATCGACAGCACCGCAGACGGCATCCTCCACACCCTCGTCGCGGACGGCGCGGACTGCCGCCCCGGTCAGACCGTCGCCCACCTCTTCGCCTCCGCGGACGAGCACCGCGCCTACCTCTCCGCACCGGCCGCCGCCCCCGCGGCACCGCCGGAGCCGGCCACCGGTGCCGGTCTGACGCTCACCAAGGCGGCGCGCGCCCTCGCGGACCAGCACGGCCTGACCGACGACGACCTGCGCGGACTGGGCCGCACCGTGATCCGCGCAGCCGACGTCGAAGCGCTGCTGCCCAGCCCCGCACAAGCCGATGCCCCCACCGGCCAACGGCTGTCGGCGCAGCAACGGGCGGTGAGCGCCGTGGTCACCGAGTCGATGCGCACCATCCCGGCCGCCGCCGCCTACGCCAAGGTCGACGTCGGCCAGGCCCAGGACCTCGCCCGGCAACTGCGCCGGCGCACCGGCAGCGTCGTCTCCCTGGTCGGCCTGCTCGTCAAGGCGGTGGCGGACCAGCTCCCGGCACACCCGAGCCTGTTCACCCGGCTCCTCGACGACGGCACCGTCCAGCCCGCCGCCAGCGCGCACGTCGCGGTGGCCGTGGACGCCGGAAAGGGCCTGTACACCCCGGTCGTGCACAACACCGCCGCGTTGAGCGTCACCCGGATCGCCGACCTGATCACCGAGTTCCGCGACAAGGCCGCCCGCGGCACCTTCCGGGCCGACGAGCTCACCGGCGCCAACATCCTGATCGCCCCGCACACCACCGACGGCGTGGTCTTCGCCACCCCCATCGTCTTCCCCGGCCAGACCTGCGCGCTCTCCCTGGGCGGCATCGACGAACAGCTCGTCCTCGACCAGCAGGGCAGGCCGGAAGCCCGCCGGTTCGCCCACCTCGGTCTGGTCTACGACCACCGCGTGGTCAACGGCCGTGACGCGATGGTCTTCCTCGGTGACCTCAAACGAGCCCTGGAGGCACCGGCCGCCCTCGCGGCCGCCACCCCGTGAAGAAGCCCGTCGGCGGCATTCGGATGCCGCCGGTGATGACAGCCATGCCGAGAAGTTCTGGTCAGTCCCGAGGAGCTGCTGCCCGATGGAGAAGTTCGCCCTGCTGTGCGACGCCGTCGCCCACGTCCACGCCGGCCGCTCCGCGCAGGCCCGTCCTGCGCTGGAGACCCTGCAGAAGTTGCTCGGGCCCGAGGTGCAGCCGCAGGACGCGGCGTACGAGTTCTACCGGGCCGCACTGGTCAACCGGGTCGAGGAGCACGGCAGCCCCTCGGAGACCAACCTGTACCGGCAGGACTACGACCAGCCGCAGATCGACCTGTACTACCTGCTCACCACCCACCTGCCGTTCATGGACACGAGCCGGGTCGTCAACGAGCTGCTCGCCGGGCAGGTGGGCACCGCCGAGGACTTCGCCCTGATGTCGGTCGGCATCGGGCACGGCCGCCAGGAGAGCGCGCTGCTGCGCGGTCTCGCGACCGGCAACCCGGGACTGCGCCGCTGCACGGTCATCGGTGTCGACCCCGACCGGGAGAGCCTGGCCACGGCCGAGCGCACCCTGCGGCAGGTCGCGGCCGAGCACGGTGTCGAGCTGGACTTCCGTCCCGTGGCGAAGGTGGCGGAGGACCTCGACGACGCCGACTGGATGGGCCTGTCCCACATCGACGTCCCGCTGGTGGTCAACGCTTCTCTCGCGCTGCACCACATGCAGGACCCGAGCCCGGGTCACGACGCCAGGGACGAGTTCTTCCAGCGGTTGCGCGAGCTGAACCCGTGCGGGCTGGTGCTGAACGAGTTCGACACCGACCACCACGAGGTGTCCTTCCCGCAGCGGTTCTTCAACTCGTGGCGGTTCTTCGGCACCATCCTGCGCGCCATCGAGGCCGCTCCGGCCACCCAGCAGGAGAAGGACCACATGAAGACGTTCTTCGCCCGCGAGATCATGAACATCGTCGGCTCGCGCACCGACGACCAGCGCTTCGAGCGGCACGAGCCGGCCGCCACCTGGATCACCCGGCTGCGCCGCTGCGGCTTCGAGCCCTACGGTGACGCCCCGGGGCTCCAGGCACACCCGCTCCCCGAGGACTTCACGGTGCGCGTCCTGCCCGAGCAGGTCCGGCTCGGTTATCGCGGCACCACGGTCTGCTCGGTCATCGGCGCGCGTCCTGCCGGATGAGGCACACCGGCGCCTGACCGGGATGTCCAGTGTGGACGGTGAGGGCCGTCCACCTGAACGTCCGGAGAAGAGCCGCTGCGGGTCCTGCGGTTCACCGTCTGCTGTGGAGGGCGGCACGAGAAGAACGGAGCTGCACAGCTGAACCTCGCTGATAGCGTCGTTCGGGAGATGCCGCCTTTCCAGGCGCGGCCGGTTGCAGCCGAGAGGATGTCCGAATGACGTCACCCGATGACCTCGCGCGAGTGGTGGTCGGCCACCTGTCGGCCGCGCTCGACGTGCCCGTCGCCGAGATCGCCCTCGACGCACAGCTCACCCACCTCGAGAACGCCAGCTCGCTGCGGCTGCTCACCGCGGTCACCGCCATCGAGGACGAGTTCGCCCTCGAACTGGACCCCGACACCCTGGTGCGGGTGCGGACCGTGGCCGATCTGGCGAACCTGGTCGAAGCCGGGATCCGCTCCTCCGGGGCGCGCTGACCGGTTCGCGGCCGCCGTGCGTGATCTGGGCCCGGACTTCGCGGTCGTTCCGTTTATCGGAACAGGAGATGGTCGACACCCTGCGTCCTTCCTACGGTGAACCGGCGTTCGCACCGTCGTGACGGCACATCGGGACCAGGTGGAGGAAAGTCCAATGGGGCTGGAAGTCGACACGGCCACCCCTCCCGGTTCACGGAACGAAAAGCCGGGACTCCGCTGGCTCGCCGAAACCCAGGAGCTCCGCACCATGGCCGACCTGCTGCCGGTCCTCGCGCAGCGGACGGCCGGGGAGCTGGTCTTCCCGGAGCTGAACACCTCGCTTGCCCACCGGGAGATCCCGGCACGGGCGTACGGGGTCGCTGCGGAACTGCGCCGCGCGGGTCTGGACGACCGGCCCGGCCACCGGGTGGGAATCCTCGCCGCGACGTCGCCGGAGTTCGTCTCCGCGCTCTTCGGGGTGTTCGCCGCGAACGTCGCGGCGGTGCCGATTCCCGTGCCGTCGTTCGCAGGGGGACTGGAGTCCGCTCTGGAACGGATGGACGCGCTGGTCCGCAGCGCGGACCTCCGGTACGTCCTGGTGGGACCGCCGTTCGACGAGTTCGGTGCCGCCGTGCAGGAGCGGTACCCGGACGTCGCGGTGGTGCGCATCGCAGACTGCGCACCGCAGCCGGAAGTCCCGCGGTCCGCGACACCGAAACCGCAGGACCTGGCCGTGGTGCAGTTCAGCTCCGGGAGCACCTCCTCGCCCAAGGGGGCGATGATCGAACACGGTGCCCTGGTGGCCAGCGTGCTGGGCACAGCCGAGCGGGGCGGTGTGGAGGACGGGGACGCCGCGATGGTGTGGGTGCCGCTGTTCCACGACTTCGGGCTCGTGACGCTGCTGACCCACCTGGTGACCGGCAGCGACCTGCACATGTTCAGCCCCGTGACGTTCGTCCGGCGCACCGCGGAAACCCTCCGGTACTTCGCCGACCAGCGCATCGCGTTCTTCACCGGCCCGAACTTCGCCTACGACCGCATCCTCGACGCGGCCGCGGCCGGGCGGCTCGACGGCATCGACCTCACCGGGTGGAAGGCCGCGATCAACGCCGGTGAACCCGTTGCCTCCTCGACGCTGCGGCGGTTCGACGAACTGCTCGGCCCGCTCGGCGCCCGCCCGACCGTCATGACGCCGGGCTACGGTGCGGCGGAGTTCTGCGTGGGAATCTCGCTGCAACCCGCCGGCCGTGTCGCGAAGGTCGTCCACGTCGACCGGGCGTCACTGCGGGACGGCGGCCGGGTGGTGGTCCACGACGGCCCAGAACCCGGTGCGGTGCCCGTCGTGTCGCAGGGGCCCGCCTTCCCCGGCGTCGAGTTCCGGATCACTGACGGCGCGGGCGGGGAGCTGGACGAAGGGCACTTCGGCGAGATCGAAGCACGGGGGGCGAACATGCTGCGCGGCTACCTCGACGACCGCGCCGCCACCGACGCCGCGATCAGGGACGGCTGGTTCCGCACGCAGGACACCGGGTTCGTGCTCGGCGGTGAGCTCTACGTCTCCGGCCGGCGAAGTGACATGATCGTGGTGGCCGGCCGGAACTTCCACGCCCACGACGTGGAGACGGCAGTCCGCGACCTCGACGGCGTCTACCAGCGTCACGTGGTCGTCGTGGCGGACGTGTCCCGTGAGCGCATGGTCGTCGTGGCGGAGACGCAGACCGATGACCAGGCCGCCTTGGTCGCCGGCATCCGTGCCCGGATCGCCGATGAGGTCGGGCTGGCCGACGTCGACGTCCGGCTCGTCGCGCGGGGGTGGCTGCCGCGGACCAGCAGCGGGAAGTGGCGCCGTGGTGAGGTGCGCGAGCGGCTCTTCGCCGACAGCGGGGTGTGACCCGGTGTCCCGCGTCTTCGCGCTGAGTCCGAACCAGACCGACAACGACTCGATGCTGGCCGCGCTGGTTCGAGGAGACGCGGTTCAGCAGGTCGTGCTGTCGACCGGGCTCCGGGTCTGGGTCGTGGCCCGCTACGCCGAGGCGAAAGCCGTCCTGCTGGACAGCCGGCTGAGGAAGGACCCGGCGACGCTGTCCGATCCCGCCCACCTGTTCGACGGGGGCAGGCACCCCGAGGACAGCTACGCGGTGCTGGGCCGGCACGTGCTGAACACCGACGGAGCCGACCACCGCCGCCTGCGGGAGCTGCTCACCAGGTGCCTGGCCCCGAAGGCCGTCGACCGGCGCCGTCAGCGGATCGCCGAGATCGTCGCGACCAGCCTCGACACCCTGGCCGCCGCGACCGCGCCCGACCTGGTGACCGCGTTCGCCGGGCCGGTGCTGACGTCGGTGATGAGCGAGGTCATCGGAATCGAGAAGTCCCTCCTCGACCGGTTGCTCCCCGCTGTGCGAACAGTCGTCGCGGACGCAGATCCGCGGAGCGCGGAGGCGCGGGAAGCCGCGGACGCGCAGCAACAGCTCATCCTGGAGGCGATCGACGACCACGACCGGTTCCCCGGCACCGACACGTTGCTGAAGCTGGCTTTCCGCGACTACCACCCCGGCGGCAGGCTCAGCCTGGCCGAGGTGATGTCGATGGTCGCCCTGACCGTGTTCGCCGGAACCACGACCTCCACGACGCTGCTGGCTCACACCGCCGCTCTGGCGTCCACCAGGGAAGACCTGTTCGAAGCGATCACGGCCGGTCCGGCGTCGTGCTCGGCGGTGCTCGCGGAGGTCTTGCGCCGGTACCCGCCGACGCCGTGCGCGACCTGGCGGTTCACCGCCGAGGACGTGGAGGTGGGCGGGGTCACGATCCCGCGCGACGCCACCGTTCTCGTGGTGGTCGCCGCCGCCAACCGCGATCCGTCGGCCTACCCGGACGCGGATCAGCTCGTCGTGCCCCGCCCCGGCAACACCGGTCACATCAGCTTCGGGCACGGCCCGCACTTCTGCGCGGGTGCGCCGTTGGCGCTGACCACGGCGAACACCGCGCTCCCCGCGTTGTTCGCGCGGTTCCCAGAGCTGTCCCTCGCCGTCGCGCTCGAAGACCTGCGCTGGACGACGAACCTGGGTGACCGCACCCTGTTCTCCGTGCCGGTCCGCCTTCGACCCGACGAGCGGCCGGCATGAGGGTCGAGCGCACCGTCCGGATCACCGCTGCGACGACGTGGCTGCCCGACGAGCGCTACCCGGCGGCGAGTGCCGTCGCAGCGGGAGCGGTCACCGCGGAACAGGCCGCCGGGGCCGCGTGCTCCGAGGTGCCGGTCGGCGCCGCGGAGCCCGCCTGGTGGATGGGGTGGCAGGCAGCTCAGCAGTGCCTCGGCGGGCACGGCGTCGATCCCGTGGAGATCGACCTCGTCACCTACGCGGGCATGACTCCGGGAGAGGAAGACCCCTGGTCGCCCGCGCACCGGCTCGCCAGGGTGCTCGGCGCGTCCAGGGCGGTCGCGATCGGGCTGGCTCAGATGTCGAACGGCGGTGCCGCGGGAATCGGCTGGGCCGCCACCTCGATGCAGGCGGACGACAGCGTCCGGCACGCGTTGTGCACCACCGCGGGCAACTTCAGCGCGCTCCCGTACGACCGGTGGCGAACGGCCCCCGCCACCGTCTTCGGGGACGGCGCGACCGCCGTTCTGCTGGGCCGTGACGAAGGCCCGCTGGTCATCCGCTCCGTCGGCTCGGCAGGCCGTCCACAGCTCGAGGAGACCTTCCCGGCCTTCCACCCGTTCCGCCCGCTGCCCGAGCCGGTCTCCGGTCCCCAGGAGGACGCGCTCGGGTTCGCGGCGAACCTGAAGGGCTCCCGCGAGGTGATCCAGGAGGCCGTCGGCATCGCGCTGAACGACGCCGGTCTGGGGGACGAGGACACGGCCCGCGACCGCATCGCACTCGTCTCGTCGAACCGGCTGGGTGCGCAGGTGACGGACCAGGTCGTGCGGCGTGCCCTGCCACGTGCGCTGCGCGACCGCTACCGCGCGTTCGGGGCGGACACCGGGCACCTCGGGGCCGGGGACCTGCCGGCGAACTTGGCTGACATCCTGGCGGGTGACCTGCTGGGAGCCGGTGAGTGCGCGCTCCTGATCGGTACGGGCGCCGGGGCGACCGCCTGCGCGGTCATCGTCGAACGCGAGTAGCCGGGACGGCGACACCGACTGGCCGGTCTCGTGGTGCGCAGGTCCACGAGGATTCCGGATTCGGCGGAAACCTTTCCCGCAGCAGCGGCAACTTGCACGTAGGTCGGAAGACGATCACCGATCTCGGTGCCGTGCCAAGGCACGGCAGACTCAAGGAGCGCTGCTATGAGCAAGACCGGGTCCACTGCGGACCGCCGGGCCGGTGGACCGCGGGACGCAAGCACCACCGCGGCCGGTTGACGGTGATCACCGCGGCGCTGGGGGTGTCGGCGCCGGCCGGTGCGTACCTCGGGGTGGTGTGGGGCGACTCGGAGCCGGTGGCCGTCGACGCCGGTGCGTACTACCGGTTCGTGTCGGTGCGCAGCGGCAACGCGCTGGACGTGGTGGGAACGGACGGCGTCCGGATTCAGCAGGAGCAGCGCAGCCCTGACGCGGCGAGCCAGCAGTGGCGGCTGAAGCCGGTGGACGGCGGCTACCACCAGCTGGTCAACAACAACGGCAAGAAGGTCCTGGGAGTTCCGAAGGCCTCGGCGGAGCGGTGAAGATCGTGTCGCGCACCAGCGGCAAGGTCCTGTGCGCGGGCGACGGGGAGGGCGGCCGGGCGATCGTCCAGAGCGACGACCGCTCCACCGACCAGGGCAGGACGTTCCAGCGCACCGACCTGCCGTTCAAGCTCGGCGCCAACGAGGACGGCCGGTCGATGGGCGAGCGGCTCGCGATCGACCCCGCCGACAACCGCACGCTCTACCTGGGCACCCGCAAGAACGGGCTGTGGCGCAGCACCGACCACGGCGTGACGTGGAGCCAGGTGGCCGCGTTCCCGGTGAAGGACGGCGGCAGCAGTGGAATCGGGCTGTCCTTCGTGACCTTCGGACCGGTCGGCAGCAGGACGGTCTACGCGGGCGTCGCCGACAAGACGACCTCGCTGTACCGCTCCACCGACGGCGGGCCATCTGGGCGGCTGTGCCCGGTCAGCCCGCGGGGCAGCTGCCGCACCACGGTGTGCTGTCCGGCGACGGCTCGTTCTACGTGACGTACACCGACGTCCCCGGCCCGAACGGGGTGAAGGCGGGGTCGGTCTGGAAGCACACGCCGTCCACCGGGTCGTAGAAGGACATCTCGCCGATGCCCGGCACCGGCTTCGGCTTCGCGGGGCTGGCGGTCGACCCGCAGCGCCCGTCGACCGTGATGGTCACGACCCTGGGCCGCTGGTGGCCGTTCGACGAGCTGTTCGGCGGCCGGGAAAGCGGGTCACTGGTCCGTGGCGAGCAGGCGCCCCAGACCGCTGGCAAGCACGGCCGCGACGTCCAGCTCAGGGTCCAGCGCGGCGTTGACCAGGACGCCGTCGATCAGCGCCACGGCCAGCACCCCGAGCTCACCGGGGTCCTCGTCCCCGGCACCTGCGAAGTGCCGCAGTGCCTCGCCGATCTCGAGGCGGACGTGGCCCAGCGCGGCTCTTCTGCGCGCAGCGAGCTCCGGTGACCGTGCCGCCACGAGGGAGAACTCGGCGTTGGCCAGCAACCACCCCTGGTGCTCGAGCAGAAACCCGGCCAGCCAGGCACCGACAGTCCGCGCCACGTCCCCGCGGGCGGCACCGGCCGGGACCAGGTCCCGCCACTGGCCGAGCAGGGAGTCGGCGCGTTCCTCGACCAAGGCCAGGAAGAGGTCTTCCTTGCTGCTGAAGTTCGCATACAGCGCACCCCGGGTGAACCCGGCGTCGGCGGCGATCGCCTCCAGGGAAGCCGCGCCGTAGCCAGCGGCGCGGAAGACCTCGTACGCGGAGTCCAGGAGCGCGGCCCGGGTTTCACGGCGACGTCTGTCCCGGCTCGTCTCCCTGGAGCGTCCGGCTCTCGTACTCACGTACTCTTTGTACTACAGATACAGTGCGTATGTGAGATTTGCATCGTATGTGAGGTGGGGGTCATGAAGATCTGTCCCGAAGTCGGTGCCGTGCTTGAGGAGGCCGTCCGGGAGCACGCCGTGGCCGGTGCATCGGTGTGTCTGCTCGAGGACACCGGCGCCCGGTGCGCTGTCACCGGGGTGGCTCCGTCCGGGGTGGACACCGCTTACCCCGTGGGGTCGGTGACCAAGCCTCTGCTCGCGACCTTGGTCTGCCGCCTGGTGGCCTCGGGCGCGTTCGACCTCGACGCCCCGGCGGGCCGCCTGGTGCCTGAACTGGCGGGCACGACGATCACCCCACGCATGCTGCTGGCGCACACCGCC
The DNA here is from genome assembly GCF_055608075.1 of Lentzea sp. NPDC036949. Taxonomy (NCBI): domain Bacteria; kingdom Bacillati; phylum Actinomycetota; class Actinomycetes; order Pseudonocardiales; family Pseudonocardiaceae; genus Lentzea; species Lentzea sp. NPDC036949. Next base: position 271,813 of record NZ_JBVJRA010000011.1, read on the forward strand.
GGCCTGGCCGACGCCTGGGACGGCACCGCCTCGCTCGCCGAACTGCTCGACCGGTCCTTCACCGCCGAACCCAGGAAACTGTTCCACTACAGCAACCCCGGTTACGCCGCACTCGGCAGGCTCGTCGAGAACACCACCGGCCGGCACTGGATGAGGGCGCTGCACGAGCAGGTCCTCGCCCCGGCCGGTGCCGCCTCCGCCGACCTCGGCGCCGCCGACGGCTATCTCTCGGACGGGCAGGGCGGTTTCACACGCGGGCCGCTGTGGCCACCGGCCAGTCCGTTGTACGGGCCAGCGGGGGCCGGTCTGCGCGCCACCGCGGCTCACACCGCCAGGGTGGCGCTCGCCTGCGCCCGAGGGCGCACCGAACAGGGCCACACCCTGCTGCCGATGTCCCTGCGTGAGGAGGTGCTGCGCGAACAGGTCCGCCTGCCCGGTGTGCCACTGCGCTACCGGGGCTGGGGACTGGGCTGGGCGCTGCCAGTTGCGGGACCGCCTGGGGCCGTCCAGCACATCGGCGGCACCAGCGCGTTCGTACACGTGGAACCGGAGCGCGGACTGGCACTGGCCGTGCTGACCAACACCCTGGGCGGCTCGGCGCTCGGTGAACACCTCCTGGCACTGCTCGTCGGGCACCGCCCGGTCCCACCACAGGCCGGTCCCGGACCACGGGAGGTCCACCGCTACCTCGGCGAGTACACCTCCCCGACGTTGCGCCTCACCGTGCGCCCCGGCCCGGACGCCTCCCTGGTGGTCACCAACCCGTTGACAGGCCAGGACATCCCGCTGCACCACCAGACGGGCGACAGCTTCTGGGCCGACTTCGGCGGCATGGCCTCGGAAGTGACCTTCACCGGCGACGCCGGGGGCCGCGCGGACCGCGTGCACACGATGCTGCGCGTGCTGAGCCGGGCCTAGCTTGAGTTTCAACCTCTGAGTGGCTAGGTGTGACCCCGGTCAACCACGAGTGAAGCCCTTGGTCGATTCTTCTTCTTGCAACGGAAGAAGATCGAGACCAAGGCTTCAGTTGATCAGTGTGCACCATGGCCCGTAGAACGGGTGTCCCGGGAGTTGTCCGGGTTGCGGCAGGAGTTCTACCGGTGCCTGACCCGGCGGGCGGATGCGTTGTTCGAGCTAGCCGACGCGGTGTTGTGCGTGGACGGGCCGGTGCGGTCGGTGGCGGAGCTGTCTCTGGCTGGTGAGCATCGTCGTGGTCATGGCAGCGGTCGTGCCGCGCTGGCCCAGGGCCGGGTGGACGTTGATCGGTTGCGGACCGCGCTGGCAGGGGTGACACTGCCGCGGACGTGACCGCCCGCCAGATCCGCGGCGTGGTGGACCGCCTGACCGCGGCCAGGCAGTGGTCACCGGGGGATTCGGACGACCTGCTGGTCGCCGACGCCGGCTACGACGGCCCCCGCCTCGCGCATGTGCTGGCTGATCTGCCGGTCATCGTGGTGGTCCCGGCCACGGAACTCACGGTGCCGGCGTGACGAACAACCGCATCCAGCGAGCGCTGCGGCCACAGTCGAACGCGTCACTCACCAGCTCTGCGATGACCTGCAGGACATCGTCGAGGTCGTCGTCGGACAACCCGGCCAGGACCTGCCGCGCCAGGGCTCGGATTCCGGCGACGTCGCACACCGGCTCATGGACTTCACCGCGATGTTCGCGCGGGTGCTGGACCTGCTCGAGCCCGGTGACTGGGAGCGCATGCTCCCCGTTTCGCACCCGGAAGCGGTCGAGCATTCTGTGCGCTGGGCCGGCGGTGCACACGTTGCACGAGCTGCGGCACCACCTGCTGGACATCCGCCGCCGGTTCGACCGGTCACCGCGATGACGAACTGACCACAGGACGCGGGTCGCTCCAGCGGAACAGGTCGATGAAAGCGGCGAGGGCCGGCACTCGAGTCAGCAGGGAGAACACGCCGTACCCCAGCACACCGCCGACCACGTTGAAGAGCAGATCGTTCACGTCGGCCAGGTGGCCACCGCCCCAGAGGTTGCCGGTGAAGAACTGGCTCAACTCGATCACCGCGCTGAATGCCGTTGACGCGACTAGCACACGCCACCACGAAGGTGTGGCCAGAAGTAGCGGCACGATCATGCCCACAGGCATGAACACCAGGATGTTCGTCACCGCGTCACCCACGTCGTAGCCGTCGACCAGTCCGAAGTAGACCTTCCATCGCGCTTCCGTCGCCGGCGCGCTCAGGTAGATCGGGAACACCGTGTTCGCAACGACTCCGGCGACGTACACGCAGAGCGCGAGAGCGACACCGGCACGCGGCACCGTGAGACGGCCACGACGGTGCAGGACCCACAGCAACGCCAGGAAGGCCACCGCCGCCAAGGGAACCACCACCGGAAGCACCGGCACAGGATCGAACACGTCCACTCGGCATCAAGTCCTTTCAGGATTCACCGCACGGCCTTGGATCATCAGCGACGATCGCCCTGCGGGCGACCGCGCATCCTGCCACCGACTCCCTCATTGCGCAAATTTCCTCCCTTTCAGCAAATCCACCGTCTCGAATGGGCACCCGATCGTGTTGCGCGTGCCTTCTGCGAGTCGAAATGCTGTCCGACGTGCGAAAGCTGGTCGCGCCAGAACGAGATCCCCTGGCGTCGCAATGTCGACGCCCGGCACACCGACTCCCGTCCACAGCAGAACCCGTCATCACCAGTACAGGGTCTGCTGCACCGACAGGTGACATCTGAGTTGGCTTGCCGTGATGGTGAGCTGGGAAGATGTCGCTGTGTCCAAGCCCCACCCCCGGGAGTTCCGCGACGATGTCGTGCGGGTCGCCCGTGACCGCGAGCCCGGCGTGACCGTCGAGCAGATCGCGAAGGGCTTCGGGGTTCACCCGATGACCTTGTTCACGTGGCTGCGGCAAGCCGAGGTCGAGGAAGGCACCAAGCCCGGTGCGAGCCGGGCCGAGTCAGCGGAGCCGCGGGAGGCGCGCAAGCGGATCAAGCTGCTTGAGCAGGAGAACGAGGTCCTGCGCCGTGCAACCGCGTATCTGTCGCAGGCGAACCTGCCGGGAAAAGGCTCTACCCGCTCGTGACCGAGCTCACCGCCGACGGTATCCCGGTCGCGGTGACGTGCCGGGTCGTGAACATCGCTCGACAGCCGTACTACCGCTGGCGTGCCCAGCCGGTCACCGACACAGAACTCGGGCGGGCCTATCGGGCGAACGTGTTGTTCGACGCGCACCGCGACGATCCGGAGTTCGGCTACCGGTTCCTGGCCGACGAGGCCCGTGACGCCGGCGTGGCGATGGCGGATCGGACAGCGTGGCGGATCTGCTCGTCTATGGGCTGGTGGAGTGCGTTCGGCAAGCAACGCGGCCGCAACGGCAAGAAAACCGGTCTGCCGGTGCACGACGACCTGGTGCGCCGCGACTTCACCGCCGCGGCACCGAACCGGTTGTGGCTGGCCGATATTACCGAACACCGCACCACCGAAGGAAAGCTGTACTTGTGCGCGGTCAAGGACGTCTGCTCCAACCGGATCGTGGGCTACTCGATCGACTCACGGATGAAGTCCCGTCTCGCCGTCGCCGCGCTCCCCCTGCCGCAGGGTAGCTCCCCGATTCGCTCCACGGTGTTCTCGTCCATGCCGACATGGACGAACTCGTCGAGCAGGCCGTGTTCGCCGATCACACCATGCGCCGCGCAGCGGGCCTCCAGCAACTCCCGTGCCGAGGTCACGACGTGCTGCAGCACCGCTTGCAGGCTCAGGTCACTGGCCACTACGGCGTGCGCGTGCAACAGCTGCCGCAACCGGCCCTGAGTGGCGAGCACGTCCTGCGCCCGCGCCGACACCTCGTCGAGCAGTTTCTCCAGCTCCAGGCGTGGCAGATCAGCGGACGGCAACTGGAACCCACCCTGCGGCGGGCCGTCCGAGCTGTCAGCGGCACTGAAGGCGTTCGGCATGGCGTCCACGTCCCGTCGACCCTGGCGCGTGTCAGCGGGGTCCGGGCCAACGTAACAACACCTGGTGGAGCCGGGAGGTCACCCGGTCACCCTCGAACCTACGCCGAGCACGCTGGTAGCGATACCGTTTCGCGTCGCTGATCGCCACGGCGACAGGGTGCGAGTCTGCTGAGCGAAGTCCGCAGCGGAAGTCCCGCCGATCGTCACCCTGAACGGCGTCCGGTCCTCGGCTGGCTGCTTCCTGGTCACCAGATGTGGCCGCCTTCGGCTTCCCAGCGTTCTTCCGCCAGCCCAGCCTGGCGGGCCCTGGGGATGAGCACACGGCTGAAATGGTGGGCGTCCAGCGGCACGCCGTTGCCAGCCAGGATGGCCGCGACGCTCGCGGTCGAGTCGTGGCCGGTGGCGGACGCGTGCCGCACCCTCCGGGACGCCAGGCGGCACGACGAGCAGGCTGACCCGCCGGTGATCGGACCCGATCACCACGACGGTGTGCGGGTCGATCGATCGATCGGAAGCCTTCGAACCGGACCATTCAACCGTCGACGGGTGTTTTCCTTGCCACTGTGGTCCAGGTGTCGAGACGGTATGACACACGGTTGACCGGACCGAGCCGTGCGCCGAGCGCGGTGACCAGCACGGGGAGCTCGGCTGCCAGCTCGTCCGACCACGGCCACCAGCCGCCGTCGACGGGCCCGAGTGCCGCCCCAGGCGGTTTCAACTGCAAGCGCAACGCGAGACCGCGCCGGTCAGTCGGTGCCGTGCGGGGGGACTGAGCTGATCCGAGACCATCGCGACGCTCCTGTCTCCGGTTCACCCGATGAGTGGGCGCCGGTGATCGCTCCTGCGCCTGAGGCGGCACCAACGACACCGCCGTCCCTCCTTCGCCTCCGGTGCCCTCAGCCCACGCCGAGAACCCTCAGGCAGCGCCGGTAAGGGGACGAACACGACGTGCCGTGCACACGGCCGGGCGTCTTGCGCGTGTGCGACCGACCGGCACCGGGGCACGCGATGATCGAACGTTGTCCGGACAAGGGAGTATCGTTCCCAGAAAGTGCCCTGGACCCCGGCATGACGACATCCGACCGGGGGAATTCCCATGGCGCGTCTTGATCAGCTTCCCGCTACCACGGCGCGGTCGCGGGGATCGCGGAACCCCGCCGGAGCACGGTCGCGTCCGTCCAGCACACGGTCGGGCTGGGCCTGTTCAGCGCGGCGGAAGCCGACCTGATGATCGACCGGATCCTCGCGCTCACGACCAGGGACACAGCGCAGGCCTTTCCAGACAGTCCCAATGGAACAGTCACGTGACTGCTGTGTCCGCGAACGTCCGGCCGCTGGCGATCCGCTCCCGCTTGTGCCCGGCACGACGTGTTGCACGGTCAGATCGACATTTCAGCCAGAGTGATCTGGATCTTCGACGAGCGTGACTGGGCCTCCGTGGTGCGCTCGACCATCCGCCTCACAAGCAACCGGGCAGGCGCAACGTTGCCCGATCAAGGAGATGTCCCCATGACACCCCTCCTCCAACACGTGTCGACGGGCCGTCCGGCACGCGCAGCTGCTGTCCGGCCAGACTTCCAGCCAGATGGGGAGGTTCTGACCGTCACGGTGTGCCCTGCCCCGCCCGATGCGGTCGTACTCGCGGTGTGCGGCGAGGTGGACTCGTCCAACAGCCCGCTGCTGCGTGATCGTCTCCTCGATCACGTGCGACCCACTTGCCCACAACTGGTGGTAGACCTCACCGAAGTGACCTTCTTCGGTGCAGCCGGTATCACCGTCCTGGTCGCTGCCAGGGAAGCTGCGGAGACGGCGGGCATCAGGATGTGTCTGGTCGCATGTACACGCGTGGTGTTGCGGGCACTGACGATCACCGGACTGGACAGCGTGTTCGACGTCTGCCCCGACGTCGAACACGCCCGGCTGCGCATGACCGAGGTCGCCGCGCAGATCATCGGTCGATCCGTTGACGATGACGGCATCCTGCCGCGGCCACGCACGGGGCACCGTGCAGCATCCCCGGTGTGACCTCAGAAACCAGCATCATCAACAACGTCGTCTACCTGGACGGGCGGCATGCCGCGTCCCCGACCACGCTGGCCGACACCTTCCGAATGCTGGAGCGGCAAGCCAGCAGCATGGCCTGGATCGGCCTGTACCGACCGGCCGAGGCACAGCTGGTGGACGCCGCCGGCCAGCTCGGGCTGCACGGACTGGCGGTAGAGGACGCCATCACAGCCCACCAGCGCCCGAAACTGGAACGCTACGACGACACCCTGTTCGTGGTACTGCGCTCGGCCGACTACCGCGATGACACCGAGCGGGTCGAGTTCGGTGAGCTGCACCTGTTCGTGGGTCCCAATTTCGTGCTCACCGTGCGGCACGGCGAGACACCGGATCTGGCCGGCGTGCGGCGCCGGTTGGAGGCTCGGCCCCATCTGTTGCGGCTGGGCCCCGAGGCGGTGCTTTAGAGGTCCTAACAGAATGATCAACGTGGTGGCGTGCAGCATGTCGGATGTGGATCATGTTTGACCGTGAGGAGGGGTCAGTCGCCGCCGTGGATC
>NZ_JBVJRA010000012.1:0-263941 GCF_055608075.1 Lentzea sp. NPDC036949
ACCCGGTCCCATTCCGAACCCGGTAGTTAAGCCCTTCTGCGCCGATGGTACTGCACTGGTTACGGTGTGGGAGAGTAGGTCGCCGCCGAACTTACGTACAGAAGACCCCTGCGGGTCGAGCACCTCGAGTGCTCCCCGCAGGGGTCTTCTGCCATGTCCGCATCTTTTTCGGTTGCGGGCCCTGGTCTCATGGAGCCATGGACGCGGTCGTGCACCCAGACCAGGCGTCGTTCGACGCCATCGCGCACGATCGGCTCGCAGCCGATCCGGTGCGGAACACCGTCGCTCTCACCTCACTCCACTGGGCCCGCCGGCACCCCGACCCGAACCGGCCGCCGACCCTGATCACCTTCCACGACTGCGGCGAGCTCGTCGGCTCCGTCATCCGCACCCCGCCGTGGGTGGTGCAGACCGCGGACCTGCCGCTCGAAGCGCTGGAGCTCGCGGTCGACCGGCTGCGGGAGGTCGACCCGGACCTCCCCGGCGTCACCGGGCCCAGCGAGAAGTCCGAGGCGTTCGCCACAGCGTGGGGACGGCCGTTCCGCGTCACGATGTCCACCCGCCTCTACCGCTTGGGCACCCTGGCGCCCCCGGCGGTCGCGGGCTCCGGCCGGATGGCGACCGAGGACGACGTGCCGCTCCTCGCGCGGTGGCGGAAGGCGTTCGCCGAGGAGGCGTCACCGAACGCGCCCGCGCAGCCGGCCGAGGAGATCATGCGGAGCTCAGTGCGGCTCGGCAACGGTCATGCAGTCTGGGAGGCCGGCGGCACACCCGTCGCGTGGGCGGCGGCGGGCGCCCCGATCGCCGGCATGACCCGCGTCGCACCCGTCTACACGCCACCCGGACACCGCCGCCACGGCTACGGCGCTGCCGTGACCGCCATGATCACGCAGTGGGCGACCGGTCGGGGTGCGACCGCGGTCGTCCTCTTCGCCGACCTCGCCAACCCGACGTCGAACTCGATCTACCAGCGGATCGGCTACGCGCCGGTCGAGTACTGGACGGAGCACACGTGGAAGCGTTGAGCCACCAGGACATCACCGGTTTCGTGGCCACGGCCGGCGCCTTCCTCGAAGCCGACCCCGTCAACCACAGCGTGCACCTCACCGCCGTCGACGCCGCCCTCCGCGGCCACCGCCGTGCCGCCACGCTCCTCTCCCTGCACGAGAACGGAACGGTGGTCGGCGCGGTGACCAGGATGGCCGGTCGCCCGCTGCACGTCGCCGCGATGCCGCCGGCCGCCGCCCCTGCGGTGGTCGCCGCAGTGCGCGAGCACGACCCGGAGGTCAGTCAGGTCACCGGCCCCCGGGACCGGGTCGACGCGTTCCGCGCGCTGTGGCGTCCCGGCGGTCGTGAGGTCTACGTGCTGCGGCTCTACCGGCTGGGCGAGCTCGTCGAACCGGACGTCCCCGGTGCGGCCCGCCTCGCCACCGCCGCGGACGACGACCTCGTCACCGGCTGGTGGACCGACTTCGTCGAGGAGCTCGACGGGCTGCCCCGCGAGGTGGCGGCGCAACGGGCGCTGGACAGCCGGTGGATGTCCGCGGGCCACGTGCTGTGGCTCGTCGACGGTGTCCCGGTGTCCTGGGCGGCGAGCACCACCCCGGTCGGTGGCGTGTCACGCGTCGGACCGGTCTTCACCCCGCGCGAGCACCGCAGGCACGGCTACGCGGCCGCCGCCACCGCCGCGATCAGCCGGTGGGCACGGCAAGAGGGCGCCGACCACGTGGTGCTGACCGCGGATGTCCACGACCCGACGGCGAACTCCGTCTACCGGGGCATCGGCTTCCGGCACGTCTCCGATTGGTCCGAGCACAGCTGGGACTAGCCGAACAGCGCCGACTCCACGGGCCGGTTGCGCACGTGGGAAGAGAACACCAGCGACGTGGTCGTGTCGCCGTAGCGCTGCATGACCTCGACGAGCCCCTCCAGCTCGATCATCGAGCGGCACACCACGCGCAGCAGCCAGCAGTCGTCACCGGTCACGTGGTCGGCGTCGCGGACCTGCGGCAGCGCCAGCACGTGCGAGCGGAACCGCGGCGTGTCGAGCGACCGCACCCGCACCCGCACGATCGACTCGATCGGCAGTCCCAGCCGGGCCGGCGACACGACCGCCGTGTACCCGGTGATCACCCCGAGCGCCTCCAGCCGGCGCACCCGTTCGGTCACCGCGGGCGCGGACAGCGACACCTCACGGGCCAGCGCGGTGAACGACATCCGCCCGTCCTGCTGCAACAACGCGAGGATCTTCCAGTCCAGGACGTCGAGTTCCACCTGGAAATCATAGGCACAACGCCCGCAACGCCTGGACTTCCGCATGTCCACCGGTGGCGCTGACCAGCAGGATCACCACCATGACCAACGCACTGCGCTTCCCCGCCGCCGACCCGCAGGCCGCCGCCGCGTTCTTCGCCGCCGAGCTCGCGTTCGAGGCCGACCCCGACGACGTGCACCGCGACTTGGTGGACGGCACCGCACACGGGTTCGTGCTCGTCGAGACCCGCGCCCCGGAGGCGTTCGCGCGCAAGCGCATCCCCGGCGCCATCAACCTGCCCCACCGGGACCTGCCCGAGCAGCTCGACCTCGACCCGGGCCTGGTCTACGTCTGCTACTGCGAGAGCTTCCAGTGCAACGCCGCCACCAAGGGCGCGCTCGCCCTCGCCCGGCGCGGCTACCGGGTCAAGCGGCTCTCCGGCGGCATCACCGCGTGGGAGCAGGCGGGATACCCGGTCGAGGGAGACGGTCAGGTCGCGGCAGGTGTTTCGAAGGTCGCGTGTCATTGCTGAGCCCAGCCGACATAGGCTCACCGGTGTGACGTCTCCGCGTTTGCTCGTGCTGCAGCCCTCGAAGTCCGACCCGCTGGCCAAGCTGGGCGACTGGCTCCTGGCCGACGGCGTCGAGCTCGACCTGGTCATGCTGCCGGAGGCGTCGGCACCGGCGAACCTCGACGGCTACCAGGGCGTGATCTGCCTCGGCGGTGAGATGGGCGCACTGGACGACCTCGACCACCCGTGGCTCGCCGACGTGCGGAAACTGCTGTCGAGCGCCGTCGCGAAGCGGCTGCCGACCCTCGCCATCTGCCTGGGGGCGCAGCTGCTCGCGGCGGCCACCGGCGGGCAGGTGCGCAAGGGCCCGAAGGGGCCGGAGGTCGGGGTCCTGCTGGTGGCCAAGCGGGACGTGGCGGCGAACGATCCGCTGTTCGCGGACCTGCCGTTCACCCCGGACGTGCTGCAGTTCCACAACGACGAGGTGCACCTGCTGCCGCCCGGCGCGGAACTGCTCGCGGCGTCCCCGAAATACCCGAACCAAGCCTTTCGGGTCGGAACGAGTGCCTATGGCCTGCAGTTCCACATCGAGACGACTCCGGAAATCGTCTTGAACTGGGCGGCCAAAGACCCTGAATCCGCGGCGTGTGCACGATCACACCACTTCGACCCCGAGTTTCTCGCCGAGGCGCACCGCGACTTCGAGGAGGTCTGGCACCCGTTCGTGCGCAGATTCGCCATGTTGGTGCGGGGAGAACTGTCGCCCGTGGGCGGTTTGAGGACACAACTTCCGTTGGTGTGACGTTACTTTCGTAGGTTTTAAGACTTCCTCCGTTGGCGGTACCGTAACCTCCTGGACAGCTTGTTCGATCCAGCCGGAGGATCATTGTGGATCCCGCTCTTGTAGTGATCATCGTCGTTGTCACTGCTCTCATCTTCGACTTCACCAACGGGTTCCACGACACGGCCAACGCCATGGCCACCTCCATCGCCACGGGTGCGCTGAAGCCCCGCACGGCGGTCGCGTTGTCGGCGGTGCTCAACCTCGTCGGCGCTTTTCTGTCCGTTGAGGTCGCCAAGACCATCTCCGGTGGCATCGTCGACGACGCCAAGATCACGCCCGCGATCATCTTCGGCGGGCTGGTCGGCGCGATCATGTGGAACCTCGTCACCTGGTACGTCGGCCTGCCGTCGAGCTCGTCGCACGCGCTGTTCGGCGGACTGATCGGCGCGGCCTGGGTCTCCTCCGGCGTGGACGCCATCCACTTCGCCAAGGTCGTCGACAAGGTGCTGGTCCCCGCGATCGTCGCGCCGCTGGTCGCGGGTCTCGTCGCGGCCATCGCCACGATCGTCGTCTACCGGCTCAAGAAGGCGGCGGACCCGCGTGTCTCGCACACCGGCTTCAAGGTCGGGCAGGTCGCCTCGGCGTCACTGGTGTCCCTCGCGCACGGCACGAACGACGCCCAGAAGACGATGGGCATCATCACGCTGGCGCTGATCACGTCCGGCTCGCTCGCCCCCGGCTCGGCCCCTCCCACCTGGGTCATCATCAGCGCCGGTGTCGCGATCGCACTCGGCACCTACCTCGGCGGCTGGCGCATCACCCACACCCTGGGCCGCGGCCTGACCACCATCGAGCCCGCGCAGGGCTTCGCGGCGCAGACGTCGACCGCGACCGCGATCCTCGCGTCGTCGCACCTCGGGTTCGCGCTGTCCACCACGCACGTCGCGTCCGGCGGCATCATGGGCTCCGGTCTCGGCCGCGACCGCCGCGGCGTCAAGTGGGGCACCATGGGCAAGATGGCCGGTGGCTGGCTGCTCACGCTGCCCGCCGCGGGCATCGTCGGCGCCATCGCCGGCAAGTGGGCCTCCAGCGGCACCGCGGGTGTCATCGGCGTCGCCGTGATCGGTGGCGCGGTGTCGATCGGCATCTGGGTGCTGTCGCGGCGTGAGCCGGTCAAGCCCGAGCACATCGTCGACGAGGTCGCCGCGCAGGCCGAGCTGCACAAGGTGGCGGCATGACCGTCAACTGGGTCGCGCTGCTGCAGGTCTTCGGTGCCACGCTGCTGGTCACCGTGCTCGTGGTGACGTTGTTCGTCGTGGGCATCCGGGCGTTGTCGGGCAACCGCAAGGCCGGTGCGTACGCGAGCTTCGCCGGTTGTGTCGCCGTGGTGCTCTACGGGCTCTCCCTGATCGTGTTCTAGTTCCAGCCGCGCGACGACTAGGTTGGTTCGTGATGAGCGAACCAGGTCGCGCCGCCTCACCAGCCAGATTCGGGCTCACCGAGCCGCGCAGCGAGGAAGTGCTGCGCGGCCTCGGCCTGTACGCCGACCGCCGTCCCGCGGACGGTGCCGAACCGGTGCTCGCCGCGCTCTCCCGCTGCCCCGACCCCGACCTCGCGTTGCGCGGGCTGGAACGGCTGCGGGAGGTCGCCGACTGGGCCCCGCTGTCGGAGGCGCTGCACACCGACGTCGTCGTGCGCGGCCGGCTGCTCGCGGTGCTCGGCTCCTCGACGGCCCTGTCGGACTTCCTCGTCGTGAACCCGGACCGGTGGCGTTCGCTCACCGGACCGGTGGACGTGACGTTGCCCGCCGAGGGCGTCCTGCGCACCGAGTACCGGGCGAAGCTGCTGCTCATCGCGGCCAACGACGTGGCGCACGTGGTCGAACCGGACCTGCCGTACGTGCCGTACGACACCGTTGCCGAGCAGCTGTCCGACCTCGCGGTGTCGGCGCTGCGGCGGTCGCTGGAGCTGGCCGGGGAGAAGGTGAGCGGCGTCGAGAAGTGCCGGCTCGCGGTGATCGCGATGGGCAAGTGCGGTGCGAACGAGCTGAACTACGTCAGCGACGTCGACGTGGTGTTCGTCGCCGAGGGCGACCTCGGCGTGGCGACCCGGCTGGCCAGCACGATGATGCAGATTGCAGGCCACTCGTGCTTCGAGGTCGACGCGGCGCTGCGCCCGGAGGGCAAGGCGGGCGCGCTGGTCCGCACCCTCGACGGGCACGCCTCCTACTACAGGAAGTGGGCGCGGACCTGGGAGTTCCAGGCGCTGCTGAAGGCCCGCCCGGTCGCGGGTGACGCCGAGCTCGGCCAGTCCTACCTGGACGTCGTGCGCCCGTACGTGTGGACGGCGGCTGAGCGGGAGAACTTCGTCGAGGACGTGCAGGCCATGCGCCGCCGCGTCGAGGACCACGTCCCGACCGGGCTCGCCGAACGGGAGCTGAAGCTCGGCCGCGGCGGGCTGCGCGACGTCGAGTTCGCCGTGCAGCTGCTGCAGCTCGTGCACGGGCGCTCGGACGAGGAGCTGCGGATCCAGGCGACGACCGCCGCGCTGGCCGCGCTCGGCAAGGGCGGGTACGTCGGGCGCAACGACGCCGCGGACTTCGGCCGCTCGTACCGTTTCCTGCGCACCCTGGAGCACCGGCTGCAGCTGCAACGGCTGCTGCGCACCCACCTCTTCCCCGCCGACGACGACACGGCGGCGTTGCGCTGGCTCGCCCGGTCCATCGGGCTGGCCGCCGACGGGCAGCGCTCGGAGGGCCAGGTGCTGCTCGCGGAGTTCCGCAGGCACGCGAACCAGGTCCGGCGGCTGCACGAGAAGCTGTTCTACCGTCCGCTGCTGCAGGCCGTGGCGGGCGTGCCGACCGAGGCGCTGCGGCTCACCACGAAGGAGGCAGTGGCCCGGCTCGCCGCGCTCGGCTACACCTCACCCGACGGCGCGTTGCGGCACATCCAGGCGCTGACCCACGGCATGTCCCGGCGGGCGCGCATCCAGGGCGCTCTGCTGCCCGTGCTGCTCGACCTGTTCGCCGGCACACCCGACCCGGACGGCGGGCTGCTCGCCTACCGCAAGGTGTCCGAGGCGCTCGCGGAGACACCCTGGTACCTGCGGCTGCTGCGGGACGAGGGTGCCGTCGTCGAACGGCTCGCGGTGCTGCTCGGCACGTCCCGGCTGGTGCCGGACCTGCTGGTGCGCGCACCGGAGGTGCTGCGGCTGCTCGCCGACACCGAGGCGCTGGTCGGACGCGACCCGCTGACCGTCGGCAACCCGCTGCGCAGCGCCGTGTCGCGGCACCCCGAGCTGGCGCGGGCGGTGGCGGCCGCGCGGTCGTTGCGGCGCCACGAGCTGCTGCGCATCGCCGCGGCCGACCTGCTGGGCCTGATGCCGCTGGAGACGGTGTGCGTGTCGCTGTCCGAGGTGTGGGTGGCGGTGCTGCAGAGCGCGCTCGACGCGGCCGTGCGGTCCGCCGGTGAACCGCTGGCGGCGCTGGCCGTGATCGGCATGGGCCGGCTCGGCGGCCGGGAGCTCGGGTACGGCTCGGACGCGGACGTGCTGTTCGTGTGCCGGCCGTTCGAGGGCGTGACCGACGCCGAGGCCGCGAAGTGGGCCAGCGGCGTCGTCGAGAACATCCGGCGGCTGCTCGGCGCCTCCTCGCAGGACCCGCCGCTGCAGGTGGACGCCGACCTGCGGCCGGAGGGGCGGCAGGGACCGCTCGTGCGGACGTTCGACTCCTACCGCGCCTACTACGACAAGTGGGCCGAGGTGTGGGAGAAGCAGGCGCTGCTGCGGGCCAGGTTCATCGCGGGTGACACCGCACTGGGGGCGGAGTTCGAGGCGTTGATCGAACCGCTGCGGTACCCGGCCGACGGGCTCGACGCGGCATCGGTGCGGGAGGTCCGGCGCATCAAGGCGCGGGTCGACGCCGAACGGCTGCCGCGCGGCGCCGACCCCAGCACCCACACCAAGCTCGGCCGCGGCGGGCTCGCCGACGTCGAGTGGACCGTGCAGCTGTTGCAGCTGCAGCACTCCGGTGCCGTGCCCGGCCTGCGCACACCGTCCACGATGGCGGCGATGGCGGCCGCGGTGGAGGCGGGACTGCTGACCCAGGACGACGCGACCGAGCTGACCACGGCGTGGAACCTCGCGACGCGCGCCCGCAACGCCGTGACGCTGGTGCGCGGCAAGGCCTCCGACCAGCTGCCGACCTCGGGCCGCGACCTGGTCGCCGTCGCCTCCGTCATGGGGTACCCGCCCGGCGGTGACCCCGGCGAGTTCCTGGAGGAGTACCGCCGCACCACCCGCCGTGCCCGTGCGGTGGCGGAGCGTGTCTTCTACGGTGAGGGACTGTGAAGGCGATTGCGCTCACCGAGTTCGGTGACCCCGAGGTCATGACGTGGCAGGACCTGCCCGATCCGCTGCTCGGCCCCGACCAGGTGCTGGTGGAGGTCAAAGCGGCGGGGGTGAACCCGGTGGACTCCAAGATCCGCGCCGGGTACCTGCGGGGGCTGATGCCGCACCACACGCCGTTGATCCCCGGCTGGGACGTGGCCGGTGTGGTGCGCGCCGTCGGGATCGGCGTGCGGGACTGGCAACCCGGCGACGAGGTCCTCGCCTACGCCCGCAAGGACCACGTGCAGTTCGGTGCCTACGCCGAGCTGATCTCGCTGCCGGACCGCGTGGTCGCGCGCAAGCCATCCACTGTGGACTTCGTGACGGCGGCCGCGCTGCCGCTGGCCGGGCTGACGGCGTTGCAGTCGCTCAAGGCCGTCGGCGCCGGCGAGGAAGATGTCGTGCTGGTGCACGCGGCCGCGGGCGGTGTCGGCCACCTGCAGGTGCAGCTCGCCCGTGAGCTGGGTGCCGCGCGGGTGCTCGGCACGGCGTCACCGCGCAACCACGACTTCGTGCGGTCACTGGGCGCCGAACCGGTCGCGTACGGAGACGCGCTGGTCGACGCGGTGGCCGAGCTCGTAGGCGGTGACGGCAAGGTCGACGCGGTGCTCGACAACGTCGGCGGGGTGGCGTTCGACCAGTCGTTGCGGCTGGTGCGCGACCGGGCGCGGATGACGTCCATTGTGGATGGGCCGCGGGCACTGGAACACGGTGTGACGAACACGTGGGCGCGGCCGAACGCGGAACAGACGCAGTGGCTGGTCGACCTGGTCGCCGCCGGCGCGCTGGAGGTCGAGGTGCAGCGGACGTTCCCGCTGGCGGAAGCGGTTGCGGCACACCGGTTGCTGGACGGCGGCCACGTGCGCGGCAAGGTCGTGCTGACGGTCTAGCCCGGCGGTGCGGGCAGGAGAACGAGGTGTGGGGGCACGCCGGGGCGGCGTGCCCCCTTCGTGCTGCTCAGTCCTCGTCCTCGTCGGGGTCGACTGCGGGAGCGTTGCTGTAGACCTCGACCACCCACTCCTCCTCCAGCGACTCGCCGTCTTCGGCGTCGGGCACGAGGCGGTTGTAGACCCGGACACCGAGATCGAGCACGTCAGCGGCCTGGACCGCTTCGATCGCCTCGGCGGCGGAGTCGACGATTTGCGTGGTGAGCAGCTGCGGGGCCGTGAACTCGGCGACATCTTCAGACACGCGCGGACCCTAGCGCATTGACGTTTCACCCGATCGAGATGAGACTGGCTGCGCTCAGTGGGGGAGCTGTGCCTTGTCGCGGGGGTTGAACAGAGGAAGTCATGCAGCATCGCAGGGTCACGCGCCGAGGTAAGACGGTGATCGCCATCGGGTCGGTCGCTGCCGTCGTGCTCGCACTGCTCGGAGTGATCCAGTTCATGCTGAGCGGCGAGAACTCCGCGGCGCACCCCAACGTCACGACCACGACGACCACCGCGGACGACCTCTCCACCCCGGACGCCGCACTGGACACCACCGAGCCGTCCGCCGACGTCAAGGTCACCACCGGCTCGTTCAAACAGCAGCGCGGCATGCTCACGATCGAGGTCACTCGAGTAGAAGCCGCGAACGGCCGCATCAAACTCTTCGTGACGGCAACGAACGCCTCCCAGGCCCGCATGACCCTCCCCGTCGACGGCATCGCCGTGCTCGACGACCTGAAGCGCACCTACACCGCCGCGAGCAGCAAGTGGGAAGGCCCCGTCACCCAGGGCAGCTCCACCTCGGGCACCGTCGTCCTCGACGAGAAGCTCGGCGCCGGCGTGAACTCGCTCACGCTGACGTTCTCGTCGATCTCCGGCCAGTTCGCCCCGACCGGCGCCGCCGTCTCCGTCGCCGGTATCCCGCTCCCGAAGTGATTGCCGAAAACCCCGGCGACCCGGACCGCTGACCGGGCTACCGTGGCCACGTGAAGTACCTGTTCTTCTGGGGCCACCAGCCCGAACGCGACGGCACGATCGGCCGCGGCTGCCTCTCCCAGTGGTGGCCGTGCTCGTTCGTCGTTGACGGGCAACGCTTTGCGTCCGCCGAGCACTACATGATGTGGCGCAAAGCGTTGCTGTTCGGGGACTCCGGTGTCGCCACCCGAGTCCTCCAGGCCGCTTCCCCCGCCGAGGCCAAGGCCCTGGGCCGTGTCGTCACCGGTTTCTCCGACGACGAGTGGGTCGCGACCCGGATGGAGATCGTCGTCACCGGCAACCTGGCGAAGTTCTCCCAGGACCCCGCCCTGTCCGCGTACCTGCTGGGCACCGGCACCCGCGTGCTCGTCGAGGCCAGCCCGCTGGACCGCGTGTGGGGCATCGGCCTGGCCGCGGACGACCCGCGCACGGCGGACCCGTCGTCGTGGCGGGGGCTGAACCTGCTCGGCGAGGCCCTGATGGAGGTGCGCACCCAGCTCGCCGCGGCGTGACGTCGAACCAGTCCACTTCGGACGAGACGGCTCACCGGGAGGCCGTGGCCGGTCGCAGCATGGCGGGGTGCAGCGTGGTCACCGGACCAGCCCTGAACAGCCCCGCCGGTCGGCCGCCCTGCCGGGTGGTCTGCTCGCCGGTGGGAACGAGCACGCCGTCGGCGCCGGTGATCTTGCGGTGGAAGTTGCGCTGGTCGAGTGGTTCGCCCCAGACGATCTCGTACACCTGACGCAGCTCGGCGACGGTGAACTCCGGCGGGCAGAACCGCGTCGCGAGCGTCGTGTACTCGAGCTTGCTCCTGGCCTGCTCGACCGCGTCGGCGACGATCCGCTTGTGGTCGAAGGCGAGCTCGGTGCGCGGATCGAGAACATCCTTCGTGGGCACCCACGCCGCTGCCCGCGCGTCTCCGCCCGCGCTCGGCCAGGGCAGGTCCGGGATGAACGCCAGGTAGCACACCGCGACCACCCGTCCGCGCGGGTCACGACCTGGCGTGCCGTAGGTGCGCATCTGTTCCAGGTGCACCTGGTCGAGGTCGAGTCCCGTCTCCTCGGCGAGCTCCCGCGCCGCCGCGGTGTCGAGGTCCTCCTCCTCGTCGTCGAGGAAGCCTCCCGGCAGTGCCTGCAACCCGAGCCACGGTTCGATGCCGCGTTCGACCAGCAAGATCTGCAACGAGCCGTTCCGGACGGTCAGCACCGCGAGGTCGACCGCGATGGCAACCGTCGGTATCGGCCTCGTGCGGTCGGACATGCTTGGCCCTTCCTCTCAGAGTGGTCTGACCTGCGCAAACGTGCGCAGGATGATAACTCCGCGCATGGGTCCATTCGTGTGAAGGCTATTTACGTCAGGTTGACGTAAACGGATCCGGGTGGCTAGCGTCAGTCGCGGCGCCGCACTTCCAATCCACCGCTGGTGGAGTCACCTCGCGCATCACCGCGACCGGCTCGTGCTGGGGGAACCATGATCGTCATCCTGACCGCGCTCAACGTCGAGCAGGACGCCGTGCTGGAACATCTGATCGATCTCGAGGTGCGTCGGCACGCGTCAGGCACGGTCTTCGACGTGGGCACGCTTGCCGGCCACCCGGAGCACCGCATCGCGGTGGGCATCACCGGACCGGGCACCACGACCGCGGCGGTGCTCACCGAACGGGCGAAAGCCGAGTTCGCGCCCGCCGCGATGATGTTCGTGGGAGTGGCCGGCGGACGCAGCGGCAAGCTCGCCATCGGCGACGTGGTCGTGGGAACGAAGGTCTACTCCTACCAGGGCGGCCGCAGCCAGGACGACGGGTTCAAGGTGCGGCCGCGGTCCTGGGAGATCTCGCACCGGCTCGACCAGACCGCCCGCAGGCTGCTGCGGCAGGACGCCTGGTACCGCTTCCTGCCGGAGGACGCCCGCGATCAACGCCCGAAGGTGGCATTCGGTCCCATCGCGGTGGGCGACGTCGTCCTGGACTCCACCACGTCGGAGATCGCCCGCCGGATCGACGAGTCCTACAACGACGCGATCGCCGTGGAGATGGAGGGCTCCGGATTCGCGCATGCCGCAGCGTTGAGCGACCAGTTGCCCGTTGTCGTGGTGCGGGGGATCAGCGACCGCGCCGACGGCACCAAGCGAGCCACCGACCGCGAGGACAACCAGCCGACCGCCGCTCGCAACGCCGCCGCTTTCGCCGTGGCACTGGCAGCCGCGCTCGACCCGGAACCGGCGGACGTGCACTCCGACGCGACGCAGCCCGGTCTGCCGGCGATCCACAACCGCAACGTCGCGCGGGACAACGCACAAGTCGGCCAGCAGATCGGCGTGAGCTTCGGCGCCGTCAACTGGAACAGGGGAAGGGGATGACCGCCGGCGGCAGCGGTTCCCCCCGGTTCGAGAACCAGAACCAGGCGTCCGGTGATGCCCAGGTCGGTCAGCAGATCGGTGTGCAGTTCCAGGAATCGGTGAAGCTGTACACGACGATCTACAACTACAGCTGGGACGATCCGCCCGAGCGCAAGCACGAGGTGGCTGTGCAGTTGCTGGAGGGCGGCAATCCGCGCGAGGCGGAAGTGTTGTTCCGCAGCCTTGTCAAAGGCGGCGACCTCACCTCCCGGCGCGCTTACCTGTACGTCCTGTCCATTCTCAGCGAACGCTCGTTCATCGAGATCACCGCCGAGCTCACCGATGAGATCCACCACGTGCAGAAGCTCTGCGCCTCATTGCCGGCCGACCGGTGGACCGCCGCGTTCGAGGTCGTGTTGACGGTGCTCGGACACGCACACGCGACGTTCGACGGCGACACCGATGAGCGGGAGCTGGACTCCTACCGCGCGCTCGACAGCGAGCGGCAGCTGGAGATCGACCGCCACCTCGACCTCATCCTCAGCGGCGCGGCGCAGGAGAGGCTCGCGGCACAACGCAAGCGGAAGATCGCTGACGAGCGGATGGGCGGTGGCAGGGTGGACCGCGCGTGGAAGTTCTTCGAGGCCAACCCCCAGCCACCGAAGGCGTACCGGCCGGTGCCGTCCCGCTCGAACGCGTTGCCCTGGCGGTACGCCCTGGCCGGATCCGCGGTGACGGTACTGACCTCGATGTCCATCGTGGACGACCCCGTCCTGCCGCTCGGGTGGCTCGGCATCGCGTTGTGGTTGTTCGGCCTCTGGGCGACGTTCCGCGGAACGGTGACCCACGAGACCTACCTCCTGGACGCCGCGACTACGCGGGCCGAGTTCTCCGCCCGGCACGAGGAAGGGGTCGAGGAGCCGAGCACGAAGCTCGACGACCTCGTCGAACACCGCTTCCGCCTGCACGACAAGACCGCTGACTGGCTCGGCTTCACCGCTGGATATCGCGAGCACCTCAAACGCAGGCTGCACGCCCAGTACTCCGACACGACCATGCACCACGGCGAGGTGACCTGGCTGGTCGACTGGCACGTCAAGCGCATCGCGGCCGCATTCACGTCCCGCGAGCCGTACGACCGCGTGCCGCTTCCGCCCGGGACGGGTCGTGCGCGCCTGCTCCGGGCTCTCGGCCTGATGGCAGGGGGCGTCGGCTTGTTCCTGCTGGTGCGGGACGGCCATGCGCAGGCGCTGTTGCTGGGCGCCGCCTACTTCGCCGCGGTGGGCGCTGCCCAGCTGCGCGCACGACCCGAGGCGCGGATCCTCCTCGCCCGGCGCGCCGAAGCGCTCCTCGAGCAGGAGCTCGCGGTCTACGAGGACTGGCAGCGCACCTTGGCCGACCGGCCCTCGGACGCGGAGATGGCCCGCTGGTTGGCGTTGGACAAGCTCCACCTCAAGGACAAGGCCCTGCGTCACGCCGATCTCAACGAACGGGACCTGGTGACCCACGTGGTCCTCACCGAACGGGTCGACTTCGCGCGCCGCAGCCGGGTCACCAAGGGGCCACCCCGCTACGAGCGCTACCACGTGCAGATCTTCCTGCTCACCCGCTACGGCATGCGCTCGGTGCGGACGCTGCTGAACTTCAAAGACGGCACCACTCGCAACGAGAAACGCGAGATGTTCCCGTACGACGCGGTGGCCTCGGCGTCCATCGACGAGAAGGACGGCCCTGGGAGCCGGGTGTTCGAGCTGACCCTCGTCAACGGGACGAAGATCGCGGAAGTGAAGGAGAACCGCAGGAACGCGGTGGACGTGGAGCAGGACGGCGCCGACGACCTCGACCTGCCGGCCAACCGGAACGCAGGCTTCGACAGCGCTCTTCGCGTGCTGGAGGCCGTGGCGTCGGAGGGACGCGACTGGATCGTGCGAGACGAGGAACGCAAACGGCGCTGGGCGCGCAACTGGAGCCGCTGAGCCTGAACCGCTCGCTCGCCCTCGACGTGTGTCGGTGTGTACCGACGACCTGGATGCGGTCTGCACGACCTCGCCAGAGGGAGAGAAGATGTTCAGCTACACAGGACCGGCCCGGCTCATCTACGCGGACGGCAGGTCGGCAGAGCTGGACCGGGTGGACCTGATCGAAACGGTGACCGGTGGTTTCTGGCAGTTGTCCGGTGCGGGCACGGCCGCGGAGGAGCTCAGCGGTGGTGAGGCCCGGATCAAACTGGTGACCGGGGGCGAGGCCGACGTCGTGGTGTCCAACGTGCGGATGAGCAACGGTGCACGTGGGCTGTCGTGCAGTGTGACGTTGCTCAGCTCCGAGGCTCCGCCGCCGGTAACGGCGTGATGAGATGGGGCGAACTGCACGACCAAGGCCGAGGGCCGGGTGACTGTCACAGTCACCCGGCCCTCGGCCTTCGTTCGATCAGGCGGCCCGGCTGGGGCTTCAACCGGTGAAACTGCTGGTCAAAACCCCGCGCCGATCACACGTCGTAGTACAGCGCGAACTCGTAGGGGTTCGGGCGCAGGCGCAGCGGGTCGATCTCCTCGGAGCGCTTGTACGAGATCCAGGTGTCGATCACGTCCGGCGTGAACACGCCGCCCTCGAGCAGGAACTCGTGGTCGGCCTCCAGGTTGTCCAGCACCGCGTCGAGGGTGGCCGGGACCTGCTTGACGTCGCGGGCCTCCTCGGGCGGCAGCTCGTAGAGGTCCTTGTCGATCGGGGCCGGCGGCTCGATCTTGTTCTTCACGCCGTCGAGGCCCGCCATGACCATCGCCGAGAACGCGAGGTACGGGTTGCCCGAGGAGTCGGGGCAGCGGAACTCGATGCGCTTGGCCTTCGGGTTGTTGCCCGTGATCGGGATGCGCACGCACGCCGAGCGGTTGCGCTGGGAGTAGACCAGCGACACCGGGGCCTCGTAGCCGGGGACCAGGCGGTGGTAGGAGTTCACCGTGGGGTTGGTGAACGCCAGCAGCGACGGCGCGTGGTGCAGGATGCCGCCGATGTAGTGGCGGGCGGTGTCGGACAGGCCCGCGTAGCCGCTCTCGTCGTGGAACAGCGGCGCGCCGTCCTTCCACAGCGACTGGTGCGTGTGCATGCCCGAGCCGTTGTCGCCGAACAGCGGCTTCGGCATGAAGGTGACGGTCTTGCCGGCCTGCCAGGCGGTGTTCTTGATGATGTACTTGAACAGCATCAGGTCGTCCGCGGCGTGCAGCAGCGTGTTGAACTTGTAGTTGATCTCGGCCTGGCCGCCGGTGCCGACCTCGTGGTGGGCGCGCTCGACCGTGAAGCCCTGGGCCTCCATGTTGAGGACCATCTGGTCGCGCAGGTCGGCGTAGTGGTCGTTCGGGGTGACCGGGAAGTACCCGCCCTTGTACTTGACCTTGTAGCCGAGGTTGCCGCCCTCTTCCTCACGGCCGGTGTTCCACCAGCCGGAGACCGCGTCGATCTTGTGGAACGAGGAGTTCCCGGTGGTGTCGAACTGGATCGAGTCGAAGATGTAGAACTCGGCCTCGGCACCGAAGTACGCGGTGTCCGCGATGCCCGAGTCGGTGATGTACTGCTCGGCCTTGCGCGCGATGTTGCGCGGGTCACGGCTGTACGCCTCACGCGTGAACGGGTCGTGCACGAAGAAGTTGACGATCAGCGTCTTCTCGATGCGGAACGGGTCCACACGCGCCGTGTACAGGTCGGGCAGCAGCAGCATGTCCGACTCGTGGATCGACTGGAAGCCACGCACGGAGGAGCCGTCGAAGGCAAGACCCTCTTCGATCGCGTCGGCGTCGAACGCCTTGGCCGGCAGCGTGAAGTGCTGCATCACGCCGGGCAGGTCGCTGAACCGCACGTCGACGAACTTGACACCCTCGTCGGTGATGAACTTCAGCACCTCGTCGGAATTCTTGAACACCCTCGTCGACTCCTTGGCTATGGAATACGGCTGGCCATCACGAGCGACCGTATGTCGGCGGTGTTGCCCGTCCGTCACTCGGATGTTTCGCCAGTGTTAACGGGGCCGTCCGAGTGGGCAAGACGACCTGCCGGTCCTCACCCGTTGAGCACGGCCTTACTCTGGAGGGGTGAGCAGGTGGACCGGTTCGTGGCTGTCAGGACCCCGCTCGGTACTCGAACCGGGTGAGGACTCGAACGACGGCAAGCAGCAGCGTTGGCGTGGCGAGCGGCACGGCTTCCCGGAGAAGGGGCCGGGCTCCATCGCCTCGGTCGGGCGGCGCACGTTCGCCATCCTGCTCGACTTCTTCCTGTCCGCGGGGGTCGCGGCGCTGTTCACGCGCCCGGAGCTGCCGCGCAACTGGAGCCTGCTCGCCTGGTTCGTCATCACGGTCGTCGCCGTGGCGTTCTTCGGCTTCACCCCTGGTCACGCCGTGTTCGGCCTGCGGGTGGCGCGCATCGACGGCAAGGCGTTCGTGCACCTGCCGCGCGCGCTGCTGCGGACGGTCCTCATCTTCCCGCTGATCCCGGCGCTGGTCTGGGACTCGGACGGCCGCTGCCTGCACGACAAGGCCGCCGGCACCGTCGTCATCAAGGTCAGATAGCCCGCAAGACACCCCTGAACAGCGACAAGGCCCGGCGCACGAGGTGTGCCGGGCCTTGTCGCGTGCTGGTGCTGTGCTGGTGATGCGGTGCGTGGCGTGGTGACCGGGGTCAGCGGCGGCGCAGCGTGCGCTGGACGTTGCGCATCTTCGCGCCCTGCGGCATCGGGCCCTTGGGCAGCGCGGCACCGCGGCTCGCGAGCGCCGCGAGACGGGCGTCGAGCGTCTCGACCTGGGCCGTCGTGATGTTGCGCGGGAGCTTCATCAGCGTCGACTGCAGCTTCTTGAGCGGCACCTGGCCCTCGGCGGAGCCGATGATGAAGTCGTAGATCGGGGTCTCGCCGACGACGCGGGCGATGCGCTTCTTCTCCTGCGCGAGGAGCGGCTTCACCCGGTGCGGCGCGCCCTCGGCGACCAGGACCACACCCGGACGGCCGAGCACGCGGTGCACGGCGTCGAGCTGGGTGGTGCCGACGACGGCGGGGGTGACCCGCCAGCGGCCGCGCAGGTTCTCGAGCGCCCACGCACCGGCGCCGGGCTGGCCGTCGGCCTTGCGGAAGACGTTGCTCTGCACCCGGCGGCCGAAGATGATCACGGCCAGCAGCGCGCCGATCGCGATGCCCAGCGGCACGAACATCCAGACCGCGTCGAAGACCAGGCCCAGGACCACGGCGATCGCGGTGACGCCCAGCAGCGCACCGAGCATCAGCGGGATGAGCGCCTTGTCCTCGCGGCGTTGCATCTTGAACGCCTCGAAGATCTGCTTGCGCCGCTCGCGTGATGCCGCGCGGCGAACCTTCGCCGCTTCCTTGGCAGCCGCCTTGTCCTGCTTACCAGCCATGCTCACCAGGATACGGCGCGCTGGTCTCGGAGTTGCATCGGCCGTCTGCGAGACTGCCCGGCTATGGACGCGTTGCTGGAGGGTCTTGATCCGGAACAGCGTGCAGCGGTCGAGGCTCCACGCGGCCCGGTGTGCGTGCTCGCGGGTGCCGGCACCGGCAAAACGCGCACCATCACCCACCGGATCGCCTACCTGTGCCAACGCGGCCACGTCGCCCCGTCGCAGGTCCTCGCCGTCACGTTCACCAAGCGCGCCGCGGGGGAGATGCGCACCCGGCTGCGCTCGCTCGACGTGCACGGCGCGCAGGCCGTGACGTTCCACGCCGCCGCCTCCCGTCAGCTGCGCTACTTCTGGCCGCGCGTCATCGGCGGGCCGCGCTGGGAGCTCGTCGACCAGAAGATCCGCGTCGTCGCCCGCGCCGCCGCACGCCTGGGCCTGCCGACCGAGACCGACGCGCTGCGCGACCTCACCAGCGAGATCGAGTGGGCGAAGGCGTCGCTGCTGACCCCCGAGGACTACCCGCTCGCGGCCTCCCGCGCCGCACGCGACATCCCGGCGCCCGCCGAGCAGGTCGTGAAGCTCTACCTGACCTACGAGCAGCTCAAGAACGAGGCGATGCTGCTCGACTTCGACGACCTGCTGCTGCACACCGCGGCCGCGCTGGAGGACAACGCGGAGGTCGCCCAGGAGTTCCGCGACCGCTACCGCTGCTTCGTCGTCGACGAGTACCAGGACGTGACGCCGCTGCAACAGCGCGTGCTCGACGCGTGGCTCGGCAGCCGCGACGACCTGACCGTCGTCGGTGACGCGAACCAGACCATCTACTCGTTCGCGGGCGCCTCGCCGCAGCCGTTGCTCAACTTCCCCCGCCGCTTCCCCGAGGCCGTGGTGGTGCGGCTGGAGCGCGACTACCGCTCCACGCCCCAGGTCGTGGGACTGGCCAACGAAGTCATCAAGTGGGCCCGTGGACGCCCGGCCGGCTCCCGCCTCAACCTCATCGGGCAGCGACCGGAGGGCCCGGCACCGCGGTTCCACGAGTTCGACGACGAACCCGCCGAGGCGGACGCGGTCGCGCGGCGCGTCAAGACGCTGCTCGACGAGGGCGTGGCGGCGTCCGAGATCGCGATCCTCTACCGGGTCAACGCCCAGTCCGAGGTCTACGAGCAGGCGCTCGCCGCGCAGGGCATCCCGTACCTGGTGCGCGGCGGCGAGCGGTTCTTCGAACGCGCAGAGGTGCGCCAGGCGATGATCACGCTGCGCTCGGCCGGCGAGGTGAGCGGCAGCCTGCCCGACGTGACGCGCTCGCTGCTGGAGAAGGTCGGCCTCACCGACGAGCCGCCCACGGGCGGGTCCGCGCGCGAACGCTGGGAGTCGCTGCTCGCCCTCGTGGAGCTCGCCGAGGAACTGGCCTCCGCCGTGCCCGACGCCGACCTGCCGCGGTTCTGCGCGGAACTGGACATGCGCGCCGAGGCACAGCACCCGCCGACCGTCGAAGGCGTGACGCTGGCGTCGCTGCACGCGTCGAAGGGCCTGGAGTGGGACGCCGTGTTCCTCGTCGGACTCGTCGAGGGCACTATGCCGATCCAATACGCCGACGGCGACGAGGCGAAGATCGAAGAAGAACGCCGCCTTCTGTATGTGGGCGTCACGCGAGCACGTGAACACCTTTGGATGTCGTGGGCGTTGTCGCGCGCAGCGGGCGGCCGTAAGTACCGACGCCGTTCCCGTTTCCTCTACAACCTCGTGCCGGAGAGCCACCCCGCGGCACGCGTACCGGCCGGTGCCGCATCCCAACGGCCTCCGTTGATGAAGAAGGAGAAGCCGACCTGCCGGCTGTGCTCCTCGACGCTCAACGAAGCGCAGGCCATCAAGCTCGGCCGCTGCCGCTCCTGTCCGTCCGATGTGGACGAAGAACTCCTCGAAGCGCTGCGCCGGTGGCGGGCCGGCCGGGCGCGCGAGCTGAAAGTGCCCGCGTACGTCGTCTTCACCGACGCGACCCTGATGGCGATCGCGGAGCAACGACCCACGGATTCGGCCGGGCTCGTCGCGATCTCGGGCATCGGCGCCTCGAAGCTCGACAGGTTCGGCAACGACGTGTTGGGCCTGGTGAGGGCCGGTGTGGGCGACTCGGCCACCTGATCGGGACAAGTTTCGTTAAATAGGTTGCACGCCCCAGGTACGGGGTCATAACCTGCTCATGCCGGGTCCGGAGGACCCGTCTGGGGAAGAAGAACTACTACTCAGCTCGCAGAGAGCTCTCCGAGGGAGGTGCCGATCGTGAAGAAGTTCGAAATTTCGCGCGCACTCGGCCTCCCCGTGACCGAGCACTTCTGTGCGCCCGCAACCGCTCCGGCCATGTGGCAGAAGTCTGCCCACAGGTCGGCGGAACTGCTGGGCCGTGAGCGCGCCACCGGACTGCTCGTGGAGCAGCCGGTCCTGCGCCCGACCGTCGATGACGTTCCCAACTACACGAATGCGCTGTCCGCGCATCAAGTGAGAAGGCTCCTGCCGACCCCATAGAGGGGTCGTAGGACCACCAGGCTCACGAAGGCCGCGGACTCGCACAGAGTCCGCGGCCTTCGTGTTTTTTGCTGTACCCCACACAAGGAGAAAAACCTGATGTTGACCGCGACTGTCCCGCTCACCGGCGAGACACTTCCGGACCTCGCGGAGGGGCTTGACCTGCCCTGCCGCACCCACAACCCCGACCTCTGGTTCGCGGACGCCCCGGCGGAGCTCGAGAAGGCGAAGACCTTCTGCGGGACCTGCCCGGTGCTCGCCGAGTGCCTCGCGGGAGCCCTCGCGCGGCACGAGCCGTGGGGTGTGTGGGGTGGCGAGATCTTCGAGCGCGGTGTCGTCATCGCTCGCAAGCGGCCCCGTGGCCGTCCGCGCAAGGACGCGGCGGCGGCAGTGGCTTCTTCGGACAAGACGGAGGCGGCAGCGTGAACACCTCGGTGATCAATCTCGACGCAATGCCCGCGTACACGAACGAAGGACTGCACCCCATGTCTCTGCAAGAAGAACTCGTGCGGATACGAATACAAGAAGCCCAGAGGTTCGCGGAAGAGCAACGCCTGGCGAACCGCCTCGCGTCAGCGCAACGTTGGCGCAGGGTGTCGCGATGGGCGGGACGCAGAGCGGCTCGCTTCGACCTCTGACAGTCACGAGCCGAGGCCGTCATCCACGAGAAGGTGGATGGCGGCCTCGGCCGTTCCTCCGTACCGTCTTCCTTTGTGCCGCACCACACCCACGACGGAATCGACTGGTCGTCCCGCCTCTCGGGCATGAGGCGCTACGGCGCACTGCAGGCCGAAGCGCTGTCCGCGGTCGCCCGCAGACTCGTCGCACCACTCCCGGACTCACCCGTCGTGATGGACGTCGGCTGCGGCGCCGGCTCGATGTCCGTCCCCCTGGTCGCCGCACTCCGCGACCACGGCGGCGGCGTCCTGGTCCTGGTCGACGCCACCCCCGAACTCCTCGACGCCGCCTGCGCCGCCGCCCGCACCGAGGGCGAGGGCGTGGTCTCGGTGAAGCCGGTCCTCGCCGACCTCGCCGCGGAAGACCCCCTCTCCTTCACGGGCCCGGTCGAGCTCATCTGGGCCTCCCGCGTCATCCACCACCTCCCCGACCAGCTGCGCGGCATGCGCCGCCTGGCCTCCGCGTTGGCCCCCGGCGGCTGGCTGGCCTTGGCCGAGGGCGGCCTCGAAACCCGTTTCCTGCCCTGGGACCTCGGCGTCGGCGACCCCGGCCTCCCGGACCGCATGGCCGCGGCCCGCGCCGAGTGGTTCGTCTCGATGCGCGAGAACATGGCCGGCTCCGTCCGCCTGCCGGTCGGCTGGAACGTCGCCCTGGCCGACGCCGGCCTCGGCGACATCGGCTCCTTCAGCTTCGTCGTCGACCACCCGGCCCCGGCGAAGCAGCAGGTCCGCGACTGGGCGGTGGACCGCCTGACGTGGCTGGCCGAGATCACCGGCCCGTACCTGCACCCCGCGGACCGCGATGCCCTGCGCCGCCTGCTCAACCCGGCGGACTCCGAGTACGTCGGTGCTCGGGAGGACGTCTTCCTGCTGGAGACCGATACCGTCCACGTGGGACGGCGGCGGTGACGGCGTGCCACAGGTGCGGGCGGTCGCGGGCGTCCGTTTCTGAGCTGGAGCTGTTGGCCTGGTCGTCGGAGCGGGTCGGGGGGACGGTTCGGTGGTTGTGTCACGCGTGCGCCAAGGCGCATGTGCGGGACATCGAGGGGAAGTTGCCGGACGAGTACTGGCGGTGAACGGCTGGTGCGGGTGAGGCTGGCTGGCTTGGTGGTGGGCTGGCTTGCGTGAGCCGGGCTGGCTTGAGTGGGTTGGCTTGCGTGGGTTGGCTTGCGTGGGCTGGACTGGGCCGGCCTGGCGTGGGCTGGGCTGGCCGTTGGCTGGGCTGGCGTTGGCTGGGTCGGTACGGGTGGGCTTGGCCGGCTTGCATGAGGCTCGCTGCCTTGAGCGAGCTTGGTCGGTTCGCGCGGGCGGGCTGTAGGGACGGCTGTTCGAGCTGAGTGGTGGGCGTCGGCGTGGGCGTTGCGGGTTCGGCGGTCGTATTCGGGCTTGGCTGGTTCGTGTCGGCTTGAGGCGTGTCGGGTGCTGTCTCCGTTCCTGCGGGGGCTGGCCGCCTCACGCGCGCTTCCCCATTGCGGGCGAGCGAGAACGGGAATCCGGACCGGCTTCACTCGAAAGAGTGGCCGGATAGGTGCTGGCAGCGGTGAGGCAGAGATCGAGAGCCGGCTTGCAGCGGTCGCGGCAAGGCACGACCGCGAGCAACGCAGGCCATAAGCAACGCAGGTCACGAGCGACGCAGACCTTCGACCAGGCAGGTCAACGCGACCCATCCGGGCAGTCAGAAGTGGGCGCGCTGAGGGGGAGCGGGTACAGGTGCTGTAAGGCCTGCCTGACCAGCGCCGTTCCGCGGCGGGGGCTCAGCTCCAGCTCCTCGTGCAGATCGCGCGGCGTGCACAGGCCCGCGGCCACCACGGCGTCGAGTGCGGCCACGACCGCGCGGGCGTCTTGTTCGCGGCGCGTGAGGTCCAGGGTTGCGCGGGCCGGGGAGGCCAGGCGGAGGCCGTCGTGGTGGATGACGGTGGGTGGGCGGGTTGTGCGTTCGAGGAGCAGGTTCGGGTGGGAGCGGCGGGTGTTCTGGGTGCCCAGCACGTGGATGTGGCGGGGTAGGGGGAGGCGGGCGCCCTGGCGGGTCAGGGCGTCGGTGCCGGTGATCACGGAGGACGGGCCGGCGTAGGACAGGGCTGCGTGCAGGCGGTCCAGGCGGGTGGGCGGTGAGGGCTTTTGGAGGACTACGCCGGGCAGGAGGAACTGCCAGGGGCCGGACGGGAGGCAGCGGCGGAGGATCTCCCGCGAGGAGAGGCCGGATTTGCGCAGGTCAGCGGTCGTGGTGATGGGCATGGGACAAGCTTGGGGCAGACACCGACGAGGGAAGGGACCTCGGAGGCAAGCTGTGGACAACTTCCGCCATGTTCACTCGACGGAGTGAAGAGGCCGTCGGCTCACGGCTCCTCGAAGCCCGGCTGCCACCGCGCCACGATCTCGCGCGCGGTCACGTGGGCGTCGAGCTGGCAGAGGATGCCGGTCGCGCCCAGCGTCACGCGGTGGATCAGCAGGTACTGCGGCGGCAGGTTCAGCGAGCGGCCCGTCTGGGAGTCGGGGCTGCGCAGGTCGCCGACCCGTTCGGCCTGCGACTGCAGCCAGCGGCGGGTGAAGTGGAACGACTCGGTGCGCAGCGGTTCGACGAACGGGGCCAGGTAGCCCAGGACGTCCTCGCCGTCGAGGGACATGCCCTCGCGGATGAAGTTCTCGGTGCGCAGGAGGTCGACCAGGTCGTCGGGGCGGCCGTCGAGGGCCAGGCGGGTCATGCGGCCGAGGGTTTTCGGGAGGCCGTCGGGGAGGCGGGCCACGGCGCCGAAGTCGATCACGCGAAGGCGGCCGTCGGCGCCCAGCATGAAGTTGCCGGGGTGCGGGTCGGCGTGCAGCAGGCCGGAGCGGGACGGGGCCGAGAAGTGGAACTCCGACAGCAGTTGGCCCGCGCGGTCGCGGTCCTCGGGTGAGCCCTCGCGGATGATCTTCGCGAGGCCCACGCCCTCGGTCCACTCGGTGACCATCACCTTCGGGGACGAGGCGATGACGCGGGGGACGACGACGTGCGGGTCGTTGTCGAAGGCCTTGGCGAAGGCGCGCTGGTTGGCGGCCTCGTCGCGGTAGTCGAGCTCCTCCAGGTACCGGTCGCGCAGCTCCTCCAGCAGGGGGCGCACGTCGGTGCCGGGCATGACCGCCTGCAACAGGCGGGAGAAGCGCAGCAGCTGCTTCAGGTCGGCGCGCAGGGCCTCGTCGGCGCCGGGGTACTGGACCTTCACGGCCACGTCGCGGCCGTCGTGCCACACGGCGCGGTGCACCTGGCCGATCGAGGCCGAGGCCGCCGGGTCGTCGTCGAACGACTGGAAGCGCTTGGTCCAGGAGGCGCCGAGCTGTTCGGCGAGCACGCGGTGGGTGGTGCGGGCGGGCATCGGCGGGGCGGCGGTCTGCAGCTTCGTCAACGCCTCGCGGTACGGGGCGGCGAGCTCGTCGGGCACGGCCGCCTCGAACACGCTGAGCGCTTGGCCGAACTTCATGGCGCCGCCCTTGAGCTGGCCCAGGACGGCGAACACCTGCTCGGCGGTCTTGGCGGTGACCTCGGCGTTGACCTCGTCGGCTGCGCGTCCGGTCAGTCGCTTGCCCCAGCCGCCGACCACCCGGCCCGCCACCCCGAGCGGGAGGCTCGCCAGCTTGGCGGTGCGCTGCACGGCCTTGCGCGGAATCTCGGTCACCCGGCCATGGTATGTGCGTTGCACTGACAGTCAGGGTGCGGATACCAGCTCCGCCTCTCAGCAACCCCCGTGACCAGGTCCAGCTCGAGAGTGGCGTTGAGCACTGGTGGCGGTGCCTGCTCGGGTCCGCGGACGTGGCGCAGCGACTCCAGCACCTGCGCGACGGCGAGCGCGGCGGTGCCGGAGGCGAACAGGACGTCGTAGGAGGCGGGTTTGCCCACGAGCTGCGCGGCGATGGCCGGCCACGCCTCGTCGTGGTCGGTGCGGTGCAGGTCCGCGCAGTTCAGGCAGCTGGTGCGGCCGGGCAGCACGAGCGGGCCGACGATGCCCACGCCCTCACGGACGCGCACGGCCAGATGAGGTGTGCGGGCGGCCATCAGGCCGGAGACGACGGCCGGATCGGGGACGAGGGTCGCGGCGAGCACCACGAGGTCGGCGTGGTGGGCGAGCCGGACACCGGACTCGGCGAGCAGCGACGTCATCGCGAGGGAGAGGTGGGTGGAGCCGAACACGGCGGCCGTGGCACCCCTGGACGGGGAGGGGGACTCCAGCAGTCCCACCTGGTCGAGTGATTCCAGGACGGTGGTCAGCAGGGCCGGGTCCTCACCGCGGCTGCGGAGTCTTTCACCCAGTTCAGCGAGGGTGTGGCGGCCGTCGAGGACGAGCAGCTCGTCGACCAGGGCGTCGGGCAGCTCGTCGATCACCACGGCGTGCTTCGGGTCGGTGCCGACCTGCACGACGCCGGGGCCGCGGCGCACCACGGGCAGGCCGCTGCGCACTCGGGGGCGTGTGTCCACAACGGAAGACTGGCAGGGGGCGGTGCCCCCTGCCAGCGGAAACGTCAGACCTTGGACTTGCCGAGGATCCGCGTCATCTTCGTTCCGCAGACAGGGCAGGTGCCCTTCGCCATGCGCCGGCCGTTGGTCTCCTCGACATTGCCGTCGAAGTCGCGCTTCTCCCGGCACTTGACGCAGTAGCCGTTGTACTTCTCGGCCACAGCCCCTCCCTTGCAGTTGTGAGTGCGGACACACTCGGGGACCTTGGCGCGACGGTACCTCTGCGAGGCGGTGATCCCGCGCATGTCGATCTCGCGCGTGTCCAGCCGCCGTTCGGTGGAACTTCACCCGCCGGGTGCCCGCCTGCGGCCGGTTGGGGGCCCAAAATTGTCGGTGCCGCCGATTACGGTTACTGCATGGCCGAACCGCGGGTGGAGGTGCGGCGGAGCTCCCGGCGCCGCCGCATGGTCAGCGCGTACCGGGAGGGCGACACCGTCGTCGTCCTTCTGCCGGCACGGATGACCAAGGGGGAAGAGAAGCACTGGGTGGCGGAGATGTTGAGCCGCCTCCAGCGCAGTGAGACGCGCAGGAAGTCGCCTGCGCGGACGTCCGACGAGGCGCTGATGGCGCGGTGCGCCGAGCTGTCGGTGCGATACCTGGACTCGCTCGCCGACCCGGTGAGCGTGCGCTGGGTGCCGCCCATGCGCACGAGGTGGGCGTCGTGCACACCGACCGAGGGCACGATCCGCGTGTCCGAGCGGTTGCGCGACGTGCCGCCGTGGGTGCTCGACTACGTGCTGGTGCACGAGCTCGCGCACCTGCTGGTCCCAGGGCACGGCAAGGACTTCTGGGAGTGGGTGCACCGCTACCCGAAGTCCGAGCGGGCCATGGGCTACCTGGAGGGCATCTCGGCCGCGGCCGGACTGGGCCTCTCGGAAGACTGATCTTCAGCAACGCGAAGCGCCCGGCGGGGTGTGCCCGCCGGGCGCTTCGCACGTCTGACCGGTGCCATCGGGCTCAGCTGTCCTTGGGCTTGTCGCCGTCCTGCGGCTCGTCCGACTCCGGGGTCGCCTCGGTGGCCTTCTCGCCGTCCTCGGCGCGCATGGTGCGCTCGAGCTCGGCGATCGGGTCCTCGAGCGCCTTGCGGGTGTTGGCGAGCCGCTCGGCGAACTCCAGCGGGTCGTCCAGGTCCTCGGTGGTCGGGATCAGCTCGGCGTGCTCCCACACGCCGTCGCGGACCTCGACGCCGTGCTGGTCGCCGACGAGCTTCCACAGCGCGGAGGCGGCCCGCAGGCGCCGCGGCCGCAGCTCCAGGCCGACGAGCGTCGCGAACGTCTGCTCGGCCGGGCCACCGGAGGCACGGCGGCGGCGCAGCGTCTCGCGCAGTGCGGGCGCACCGGGCAGCCGGTCGGCCACAGCGGCGTCGACTACGACGTCCACCCAGCCCTCGACGAGGGCGAGGAGGGTCTCCAGCCGGTTCAGCGCGGCCTTCTGCTCCGGGGTCGTCTGCGGTTCGAGCAGACCGGAGCCCATGGCCTCCTCGATGGAAGCCGGGTTCGACGGGTCGATCTGGCCGGCGAGCTGCTCCAGCGCCGACGTGTCGACCTTGATGCCCTTGGCGAACTCCTCGACGGTGTCGAGCAGGCGCTGCCGCAGCCACGGCACGTGCGTGAACAGGCGCTGGTGCGCGGCCTCGCGGGCGGCGAGGAACACCATCACCTCGGAGGCGGGGCGCTCCAGGCCCTCGGTGAACTTCTCGATGTTCGCCGGCAGCAGCGCGGCCGTGCCCTCAGGGCCGAGCGGCAGGCCGACGTCGGTCGAGGTGAGGACCTCGGCGCCGAGCTGCGCCAGTGCGTTGCCGAGCTGGGACCCGAACGCCATGCCGCCCATCTGCCCGAGCATCGACAGCAACGGGCCCGCGGCCTGCTTGGCCTCGGCCGGCATCGCCTCGACCCACGCGCCGGACATGCGCTGCGCGACCGGGTCGCACAGCCGCTGCCAGGTCGGGATGGTGCGCTCGATCCAGTCGCGGGCGGTCCACGCCTGCGTGGTGCGGGTGCCCGCGGGCAGCGAGGTGACGGGGTCGAGCCACATCTCGGCCAGGTGCACGGCGTCGGTGACCGCGCCCGACTGGTCGGCGGCGAACCCGACGGTGGTCTGCGAGGAGGACAGCTGCTGGAACGCGATCTGCTTCGCGAGGTCGTAGTTCACCGGCCCGCTCGACGTCCCTGCGCTGCTCAGCATCGCGCCCAGCTGGCTCAGCATGTTGCCCAGCTGGTTGAAGTCGAACGGGTTGTCCCCCGGTTGCCCGTCCTTGTCGTCGGGGTTGTGCGGGCTGAACCCGAACGGCACGTCACTCATGCCTCTACCGTACGCGGATCGACATGGTCGTACGCTGTTCAGCCGTGAGTGAAACCGTCACGACCGCACCCGCTCCCGCGCCCCCGCCGAGGGAACGCGGACTGACCCGCCGGACGTGGACGCTGATCGCCAGCTTCCTGGTCGTGGCGATCCTCGGAACAGCGGGCGGGTTCGCCCAGGTTCCGTACGTCGCGCTGGGCCCCGGCCCCACCTACGACGTGCTCGGCAAGGTCAAGGACGCCGACGTCGTGTCCATCGACGGCCAGAACACCTTCCCCACGCAGGGCACCCTGCGGATGACGACGGTCTCGCTCACCAACGACCTGTCGCTCTTCGGCGCGCTGGGCCTGTGGCTGTCCGGCCGCTACGCCCTCGCGCCGAAGGAGGACTTCATCAAGCCCGGCCAGACCGAGGAGGACGTCCAGCGCGACAACGAGCAGGCGTTCAGCGAGTCGCAGACCTCCGCCGAGGTCGCCGCGCTGCACTACCTCGGCTACCCGGGCAAGGTGGTCGCGAACCAGGTCACCAAGGGCAGCCCCGCGGAGAACGTCATCCCGCTCGGCGCCCGCATCATCGCGGTGAACGGCAAGCAGGTGCAGAGCGCCGCCGACGTGAGCGCCGCGCTGGAGAACACCAAGCCGGGCGACCGCATCGAGGTCGCCTTCGAGCAGGACGGCACCTCGAAGTCGACCCAGCTCACCCTCGGCCAGCGCCCCGACGACCGCCCGTCCGGCTTCATCGGCATCTCGCCCGTCGACCGCGCCGACGTGCCGTTCAAGATCAAGATCAGCCTGTCGGACGTCGGCGGCCCCTCGGCCGGCCTGATCTTCGCGCTGGCGATCGTCGACAAGCTGACCCCCGGTGAGCTCAACGGCGGCAAGGCCATCGCGGGCACCGGCGAGATCCAGGGCGACGGCGCGGTGAAGCCCATCGGCGGCATCGCGTTCAAGATGGTGGCGGCGAAGGAGGCGGGGGCGACCGCGTTCCTCGTGCCCGCCCAGAACTGCACGGACGCCAAGCAGCAGGCGCCGGAGGGCCTCACGCTGATCAAGGTCGAGAACCTGAAGGACGCGGTCTCGTCGCTGGAGGCGCTGAACAAGGGCCAGCCGACGCCGGGCTGCTGACCCGCGGGCCCGCTGACCTGACGGTTTCAGCCACGGGCGAACAGCACGAACGCAGCCCCGCCGTGATCACACGGCGGGGCTGTGCCAGCCTGGAGGCGTGACGACTAGGGCCGCAGCGTGGCGAGCAGCGCGTCGGTGAGGTTCGGGGCCAGCTCGGGGTGTTCGACGAACTCCTCGGGGACCTCGACCGTGCCGCGCAGGCGCAGCACGCAGGAGACCGTGCCGTCCCTGAGCACGGCCGCGACCAGGCGCGCCTCGCGGCGGGACGGGTGCTCGGCCGCGAACCTGCGGGCCGCCTCGTCGTCGAGCTCGCCGTGGTGCAGCTCGGTCTCGGCTTCCGGGGGCAGGACGACGATCTCCTGGGCCAGTGCGCACCCGGTGACGGCCGGGGGCCACTCGATGCCCGCGAGCGCGTCGGCCAGGTCGCCTTCGAGGGCGTCCTGGGCGATCGGCGTCAGCGGGGAGGCCGCCGGGTCGAGCTGGGCGCGGAGCTCTGGCTGCTGGGCGATCAGGTCGGACGTCGCCACGAGGGCGAAGAGCTGCGGGGGCTGCTCCCAGCCGCCGGCCGCTACGAACTCTTCTACCTCGCGGGCGACCGTCGGGAGGACGACCGCTGGCGTTTCACTCGCTGACACGCGTGTCATCGTAAGACGGCGCACTTCACGGGAACCCAGGGCGTCGTCCGTAGAGTTGGACTAAACGTACGTATCGATTTACCGCGATCCAGGAGCGTGCCTCGTGGCCACACGGCCTCCGGTCGGACTGCCGAAACTGTCCCGGCGCAGCCGAATACTGCTCATCGTGGGTGTCGTGCTCCTGTTCGGTCTCATCACGGGATCGCGGCTGCTCGACACCTACGTGAACTGGCTGTGGTTCGGCGAGGTCCAATTCCGCAACGTCTACAGCACAGTGCTGCTCACCAGGCTGGGGTTGTTCCTGGCCGTGGGGGTCGTGGTCGGCGGCATCGTCGGGCTGAACCTCTGGCTCGCCTACCGGGCGCGGCCGGTGTTCGTCCCGGTGTCGGGGCCGGACGACCCGGTGGCGCGCTACCGCACCGTCGTCATGCGGCGGATGCGGTTGTTCTCGATCGGCATCCCGGTGTTCGTCGGGCTGATCGCGGGCGCGTCGGCGCAGGCCGAGTGGCAGCAGGTCCAGCTGTTCCTCAACGGTCAGCCGTTCGGCATCACCGACCCGCAGTTCGGCCACGACATCGGCTTCTACGCCTTCCAGCTGCCGTTCTACGAGTGGCTGCTGTCGTGGCTGTTCATCACCACGGCCGTGTCGTTCATCGGCGCGGTGATCGCGCACTACCTCTTCGGCGGCATCCGGCTGGCCGGTCGCGGCGGGCAACTCTCGGGTCCGGCGCGGCTGCACCTGGCACTGGTCGCCGGCACGTTCGTGCTGCTGAAGGCGGTCGCGTACTTCTTCGACCGGTACGAGCTGCTGCTGCACGAGAACGAGAAGTTCGTCGGCGCCAGCTACACCGACCTCAACGCGGTCCTGCCGGCCAAGCTGATCCTGCTGTGCATCGCCGTGTTCTGCGCCGTGGCGTTCTTCGCGGGCGCGTTCATGCGCAACGTGCAGCTGCCCGCCATCGCGACCGTGCTGCTGGTGCTGTCCAGCGTCCTGGTCGGCGCGGCGTGGCCCGCGGTCCTGGAGCAGTTCTCGGTCAAGCCGAACGCCATCCAGAAGGAGGCCGAGTCGATCACCCGCAACATCGCGGCGACCCGGCAGGCCTTCGGGCTGACCGACGACAAGGTCGAGACGAAGCCCTACGAGGGCAAGCAGAACGTCGCCAACGACCAGATCAAGACCAACGACGCCGCCACCCTCGGCAACATCCGCCTGCTCGACCCGGCGGTCCTCGGCCGCACGTTCACCCAGTTCCAGCAGCTGCGGCCGTTCTACGGGTTCCCGAGCAAGCTCGACGTCGACCGGTACACAGTGGACGGCAAGCTGCGCGACTACATCGTGGCGGTCCGCGAGCTGAAGCTCGACAGCCTGCCGCAGGGCCAGCGCGACTGGATCAACCAGCACCTCATCTACACCCACGGCAACGGCTTCGTCTACGCAGAGGCGAACAAGGTCAACGAGATCGCCGACCAGTCCAACGGCGGCTACCCCGACTTCAAGACCGGTGAGGTCAAGCCCAACGGCGAGGTCGGCAACGTCGCCAACGGCATCAAGGTCGACCAGCCGCGCACGTACTACGGCGAGCTGTTCGGCACGAACGACTACTCGATCGTCGGCGGCCGGCCCGCCGGTTCCGCGGCCGAGTACGACACCGACGCCAAGTCCTACACCTACACCGGCAGCGGCGGCGTGCCCATCGGCAGCCTGTTCAACAAGCTCGCGTTCGCGGCCTACTACGGCGAGCGGAACATCCTCTTCAACCAGTCGATCGCCGACGAGTCGAAGATCCTGTTCAAGCGCACGCCGCGTGACCGCGTGCAGGCCGTCGCGCCGTGGCTGACCGTCGACAGCGACCCGTACCCCGCCGTCATCAACGGCCGCATCACCTGGATCGTCGACGGCTACACCACGCTGGAGAACTACCCGTACGCGCAGCGCACGCCGCTGGGTGACGCCACCAACGACTCGCTCACGGCGGACGGCGTGGTGATCTCGCAGGTCAACAAGCCCGTCAACTACATCCGCAACTCGGTCAAGGCCACTGTGGACGCCTACGACGGCACGGTGTCGCTGTACGCGATCGACGAGAAGGACCCCGTCCTCAAGGCGTGGATGGGCGTCTTCCCCGGCACGGTCAAGCCGGCCGGCGAGATCAAGCCGGAGCTGCGCGAGCACTTCCGCTACCCCGAGGACCTGTTCAAGGTGCAGCGGCAGATCCTGTCGAAGTACCACGTCTCGTCGCCGTCGGACTTCTACTCCGGTGTCTCCTACTGGGCGCCGGCGCAGGACCCGACGATCGACAACGTGACCTCGGCCGACGCCCAGCAGGCCGAGGCGAAGAAACGCCGCGACGCCCAGCCGCCGTTCTACGTGCTGGCCGGTGACCCGGCCAACCAGGGCAAGGTCAGCTTCCAGCTGACCAGCCCGC
This sequence comes from Lentzea sp. NPDC036949, assembly GCF_055608075.1. Taxonomy (NCBI): domain Bacteria; kingdom Bacillati; phylum Actinomycetota; class Actinomycetes; order Pseudonocardiales; family Pseudonocardiaceae; genus Lentzea; species Lentzea sp. NPDC036949. The sequence goes on from NZ_JBVJRA010000012.1 coordinate 31,737, forward strand.
TCGTGCGCGAGAACCGGGAGTTCATGGCCGCCTACGTCTCGGCGTCCTCCGACCCCGACAACTACGGCAAGATCAGCGTGTTGCAGCTCAACACCGACGCCAAGGGCCCGCAGCAGATCCAGACGCAGTTCCTCACCTCGGACAACGTCAGCCGCGAGCTCAACCTGCTCACCCAGCAGAAGACGACCGTCGTCTACGGCAACCTGCTGACCCTCCCGGTCGGCGGCGCGCTGCTCTACGTCGAACCCGTCTACATCGAACGCGCGTCGAACAACACGTCGTTCCCGCAGCTGTCGAAGGTCCTCGTCTGGTACGGCGACCGGGTCGGCTACGCGTCCACGCTCAACGAGGCGCTCGAACAGGTCCTCAGCGGGGCGGGGGCCGTGGTGCCGCCGCCGAGCGACAACAACAACGGCAACGGCCAGACCTCCACGCCGCCGCCGACGTCGACCACACCCGGCAACACCGGCGGAACGTTCAGCCCGGAGCTGCAGAAGGCGGTCAACGACATCGACGCGGCGCTCGCCGACATCAAGCGGGCGCAGCAGAACAGCAACTTCGCCGAGCTCGGCCAGGCCTACCAGCGCCTCGACGACGCCTCGAAGAGGTTCAAGCAGTACAGCACCGGGTCGGCCTCACCGCCGCCCACCGGCCAGTCCTCGGTTGTGCCCAGCCCCACACCGTCCGGCTGACCACCCGATTTGCATTTCCCGCTCCACCCCGCGTAAGGTTCTGTTCATACCGACGCGGGGTGGAGCAGCTCGGTAGCTCGCTGGGCTCATAACCCAGAGGTCGCAGGTTCAAATCCTGTCCCCGCTACAAAGTGGGAAAGCCCTGTCTGCGGAAGACGCAGACAGGGCTTTTTCGCATTTTCATTGGGGGCGAAGCCCCCAAACCCCACCCGGAGGGCTTCGCCCCCGGACCCCCGAACCCCGAGGCGGCGCCTTGAGAGGGTGGGCGCGGGACCAGGATTGAGTCGGGATTGAGCCGGGACGGGCCGACACTGGGGCTGAGCTGGGGAAATACGGTTAGAGGGGGGTGGTGGAAAAGGGGTTTTTCGAGGGTGTAGAGTTCTACCTACAACAGCAAGACAGCAAGACAGCAAGACAAGCTAGAAGCAGCGCGGGGTGGAGCAGCTCGGTAGCTCGCTGGGCTCATAACCCAGAGGTCGCAGGTTCAAATCCTGTCCCCGCTACTAGATGGAAGGCCCGGAGTCCTAGGACTCCGGGCCTTCTTCGTATTTCCGAGTGGGTCGATCCGGCCGAGCGGGCCGGGCGGTTCAGGTCATGTTCTCCGCCCAGTACTGGGCGCACAGCATGCTGGAACAGATCCGGCCCTCGCCGCTCACCGTGCGGTGCTTGCGGATCTGCTTCCCGCACACCATGCACTCGTCCTTGCCCGCCTGCTCCGGGATCCCACCCGTCACCCACGCACGCGTGTGCATGGCGACCTTCTTGTGGTCCAGCCACTTCATCTTCATGCCCATGGTTCCCCGACCTCCGCTGTCCAGCCGCTGACGCCCGCTGAGGGCGATGATCATTTTTCCAGGCTTCCCGCCGGAGGAAAGACCCCGGAGCCGACATCACCGGGTCGTGCGACGGCAGCCCACGTCCGTCCATTCGGGTGGCTTCGGCCGGTGAGAGCAGTGCCGCCGATCGGGTGAGGCCGGGGAAGTTTCGCTTGTGCGAAAGGCTTTTTCCATCCGGGATGGACACGGACGGTCAAGCGGCCAAACGCGTGAGGCGCCAAAACTGCCGCTTACTCAGCGAGACTTTTCGTTGCTCCGCATGGCCCATCGGACTAGCCCGGTGATCAGCCACAGTGGACAGAACGGCTGACCATTGTGGACAGCCTCCCCCGGACGTGGGAACGTTGTCGTTGTGTCAGACCTGAATGCGACCGCAGCCGCCCTGCTCGGGCTGCTGCACGACGGACCCAAGACCGGTGGCCAGTTGGTTGCGGAGGCCGGGGAGCGCTTCGGAGCGTTCTTCAGCGTCACCCGCAGCCAGGTGTACCGCGAGCTGCCCGCGCTGGCCGACCAGGGCCTGCTGCGACTCGGCAAGCAAGGGCCGCGCTCCAGCCAGCAGTACGTGCTCACCGCGGCGGGCAAGAAGGCCTTCAAGAACTGGCTGCTGTCCGAGCCCGGCCCCGACCACCTGCGCAGCCCGCTGATCCTGCGCCTCGTGCACGCCGGCTCGTTGACGGCGAAGCAGCGCGAGTCGCTGGTCGCCACGGCGCGCACCACGTACGGGGCCGAGCAGGAGAGCGCCCGCAGCGCCGCCAAGACCGCGGAGGACCCCTACGCGAAGGCGGTGGCCGAGTTCGGCCTGGCCCACGCGAAGGCCGTCCTCAAGTTCCTGGACGCGATCCCCACGGGCTGAGGTCGGGGCGTCTGCAAGTACCACCGACAACGGGTCGGTGGTACTTGCAGACGCCACTACCTGCACCAGTTCCACGGCCGGTCGCTGCTGGTGACCGGTATTGGCGTAATCTTCTGCTGTGAATCCGGACGTCGAAGCAGACATCAAGGACCTCTCCGCCACCCTGAGCAGCATCGAGGCGGTGATGGACCTCGATGCCCTGCGTGCCCAGGTCGCGGATCTGGAGGAGCAGGCAGCCCGCCCCGACCTCTGGGACGACCAGGAGAAGGCGCAGAAGGTCACCAGCCAGCTCTCGCACAAGCAGGGTGAGCTGCGCCGCATCACCGGCCTGCGGGAACGCCTCGACGACCTGCCGCTGCTCTACGAGCTCGCGGAGGAGGCCGAGGACGCGGACGCCGCCGCCGACGCGGACACCGACAGGGCGAAGCTGCGCGACGAGATCGCGAGCCTCGAAGTGCGCACACTGCTCTCCGGCGAGTACGACGAGCGCAACGCGCTGGTCACCATCCGCGCCGAAGCCGGTGGCGTCGACGCCGCCGACTTCGCCGAGATGCTCCTGCGCATGTACTCCCGCTGGGCCGAGCGGCACAACTACGGCGTCGAGGTCTTCGACACCTCCTACGCGGAAGAGGCCGGCATCAAGTCCGCCACCTTCCGCGTCACCGCCCCCTACGCCTACGGCACGCTGAGCGTCGAGCAGGGAACGCACCGCCTCGTGCGCATCTCGCCGTTCGACAACCAGGGCCGCCGCCAGACGTCGTTCGCCGGCGTCGAGGTCGTGCCCGTCGTCGAGCAGACCGACCACGTCGAGATCGACGAGAAGGACCTGCGCGTCGACGTGTACCGCTCGTCCGGCCCCGGTGGCCAGGGCGTCAACACGACCGACTCGGCGGTGCGCCTCACGCACATCCCGACCGGCATCGTCGTGTCCTGCCAGAACGAGCGCTCGCAGCTGCAGAACAAGGCCACGGCCATGAACGTCCTGCAGGCGAAGCTGCTCGAACGGCGCCGCCAGGAGGAGCAGGCGAAGATGGACGCGCTCAAGGACTCCGGCTCCAGCTGGGGCAACCAGATGCGCTCCTACGTGCTGCACCCGTACCAGATGGTCAAGGACCTGCGGAACAACCACGAGGTCGGCAACCCGTCCGCGGTGCTCGACGGTGAGATCGACGACTTCCTCGAAGCCGGCATCCGCTGGCGCAAGCAGTCCCAGCAAGCGTGAGCCGCAGCCGCGGTGTGAGCTGAGGCGAAGGGCACGTCCGGGCCGTCCGATGGTCCGAACGTGCCCTTTCGTCCACCGGTTGTGCTGAACCGACCACGCCGTGTGGGGGAGGAGAACCGCCTTTCCGGGGCTGGAAGTTAACCGGAACGGGGGCTTTACCGCGGCCATGGGTAGACTCGCGCCTCGTGATTCGTCTCGAACACGTTTCCAAGGTCTACAAGACCTCCACGCGTCCCGCGCTCGACGACGTGTCCGTCGAGATGGAGAAGGGCGAGTTCGTCTTCCTGATCGGGCCCTCCGGGTCCGGCAAGTCGACGTTCCTGCGCCTGCTGCTGCGCGAAGAGGTGCCGACCAGGGGACGCGTCTACGTCTCCAACTTCGACGTCGCCAAGATGTCGCGGCGCAGGGTCCCCCGCCTGCGCCAGTCCATCGGCTGCGTGTTCCAGGACTTCCGCCTGCTGCCGACGAAGACGGTCGCCGAGAACGTCGCGTTCGCCCTCGAGGTCATCGGCAAGCCCCGCAACACCATCGTCAAGGTGGTGCCGGAGGTGCTGCAGCTGGTCGGCCTCGACGGCAAGGAGGACCGGTTCCCCACCGAGCTCTCCGGTGGTGAGCAGCAGCGCGTCGCGATCGCTCGCGCGTTCGTGAACCGCCCGCTGGTGCTGATCGCCGACGAGCCCACCGGAAACCTGGACCCCGACACGAGCCAGGACATCATGTTGCTGCTGGAGCGGATCAACCGCACCGGCACGACCGTCATCATGGCCACCCACGACCACGGCATCGTCGACTCGATGCGCCGCCGGGTCGTGGAGCTGTCGTACGGCAAGGTCGTCCGTGATGACGCGCGCGGCGTTTACGGCGTCGGCCGCTAAGCGCTCCTAATCCCCGACCCCCCAAGGAACCCCGCCCCCGATGCGTACCAGCTTCGTGTTCAGCGAGGTCGTCACCGGACTTCGCCGGAACGTCACGATGACGATCGCGATGATCCTCACGACCGCCATCTCGCTCGGGCTGCTCGGCGGTGGCCTGCTCGTCGTCCGCATGGTCGACAAGATGCAGGCCAACTACGCGGGCAAGCTCGAGGTCTCGGTCCTGCTGACCAACGACGTCAGCGCCAACGACAAGGACTGCACCCAGCAGCCGTGCGCGGGGCTGAGGTCCCAGCTCGACCAGACCTCCGGCGTCGAGTCCGTGGTGTACCAGAACCGCGACGAGGGCTTCGAGCGCTTCAAGCAGATCTTCGAGGCCCAGCCGGAGCTGCTCAAGCTCGCCCGGCCGGAGGCCATCCCGGCCACGTTCCGGGTGAAGCTCGAAGACCCGGAACGCACCGAGGTCATCAAGAACGCCTTCGAGGGCAAGCCGGGCGTGAAGGGCGTCGACGACCAGGGCAAGTTCCTGGAGCGGTTCTTCGACGGCCTCAACGGCTTCCGCGACGTGGCGCTGATCCTGGCGCTCATCCAGGCGTTCGCGGCACTGCTGCTGATCTCGAACACCATCCAGGTGTCGGCGTTCACCCGCCGCGTCGAGGTCGGCATCATGCGCCTGGTCGGCGCGACCCGCTGGTACACGCAGCTGCCGTTCCTCATCGAGGCGGTCGTCGCGGGCATCATCGGCGCGGTCACCGCGGTCGCCGGCCTGGTGCTGTTCAAGGCGTTCTTCCTCGACCGCATCACCCGCAACCTCACCGAGTCGGGCATCATCCCGCCGGTCGGCTACCTGGACATCCTCATAGTCTCGCCGTGGCTGTTCCTGGTCGCGATCCTCATCTCGGCCACGACCGGCTACGTCACGCTGCGGCTCTACGTGCGGCTTTAAGAGTTTTACCGACCACGTAGAGTTGTCGCCATGGTCAAGGAACGCGGGCAGAAGGTCATCGCGTCGAACCGCAAGGCTCGGCACGACTGGGCCATTCTGGACACCTACGAGGCGGGCATTCAGCTCGTCGGCACCGAGGTGAAGAGCCTGCGCATGGGACGGGCGTCCCTCGTGGACGCCTTCGCCCAGGTCGACGACGGCGAGATCTGGCTGCACGCGCTGCACATCCCGGAGTACGTCGCGGGCACCTGGACGAACCACGAGGTCCGGCGCAAGCGGAAGCTCCTGCTGCACAAGCACGAGATCGAACGGCTGATCGGCAAGACCAAGGAGTCCGGTCTGTCGCTCGTCCCGTTGCAGATGTACTTCAAGGACGGCTACGTCAAGGTCGAGCTCGCCCTCGCCAAGGGCAAGAAGTCCTACGACAAGCGCCAGGACATCGCCAAGCGCGACGCGAACCGTGAGATCGCACGGGCGCACGGGCGGGCGTTGAAGGGCCGCTACTGACGCCGTCCACCACCGCACCGACGAGAACGCCCGGCCCACCGCACCGCGGGAGCCGGGCGTTCCGGCGTTCGCCTCAGCTGTCGAGGTAGGCGAGGACGGCGCGGACCCGCCGGTGCTCGGAGTTCGACGGTTCCAGGCCGAGCTTCGCGAAGATGTTGCCGACGTGCTTCTCCACCGCGCCGTCGGACACCACGAGCGTGCCGGCGATGGCCGTGTTCGACAGGCCCTGCGCCATCAGGCCGAGCACCTCGCGTTCGCGCGGAGTCAACGAGTCGACCGGGCTCTTCTTGCTGCGCACCATGAGCTGCGTGATCACCTCGTGGTCGATGCTCGTGCCGCCGTCGGCGACCCGCCGCACCGCGTCGACGAACTCCTTCACGTCGGCCACCCGTTCCTTCAGCAGGTAGCCGACCCCGCTCGCACCGCCCGCGAGGAGCTCGACGGCGTAGCGCTCCTCCACGTACTGCGACAGCACCAGCACCGGCAGCCCGGGGTGGCGGCGGCGGCACTCGATGGCCGCGCGCAGCCCCTCGTCGGTGAACGTCGGCGGCATGCGGACGTCCACCACGCACAGGTCGGGCCGGTGCTCGGTCACGGCGTCCAGCAGGTCGGTCCCGTTCTCCACCGCCGCCACGGTGTCGATGCCCTCGTCGGCGAGCAGCCGCTGCACGCCCTCCCTCAGCAGCACCGAGTCCTCGGCGATCACCACGCGCACGGCAACTCCGCTCGAATCACGGTCGGCCCTCCAGCGGGGCTGACGACGACAACCACACCGTCGATGGTCGCAGCCCGGTCCGCGAGCCCGGCGAGCCCGCCACCCGCCTTCAGCTCCGCACCGCCCTGACCGTTGTCGGTGACCTCGACCAGCACGCCCGTGTCGATCCGGTTGACCCGCACGGTCGCCCTGGTGCCGGTGGAGTGCTTGGTGATGTTGGTGAGCGCCTCGCCGACGGTGAAGTACGCGGCGCTCTCCACCGCCGTCGGCGGCCGCGGGTCGACGTCCACCTGCAGGTCCACCTCGATCGGCACGCGGGCGGCCAGCGCGGACAGCGCCGCGTCGAGACCGCGGTCGCCGAGCACCGACGGGTAGATGCCGCGTGCCAGGTCCCGCAGCTCCTTGATGGCGAGCTTGGCGTCCGCGTGGGCCTCCGCGATCAGCTCGGCCGCGCCCTCCGGGTCGCTGTCCAGCTTCGACTTCGCCCGGCCCAGCCCCATCGCCACGGCCACGAGCCGCTGCTGCGCGCCGTCGTGCAGGTCGCGTTCGATGCGCCGGCGCTCCGCCTCGGCCGCCTCCACCCCGCGCGCCCGGCTCGACTGCAGCCGTTCCGCCTCGACCGCCAGCTCGTCGGCACGGGTCGGTCCGAGCATGGCGCGGGCGAACCGGCCGTGCAGCGCGCCGAGCGCCTTCGTGCCCATGACCGCGAACGGGACCAACACCAGCCCGAGCACCGCGATCGGCAACGCCGAGGCGAACGAGTCGATGGTCCAGAGCTCGCCGACGACGACCGCGAACGGCGCGTAGCTGATCCAGAACGGCACCGCGACCAACGCCGCCACGACCGTCCAGAGCGTGAGGACCGCGCCGAACTCCAGGACCCCCACCGGCAGCAGGAGCAGCAGGTAACCGAAGTCGCGCCAGGTGGCGGGGTCGGTGAACTGGGCCTTCCACCGCTGCCACAGCGTGCCCGGCTGCCGGGCCCGGTAGGGCACCGGGATGTCCGTGCGCAGCGCCGCACCGACCCACGCCCGTTCCACCGTCGCGCCGGCCCGCACCGCCTGCATCGCGAGCCAGAGGATCGGCAGGCCCACCCACAGCACGGACAGGGAGAACCCGACGACCGTGAGCACGACGGTGAGGGTGAACCAGAAGATGCCGGTCACCAGGTTGGTCAGCAAGTAGAACCCGGCTGCGAGCGCGTTCGGTTTCCTCATGACGTCCATGTTGTCGTTGTCGCTGGTCAGGGACCATGCGGCCAACCAGTCAGCCGGTGGTGGGGACAGCCCTACCTGCCTCGGGAAGAACTCGGTGGCAGCGGCCGTTATGCTAGGTGCACCACGACGAGGGGGTGAACGGTTTCGACTGTGGACGTTGATTCAGGGGAAGCGTGCCGGTGCAGGCGAGAGACCACCGCAAGCGTCATCGCAAACCAATAAGCGCCACGTCTAACGACAAGCGCGCGTTCGCTCTCGCCGCCTGAGGCGAGTAGCAACGCTGTCGGCCTAGGAGTGCCTTCGGCCTAGAGTCCGGCATCAGCTAGAGGGCTTACCTGCATTCCCGGTCGCGGGGACTGTTCGGGAAACTCACAGCGACTGGGCCCGTCACATCAGCTCGTCCGCGTGACTGATGGGGTCAAGCAGAGGCAGAGCGGACTGCGCACGGAGAAGCCCTGATGAACCGCCACAGGACCCGGGTTCGATTCCCGGCACCTCCACTCGGACGGCGAGTGCTCGTGGAGAGCACTCGCCGTTTCTCGTTCCGGGTGTTCATCTGGGGGCGACCCCCAGACCCCCGAGCAGTTCGGGCGCTGAGCGCCCTCACGCACACCCCGAGTGCCATCGCGCAGGCTCCCGAGCAGGGTCGGCGCTGAGTGGCCTTAGGCCGACAGCGGCAAGACGTCGGAGAGTGTGGACAGGAAGTCCTCGGCGTCGAACATTGCGCCGGCCGAGGCGACGCCGGTGACGTGGAAGCGGCCGGTGAGCAGGCGGTCTACCGCCTCCACGGCCAGAGGGGCGCTGACGGCGTAGATGTCGCGGCCTGCGACTGACAAGCGGCGTTCCTCCGAACCCCGGCGTACGCGTACGTCCACCTCGAAGGTTTCCGGTTCGGAGCGGGGAGTGGCGGCGGCCAGGGCCTGGGCCGCGGTGACGGACATGTACGAGGTCACCGACGGGATCGCCAGGTGGCTGGGCACGGTCACGATGTCGGCCATCGAGAACTCACCGACCACCTCCCGCGGCCCGCTGGGGAAGTCCCAGGTCGACGTGAGCGGCGCGGTGTCGTGGTGCTCGAGCCGGCCGTCGCGGAACCGGACCCGCCGACCACCCCGGCGGTCGTGGGAGACCGCACCGGCGGCGAGCGTGCCGGGCGTCGGCTGCCAGCCGCTCAGGCCGTAGGCGACGTGCGCCTCGGACGCGTCGGGCCAGTCCGCCATCGCGGCGGTGACCAGCAGGTCCGCCAAGCCGCCGAAGAACGCCATCGCGGGCACGACCGGGACCGCGGCACCGCGGGCGAACGTGTCGGCGTTCGCCTCGATCTCGGCGGCCACGTCCACGTACGGGATGCCGGCGCGTTCGGCGGCGGCGATCAGCGGCAGCGCCGTCACGGCGAACGGACCGGCCGCGTTGACCACCGCGTCCGCACCGGTCAGCGCCCGGTCGAGAGCGGCGGGGTCGTCGGCGGTGGCCTGCGCGCGGCCGAACGGCAGTGGCGTGAAGCCGCGCTTCTCCAGCTCCGCCTGGATGAACCGGCCCGTGAGGCCGGAGGCGCCGTAGACCGCGATGTGGTGTCCCATGACGGCAATTCAAGCCAGGGCGGCGCTCGCTGCCCAGTGTCTGGAACGACACGATGCGTACAATTCCGGACATGCTCGCGTTCGCCGTGACCGACGGGATGCTGCACTTCGAGCTGACCGCTACCTACGAGATCTTCACCGCGCCGCAGCTCGGCTACCGGGTGGTCGTCTGCGGTGACGGGCCGGTGCGCGTCGGCCGGTTCACGCTGGAGCCCGACCTGCCGCTCGACCGGCTCCACGAGGCGGACACCGTCATCGTGCCTGCGGTAGCCGACTGGGAGGGGCCGGTCGACCGGCGGCTGATCGAGGCGGTCCGGGTGGCGCACGCGAAGGGCGCGCGGATCGCCTCGCTGTGCACGGGCGCGTTCGTGCTCGCGGAGGCGGGGTTGCTCGACGGGCTCCGCGCCACCACGCACTGGGCGCACGCCGACGAGCTCGCCCGCCGGTACCCGCGGGTGGAGGTCGCACCGGACGTGCTCTACGTCGACAACGGCCAGGTGCTCACCGCGGCGGGCAAGGCGGCGGCGATCGACCTGAGCCTGCACCTGATCCGCCGCGACCACGGTGCGGCGGCGGCGAACACGGCGGCGCGCAGGCTGGTCGTCCCACCGCACCGCGACGGTGGTCAGGCGCAGTTCGTGCTCGCCCCGGTGCCCGCCGAGGAGGGCCACCCGCTGACCGAGCTGTTCGACTGGGCGAGCGAACGGCTCGACCAGGTGCTCACCGTCGAGGACCTGGCCAGGCAGGCCGGTATGAGCTCGCGGCACCTCACCCGGTTGTTCCGCACCGTCACCGGCACCACCCCGTTGCAGTGGCTGCACATGCGGCGGATCCGGCGCGCGCAGGAGCTGCTGGAGCTGACCGACGACAGCGTCGACCTGATCGCGGAGGCGGCGGGGATGGGGACGGCGACGACGTTGCGCCGGCACTTCCACCGCACCGTGGGTGTGCCGCCGGACACATACCGCCGCACGTTCCGGCCGGTGGGTGGCAGGTAGTCCCCGAGCAGGGCGTTATGTTGGCCGGATGAGCAACGGACAGCGCATCGGGGCGCGGGTGTTGCGGCGCAAGCCGATCGACCAGCTGACCCATCCCGGCAGCGAGATGCGGCGCACGCTCGGCGTCGGCCACCTCACCATGATCAGCATCGGCGCGACGCTGGGCACCGGCATCTTCGTCGTCCTCGGCGAGGCCGTGCCGCTGGCGGGACCGGCGATCGTCGTCTCGTTCGTGCTCGCGGGCATCACCGCGTTGTTCTCCGCGCTGTCCTACGCCGAGCTGGCCGGGCTCATCCCGGCGTCCGGCTCCTCCTACTCCTACACCTACGCCACGCTCGGCGAGATCGTCGCCTGGGTCTGCGGCTGGTGCCTCGTGCTGGAGTACGGCGTGTCCGTCGCGGCGGTCGCGGTCGGCTGGGGCCAATACGTCAACGAGCTGCTGCACCTGGTCACCGGGCTGCGGATTCCGGACGTGCTCAGCCAGCCGCCGGGTGACGGCGGGATCGTCAACGTCCCGGCCGTGCTCGTCGTCGTCATCTCGATGCTGGTGCTGCTGGGCGGGGCGCGCGGCAGCGCCCGGACGAACACGGTCCTGGTGTACGTGAAGATCGGCGCGCTGGTCATGTTCTGCGCGGTGGCGTTCACGGCGTTGAAGGCGGGCAACCTGCAGCCGCTGTTCCCGCTGGGGCTCGCCGGCATGAGCGCGGGCGCGGCCACCCTGTTCTTCTCCTACATCGGGTTCGACGCCGCCTCCACCGCCGGTGAGGAGGCGGAGAACCCGCAGCGCGACCTGCCGCGCGCGATCATCATCTCGCTCGTCGTGATCACCGCGCTGTACTGCGCCGTCGCGCTCGCCGCCGTCGGCGCCATGCCGTGGCAGGCGTTCGAGGGCACCGAGGCGGCGCTCAGCCGGGTGCTGACCGACAACGTCGACGGTGCCATCTGGCCGATCCTGCTCTCGATCGGCGCCGTGGTGGCGACGACGTCCGTGGTGCTGACCGTCCTCTACGGACAGACGCGCATCCTGTACGCCATGTCGCGCGACGGGCTGGTGCCGTCGATCTTCGCGAAGCTCAGCCCGCGCACCGGGGTGCCGTTCATCAACACCGTCGTCGTCGGCCTGTTCATCGCGGTGCTCGCCGCGCTCGTGCCGCTGGGGTCGCTGGCCGACGCCACGAGCATCGGCACGCTGTTCGCGTTCGCGCTGGTCAACATCGCCGTGATCATCCTGCGGCGCACCGAGCCCGACCGGCCGCGCAGCTTCCGGGTGCCGTTCTCGCCGGTCACGCCGCTGCTGGGGCTCGCGTTCTGCGTCTACATGATGTTCAGCCTCGGCCTGGACACCTGGGTCGCGTTCCTCGCCTGGATGGCGCTCGGGTTCGTCATCTACTTCGCTTACAGCGTCCGGAAGGCCCGCCTTGAGGTTTCGAGCGATCACTGACGTCCCGGGCATCGCCCGCGTCGCGCGGTACTACGCCGACGTCTGGGAGACGAGCCTCGACGTGCTGTCCACCGAGACGCTGCACTGCATCCGGCACGCGGGCGGCGCGACGATCGGCGCGTTCGACGGCGACGAGCTGGTCGGTGCCACGACCGGGCTGTTCTGCCCGGACGGGTCGGTGTACTCGATGATCGCCGCGGCCCGCCCCGGTGCCGGGCTGCCGTTGAAGCTCGCGCAACGCGACTGGGCGGTCGGCCTGGGCGCGCGGTCAATGCGCTGGACCTACGACCCGCTGGTGGCGCGCAACGCCCGGTTCAACCTGGTGAAGCTCGGCGCCGTCGTCACCGAGTACGCGGTGGACTTCTACGGGCCGATGAACGACGGCGTGAACACCGGTGAGTCCGACCGGCTCACCGTGCGGTGGGACCTGACCGGCGCGCGGGAGCCGCACGAGTCCGAACCGCGCGGCGAGGTCACGGCGACCGCCCCGGACGGCGGGCCGCTGCGGCGCACCGACGGCGACCGGATCTGGTGCCGGGTGCCGGCCGACGTCGTGCGGGTGCGCAAGGAAGCGCCGGAGCAGGCGCAGGAGTGGCGCGCGGCGGTGCGGGACGTGTTCCTGGACGCCTTCGACCGCGGGTACGTCGCGACCTCGATGTCCCGCGACGGCTGGTACGAGCTGGAGGTGGCCGGATGAGGATCGAGCGGGTCGAGCTGCTGCACGTCGCGATCCCGCTGGTGTCGCCGTTCCGCACGTCGTTCGGCACGATGACGACGAAGGACACGTTCCTGCTGCGGGTCGTCACGGACACCGCGGAGGGCTGGTCGGAGTTCGCCGCCGATCCGGAACCGCTGTACTGCTCGGAGTTCGTCGCCGCGGCGGAGCTGGTGCTGGCCGACCACCTCGTGCCCCGCGTGACACCGGAGGTCACCGCCGCCGAGGTCGGGCCGAGGACGCACGCGGTCAAGGGCCACAAGCTCGCCAAGGCCGCGCTGGAGACCGCCGTCCTGGACGCCGAGCTGCGCTCGTTCGGGATGCCGATCGGCACGTTCCTGGGCGCCACCACCGACAGGGTGCCCGCCGGTGTCTCGGTCGGGATCAAGGACTCGGTCCCCGAGCTGCTCGACGACGTCGAGGGCTACCTGGCGGAGGGCTACGCGCGGATCAAGCTCAAGATCGAGCCCGGCTGGGACGTCGACCCGGTCCGCGCGGTCCGCGAGCGCTTCGGCGACGTCCTGCTGCAGGTCGACGCGAACACCGCGTACACCCTCGCCGACGCCGACCACCTGCGCCGGCTCGACGAGTTCGACCTGCTGCTCATCGAACAGCCGCTGGAAGAAGACGACCTCCGCGGCCACGCCCTGCTGGCACAACGGTTCCGCACACCGATCTGCCTCGACGAGTCGATCACCTCGGCCAGGGACGCGGCCACCGCCATCGCGCTCGGCGCGTGCCGGATCGTCAACGTCAAACCCGCCCGCGTCGGCGGCTACCTCGAAGCCCGGCGCATCCACGACGTCGCCGTGGCGAACGGGGTCCCGGTGTGGTGCGGCGGGATGCTGGAGACCGGTGTCGGGCGCGGGCCGAACCTCGCGCTGGCCGCGTTGCCCGGCTTCACGCTGCCCGGTGACGTGTCGGCGTCGCGCCGCTACTTCGCGGAGGACGTGACGGAACCGTTCGAGCTGCGGAACGGGTTCATGCAGGTGCCGAGCGGGCCGGGCATCGGGGTCGAGCCGGTTCGAGAGGTGCTGCGGCGCTTCACCACCGCGACCCGCGTGCTCTACGCCAGGGACTGAAGCTCGCGGGCCAGGTTGCTCCGCGCGGCGGCGTCCCACCGCTGCCGCGCGGGCTCGGTGACGTACAGGTCCTCGCGCTCCAGCAACGCCTTCAGCACCTTCGCCCGGCCCGCGCGCCACGCCGGTTCGTCGTAGCGCGCGTACTCGCGGCGCACGGCCTGCCGGTAGCGCTCGTAGTGCTCGGGCTCGGAACCGAGGATCGCCAGGTCGGCGTCCAGCAGCACGTGCGCCAGCGGGTCGTCGGACGAGTGCGTGATCGTGGCCAGCACCAACGCTTCCACGCGCGTGACGTGCTCCTCCGCCAGCCCCGCGAGGCGTTCGCGGGCCCACAGCGCGCTGGCCCGTTCGTCCTCGCCCGGTCGCCCGTCGTAGATCACGTCGTGCGCGCACGCGGCGAGGGTGAGGACCGCCCGTTCCTCGACGGAGAACGCGAAGGCGTCCGCGAGCTCCGACGAGTCGCGCACGACGGACGCCACGTGGAACGTGTTGTGGTAGGCCCTGTGCGGCTCGGCGTAGCGTTCGACCAGGTCACCCGCGTCCGGTGTGCCGCCCAGTGCCCGGACCGCGTCGTCCCAGATCCGCCTCACCGCGCCAGCTCCTCTTCGACGACGTCCGCGGCGGCGCTGCTGCCGCCCTCTGGCTGGAACTCCGGCAGCGGGAAGATCGCTGTGTGCGCCACGGTCACCTGCTCTTGTCGTAGGGGCGTTCCGGCCAGTGGTGCTTGGGGTAGCGGCCCTTGAGCTCACTGCGCACGCGCAGGTAGCCGTTGCGCCAGAACGACCTGAGGTCGCTGGTCACCGCGGTCGGGCGGCCGGCGGGGGACAGCAGGTGCACGACCACCGGGACGCCCGCGATCTTCGGGGTGTCGGCCCACTTCATCGCGTCCTGGATGCGGACGTGCAGCGCGGGCGTGTCCTGGGTGTAGTCGACCTTGCCCTGCCCGATGCGCTCCGGGGCGAGCTGGTCGAGCTCCGCCGCCTCCGGCCACGGCAGCAGGTTCCGCAGCACCTGCACGGTGTCGATCTTGGCCAGGTCGGAGCGCTTCTTCGCCTTCCCCAGGTCGAGCGATCCGATCAGGCTCTCGTCGTCGACGCTCGGCCAGTCGCGGGTGCGGTGCAGGAACGCCATGCGTTCGCGCAGGCGCTTGGCGGCGTCGGTCCACTTCAGCAGGCCGAGCCCCTCGGCTTCGAGGCCCATGCGCAGTGCCTGCTGCGACTTGGCCAGGTCGTTGAGCGGGCGTTCGTCCAGGGTGATCGCGCCGAGCTTGCGGACGCTGTTCGCGACGACGTCGCGTTCCCACCGGATGTCGTCCTCGGTGTGCACGAGGGCTTGGGCGGCCGTGACGGCGAGCTCCTCGTCGGCGGGCGCGGCGAGGCGGATGCGGCCGTGCTTGCTGCCCGGTTCGCGGTCGGCGATCGCGACCGCGAGCCACTGGGAGTGCGCGTTGTCGTGCTCGACCGCCGTGCCGTTGGCCATCAGGTAGACGGTGCTGTTCTTGGACCGGCGCTTCGCGAGCCGTTCCGGGTAGGCGAGGGCGACCACGAGGGCGGGATCGCCGTTGCCGTGCGGGTTCGTGCCGAGCTTTTCGAGCTTCTTGGCCTCCTGGCGCCACTTTCCCGGGGCTTTGAGGGCGGTCGCCAGGTCGGTCGTGCTCGGGTGGGAGCTGTCGTCGAGCAGCGCCACGACCTCGGCGGCGGTCCGGTTGCCCGCGAGCGCGCTGCCGTCGATCAACGCCCGGCCCAGGCGCGGGTGCAGGCCGGCGCTCGCGATGCGGTCCCGGCGCTCGGTGTCCTCCAGCGCGCCGATGGAGTGCAACGTCTCCTGGGCGGCCTTCAGCGCACCCTCCGGCGGGGCGTCCCACCAGTTCAGGCCGGAGCCGTCCGGGGTGCCCCACACCGCCAGTTCCAGCGCGAGCCGGGTCAGGTCGGCGGTGCGGATCTCCGGTTCGGGGTAGCGGGGGAGCGTCGAGTGCTCGTGCTCCGGCCAGCAGCGGTAGACCCGGCCGGGAGCCTCACGCCCGGCGCGACCGGCGCGTTGGTCGGCGACGGCCTGCGACACCCGGATCGTGGCGAGACCGGCGAGACCGCGGCGGTGGTCGACGCGGGGGACGCGGGCCAGCCCCGCGTCGACCACGGCGCGGACGCCGGGGACGGTCAGGCTGGACTCGGCGATGCTGGTGGCGAGCACGACCCGTTGCCGCTGACCCGGTGTGAGGGCGGCGTCCTGGACCGCTGCCTTGAGCTGGCCGTGCAAGATCACCGTGTCGGCGTTCAGCAGGCTCGCGGTGCGGTTGATCTCGCGCACGCCGGGCAGGAACGCGAGCACGTCACCGTCCACTTCGGACAAGGCCTTGTTGATCGCGCGTGCGACGGTGTTCTCGATGCGCTCGTTGCGGTTCGGCGGCACGTAGGTGATCGCCGTGTCGAACGTGCGGGCAGCGGTGTGCAGGACGGGTGCGTCGCCGAGCAGGTCCGCGAGCCGTTGAGCGGCAACGGTCGCGGACGTGGCGAGCAGCTTCAGGTCCGGCCGCAGGCCCGCCTTGGCGTCCAGCAGCAGCGCGAGCAGCAGGTCGGCGTCGAGGTGGCGCTCGTGGACCTCGTCGAGCAGCACCGTGCCGACGCCGGTGAGCTCCTGGTCGTGCTGCAGGCGGCGGACGAGCAGGCCGCTGGTCACGACCTCGATGCGGGTGTGCCTGCTGGTCTTGCGGTCACCGCGGACCGAGTAGCCGACGGTGTGGCCCACCGGTTCGCCCAGCAGGCTCGCCATGCGCGCGGCGGCGGCGCGGGCGGCGATGCGGCGCGGCTCGGCGACGACGACCTTGCCGGGCAGGGCGAGCGGCACCAGCGTGGTCTTGCCGGTGCCCGGCGGTGCGACGAGGACCGCCGACCCGTGGTCCTCCAGCGTGCGCAGGAGCTCGGGCAGGACGGACTTCACCGGGAGATCGGGCAGGTGCACGTTCCTGAGTGTGTCAGGGTGGTGGCATGGTGCTGTTGGGTGTGGTGTCCGGAGTGCTGTCCGCACTGCGATCCGCGCGGAACGTGGCGCAGTGGAAGCACGTGCCGATGGTGTCGGAGTCCTCGAAGACCGCCTCCGTGCTGGCCGTGGTCCCCGCGCGCGACGAGGAGGCCACCCTCCCGTCGCTGCTGCCCGGCCTGGTCGGACAGCCGGGGGTGCGCGTGGTGGTCGTGGACGACGCCTCCGCGGATGCGACCGCGAAGGTCGCGCTCGCGCACGGCGCCGAGGTCGTCACGTCGCCGGGACCGCCCTCCGGGTGGGCGGGCAAGGTGCACGCGATGCACCTGGGCGCGCAGGCCGTGCGGGACGAAGAGTGGCTGCTGTTCGTCGACGCGGACATGACCTGCGCACCTGACCTCACTGGCCGGCTCGTGGCCACGGCGTCCGAGCTGGGCGCGGACCTGATCTCGTCGTCCGGGCGGGGGACCGGGCCGGCGTGGTGGTTCCTGCTGCCCGCGTTCAACACGCTGGTGTTCGAGGGCTCGCCGCCGGACGGCAAGGGCCCGACGGCGCTCGCGGTCGGGCACTGCGTCCTCGTGCGGCGGCCCGCGTTCGAGAAGGCCGGTGGCTGGGAGGCGCTGGCCGGGAACCACGCGGACGACGTCGGCATGGCGACGCTGATCAGGGACACCGGCGGGTTCGTGCGGTTCGTCGACGCGTCGGCACTGCTCACGACCTCGGGCCTGGACACGTTCGGGGACACCTGGCGGTCGCTGCGCAAGAGCATCCAGCCGGCGTTCCGCGACATGTTCGGGGCGCGGGCACGGCCGCTGCTGGCCGCCGCCGGGCTGCTGCACCTCGCGTACGGGCTGGTCCCGGTGCTGCGGTGGCGCTCGCCGTGGTCGTGGCTCGCCTGGGCCGCGCAGGCCGCGTCGCACCGCGAGTTCGTGAAGCGCGTCGGGCAGCCGGAGGCCTCCGCCGTGCTGGCACCGCTGGCATGGGCGACGATCGGGGTGTTCCTGCTGGACTGTGCGCTGCGACCCGGCGCGAGGTGGAAGGACCGCCGCGTTGGTTGACCCGTTGCGCGACCCGGACGACCCGGACCTGCTCGACCCGTACCAGTCGCGGTCGCTCGCGATCCTCGTCGAGGGCGCGCGGCTCGCGTCCGGTGCCGTCCGGTACGGCAAGGTCGGGCGGGTCGGCTGCGCCGCCGTCGTGATCAATCGGGAGAACCCGCTGCCCACCGGCAACTTCGGCTGCGCGCTCGACGGGTCCTCGGTGGAGGTCGCCTCGACGCTGCTGCGGCTGGAGCAGACGTTCGCGGACGTCGGGCGGGCCGAGGCCGTGGTCTACGCGTCACCGACGACAGTGGACGAGATCGAGGGCATCGCCGACGACTCCGGCTGGTACGCGGTCGAGGAGCTGCAGACCGTGGTGCACCGCGGCCGTGCCGTCGTCGCCGAGGGGGTGCGGCGGGCGGAGGACGCGGACCTGCCGGGGATCGTCGAGCTGCTGTCCGACGAGCTGGTGGGCAACCGGGCGCGGCTGCAGAAGTGGCTCGGCCACCGGCTGGACGACCCGCGGTGCCTGCTGCTGGTCGTGGACGACGGCGAGCGGATCGGCGGGTTCGCCTCCGGCTTCGCCGAGCGCGGCGTGGGCCTGGTCGAGCAGTGCGTGGTGCGACCGGCCCGTCGCCGCCGGGGCGTGGGGCGGTCGCTGGTGGTCTCCGCGGTCGCCGCGCTGCGCTCGGCCGGTGCGGCGCTGGTGGCCTCCCAGGTCGACGAGGGTCCGGGGGAGCGCTTCGCCGAGGCGTGCGGGTTCGTCGCGATGTATCCCGTGACGGCATACGTACGCAGGGTGGATGAGCTGCTCGATTGAAGTGTTTAGTTGCCGCGTGACATATCCTTAGCGGGGCTAAGGGAGGCATGGGGTGCGCGAGCGCTTGCCGGTAGAGGTCTGGGTACTGGTCGCGGCCAGTTTCATCATCGCCATCGGGTTCGGGATCGTGGCACCGGTACTGCCGGTGTTCGCGGCGACGTTCGGGGTCGGGCACACCGCCATCGCGATCCTGATCAGCGTGTTCGCGGGGGTCAGGCTGGCGTTCGCGCCGCTGAGCGGCATCCTCGTCAACAAGTTCGGCGAGCCGCGCATCTACATCGTCGGCATCCTGATCGTGGCGGCCGGCACCACCATGGCCGGGTTCTCCGGCAGCTACTTCGAGATGCTCGGCTGGCGGGCCCTCGCGGGCATCGGGTCGACGATGTTCACCGTCGCCGCGCTCGCGCTGCTCATCCGGATCACCCCGGCGCCCATGCGCGGGCGGGCCTCCGGCATGTGGGCGGCCGGGTTCCTCGTCGGCAACGTGGCGGGCCCGATCGTCGGCGCCGGTCTCGTGCCGTTGGGTCTCTGGGTGCCGTTCGTGTCGTACGGCGCGTTGCTGTGCGTCGCGGCGTTCGTGGTCTGGTTCTTCCTGCGGAAGTCGACGCTGGCGGCACTGGACAAGTCCGGCGGCGCCGACCACATGCCGTTCATGGACGCCATGCGCCACCGCGCCTACCACGCCGCACTGGCCTCCGGTTTCGCCAACGGCTGGGCCGTGTTCGGCGTGCGCATCTCGCTGGTGCCGGTCTTCGTGATCGAGGCGCTGGAGCAGAGCCCCGCCGTCGCCGGCATCTCGATGTCGGTGTTCGCCGCCGGCAACGCCGCGATGCTGTTCCTCTCCGGCCGCATCGCCGACACCCGCGGCCGCAAGCCGGTCGCCATCGCGGGCCTCCTGGTCAGCGGCGTCACCACGATCTGGATGGGCTTCACCACCGGCACCTGGGACTTCATGGCCGCCTCGCTGATCGCGGGCATGGGCGCGGGCCTGCTGAACCCGCCGCAGAACGCCGTCGTCGCCGACGTGATGGGCGCCCGCGGCCGCGGCGGCCCCGTGCTCGCCGGCTTCCAGATGGTGACCGACCTGGGCGCCATCATCGGCCCGATCTCCGCGGGCGTCCTCGCCGACACTTTCGGCTTCGAGGCCTCGTTCGCCGTCACCGGCGCGGCACTGCTGCTGTCGGTCGTCTTCTGGCTCATCGCCCCCGAGACCCTGCCCACACACGAGGAGGAGCACACGGCCGCGGCCGTGGCACCGGAGTGCGGCGCCCTCGACGAAACGGCCGAGGTCCCACTGGGCGAACGCGTCGGCGGCAAACCACGCCACCCGGAAGCGTGAGCGCGTACTCAGGTTCTTTTCAGCCTGGATCGCTACCCTCGCCCCCGTGGGTGGAGCAGAGCGCAGTGCGCGGAAACGGAAGCAGGCCGCGCGTGCGGTGACCCAGGCTCGCAAGTCGGGCGGGGACAGGACGAAGGTCATCGCCGGCATCGCCGTGGTGGCCGTGCTGGCGGTCGCCGTGATCGGTTACGTGATCTACCAGCAGCAGTCCGGCGACTCGACGACGGACGGCGCGATCCCCGCCGCCCCCGCCGAGAAGGTCATCTCGGCGCCGTCGGTGCGGGACAACAACGTCGTGGTCGTGGGCAAGGACAGCGCCACCACCACCATCGACGTCTACGAGGACTTCCTCTGCCCGGCCTGCGGCCAGTTCGAGGAGATCTACGGCAAGGACCTCAAGACCGCGGTCGAGGACGGCAAGCTCAAGATCCGCTACAACATCCTCCCGATGCTGGACCGCCTCTCCAAGCCGGCCGGCTACTCCTCGCTGTCGGCCAACGCGGGCCTCTGCGCCGCCGACGCCGGCAAGTTCAACGAGTTCCACGCGGCCCTGTACTCGAAGCAGCCAGAGGAGGGCGGCCCCGGCTACACCAAGGACCAGCTGATCAAACTCGGCAAGGACCTCGGCATCACCGACCCGGCCTTCGAGACGTGCGTGCAGAACGACACCTACAAGGCCCCGCTCACCGACCTCATGTCGAAGACGAGCGCCAACGACGCCCTGAAGAACAACGGCGGCTTCGGCACGCCGACCGTGGCGCACAACGGTTCCCGCGTGGACATGGCGGCCAACGACAACTGGCTGGCCGACCTGCTCAAGTAAGCCCCTCGCTAACAGCGCCCGGTCCCCGTTCGTTCGTGGGGGCCGGGCGTCTTCGTTCTCGCTGGCCTTCGGCTGTTCGTGGGTGTGCTGCGAGTCACTTCGGTCTTCGGGGGTCGGGAGCTGGGGTGAAACTGGGGTTTGCGGGTGGGTTGGACCGGGGTCTACCAGGGCGGATGGGGGTTCGGGACCCCCGATTTTCATCTTGTGGCACCGATGTTGTACGGTATTGGCACACGAGAACGGCAGGGAAACCAGCCGGGAACGTGGACCTTCAAGGGGCTGTGGCGCAGCTGGTAGCGCATCACACTGGCAGTGTGAGGGTCAGGGGTTCGAGTCCCCTCAGCTCCACAATTGGATAGCATAAGAATCGCCCGCTGACCTGCGCAAACAGGTTCGGCGGGCGATCTTGTTTTCTGTCCTAAGTGGACGCCGCCTCACCGTGAGCTCCACGACGAGTCCTTTGGTCAGCGACCGCGCACACCCAACTTGGTCGGCAGCTCGCGCAACACGTCAATCACCGCCTGCGAGCTGACCTCCACCTCGCCGTCCACAAGGCACGCCCAAGTCGTGGCCACGAACCAGCTACCTGACGCTCTTGAGCGCAGCGGTGAGGGCCTGCCACGGAAGCAGGACGCAACGTACGCGGCTTCCGGTGGACCGCACGGCCTCGAAAGCGCCCATCGCGCCGACCGAGGCCGGCGGCTCCGGAGTCGTGCCTCGCAGGAAGTCGCGGACCGCGTCGTGCAGTTCAGCGACCCTGTCCGCGGTCTTCGCCTCCATCACCAGGGTGTGCATGACCGACGCCGACGCCTGGCTCAGCGTGCAGCCGGCGACCTCGTGGCTCAGCTCGTCGACGATGTCGTCGTGGTGGCGCAGGCGCAGGGTGATCTCGTCGCCGCAGGACGGGTTGACCTTGTGCACCTCCGCGGTGAACTCGTCCTGCAGGCCGTGGCCGCTGCGCAGGCGGTAGTGCTTGGCGATGACGTCCCGGTAGAGGTCGTCGAGCTTCACGCGTGCTCCTCCAGGTCGATGAACCCCTGCGCGGCGAAGAACTCGCGGGCCCGCCGCACGCCGCTGACCAAGCGGTCGATGTCGTCGTGTCCGTTGTAGACGTGCACGCTGGCGCGGACGGTCGCTGTGACGCCGAGGGCCCGGTGCAGCGGCCACGCGCACTGGTGACCTGCCCGCACCGCGATGTCGTCGTCGTCGAGGATCTGCGCCACGTCGTGCGCGTGCACCCCGTCGACGACGAAGCTGACGATGCCGGGCCGGCGCGCTGGGTCGTCGGGACCGAGGGTCCGCACGCCGGGGAGCGCCCGCAGCTCGGCGAGCGCGTATCCGGTCAGCTCGACCTCGTGGTCGAGCACCCGCTGTTCGCCCAGGCCCTGCAGGTAGCCGATGGCCGCGGCGAACCCGACGGCCTGCGACACCGGTGGCACGCCGGGTTCGAAGCGGCGCGGCGGGTCGGCGTAGGTGGCGCCGGTGAGCGTGACCGTCTCGATCATGGAGCCGCCGGTGAGGAACGGCGGCATCCGCTCCAGCAGGTCGAACCGGCCCCACAGCACGCCGATGCCGCTCGGCCCGAGCATCTTGTGGCTCGACAGCACGAGGAAGTCCACGTCGAGCGCGCGCACGTCGATCGGGATCCGGCCTGCGGCCTGGCAGGCGTCCACCGCGACGAGGGCCCCCGCTCGGCGGGCGGCGCGCACGATCGGAGCGGTGTCGGTGACCGCGCCGGTGACGTTGCTCTGGAGGGTCACCGACACCAGCGCGGTCCGCTCGCCGATCACCTCGTCGAGCACGGTGAGGTCGAGACAACCGTTCGTGGTGCTGGGGATGTACCGCAGGGTGGCGTCGGTGCGCCTGCACAGCTCCTGCCACGGCACGAGGTTGGCGTGGTGCTCCAGCTCGCTGACGACGACCTCGTCGCCGGGCCTGATCGACAGGCTGTCCGCGCCGGTGCCGGGTGAGCCGAGGGAGAACGCGAGCAGGTTGATCGCTTCGGTGGCGCTCTTGGTGAACACGACCTCGGAGGGGTCCCCGCCCAGGTAGGCGGCGACGGTGGTGCGGGCGTCCTCGTACGCGGCTGTCGCTTGCTCCGCGAGCCGGTGCGCGCCGCGGTGGCACGCGGCGTTGGAGTGCTCCAGGAACTCGCGCTCGGCGTCGAGCACGGCGCGCGGGCGCTGGGTCGTCGCCGCGGAGTCGAGGTAGACCAGCGAGCTCGCGTCCGAGGCGGTCAGCAGCGGGAAGTCGGCCCGGACGCTCCGGGAGTCCAGGCGGGGGAGGGCGGGTGTCCGGTCGACGGCGGTCATGAGACCGTCCTGTGGTCAACGGTGCCGGACTCGATGATGATGTTCGCCGTCTGCAGGCACAGGCCCCGCACGCACACGCTGATCTCGTCGGCGTCGGCGATGTAGTCGGGTTCGGCGAACTTCGGGTTGAACGCCTCGATCCGCTTGGTCCGCACACCCTCCTGGTAGTCCGGCAGCCGGGTCCAGACGATGCCGTCGTAGGACTCGGTCCGCTCCGGGAAGACCGCCGGGTCCTGCCAGCGCACCACGACGCCGAACATCAGCAGCGGTTCGAACAGCGGCTCGGCCAGGCCGTCCTCGTCCAGGTCGCCGTCCGCGGCGTAGCTGAACCCGCCGCCGACCATGGACAGCGAGCAGGTGGCCAGCGGTTCCTCGGCGGTGGCGTGCTCGAGCGCGGTGCCGCAGCCCAGCTTGCGGGCCAACAGGTCGGCCACGGCGTAGGGCAGCGCCTCCGCGGTGCGCGGCACCGGGCGCACGTCGTTCTCGGCGTAGCGGGCGACCACCCGCAGGTCGTCGGAGCGCACCTCGTCGAGCAGCAGGGGCAGCTCCTCCTCCAGCGAGCCCTTGCTGTCGTCGAGGATCGCCGAGGCCAGCGGCACCGGCAGCATGCTCGTCGGCGTGCTGACCACGTTCGGGTGCGTCCGGTTCGCCGAGGCGCGGCGCGTGCCGTTGAGGACGTGCGGCTCCCCGTCGATGTCGGTGACGATGGTCAGCTGCAGCACCGGCTGCCACAGGCTCCCGGGCTCCAGGCACTCGCGCAGCGTCGTCACCCGGTTGGACACACCCGGCAAGTGGGCGCGCAGAAACTCAGCGTCATAAACCTTGGCCATTCGAATTCCCCCTCGTGGTGACACGGTTTCGTGTTGTCATCCACGGCAGCATGCGTTCTCGCCGCCTGCCCTCCAGTGGAGGCTGGTGGCGCACCGAGGCGCTCTCCCCCAAGCTAGCGCGACCTGTGAACGAGCGGTTGTGTTGTCCTTGTCGTCCGTTATGTGCATAGGGCTGGACGAGTGAGTTCTTGAGTTGGGCCGACCGCTTCTTCCGGTCAGAACAGGTAAGCCTGAAATCCATCTTGCGACTCAGCGTGATTCTTGATTCATGTGCACGAGGAATTTCTCACGCCGTTGCCCCGGAAGGGTGGTCTTCTGCACTACTCTCCGATGCTGATCGAGGAAACCGGGGCTATGCCATTCCTCGTCAGGAGAAAACACGCGGTGGCCGGCATTGCTCTACGCTCGGCCCGGTGACCTCCACCCTTGATCGCCTGTACTCGTTCATCCAGTTCTCCGCGCGCCTGCGGGAGGTCGAGCGGCACAACCTGGCGACCCCCGACCGGCCCGAGTCGGTGGCCGAGCACTCCTGGCACCTCGCCCTGATCTGCTGGCTCCTGCGCGACGAGTTCGAGCGCGAGTTCAACGCACCCGTCGACCTGGACAAGATGATCAAGATGTGCCTCCTGCACGACCTCGTCGAGATCGACACCGGCGACCCCTCCGCCTGGCGCACCGACGGTGCCGCCGAGGGCAGCGCGGAAGCCAAGCGGCAGAAGGCGTTGGCGGAGGAGCAGTCGGCTCAGGAACGATTCGGTTCCCTCCCGGAACCCATTGCCTCCGAAATGCTCGCGGTGTGGCACGAGCACGAGGCAGCGGAAACGGTGGAGGCGCGGCTCGTGCGGGCGGTGGACCGGTTGAACCCGGCGCTGATGCGGCACCTGACGGGGCAGGGGTGGTCGGATGTGAGCGCTACCGCTGAGGACCTGGACAACCTGCAGCTCCCGCGGGTGTCGGTGAGTGCGACGCTCACCGAGCTGTATCAGCGGGTTCGCGCGGCTGCGGTCGAAAACGGGCAGTTCGTCGTCAAGGGCGCTTAGTCTGCGTTTTTGTCGAATTTGAAGTGGAATCGGTGTGATGAGCCGGGAATTTCTGTTCTGCAAGGGTCAACTGGTCCTGCGGCAGGCTTTCCGGGGTCCGCGGGAAGGCTTCCGGCCCGTGAGCAGGTTCAGCGGCGCTACGGGGTCGGCGACCCTACCGGGGCACGTCGATCGCCGTGGTGCGTCACCAACTGCACAGCCGGAGGCGTGCCGTTGGTCACCGTGTCGGTGGTGACGGTGATCTGGATCAGGCCCGGTTGCGCGCTGTGGAAAGAACCGTTGGCGCACTGGGTGTTCACCAGCTGGTAGTCGTCTGTTGTGGACTGTGCCGTCACCGACACGTTCCCCGCCTTGAGCACCGCCACGTCCATGTGCCCGTGGAAGGTCGCGACCGGGGTGGACGTCGACACGGCCGGGTTGAAGACGTTGAAGCCCACATCGGTGTTCGTGGTCTCGTTGGTGGTTCCGTAGGTGATGCTCGACCACGCCGCCAACGGCCGGGTCGCCGCACCGGCGACGAAGCTCGTCTGGTTCCAGGTCCACGCCGTCACCGACAGGTCGTCGGGGGTCTGGTTCCAGATCGTCGTGTACAGCGTGTTGGCGTCGCAGTCCTGGTAGTGCGTGTACAGGTTCCACCCGTTCTGGTTGCCGAACACGTCCTGCGGCACCGCGCCGTTGTTCCAGATGTCGGCCAGCGCCGCCTCGCTGGGGCAGTCGCCGGAGGAGGCGCCCGAGGCCAGCAGGTTCACGTCGTAGACCCCGCCGGGCAGGGCGACGCTGTACTGCGCGCCCTGCGGACCGTCGACCGGGCCCTGCGACCGCGGGTACTGCGCCCACAGCTGGTTGCCGTACCGGGACGGGACCAGCGCCTGCATGATCGCGAGCGAGTAGCCGGGCGTGGCCGCTTCCACCAGTTGCCCGGTCAGCTCGGCCGACCAGTTCAGCTCGCCGTCGGCGATGCCCGACTGGAAGGCCTGCATCTGGGCCCAGCTCTGCAGGACCGAGGTCTCCGTGGACCCGGCCGCCGCCAGGATGCCGGTGTAGGCCTCGCTCAGCGCGCCCCACAGGTCGGCGAACGCGCCCTCGAACGTCGCCAGGGGGTTCTTCGTGGTCGTCTCGTAGACGTTGTAGGCCGTGCTCATCAGGTTCGCCACCACCGAGGCCACCGGCCCCAGCGCCGACAGCGCGGTGTAGACGGTGCCCTCGACCAGGGCGAGGACCGTGGCGGCGGTGTGCGACTGGGACCCCAGGCCCACGTCCGCGCCCAGCTCGTCCAGCAACGCCTCGCTGTTGATGAAGAACGAGTTGATGAACCCGGTCAGCTCGCCGAACAGGCGCTGGATGTCGTCGGCCAGGCTGAGCTGCTGCTGCAGCGAGGTGACCACCGCGCTCCAGTCGGTCGCCGACACCCCCGTCGGGCACGTGGCCGAGGAGCTGATGAACAGCGACAGCGTGAGCGGGCTGATGGTGAGGTTGCTGTAGGACTGCTCGACGGTCATCGTGCGCGGCAGCAGCTCGGCTTGCTGGAGCTGTTCGTTGATCGAGTCGTAGGCGGTGCCCTGGCCGCCGGTGTAGGCGGGGAACTGCCCTGTCGGCAGCCCCAGGATGCCCTGCACCGGGTAGGCCGGCCACAGCGTCCAGGTCTGCGCGGGCGACCCGGTGCAGCTGTCCACCACCACGGGGGTGCCCGCCGCGGTCGACCCGCCTTGAACGGTGAGCGCGAGCGTCCCGTTGCCCAGCGAGCTCATGAACGCGCCGTCGGTCAGGGTGAAGACCTCGTTGACCCCTCCGTTCCCGTGCCAGGCGATGACCTGCGTGCCCGGCGCGGTCAGGTTCGCGGTGACGTTCGCGTAGAGGCCGTTCAGCCGGTTGACCAGGAGGTTGCCGTCGACGCACCACAGCTGGTTGGGCCGTGGACCCTGCGGCGCCGGCGTCGAGGTCAGCGGGTTGAGCACCAGCGGCGTCAACGGCTGGCCGTCGGCGTTGGCCAGGTCCAGGACGAACTTCGTGCCGGTCGGCTCGGACAGGTCGCTCACCACGAACGAGTGCCAGTTCTGCATGACTGCCCACTTCCCACGGCTGGACTACCCGACCGATGGCAACACGTTCGCCCCTGCCCCACCAGAAGGGTCACCCGGAGGTGTGTCACCTCCCCTTGTCACACCTGCCTGCCGGGGACAGCGGGATCGGCTGCACCGCCGAACAACCCGGAGTGACCTCTGGGACGCGTTGACCGAGCCGTTTTCGACGTGCTCGCACAAGCCCTGGCGCAGTGACAGGACGTCCTGACCACGCCGCACCGGCAGCACCACCTGGAGCGGACCTGACGGCGCCGGGCAGCCGGCCCCCGCGCCGGGGCGGGCGGAGGGGCCGGCTGCCGGGGGTCAGGCCGCGTGCGCCTGCAGCGACGAGTAGCCGACCCCGGACTGCGCGAACGCCTCGACGGCGAACTCGGTGAGCTGGTCGACCACCGTCGGGTTCAGCAGCAGCTGTTGCGTCTGGACCAGGCTGGCGCCGGAGAGGCGCGGCTGCTCGCTGTACTCGATCTTGACGCTGTTCCCGCCGGTGGTCGTGACGTTCACCTTGACGTCCCGGTAGACGCCGGTGAGCTTCGAGGCGATCTTCATCGTCAGGTCGGCCACGACCACGGCCGCGGTGAGACCGGCGATGATCGTCAGCATCACCTTCGGGTCCACCCCGAACGCCTGGGACTGGGCCGGCGTCGTCCACTTGCCCCCGCTGTACAGGCGGGTCGCGGAGTTGGCCGAGCTGAGGTCGACCTCCACCGAGTTGGACCGCGCGTCGCTGAACATCGTGCTCGTGGTGATCTTCTGCTCGAACCACACCTGGACCACCTCCGCCGGCGTGAGCACGTCCTCGCCGAGGACGATCTCCTTCTCGGCGACGTAGATCGGGGTCGTCGACCCGTTGCCGTGGATGTCCGTCGAGTACGACGACAGACCGGGGTGGATCTTGCCGTACTGGTTGACCAGCGTGATCCCCGTGCTCAGGCCGCCGGTGACGGCGTCGTGGAGCAGGCCGTCGTCGTCCAGGACCGCTTTGTCGCCCAGGCCGATCGCGACGTCGTTGGTCGAGACGCTCACCGCCACGTCGCCCTGGAAGCCGTTGCTGCCGAAGAGCCGGTAGAGCGGCTGCCACGAGAAGGTGTTCTTCGAGAGGTACCTGTCGGCCGACTGCCACACGACGTTGTAGGTGCCGTTCACCTTCTTCGCGAAGCACAGGTTGTACTTGTTGTCCTTCAGGGTCTTGAGGTCGTCCGGTGCGATGTGGATCGAGACCGTCTTGAACTGGCCGTCGGCCATGGTGCACTCCTCGGTCGTGGTGACGGGGCCGGTGCGACCCCGTGGGGCACACGCTCCGGCGCCGCCGTCTCCGACCGGTCGCCGCGCCGCACGAGGGGGTGTCGCCGTGCCGTCGCCGTCACTCGATGGGCTGGACTGGGCCAGGCGGGTTCCGTTGGGCCATTGGCGGTACAGGTGCCGACGGGGGTCCCCGGGGGCTGGTGACGCGCCGTTGCCGTTCTTACCCGGACGGGTGACCACGAAGGTATGGGTCAAGTCCGCGCACGACTGAGTGACGGCGGTCCGGCGGCGCCGGGGCGGACGCCGCGGCAGTCGGGCGGGAGATGCCACGGAGACGCTTCCGGGCGATGCTCGGATCGTGGGGCGACGGCGCCGGTGCTCGCGGGGAGGACGACGATGACCGAAGCGGAAGGTGGCAGACGAGCCGGGGGCGCGGGGGTGCGGCTGGTGGTGCTGGGCCGGTTCGAGCTGCTCACCGGAAGCGGGGACGTCCCGTTGCCCAAAGGCGCGCAACGGCTGCTGGCCTACGTCGCGATCCACCACGGCGAGGCGGTGAGCCGGCAGGCCGTCGCCGAGCAGCTGTGGCCGGAGTGCCGCAGGCAGCGGGCGACCGCGAACGTGCGGCAGGCGCTGTGGCACCTGCGCAGGGCCACGGAACGGCCGGTCGTCGAGTGCTCCGTGGACCGGTTACGCCCGTCGCCCGCGCTGACCGTCGACTTCTGCCGGGCGATCGAGGCGGCCCACCGCGTCGTCGGTCCCGCCGCGACCGTCGACCCGGCGACCGCGGGGGACCTGGTCGCCGCGCTGTCGCGGGACCTGTTGCCGTACTGGGCCGACGAGTGGCTCGCACCCGAACGCCGGCGCTGGGAGCAGGTCCGGTTGCACGCGCTGGAGGCGGTCGCCCACCGGCTCATCTCGGCCGGTGCGCACCTGGCGGCGCTGGAGGCGGCGTTCACGGCGATCTCGATCGACCCGGTGAGGGAGACCGCGCACCGCACGGTGGTCGCGGCGCACCTGGCCCAGGGCAACTGCGGGTCGGCGCTGCGGCACTACCAGCACTACCGGGCGTTGCTGCACCGCGAGCTGGGGGTGGCGCCGTCGTCGCACATGACCCGGTTGGTGGCGTCGCAGGCGGCGTTGTGACCCGGTACCCGTCAGCGGTGCAGCCGGGCCCACAGCGCGGGCCAGCCGCCCTTGCCCAGCACCGCGGCCGGGATCAGCAGGCCGTGTTCGGCGATCTTCGACCAGAACAGGTCCACGGGCGCACCGAGGTCGGCGGCCGCGGGCAACGCCTGCTGCCAGGGCCCCTGCGGGTCGGCCAGGTCGCTCGGGGGAAAGCCGGGCACCGTCGTCTTCCTCGGCCCGGCCACCACGACCGTGTCCTTTGTGGACTCCGAGCAGGTGGTCGCGATCGCCAGCGCGCACACCAGTTCCGTGGACGGGCGACGGGCCACCGAACGCGCCAGCGCGGCGTCACCGAGCAGCTCGCCCATGGCCGCGCGGACCGACCGCGCCACGACGTCCAGGGCGTGGGCGGGAGCGATCTCGGGGCGGCGCACCAGAGCGCGCAACGTCCTCGGCAGCGGTGCGCCGCCGGTGAGGGCGTGCAGCCGCTCGTGGTCGCGCAGCTCCTGGTCGAGCCGGTGCACCGCGGCGGCCAGCGGGCGGACGCGCGTGGCCTGCCACAGGGTCGTCGCGGCGAGGCCGTCGGCGAGGGCCGCGCGGACCAGGTCCACGTGGTCGTCCACGCGCTTCAACGCCACCACGGCCGCGTCCGGTTCGAAGTCGGCGGGACCGGGTCGGCCGAGACCGCGGGCCAGCTCGGCGTAGGCCCGCCGGGCGGTCACGACCGGCTTGCCGGCCAGCTCCCGTTCCACGGCGGCGGTCAGGGCGCGGACGAGCTCGGCGGGCAGGTTTCCCGCGGCGGACCGGCGGGCGGAGCCGCCCCGCACGCGCACCGGGGCAACGGGCACCACCGGCTCCGGTTCCGGCGGCCGGGGCGCGGGCAGGTGCTCCACCCACTTCCTGACCTTCTGCTCCAGCTCGTCCGCGACGGTGTCGTTGAACCGCGCGCGCAGTTCGTGGACGTGCCAGCCCGCGGTGTGGCGGCGCACGTCGAGGTTCGCGGCGATGCGGCCGTCGGGAGCCCGCAGGGCCATGAGCACGCAGTGGCCCTTGCGCGCCTGGTCGGCATACCAGGACTCGCCGATGCAGTTGCCCATGTACCCGGACCACTCGGCCAGCTGCCGCGGTTCGCGACCCAGCTCCACGGTCAGCCCCGCGACGGTCGAACCGTCCACAGCGGACACACCGGGCGGGATGGGGAACACGCCGGTGTCGGCCTCGGCGATCACGGCGCTGGAGGTGACGCCGGTGACCAGCTCCGCCCAGCTCCCGCAGCGCAGTGGTGGCACCGCGCCGAACATCACGAGCTGCGCCACCTCGGCCACGGCGAGCGGCAGCGAGGTGTGGCCCGGCTTCGCCGGCGCGTCGTCGTAGGTGACGGTGGGGTGGGGGTGCTCGTGCCGGACGGTCGCGGAGTCGCCGCCGTGGAACGGT
The DNA here is from genome assembly GCF_055608075.1 of Lentzea sp. NPDC036949. Taxonomy (NCBI): domain Bacteria; kingdom Bacillati; phylum Actinomycetota; class Actinomycetes; order Pseudonocardiales; family Pseudonocardiaceae; genus Lentzea; species Lentzea sp. NPDC036949. The sequence continues at coordinate 62,472 of NZ_JBVJRA010000012.1, forward strand.
GCCAGCGCGTCGGCGAGGTCCGCGAACCACAGCAGGTCGTGCGGCAGCTCGACGTCGGCCGGATCGGCGCCGGCGAGGCGCTGGGCCAGCGGTGCGGTCGGGGCCTCCTCGCGCGTGTCGGCCAGCGGCGGCTGTTCCCAGCTCTGCGGCGCACGCGGGTACCCCACTTCCCGGCGCCACCCGGCCAGCTGCGGCGACCGCCCCGGATCGCCCTCGCCAGGGTGGTGCAGCGGCTGGAACAGCCTGTCGAGGAACCTCTCCACGGCCTCGAACACGACCACGCCGTAGTTGCGCGCCATGGCGGTGTACGTGCGCACCCTGCCCTCGGTCCGCGCGTTGACCGTCCGGTCGGGACCGGTTTCCAGCACGATCCGGTGGACGTAGGCGCCTGGCCGGGCCGGGTGGTTGTACGCGCCGTCGGGCCGGTGGGTGGCCGCTGTGCGGCTCCTCTCGTTGAGACAGGCGTCGGCGGCGACCAGCTCCGCCCGGTGCCGGTCCACGGCGACCGCGAAACCCTCGTCGGACGTCGTCCGCGCGAACCGCAGCAGCGCTGTCGCCGCGATGGCGTCGTGCAGCAGGTGTTCGAGCTCGCTGGCGGTCCACCACTTCGGCGGCTGCCAGCGCGCGGCGTTGGCGAGCGTCACCGGCTGTCCGCTGAGGTCCCAGGTCAGGTGCTGCACGATCTTGCCGTCGAAGTGCTCGCGGTGGCGCTCGCGGAGCTCGTCGAGCCGCTCCGTCCGCACCTGCGACGCCACCAGGCGGGCACGACGCTGCCGGTCCAGCAGCAGCCCGCACACGTGGTCCCACAGGTCGAGGACGAGCTTCAGCCTGCGCGGCTTCGGGTACGCGGCCAGCACGCGGGACAGGTGACCGGCCACAGTGGACGCCGCGCCGCGCGGGAACGGGTCGACGTCCTCGGGCGCACGCAGGTCCAGCACGCGTTCCAGCTGTTCCGGCCCGAGCAGGTCGGACGCCGCCGAGGCCAGCTGCACCGCGGCCCAACGCCCGTCGGTGACCGCCCGGTGCGCCGCCGCGCCGACCCGTTTGGTGACCTGCTCGCCGAACAACGCCACCAGCACAGCGGTCCGGTCACCCAGCCGGTGCGCGCCGTCGGCACCGAGGCACCGCAGCGCGGCCAGCACCGCGTCGCGGCGGTCGCCGTGCGCCCCCGCGAGCCGGGCCGAGTGGAAACCGCCACCGAGGTCGACGCCCGCACCCGCCGCGACCTCACCGCCTTGGCGCACCAGCCGGTCGAGCCGGCCGGTCGCGGCGCGGACGGCCGCGGGAGCGGCACCGGCGGGACCGAGTGCGACCGGTGCGCCGGGCACGGGCGGTCCGCCCGACGGGACCGGCCAGCAGCCGAGCCCCGGTCCGGCCGTCACGCCGAATGCCAGTCGAGTCGTCATCGGCACCATCATCGCGCACGCGTGCCACCCGTTTTCCCGGCTGAAGCGCGTCCGGTGACCCGCTGACACCGCGCTGGCACGCGGTGTCAGGGAAGTGTCAGCGCGCGTCGCAATTCTCATGGCCATGAGGAAGTCAGCGCTCTCGGCGCTCAAGAGGATCACTTTCGTGGCGTTGATGGGCGCGCTGGTCGGCGTGTCCGCAGGCGCCGCCACGGCCAACGCGGCGACCGCCCGCAACGGCTCCTGCGAGGCGGGCGAGTTCTGCCTGTACTACAACAGCGACCACGCCGGTTCGGTGTCGGACTTCGCCACCTCCGTTCCCGACTACGGCGACGAACAGCCGAGCTGCTACGACTTCAAGGGCGCGGGCAACGGCAAGGGCCTGTGCGTGAAGAACGAGGCCGCCTCGGTCTGGAACCGCACCAGCGGCCCGGTCACCGTCTACTTCAACAGCGGCTACGCCGGTCCCCGGCAGACCATCGCCGCCGGTGGCAAGGTCAACCTGAACTCGGAGCTCAAGAACGAGAACGCCGCGCACAAGCTGGGTGACGGCGGTGGCGGCACCCCGCCGCCGAGCGGTTCCTACGGCACCCCGGCGACCAACCCGCACCCGTCGGCCACCGCGCGGGCCCCGCAGGCCACCAAGCGCACGCAGTTCATCGACGACCAGATCCGGTCGCTGACCGGCGAGAAGGACTGCTGGGTCGGTGACTACCGCAGCTACGAGCCGTCGACGAGCAACCACAACACCGGCAACGCGCTCGACTGCACCATCTCCAACGCCATCGGCTCCTACCCGAGCGCGGCGCAGAAGGAGCAGGGCTGGAAGCTGGCCCGCTGGCTGCAGAAGCACGCCGCGAAGCTCGACGTCCGCTACGTGATCTGGCAGGGCAAGATCTGGAGCGTCGCCCGCTCGTCCGAGGGCTGGCGCGACTACACCGCGGGCAGCGGTGTCACCGGCGGTCACTACGACCACGTCCACGTCTCCGTGCAGAACCCGCACGGTGACTGAGCTGCCGGACAGCTGACGTCCGGCAGGGGGGACGTCGACCTGGTCCGGCGCTGTGCAAGGGGAGTGCCCGTCGCGGGTGCTCCCCTTGCCGCGTCGCTCAGGCGTTCCGGCGGCGCACCACCTCGGTGATCCAGACCGGTGCGAACGGCGACGTGCAGTTCGGTGGTGTCGGGTAGTCCTTGAGCACCTGCAGCCGTTCGCCGATGTCGATCGCCCGCTGCCGCAGCGCCGGGTGCTCGATGCCGATCTGCGCCAGGCAGTGGTTCATCGCCCACTGCAACCGGTCCGGGGCGTCGCGCAGCTCCTCCTCGACGACGTCCAGCAGCCCGTCGAGGTCGAGGCCCTCCGGTTTCTTCGCCACCCGGTCGACGGTCAACGCCCAGCCGGCGCTCGCCACCACCGGGTCGGGGTCGTCGATCCACGTCACGCGCAGGTCTTCGGCGTGAGCGCTCTTCTTGACGACGTAGTTCACGAGCCAGTCGTGCACCTTGGGCTTGCGCGCCTCGCGCAGCATCGTGTCGAGCTCGGCGCGTGAGAACGCCTTGGGGCGGCAGATCAGCAACGCCAGCAGGCGCGCCGCCGTGTCGCCGGTGGCCCACAGCTGCACGGCGAGGTCCTGCTGGGTCTTGAGCTCCTTGGCCAGAGCGCGGAGCCTGCCGAGGTTCACGCCGTGGTCGTCGCCGTGCTTCTCGTTCACGGCACGGGCTTTCGGGTCCTCCAGTGCGGCCAGCCTGTCGAGCACCCCGGTCACCGTCATCGCAGCCTCCCGTTCGTCACCGACAACAGAATACGTCGGTGACGAACGGGTCGTGCGGCTAGCGGCCGACCACCGTGCAGGTGGCGGTCGCGGTCCTGGCCGGGTTGCTCTCGGACGTGGCCTTGAGCGTCACCTTGGACGTGATCGGGCCGCCGTCGCGCTTGGCGTGCACCGGCACGTCCACGCGGCCGCCGAACTTCGCGGTCGCGAGCGCGTTCGGCAGCGACACGGTCCAGCCGGTGTCCGCGACCGTGGCGGACACGCGGTAGACGTCACCGCCGAGGTACTGGGTGACGTCCTCGGGGTGGCCGCCCGCCGCGGCCGCGCGACCGGTGTTGGTCAACGGGAACCGGCACGTGGCCACGCCGTCCGAGCCCGTGCGGGCCGCCGTGGGCGTCACGCGCACGCCGCGCTGCTGCGGGCCGGTGCCGTCCAGCGAGCGGACGGCGACGGTGTAGGACAGCACGCCCGCGGCGTCGCGCTGCACGTCGAGGACGTAGAAGTGCAGGCGGTTGGCCTGGTCCACGTACTCGAACTCGCTGCCGGAATTGGTGCCCGCGTGGAACAACGCGTCCGACAGCTGCCGGTAGTCGCCGACGGTGATGGGGACCTTCGTGCCGTCCGGCAGGACGTAGTCGGTCATGCCGATGTCCTGCGGGTTGGCGTCGACGACCCACGTGAACGGTGCGGCGTCGGCGTTCTTGGTCTTCGCGAGCAGCACACCGGAGTCAGGGGTGAACGAGTCGGCGCCCATGCGGTCGACGACTTCCAGCGTGTAGTTGTTGTAGCCGCCGCCGTCGCAGAACGGGTTCGCCGACACGGTGCAGGTCGGCGACCGGTCGGCGTTCATCGCGATGTTCACGCCGGTGAGGCCGGTCGCGCCGGGCTGCACGGAACGGGCGGTGACCTTCGCGATGACCGTGCCGGAGCCGGCCAGCGCCTCCCGCGACAGCCGCAGGACGTTCTGCTCGTCGACGATGCCGAGCTTGATCTTGTTGCGCAGGGTCTGCTGCGCGCCCAGCGACGCACCGCCGGTGGCCGGGATGGTCCACCGCGAGTGCGGGCCGCCGGGGCCATTGAACGAGCCGCGCGACAGCATGTCCCACGGGCCGGAGTAGTCACGCCGCGGCGGGCTGCCGTAGGGGTTGCTGTAGTTGTCGCCGATGCCGAGGAGGTGGCTCAGTTCGTGCGCGTAGACGCCCTGGCCGGAGCTCTCGGCCTGGGTCGACGAGCCGCCGCCCGCGTTCGGCCAGATCGACGAGCCCGCCGCCCACGAGGTCCAGTCCACGTACCGGGTGCGCGACCAGTTCGGCAGCGCGGGGTCCGGCGGGCCGAAGTCGTCGGTGACGTCCTCCCTGGTGCGGAACTTCATCATCCCGAACTCCTGCCAGGTGCCCGACTCGTCCTGGCCCGCCGACAGGTAGTAGGTGAAGTCGTAGCCCGCCGGCACCTCCGCGCCGACGTCGGCCACCCACGCGGCACGGCCGTCGGTGCGGATGTCGCGGGTGCACGTGTCGCCGGCCGGGCAGCCGGTGCCGCCCTGGAACTCCATGGCGTACTCGTGGTCCTTGCCCGGCATCGTGTACGGGCCGAACGCCTTCAGGTCGACGCCGTAGCGCCCGCCGGAGGTCTCCATCCAGTACTCGTGCACGGTGTGGCCCCGGTTGAGGCCGTTCGGCTTGTTGAGGAAGTCCTGGTAGAACTGCGCGACCTGCTCGCGCGGCACGCCGCTGGCCTCCGCGCTGGGGTTGCCGAACACCGTGGAGTGCTCGGGCTGCGTCACGACGAACGGCTGGTTCGGGTAGTCCAGCAGCACCAGGGCACCCTTGAACGTGCGCACCGACCCCCGCTTCGAGGGGTCGGCCCAGGTGGTGCCGGGGATCTTGCGGTAGTCCCCCTCCCACGTCATGTGGTCGGGGTTGACCCAGTTCTGCGGGTCGATCGGGCCGGGCAGTCCGGCGTGCGCGGCCACTCTCGCGGCGTCGCGCGACTGCTGCCACGGCTGCTGCTGCGGCCAGTGGTCGAACTGCCAGTGGTGCAGGGGTTCGTCGGGCGGAGCAGCGCTCACGCCGGTGGTGCCGGCGACGAGTCCGCCGACCGAGAGCAACGCGGTGACCAGCAGTAACGGACGCCGGTTCCGGCGACGTGCAGGTGTGCGGTCCATACCACCCACCGTGGTGCAGACCGCGGTGCCGTCACCACGGCCTGGCGTCGGGTGGCCGCGTTGCCAGTTGACACAGCGGAACGGTGCCCGACGCCCTCCACAGGGGAGGTTCGGCCCCGCACGACCGGGGTGAAGCCGCTCGTGGGAAGCCGTCCACAGTAGAGCCTTTTCGGCTCACTGAAGCTGGAGTTGCCCCGTCGATCAGTGGCCTGAAGAATGCGGACGCTCCACGCGGAATTTGCCCTCTGACCACCGGCGGAGCTTCCTTGTCAGTGTTCTGCGCAGCCTCTACTCTCGGATCCAAGAGCTTTGACGACTGCTGGGGCGGAGTTCGTCGGATTGTTTCGCCTATTCGGACGGGCTGCCACGGCCGCGTTACTGCAGTTGTATTTACGGGTTGACCGGTCAACGGTCCGGTTCGCCTTCATGGTCCGCACGGCCGCGGCGGTGGTCGGTGCGCGTTGACAACGAGGTCGGCGGAAGTGACGAGGAGGGGGACACGTCATGGGCTCTGGAGACGTCCGAGGGCGCAGGGCTGCGGCCAACCGTGCAGGTCGAAGCGATGACCAGGTGATGATGACACGGGTCGGGCTGCGCATCCCCACGGCGTTGAGCTTCGACGAGTGGGAGCGGGCAGGTCGCAGGCTGGCCGAGCTCGTGGACTCCTCGGCGTGGTCGCTGGGGGACTGGCTCGTGTTCGGCAAAGAACACTACTCCGAGCGCTACCAGCACGCGGTGCGGGCGGTCGGTCTGAGTTATCAGACGTTGCGCAACTACGCCTGGGTGGCCGGTCGGTTCGATTTGCACCGGCGGCGTCCGGCGTTGACCTTTCAACACCACGCGGAAGTCGCCTCCCTGCCGGCTGATGTCCAGGAATACCTGCTCAGCCAAGCGGAGATGAATTCTTGGACCACCCGGCAGCTGCGTTCCGCCATTCGCGGCGAAAAAGACTCCGGAAATGAGGTTTCGGCCGACTCGCGCATCAGCCTGCCGCAGGACCGGATCGAGACCTGGCGGCAGGCGGCGGACGTGGTCGGGCAGGACTTCGAGCAGTGGCTGGTGACGAACCTCGACCGGGCCGCCGAGCGCACGCTGAGCTCGGGGCAGGGGCTGCGGGTCGTCTCCTGAGCGACGGCCCGGCGCCGGCGGCTGTCACAGGTTGCGGACGAGTCCGCCGTCGCAGCGCAGCGCCGTGCCGGTGATGTAGGACGCCGGCTCACCGCACAGGAACGCGGCCGCGGCGGCGAACTCCTCCGGGCGCCCGTAGCGGCCGGCCGGGATCGTGGCGAGGGAGGCACGGGTGACCTCGGCGACGGTGCGGCCGGACCGCTCGGCGTTCGCGGCGTCGACCGCGGCGAGCCGGTCGGTCTCGATGCGGCCGGGCAGCAGCATGTTCACGGTGACGCCGGCCGCGGCCACCTCGCCGGCGAGCGTCTTGAGGTACCCGGCGAGCGCGGCCCGGCCGAGGTTCGACAGCGCCATGTTCGCGAGCGGCGCGGCGACCCCGCTGGAGCCGACCGCGAGGATCCGGCCCCAGCCGCGGTCCCGCATCGCGGGCAGGCACAGCGCGACGAGCCGCAGGTGCGGGCGCAGCAGGGCGTCCAGCGCGCCGTCGGCGTCGGCCACGTCCACCCCGTGCGCAGGGCCCTGGCGCGGCCCGGGACCGTTGAGCACCAGCACGTCCGGTGGCCCGAACCGCTCGGTCGTCGCGGCGACCAGCGCGGCAGGGCCGTCCGGTGCCGTCAGGTCCACCTCCACGCCCACCGCGCTGGGCAACGACGCGGCGACCTCCCGCGCCCGGTCGCCGCGGCGGCCGCAGACCACCACGCCGGCCCCCTCCGCGGCGAGCGCACGGGCCACCGCCTCACCGATTCCGCCGGTCGACGAACACACGAGTGCGGTGCGCCCGGTCAGTCCGAGATCCATGGGTTCCACTCCAAACATGAAATCGGCGAGTTGTTGGATTGAATATCAGTGCGCCGGGGTACGTGCAACCGGCGTCCTGCCGACAGGACAACCGGCAGGACCGGAAGAGGTGTGGAACGAGCGCTATTTGTTGCGGCCTCGCGATAACGCGTGCTAGGCATTTGTCACCACCCGACCTGATTATGGGAATGGATATGACTGCCGAATACGACCCACTGCTGCTGCCGTTGACCAGTGAAATTCTCGACACGACGTTGCGGGACGGCTCCTACGCCGTCGATTTCCAGTTCGACGAGAATTTCGTCGTCGAACTGATGTGCCGGCTGGACGCGACCCCGATCCAGAAGATCGAGATCGCGCACGGGGTCGGGTACGAGGCGGAACGGGCGGGCAACCGGCCGGGCAGCATCTCGCTGCGCCGCTGGTGCGAGCTGGCGGGCACCCACCTGCGGTCATCGACGTGGGGCGTGTTCGCGCAGCCGTCGTTCAGCCGCCTGGAGACCATGTCCGAGCTGGTCGCGGCGGGCATGAGCTTCGTGCGCGTCGGCATGGAGGCCGAGAAGGTCGCGGCCAACCTCGACTACCTGCGCCGGGCCACCGAGATCTGCGGGCAGGTCTACCTCAACCTGATGAAGTCCAGCTCCACGCCCTACGAGGCCCTGCCGGACCTGCTCAAGGCCGTGCCGCGGGAGGTCGCGGGCGTCTACGTCGTCGACTCCTACGGCTCGATGCTGCCCAGCGACGTCCACCGCTACGTCACCGTCGTGCAGCGGTCGTTCCCCGTCGTCGGGTTCCACGGCCACAACAACCTGGGCCTCGCCAACGCCAACAGCATCGCGGCGCTCACGGCCGGCGCGTCGATCGTCGACGGCACCCTGCACGGCTTCGGCCGCGGCTCCGGCAACGCCGAGACCGAGTCGCTCGCCGGCATCCTCAAGGTCAAGGGCGACGACCGCTACGACTACCGCGAGCTGTCCCGGATGGCCGAGTTCTGCCGCGAGCACCTCGACGTGCTGCCGGACAACCGGAACATGCAGGTCCTGGGCGGTGTGCTGGGCGTGCACTCGAACTACTACCAGCTGGTCGAGGACCTGTGCGAGCAGCACCGGCTGGACCCGGCGTCGGTGATGGAGAAGGCCGCCGGCCTGGCCACCCGCAGCATCGACGGCGCCGACATCAGGGCCGCCGCCGAGCTGTTGTCCGCGCCCGCGACCGTCGGCGCTCGGGCCTGAGGGGGAGACGCCGTGAAGCTGGCGCGGTTCAGCACGGGCATCAGCCACGAGGTCCACGCGGGCCTGCCCGACGGGCGCTGGGTGCCGTTGTCGCTCATCCCCGGCTACGAGGAGCCGGTGCGCCTGGTCGACCTGCTCGTCCCCGACCACCGGCCGGAGCTCGAAGCGCAGGTCGCAGCCCTCGCCGACCAGGCAGTCGAGCTCGACCTGGGCGACGCGGCCACGATCGCGCAGGGCCCCGTGTGGGGCGCCGGGCTCAACTACCGCAAGCACTCCCAGGACCTGCTGACCGAGCAGCCCAAGTCCGGTCCGGGCTCCTACCTGCGCCCGGACAACGCGCTGATCGGCAACGGCGGTGTGATCGAGCTGCCGAGGCAGAGCGAACGCGTCACCGCCGAGGCCGAGCTGGGTCTCGTGATCGGCACGGAGTGCAAGAACGTGCGGCGCGACGAATGGCTTTCCGTCGTCGTCGGCGTCACCGCGGTTCTCGACATGACCGCGGAGGACGTGATCCGGGAGAATCCGCGGTACATCCCGTGGGCGAAGGGGTTCGACACGTTCTGCAGCGTCGGTCCGCAACTCGTCACGGTGGACGAGATCGCCGACTTCGCGACAATTCAGGTGTCGACCGTGCGAAACGGGGAAGTCATGTCTTCGGCACCTGTTTCCGACATGCTCTACGACCTCGGCTATTTGGTGGAGTACTTCACCGCCGGCCGCACGATCGCACCCGGCACGGTCATCTGCACGGGAACTCCGGGTGCCGCCGTGATCTCCGCGGGCGACTCCGTCCGCGCGGTGGTCGAGGGGGTCGGAACGCTCGTGCACACCGTCAAACAGGCACCGTGAAGGGGCGACAGGCGTGTTGGTTGAGCAGCTTTCCATCGTGGACGCGATCCGGCGTGCCTTCGTCGAGCACGCCGATCGCGCCGCCGTCGAGACGGCGGCCGAGACGATCACCTACCGCGAGCTCGGCGACCGCGTCGCGGCGTTCGCGGGGCAGCTCGAAGCGTGCACCGCTCCCGGCGAGTTCGTCGGGGTCGAGGCCGCGCGCGGTGCCGCGACGATCGTCGCGCTGGCCGGTGCGCTGACCTCCGGCCGGCCGTTCGTGGTGCTGGACCCGCGCGACAGCACGTCGAACGCGGAGAAGGTCGCCGCGCTCGGCGTCGCGTGGCTCGCCCGCGGCGGTGAGCTCGTCGAGGTGCCCGGCGAGAAGCGGGCGGTCGGGCAGACCGGGGCCGCCTACGCGATCCACACCTCCGGCTCGACCGGTGAGCCGAAGTGCGTGCTGGTCGCGGTGGACCCGCTGGCGCGGATGATCGCCGACCACGTGCGGCGGCTGGAGCTGACACCGGACTGCCGGACGTTGCAGTTCGCGCGGCTCACGTTCGACGGCTGCGTCACCGAGATCCTCTGGACCCTCACCTCGGGTGCCTGCCTGGTCGTGGTGGACGAGTCGCGGCTGGCGCCGGGCCCGGTGCTGCAGGCCACGCTGGAGGACCTGCGGATCACGCACCTGAAGACCACGCCGTTCGCGCTGACCGCGACCGAGCCGACCGGCTCGATGTCGTTGCGGCACGTGGTGAACGGCGGTGGCGCGTGCCGTCCGGCGCTGGTCGGCAAGTGGTCGGCGGTGGCGGCGTTCCACAACGCCTACGGGCTGACCGAGACCACCGTCTGCAACCTGCTGAGCGACGTGCTCGACCCGGCGCTGCACACGGAGACCGTGCCGCTGGGCGAGGTCGTCGGCGACTGCGGGTACGAGGTCGTGCCGCGCCCCGGCGACCCGGCCTCCCGCGGCGAGCTGGTGATCATCGGGCGCAGCGTGGCGATCGGGTACCTGACCGCCGACGGCGTGCAGCGCTTCGAGGGCGCCTACCGGACCGGTGACGTGGTCGAGGAACGCGACGGGCGGCTGTACTTCGTCGAACGCGCCGACCGGCAGCTGAAGGTCCGCGGCTACCGGCTCGACCCCGGTGAGATCGAGAGCGCCGCCTGCCGGTTGGCGGGCGTGGTCGAGGCGGTCGTGATGGCCGAGTCGCACGACGGTTCCGAGATCGCGGACGCCTTGGTCTGCTACTTCGTCGGCACGGTCGACGAACGGGCCGTGCGCGCCCATCTGGAAGCGGTGCTCGACCCCTACAAGGTGCCGTCGGTGGTCACGCGCATCGAACAGATGCCGTACACGCCCAACGGGAAGGTCGACCGGGACGCCCTGCGGGCCGCGCGCACGACGACGGCGGCGGCGGTGACCGATCTGCCGGAGGACCGGGTGCTCGCACTGGCCCGGCAGCTCACCGGTGTCTCCGACGCCTCCCTGGACGACAACTTCTTCGACATCGGCGGCGACTCGGCCTCGACCGTGGTGCTGGTGAACGAGCTGCGCAGGCTCGGCTGGATGGACGCGGGCGTGCGGGACGTGCTGCGCGCCGAGAACCTGAAGTCGCTCACCACCGCGCTGCGCGAGCGGAGCGCCTGATGTGCGGCGTGTGCGGGACGTTCGCGCCCGACGGCCAGGTCGACCGCGGTGTCGCCGCGGCCATGCACACCCGGCTCGTGCACCGCGGCCCGGACGAGACGTACTCGCTGAACACGCCGACGCTGGCGGTGAAGCTGGGCCGGCTCGGCATGACCGGACTGGTCGACGGCTGGCAGCCGGCGGAGGACCGCGGCGGCCGGTTCGTGGCGATGACGAACGGCGAGATCTACAACGCCCGTGCGCTGAAGGCGCGGCTGGGCACCGACCCGGCCAACGGCGTGGACGTCGCCGTGATCCCCGACCTCGTCGCGGCACACGGCATCGCGGGGCTGGCGGAGGTCGACGGGCAGTTCGCGTCGGTGGTGTTCGACCGGGCGGAGAACGCGCTGTACCTGGCGCGCGACCGGTTCGGCGTCTGCCCGCTGTACTACACGGCGGTGGGCTCGTCCGTGCACTTCTGCTCCGAGCTCAAGGCGCTGGTGCAGTGCGCGGGGCAGGCGTGGCGGGTCGACGTGACCGCGGTGGACCAGTACTTCTCGCTCGGCAACGTCGTCGCGCCCAGGACGCTGGTGCACGGTGTGTCCGCGGTGCCGCCGGGATGTGCCGTCCGGATCTCGGCCGACGGCGTGGAGACCGTGCGGTACTGGCGTTACGGCGACTTCACCGAGGACCCGGTGCCCGCGGAGGAGCTGCGGTCGGCACTGCGCGAGTCGGTGTCGGCGCGGCTGCACGCGGACGTGGAGATCGGCGCGTACCTCAGCGGTGGCTTCGACTCCACGGCGATCGTGCTGGAGGCGGCGTCGCTCGTGGACCGTCCGATGAGGACGTTCTCGGTGGTGTTCGACGACCCGTCGCTCGACGAGGGCCGGTTCCAGCGCGAGGTCGCCGCCCTCGCCGACACCAAGCACGAGCAGATCCGGTGCGGGGTCTCCGACATCACCGCGTCGTTCGAGAAGATGGTGCGGCACTGCTGCTTCCCGCAGCGGGAGACCTACAACGTCGCCGCGATGATGCTCGCCGACGCGGTCCGGTCCGCCGGGATCAAGGGCGTGGTGTCCGGTGAGGGCGCCGACGAGCTGTTCTTCGGCTACGACTCCTACGCGTTCGACAGCGCGGGCCGCGGCCGTCGGCCCGGTCGTGACGAGAACGAGCAGGCCTGGGGCAGGGCCGACTTCGCGTGGGAGGTGAACTGGGACAAGGTGTCCTCGCGCCGCACGGTGTTCCTCGCGCCGGAGGTCCAGGAAGCCCTGCGGGGCGCGGAGTTCTGGCGCTCGCGGCTGATCCCGTTCAGCGACGACGAGGTGCGCTCGCTCTCGCCCATGCAGCTGCGGTCGGTCGCGGACGTGCACGTGCAGCTGTCCGGGCACCTGCTCGGCGACCACGGTGACGCGATGGTCATGCGGAACTCGGTCGAGGGGCGGTACCCGTTCCTGGGCAACGGCGTGGTGGCGGCGGCGTTGCGGGTCCCGGACGCGGAGAAGGTGGCGGACTTCGAGGGCAAGGCGTGCCTGCGGTCGGCCTACCGCGGGATCGTGCCGGACTCGGTGCTGAACCGGGGCAAGCACGGGTTCACCGCCTACGACCTGGACTCCGTCGTGGACCCGGTGACGTGGGCGCGGTGGGAGGAGCTCGTGGTGGCCAGCGGGGTGCTGGCGCCGGGGTCCCTGACCGTCGCGCCGGGCACGGACAAGTTCGACTTCCGGTTGAGTGCGATCAGCATCGCGATGGTGGTGGATGAGCTCGGGTTGCGGGTCTGAGGTGTTCGTCTTCCCCGGTGCCGGGTCCTACGGCAGCGACTGCCGGGCGTTGCTGCGCTCGGGGACGCTGGTGAAGTACCCGGGGCGGTTCGGGCGCAGCGCGCCGGCGGCGTCGTTCGGCGCGCTGGTCGAGGCGTGCGCGGAGCAGGTGACCGGACAACGGCCGGTGCTCGTCGGGCACAGCTTCGGCGCCTACGTGGCCTATGCGGTCGCCGGGGTGCTGGAGACGTCCGGTGTCGCCGTCGAACGGCTGGTGGTGCTCGGAGCCGTTGCGCCGTCCCGGCATTCCGTGGCACCGGAGTCCATTTCGGACACCGAGGCGTACCTGGAGCGGGTGGCGCCGGGGCTCGTCGCGGGGGAGTGGCGCGACGTCGTGGTGGAGACCGCGGCGCGGGACATGACGCTGCTGGGCGAGTTCCGGCCGTCGGACCACCCGGTGCTGCGGTGCCCGGTCTTCGCCGCGCACGGCGAGGAGGACCCGCTGACGTCCCCGGCCGGTGTCGCCGCGTGGGCCGAGGTGACCACGGGCGTGTTCACCCGCACCGAGTTCCCCGGCGGCCACTCAGCCCTGCTGGAGGCCCCCGACCTGCTCTGACCAGCCCTCTCCTGGCATCTGCCTGGGCAGCAAGGGAGGGGCTAGGGGGAGGTTTTGGCTGCGCAGGCGGGCGAGCAGGTGTTCGCCAGCAGTGGCACCAGGGCCTCGGCGACGTGTCGCACGACCCAGCGCTGGTGCAGCTCGGTCACGGGGCCGTCGCACACGCTGCACGCGCGGACGTGCTCGGTGCCGTGCGTGCCGGGGTCGAGGCGGGAGAGGTCGGTCGTGGGCGGCACCAGCACCGGGAACACGTGGCCGGCGTAGAGCGCGTCCGCGCTGACCCGGCTCTCGGCGAGGTTCCGGCAGCGGGTCAGCTCGTACGGGAACCAGTGCAGCCGGTGCGAGGTGTGCGGGTCGAACCGCCGCAGGCTCGTCATGGCACCGATCTCCGGCGGCACGCGGACCAGGTTCGACCCGCGCAGGTCCAGCACCTCGACCGCCGTCAGCTTCGCGATCGTGGGTGGCAGGGTGATGATCTGGTGCTGCTCCACGGGACTCAGCTCGCGCAACGGCCGGAACAACGCGCGCCCGTCTGCCGCGGCCTCCTCGACCACCTCCAGCAGGTGCAGCCAGCCCGGTGACGCCGGGTTCTGGCGGTCCGGGTGGAAGCGCACGAGCTGCCGGGTCCTGTCGACGCACCGGCACCCGTCCTCGGTCTCCCCCATGACGGGCAGGGTATCGCTGCCACCGTTCGGCCCGTCGGGATCAACCGGGTTGCCCTGCACGCCGAACGGCTAGACCTGGGCCTGTGCGGCTCGGCGGCGCGGGCGGAACCACATGGTGACGCCGGTGGCCATCAGCACGAACAACGGCAGCAGCGGCACGTACGACACCCACACCACCGAGCTGTCCACCGTCAGCGCGACCGCCGTGAAGACGACCGTGACCATGAAGACCATGCTCACGACGCGGTGGAACCGGCGCATCCGCTTGCTCATCTCGAACCTCCCAGTCGGGTGTTTGTCGAGGTCAACGGTATGAGCACGGGTGCGGTCCGCGCTTCTCGATTCCTGACCGGTCGTTCACGGGGAAATCAGGCAGGATGCGCGTGTCGATCGCGGCCGCTCCCGATCGACGTGCTGGTGAGAGCACACCGGAGCACCTGAGGAGAAGATCGATGCGCACCCTGATCGCCACCGCGTTCGTCTCGCTCGACGGCGTCGTCGAGGCCCCCGGCGGCGAGCCGGGCCACCGCAGCTCCGGCTGGACCTTCAAGGACATCGCGTTCGACGAGGCCGCCTACGAGATCAAGGGACGTGAGCAGGAGGAGGCCGCGGCCATGATGATGGGCCGGGTCAGCTACGAGGCGTTCTCCCCGGTGTGGCCGGCGCTCGACTACTTCCCGCGGTACAACGCGATGCCGAAGTACGTCGTCTCCAGCACGTTGGAGGAGGACCAGCTCGTCGGCAACTGGGGCGACATCACGATCCTGCGCTCCCTCGACGACGTGGCCGCGCTCAAGGAGACCGACGGCGGCCCGATCTCGATCCACGGCAGCGCGACGCTGAACCGCAGCCTGTCCGACGCCGGCCTGATCGACCGCTACCACCTGCTGGTGTTCCCGGTGCTGCTCGGCGCGGGCAAGCGGCTGTTCAGCGAGACCGACAAGGACAAGCAGCTGCTGACGCTGGTCGAGAGCGAGTCCTACTCCAACGGCATCCAGAAGCTGGTCTACGACGTCACGCGCTGACGCTCGCGCTCCGGCACGGCCACCGGTCGTGCCGGGGTGAGCTGGACCAGGACGATCGAGCCGATCAGCACCAGCGCGCCGATGAGCTGGAGCAGCGACAGCGTCTGACCGAGGAACACCAGCCCCAGCAGGGTGGCGACGAGCGGGCTGAAGAACCCCAGGAACGACAGCCCGATCGCCGGCACCCGGTCGGTGCCGCGGAACCAGACCGAGTAGGCGAAGAGCGACCCGAGCACGATCAGGTAGCCGAAGCCGAGCGCGTTGGTGCCGTTGATCGTGCTCGGCAGGCCCTCCAGCAGGAACAGGGCCGGCAGCAGCACGATCCCGCCCGCGGTGAGCTGCCAGCCGGTGAACAGCAGCACGTTGACCTCGGCCGGCCGCTGCCACCGCTTGGTCAGCACGATGCCCGACGCCATGCAGACCGCGCCGCCCAGCGCCGCCAGCACGCCGACGACGTCCAGCTGCGCCGTCGCCTTCAGCACGAGCAGCGCCACCCCCGCCGAAGCGGCCAGGCACGCCAGCAGGTGGGGGAGCCGGACGCGGTCGCCCAGCAGCAGCGCGGCGAGCACCAGCACGACCATCGGCTGCACCGAGCCGACGAGCGCCGCGACCCCGCCGGGCAGCCGGTAGGCGGCGACGAAGAGCAGGAAGAAGAACGCGCCGATGTTCAGCGTGCCCAGCACGAGCGCGCGCCACCACCAGATGCCGGTGGGCAGGATGCGCCCGAACAGCAACAGGATCAGCCCCGCCGGCAACGCGCGCACCACCGCGGCCAGCAGCGGCCGGTCCGGTGGCAGCAGCTGGGTGGTGACGAGGTAGGTGCTGCCCCAGATCATCGGTGCCAGCGCGGTGGTCGCCGAGTCCGCCAGCAGTCGGTTGCCCTTCATGGCACTGCCCCCGTCACTTGTCGGTGCCGAAGAACCGATCCCCGAAGTCACCGATGCCGGGCAGCATGTAGGCGTTCTCGTTGAGCCGTTCCTCGATCGCGGACGTCACGATCCGCACCCGCGGGTAGCGCGAGCACACCGCCTCGATGCCCTCGGGCACCGTGATGAAGGTGACGAACACGATGTTCTCTTCTAGCACCCCGTGGTCGAGCAGCACTTGAACCGCGGCCAGCGCGGTGCCACCGGTCGCGAGCATCGGGTCGAGCAGCAGCACCTGGCGGGACGCGATGTCCTCCGGCAGCGCCGAGTAGTACAGCTTCGGCAGCTTGGTCACCTTGTCGCGCTGGATGAGGATCTTGCCGATCCGCACGCCCCTGACCACCGCCCGCAGCCCGGCCTCCATGCTCTCGCCCGCCCGCACGATCGGGACGCCGACGAGGTCCTCCGCGAACCGCAACCCGTGGTAGGTCGCGCCGACCGGGGTGGTGACGTCGCGCGGTGTGAACGGCAGCAGGTCGAGCCCGGCCTCCACGAGCAGCCGGATGATGCGTTCGGTGTAGAAGACGAACTCCTCGCGCGACACCTCGCGGTCGCGGACGATCGTGTGCATCGCGCGCAGCTGGTTGGTCTGCGGCAACAGGTGGACGTTCTTCTCGAGGTAGGCCTCGATGGAGATCACGGGCACTCCTTGGCAGCGGCCACGACCCCGGCGAACGAGTCGACGAGCCAGGTGGGGTTGGCGCTGAGCAGTTGTTCGACGCTGTGCACGCCGTAGGTCACGCCGATCGACGCCATCCCGGCGGCGTGCGCCATCAGCACGTCGTGGGTGGTGTCGCCGACCATCACCGCGTTCGCCGCGGCCACGTCGAGCGCGTCGAGCACCACGAACCCGGAGGCGGGGTCGGGCTTCGGCGCGGGCACCTGGTCCGCGCCGACGACGACGGCGAAGTGCTCGCGCAGCCCGGCCGCGGTGAGCAGCGCCTCGGCGTTGGCGATGAACTTGCTGGTGGCCACGGCGAGCAGGACACCGCCGTCCGCCAGCTCCTCCAGCCCGTCGTGCACGCCGGGGAACACGAGCCGGGTGGCCATCGGCAGCACGATCCGGCGGAACGTCGACTGGTAGAGCTCCACGCAGTCGGCGGCCACCGGGTCGTCGGCCGCGACGCCCAGCAGCTTCGCGAACGCCGCCGGCAGCGGCAGCCCGATCGTGGACCGGATCGCGCCCGAGTCCGCAGTGGGCAGTCCGAGCTGGGCGAACACGGCGGCGAACGTCGTGACGATCCCGGTCGGGGTGTCGACCAGCGTGCCGTCGAGGTCGAACACCACGCAGCGGCGGCTCATCGGCTGAACTCCCTCGCGTGGGCGGCGGCCAGCTCGCCGGCGACCTCGGCGGTGCTGACCAGCACCGCGGTGTTCGCCTTGGCGGAACGGCCTTCCGTGGCGCGTTCGACGGCCTTCATCAGGTACTTCGTGATCGCCTGTCCGGTCACGCCCTCGCGTTCGGCGCGCTCGACCGCCTCGGCGATCACCGACTCGACCTCACCGCCGTCGATCGCGTCCCCCGGTTTCGTTGGTGTGGTGACGAGGAACGAGCCGGGGCCGCCGAGCCACCAGTGGTTCTCGACCGCGCGCGCCAGCACCGCGGGGTCGTCGATCCGGTGCGGGCTGCGGAACCCGCTGGAGGTGCAGTAGAACGCCGGGAAGTCGTCGGAGCGGTAGGACACGACCGGCACGCAGTGCGTCTCCAGGAACTCCAGGGTGAGCCCGAGGTCCAGGATGTTCTTCGCGCCCGCGCACACCACGGCGACCTTCGAGCGGGTGAACTGGATCAGGTCCGACGACACGTCCATCGTCCGCTCGGCGCCGCGGTGCACACCGCCGATCCCCGCGGAGGAGAAGAACTTCAGCCCGGCGAGCTCGGCGGCGATCACCGACGACGCGACGGTCGTGGCGCCCATGCCGCCGCGGGCCAGCACGATCGGCAGGTCCCGGCTGCTGACCTTCGGGATCTTCGGTGTGGACGCGAACCGCTCGATGTCGGTGTCGGTCATGCCGACGAGGATGCGGCCGCCGTCGATGCCGATCGTCGCGGGCACCGAGCCACCCGCGCGCACGGCGTCCTGCACGCTGCGGGCGGTCTCGGCGTTGTCCGGGTAGTCCAGGCCGTGCGTGATGACGTTGGACTCCAACGCCACCACGGGCTGTCCGGCGGTGATCGCCTCGGCCACTTCCTCGCTGTACACCAGGGGAATGCTCACGAACTACCTCCGATCGCCAGCGTGACCGCCTTGGTCACGGCCTCGATCAGCTCGGACATCTGCTCGTCGGTGAGCAGCACCGGCACGTGCGCGGCGGCGTGCAGCTCGACCTGCCGGCGCACCTGCGACTGGCCGATGGCGGTCATCAGCTCGTCGATGTCGGGCTCGCGCAGCAGGCTGTAGTGGTCCGCCTCCAGGTCGACGATGACGGGGGGCACTGCAGAGAAACCTTCGCTGCCCTCGATGAACGAGTAGTCGTCGCCCCGCGCCTTGAAGATGGTGATGGGCGCGGTGATCGTGCGTTCGGCGAGCTCGCTGAAGGTGTACTTGAAGGAGAACGTCTCGGTGACGATCCGGATGATCCGCCGCACCAGCTCGGGGTCGAGGTCGCGGAACTCGGCGCTGACGAACCCGGCGAAGCTCTCCTCGTCGCGCGCCACCTCCAGGCACCGCTGCAGCCGCGGGTCGGTGATGCTGCCCGCGAACACCGAGAACAGGATCGTCACGAACGCCCTGTTGTCGTACGCGGCCTCGTTGCTGTCGCGTTCGTCGCGGACTTTCGGCGAGCCCGGCGCGATCAGGAACAGGGTGCGCACCTCGTGCCCGGCCTGCTCCAGCTGGTGCGCCGTCTCGAACGCGACCCGCGCGCCGAACGAGTAGCCCCACAGCGTGTACGGGCCCTCCGGCTGGACCTTCTTGATCGCCTCGACGTCGGCGGCGGCCATCTCGCGGATGGTGCGGTACGGCGTCTCGCCCTCGTTGATGCCGTGCGCCTGCACGCCGTAGAACGTCTTCTCCGACTTGCTCGCCAGCGTGCGCAGGTTCATCGGGTAGCCGCCCAGACCGGGCCAGCAGAACACCGGTGCGCCGGTGCCGCCGGAACTCATCGGCACGAGCCGGGAGATCGGTCCCTCGTGGACGCCGTCGACCCGGCGGGACAGCTGCTCGATCGTCGGCGACTCGAACAGCACCTGCAACGGCAGCGAGGTGCCGAAGTCCTTGTTGATCCGGTTGACCAGGCCGACCGCGATCAGCGAGTTGCCGCCGGTCTCGAAGAAGTCGTCGTGCGTCGACACGGTCTCGCGCTTCATGAGCTTCTTCCACAGCTCGCTGACGCGGCGTTCGGTCGTGGTGCGCGGGGCGACGAACGGGCGGTCGTTGTCGTCGGCGTTGGTCTTGTCGGACTTCTCCAGCGCCTTGACGTCGATCTTGCCGTTCGCGGTGACCGGCAACGCGTCCAGCACCACGACCTTGTTCGGGATCATGTAGTCGGGCAGGAAGTTGACCAGGTCGTCGCGGATCAGCTCGGCCGGTCCCTTCATGTGCACGACGTCCTCGTTCATGCCGGGGCTGCGCCGCTGGGCGTAGGAGACCTTGCCGCCCAGGAAGAAGTACGACGGGCCGGGCGCCTCACCGAGCTCGGCCAGCACGCCGTTGATGCGCTTGGCCGACGGCAGGTCGTTGCCGGACTTGGAGCTGTAGCCCGACGACATGAAACCGAGGTCGACGTCGTTGGCGGACAGCCGGTGCATGGTCCGGCCGAGGTCGACGTACTCGCGCCACGGCTCGGTGGTGCGGCTGACGACCGTGACGCCGAAGCTGGCCCGCTCGTACACGGCCTGGTTGATGGCGATGACGTGCTTGCGCAGCACCAGCTCGTCCGAGACGCGCTCGAACTCGCCGTCGCGGTAGCGGTACTGGCCCGCGGGCAGGTCCGCGACCTTGCCGGGGTGGGTCTGGACGTAGACGTCGACGGCGTCGTCGGTGCGCGGGCCGGTGTGGGCGGTCAGCTGGAACGTGCCGAGGTAGTGGTCCTCGTCGGCGACGTCGAGCAGGTCCTTGGTCTCGGGGGTGTGCGCGGCGGCCCGCAGGTCGAGGCCGTAGCCGGGCAGGACCTCCTCGAAGAGGCCGACCATGTGGCCGGTCTCGATCTCCAGGACCTCCTGGACGTTGTTCTGGTACACGCCCTCGATGGCGGCCCTCCGCCCGATGAAGTGCAGCTTGACCTGCGGCTCCTGCTCCTCGACCTGGGCGATCCGGACGAGCTGGTGGCGCAGCGGGTGGTAGTAGTACAACCCCGCCGGCAGGCCCGCGATGTGGTGCAGCTCCAGGTAGATCTGGGTCGCGTAGAGCGAACCCGGCGAGGCGTAGCCGTACTTGGGCAGCAGCCGCTGGTCGCTGTAGTGCGCGCCGAAGTAGCGCAGGATCTCGCCCAGCTCCGCGAACCGCACGGACTTCGGGTCCTTCGAGCCGGTCGCGTCGACCTGGCGGCCCAGCAACGCGGCGAGGTCGGCCGCGGTGACCGCGCCGCCCTCGTAGAACCGGTAGGACTTGCGCGAGAACACGACCTTGCGCTGCAGGCAGGACGCCTCCTCACCGGGCAGCTCGAACGCCTCGCGCCCGCCGAGGTCGTCGCGCACGCCGGGGTTTGACAGCTGCGCGCGGACCTGCAACCGGGAGGACTTCGACTGGTGGTGGGCACCGGAGTTGCCCTGGTCCATCAGCGCGGCTTCCTTGGGGTTCAGCTCGACGCACGCGATCAGGTTCTGGAACCCGGTGCGCTCGTCGGACTTCACGATGACCGCCGCGTTGCGCACCCAGTCGTGCGTCTCGATCGCGAGCCGGATCTCGTCGAGCTCCACCCGGTAGCCGCGCAGCTTCACCTGGCTGTCGGCGCGGCCGGCGAACTGCACGGTGCCGTCCGGGTTCTGCGTGACCAGGTCGCCGGTGCGGAACATGCCGTCCACGAACCGCTCCGCGGTCAGCTCCGGCTGGTGCAGGTACCCGCGGGCGACCTGGAGGCCGCCGATGTGCAGCTCGCCGATCTCGCCCAGCGGCACCATGTCGCGGTTCTCGTCGAGCACCAGGTAGGTGGTGTTCGCGGCCGGCGCTCCGATGGAGATGGACTTGGGGGCGTTCGCCAGCTGCGCCGGGTCGACGGTGAACGACGACGAGTTGATCGTCGTCTCGGTCGGCCCGTAGAGGTTGACGAGCTGCGTGTCCGGCATGGTGGCGGTCGCGCTGACCGCGAGCGTGCGGGACAACGCCTCACCGCCGCTGAAGATCTGCCGCAGGCTCGTGCAGGTGTGGAGCTCCTCGGTGTCGATCAGCGCCTGCAGCAACGTCGGCACGCACTGCAGCGTGGTGACGTCGTGCTCGCGGATCGTGCCGATCAGCATCTCGGGGTCGCGGTAGATGCCCGGCTGTCCCATCACCACCGTGCTACCGACCGCCGGTGCGAGGATCTCCCACTGCGCGGCGTCGAAGCTCATCGGCGTCTTCTGCACCACGCGCTTCGTGCCGTCGATGCCGTGCGCGTCGTGCAGCCACAGCATCTGGTTGACGATGCTGCGGTGCTCGATCATCACGCCCTTGGGCTTACCGGTGCTGCCGGAGGTGTAGATGATGTAGGCGAGGCTGTCGTGCGCGGGGCTGAAGCCGTCGTCGAACGCCTCGTCGCAGTCGGCGAGCGTGACGATCCTGGTGCCGCTCGGCGCGAGCTCCGCGAGGCGGGCCTTGAGCCCCGGCTGGGTCAGCACGACTTTCGTGCGCGAGTCCTCGATCATGTACCGCAGGCGTTCCTCCGGGTACTCGGGGCTCAGCGGGAGGTACGCGCCACCGCTGCAGAGGATGCCCCACGCGCCGACCACGAGGTCCAGCGACGGTTCGACGAACATGCCCACGCAGTCGTCGGCCGTGATGCCCAGTCTGCGCAGGTGCGTCGCCAACGCGGAGCTCTGCTCGAACAGCTCGCCGTAGCTGAGGCTGCTGTCGCCGAACACCACGGCCGTGCGGTCGGGGTGCTCCTCGACCTGCTTGCGCAGCAGGTCGGGCAGGCACCCGCCGTCGCGCTGCGTCCCGTCGACTGAAGCTGCGTTCGGCATGCGAGAAGCCCCCAAGGCGTCGGTGGTGACCAATGGGTACGAGAGCCCAGTGCGGTGGAAAACGTACGAACGGCGCCTCGAATCCGTCTGGAGGACGTGCCGAGACGAGGCCGTCACGGCACGTCGGACCCAGGGTCGTTCCACTGAGGACGGTCGGTCCGGCCCGTGCGGGCCGGTGAGGGCGTCAAGCCGACGTGGAAGGCCCGGTCATCGTCCACTTCGGACTGCGTCGAGCGCCTGCCAGGTGAGCCGGCGCAGCTCGCCGAGGTCGCCGCCGCCCTGGCGCAGCCACACCGTGCTGGCCGCGTCGAGGCACGCCAGCAGGGTCGCCACGATCGCCTCGCCGACGAGGCCGGCCGGGGCGCCACCGGTGCCGACGCGGCGTTCGACCTCCGGGGCCAGCGCCTCCTGCCAGCGCAGGTGCTTCTCCAGGTGGGCGGCGCGCAACGCGGGGGTGGTCGCGACCAGCCGCCCGATCGCGGCGCCGCGTTCGGGGCTCGTGTGCTCGCCGATCACCTCGAACGCGTGCGCCAGCGCCTCCCAGATCGGCTCGTCGTCGGGACGCGCGCGCAGCGCAGCCAGGATCACCGGCCCCTGCTCGGCGAGGTCGCCGAAGACGATGTCCTCCTTCGAGCCGAAGTAGCGGAAGAAGGAGCGCCGGGAGATCCCGGTCGCCGCCACCACCTGGTCGACCGTCGTCTCCTCGAAGCCCTGCTCCAGGAACAACGCCAGCGCGGCGTCCACGACCTCCTCCTGGACGCGGCGGCGGGTGCGGTCCCACAGGCGCTCTGACATGCCGCCAACCCTAGTGCCGTGGCGCACTTCTGGCATCTGGTGCTAGCTTGGCACTCGATGCCAGGGAGGCCCAGAAGTGACAATCGACTACCGAGGTGCTCGCGTCCTCGTCACCGGTGCCAGTGCCGGGATCGGTGCGGAGTTCGCCCGTGAGCTCGCCCGCAGGGGCGCTGACCTGGTGCTGGTGGCGCGCCGGGCGGAGCGGCTGGAGGCACTGGCCGCCGAGCTGAAGGGCGTCGAGGTCACCGTGCTGCCGTGCGACCTCACCCAGCCGGACGCCGTGCCGGAGCTGGCCGCCGGGCTGCGGGCGCGCGGGCTCACGCTGACCGGGCTGGTCAACAACGCCGGGTTCGGCACGTACGGGCCGTTCGCGCAGGAGGACGTGGAACGGCTGCGCACCGAGATCGCGCTCGACGTCTCCGCGGTGGTCGAGCTGTCCAGGACGTTCCTCGGCGAGCTGGTGGCGTCCGGGCGCGGGGTGCTGGTCAACGTCGCGAGCATGGCCGCCTACCACCCGACGCCGCGGATGGCGGTCTACGGCGCGGCCAAGGCGTTCGTGCTGAGCTTCACCGAGGCGCTGTGGCAGGAGCACCGGCGCAGCGGCCTGCGGGTGCTCGCGCTCTCACCCGGCGCGACCGAGACGGAGTTCTTCGCCGTCGCCGGCGAGCAGGCCTCGGGCGGTGCGCGCAAGGTCGGGCCGGAGCTGGTGGTGCGCACGGCGTTGCGGACGCTGGACCGGCGCAACCCGCCGCCGAGCATCGCGGTCGGGCGGGCGAACCGGGTCCTGGTCAGCTTGTCGCGCCTGGTCAGCAGGCGGCAGGCGGTCAGGGCGATGGCCGCGCTGTCGGCCTGAGGCTCAGGTGCCCTGCGGCCAGGCGACGGTTCCGGTGCGCGGCAGCCTTTTCACGACTGGTGGTTGTGCACCGACGTGCCCGCCCTGGTCGCGTCCCGGCCCCAGTTCGCGAGCAGCTGCAACGCCTCCGCGGACGCCGAACCCGGTTCCGCGTGGTAGGTGGTGAAGAACAGCTCCGGCTCGCTGGGCATCCGCAGCGTCTCGTACGCCAGTGTCATCTCGCCCACCAGCGGGTGCCGCAACACCTTGGTGCCGAAGGACTTCTCCTTCACGTCGTGCTTGGCCCACAGCTTGCGGAACAGCGCGCTCTTCAACGACAGCTCGCCGACCAGCGCGGCCAGCTCCGGGTCGTCGGCGTAGCACCCGGCGTCCATCCGCAGGAAGGCGACGACGTCGGCGGCCTTGCTCTGCCAGTCGGCGAACAGCTCCTGGTAGGAGGGGTGCAGGAAGATCAGCCGGCCCCAGTTGCGCTCGCGCGGCTCCAGCTCGGACCAGTCGCCGAACAACGCCGCGGCCATCGGGTTCCAGGCGAGGACGTCCGAACGCCGGCCGCCGATGTACGCGGGCACGCCGACGTTGTCGAGCAGGTGCTGCAACGCCGGGCGCACGTGCGAGCGCTGCGCCTTCTTCTTCGTGCCGGTGCGGCTGCGCGTGAGGTTGCGCAGGTGCGCGTGCTCGGCGTCGGACAGCCGCAGGGCGCGGGCGATCGAGTCCCAGACCTCGGCCGAGACGTTGCGGCCGTTGCCCTGTTCCAGCCGCGTGTAGTACGCGACCGAGACACCCGCCAGCTGGGCCAGCTCCTCGCGGCGCAGACCGGGGACGCGGCGGGCGCGGCCGAACCGCGGCAGCCCCACGTCGTCGGGTGACAGCCGCGCCCGGCGGCTGCGCAGGAACTCGCTCAGCTCGGTGCGTGGGTCCACTGTCATGCCCCGAGTATCCCTGACCTGCGTGAACCGTGCCTGCTACTGCCAGTGGTAGGCACAGCGGACGTACGAAAACCAGGTGTCTGGGTAGCGACCGGCGACCGGGGCAGTGTTCTCGGTGACACGACGAGACGAGGAGAACCTGATGAGCACCGTCGCTGCCTACGCCGCTGCGGCACCCAAGGCACCGCTGGAGCGCACCACGATCGAGCGTCGCGCCGTCGGCGCGCACGACGTCCTGATCGACATCAAGTACGCGGGCATCTGCCACTCCGACATCCACCAGGTCAACGAGGGCTGGGGCGAGGCCATCTTCCCGATGGTCCCCGGCCACGAGATCGCGGGTGTCGTCGTCGAGGTCGGCTCCGAGGTCACCCGGCACGCCGTCGGCGACCGCGTCGGCGTCGGCTGCATGGTCGACTCGTGCCGCGAGTGCGACTACTGCCTGCGCGGCCTGGAGCAGTACTGCGCCAACGGCAACACCATGACCTACAACGCCATCGGCCGGGACGGCCAGGCTACCCACGGCGGCTACTCGCAGCAGATCGTGGTCGACGAGAACTTCGTCGTCCGCATCCCGGACGCCCTGCCGCTGGACGTGGCCGCGCCGCTGCTGTGCGCGGGCATCACGCTGTACTCGCCGCTCAAGCACTGGGGCGTGGCGCCCGGCAAGAAGGTCGCGATCGTCGGCCTGGGCGGTCTCGGCCACATGGGCGTGAAGATCGCCGCCGCGCTCGGCGCCGAGGTGACCGTGCTGTCGCAGTCGTTGCGCAAGAAGGACGACGGCCTCAAGCTCGGTGCCCACGACTACCGCGCCACGAGCGACCCGGCCACGTTCTCCGAGCTGGCGGGCCGGTTCGACGTCATCGTCTCCACGGTGTCCGCGCCGCTCGACCTCACCGCCTACCTCGGCCTGCTCAAGACCGACGGCGCGCTGGTCAACGTCGGTGCCCCCGAGGAGCCGGTCTCGATCAACCTGTTCGGCCTGCTCGGCGGTCGCAAGACCCTCGCGGGCTCGATGATCGGCGGCATCGCGGAGACCCAGGAGATGCTGGACTTCTGCGCGGAGCACTCCCTCGGCGCGGAGATCGAGCTGATCACCGCCGAGGAGATCAACACGGCCTACGACCGGGTGCAGGCCAGCGACGTGCGGTACCGGTTCGTGATCGACGCCGCCACGATCTGACCGGCATCTGCGAGTACCGAGCCTTTTCCATCCTCATGGTCGGGTGCGTTGTTCGAGGGTGACCTGAGCAGCAAGGAGGGTGCGGGGGCGGGCAAGACTCCCGGCCGGAGGCGCTCAGGCCGGCGCGCACTGAACCCCGGCGTCCTCACCCCAGCCGGTCGCACGGCAGCACGAAGAACCAGCCCGCCGGTTCGTGCTCCAGCCGTGCCTCCGGCGCGTTCGCCGCGCACTGCGCCCGGCCCTGTTCCACGCTCGCGTCCCACGGCACACCGCGCAGCACCGTGCCGGGCTCCTGGAGGTGTCCGATGACGCTCGACACCAGCAGGATGCCGAGCACCCACTGCCCGGCCCGCACGGCGAACCGCTGCCACGCGGCCGGAGGCGCCGCGTCGAGCCCCACCGCGACCGCTGTGAACAGGAACAGCACCGGCGCGACGCTGTAGCGCTGCCCGGCGAGCACCACGCCCGGCTGCTGCACCTGCAGCGCCGCGCTCCAGTTCAGCACCAGGCTCAGCCCGATCAGGAGCACGCTGCAGCAGGTGGCGACCGCGGCCAGCGCCCGTCCGGCGCGGTCGCCCCACCACAGCGCGGCGAGGACGGGCAGACCGGTCACCAGCAGCGCGCCGAGGACGACCAGGTTGCCGTGCGCGGGGTAGAAGAGGCCGAGCCGTTCCGACCCGGTCAGCGCCACCACCGGCACCCGCAGCAGGGCCGCGAGCAGCACCTGCACGGTGTCGACCGGGTCGTGCGAGTACGGCGTGCGTTCAGCGGACAGCACCACCGCGCCCTGCACCAGCGCACCGGCCAGGAACACGACCGGAACCTCCCGGCGCGGCAGGAACAGCCGTACGAGCGCGATCGGGACCAGCAGGAGGACCAGCGGGCTCGACAGCGTCGACAAGACCACGAACACCGCGACCGGCACGCGCGGCGCGGTCCGCCACAGCAGCGCCCAGAACACGCCGTACAGCAGGAACCAGTGCAGGTTCGCCATGTTGTTCAACGTCTCGGAGTTGCCCGCCGGCACCACGACCACGAGCGCGGCCAGCACGAACCGCAGCGCCGTCGACCGCAGGTACGCGCCGGACGCCGCGAACGTGACGAGCGCGACGACCGCCCGCAGCACCGCCGCCGCGACCGCGAACCCGGCCGCCGTCCACGGCAGCGGCAGCAGCGCGACCAGCTCGGCCACCAGCCGGGGCAGCACGTGCAGGTAGCCGCCGTACGGGTCGACCAGGTTCTGCAGCGCGGGGGAGCGGAGGGCGTCGACGGCGAACCGCGCGCCGTCCTCGGCCCACAGGTGGTCCAGGCGCGCCCAGCCGGCCGGGACGAGCAGCAGGAACGCCACCGAGGCCAGGAAACCGGCCACGTACCCGGTGACGGCGCGATCTCCCTCCGGTTCGGGGAACACGCTGTCCGCGAGCGCCCGCGGTCTGTCCGTCGTCACCGTCACTCTTGTCCCCCATGTCCGAATTCAGGGGTGAAGGTACCGGTCAGCGCGCGGCGAGGTCCTGGTGGCGTTCGTAGCGCTCCCACTGCTCAGCGGACACCTGCTTGACCGCCGACGAGTTGAGGGTCGCCACCTCCACCGAGCCGATCACCCACAGCTTGTTCTCGAGCAGCAGCCCGACGACGCCTTCTGGGTTGGCGACCGCGGGCGCACCGGCGGGCACCTGCGCCGCGACCTTCAGCTGATCGACGCCGACCGGGCGGTCCGGCAGCACGGCGCGGGCGAACTTCTCCGCGACCGAGCGGCGTTCGAACCGCACGACCTTGCCGCCCATGACCACGTCGACCGTGCGTTCCGGTGACGGCAGCGCGAAGCCGTTGAGCGCGCTCGCCTCGTCCGCCGTGGTGCAGCCCTTGAGGCCGACCGCGTCGAGGCCGAAGCGGGTGATGTTCGTGGGCGCGTTCCCGGGACCGTCGACCGTGGACCGCAGCACGTCCAGCGCCACCCGGCCGCACGGGTCGGCGCCGTTGACCGGTGCGTGGCCCTGCGGCGTGCGCACCAGGCCGGGGCCCTCGCGCCAGATGCCGGGGATGAGCACCGGCTTGAACGGGTGCCGGGTGAAGTCCTTGTTCCAGAACGTCACGGTCGTGCCGTCGTCGGTGGAGTGCGCGATGGCCCACGTCGAGGCCGCGTCGATCCACATCCAGTCGGCGCTGAACGCCTCGACGACCGACCGGGTGCGCGGCTTGTTCGTCGACGGCACCGGCTGGAACCCGGACTGGCCGAGCGCCTCGACGCCGGTGGCGAACGTCGGGTCCTTCGACCGCAGCACGTACTGGCCCGCGCCGTTCTGGTGCGAGGCGAGGCCCGTGGTGTCGGTGAACATCAGGTACACCCAGCCGTCGAGGTAGACGGCGGACTGCTGGCCGGCGCCGTAGGTGTTCTCCCGGATCACGTCACCGGCCGGCCCGATGATCGACTGGCCGTTGTTCGCACGTGACCAGCTCAGGCCGTCCGGGCTGGTGGCGACGCCGACGGAGCTGCCGTTCGCGTGGTTGTCGCGCGCCGCCCCGGTGTAGTACATGTAGTAGGTGCCGCCGATCTTGATCAGCGACGGGTCGCACGTGTGCATGGCGTCGAAGCTGGTGCCGCTGCCGGAGAACACCGGGACCGCGGTGCTCATCGGCCCGTCCAGCGCCCCGCCCTCGCTGTAGAGGACGTCGTCGCCGCCGGGGGGCGCGGCGCTGAGCTGGCTGCACCACCACGCGCGCACCTTGCCGCCTTCGAGCATCACGGCCGGCCCGTAGTTGTACGGCGCGTCACCGGAGCCGGCGATCACGACACCGGGGCTCTGCCGGGCGTTCTCCGTCTTCAGGTCCAGCTGGTTCCTCGGCGGTGGTGCCTTGCGCGTCGCGCCGGTCTGCGTCGGCCTGCCCTCGCTCGTGACCGCCACGGGGTCGCCGGCGGCCGCATCGGTGCACGCGGTGACCGCGCCGAGGAGCGCCAGCGCAGCGAGCAGCGGAAGAGGTCGGCGACTCAGGGGCACGCACCCATCATAGTGATCAAGTCCTCCAGACGGGTGAAGAACCTGGTAGCGGGCTGTTTCCCGCCCGGCCGGTCCACCTGCGGTTAGCGGGTGCGAGGCCGTGTTCCGCGGGCAACGCCGCTGCGCAACACCGTGATCCGGACGGCCTGCGGGACCACCGGGTGCGCAGCGGGGTTAGCCGGGAGCCGCGCCGGTGTGCCAGCGTGGCCCCCATGTCGTTGCCAGAGCCGGTGGTCCGCGCCGACGCGACCGACCACTACGACCGGGTGCTGTCCTGCGGTCTGCTGCCGTCCGATGCGCTTTGCCTCACCGCGGTGCGCGGCCTGTCCGTCGGCGAGGCACTGCGCCGCTTCGACGGCCTCCCCGGCGAACGCAGGGCCGACCTGGGCGAGGTGAACGCGCGCTCCGGTGGCGCTCACCCCGACGAGCTGCCGGTGGTCCTCGCCGACGAGGTGGACGGCTGGGTGCTGCTGGTCGAGGACAACGGGTGGCACGGTGCGGATCGGGAGGTGCTGGAACGTCTGTCCGCCGGCACGGTGGCGGCCTCGGCGTTCTGGAACGTCAACTTCGACAGCACCCTGAGCCTCGCGCACGACGGTGAGCTGCTCGGGGCGTTCGACTTCGTCCTGCGGCAGGAACGGCCCGCCGCGCTCGTGCCGTACCTGGAAGGCCTGGAGTTCGACGACGCGCACCGCATGTGCGCGGAGTCGCTCGCGTTCGTGGAACGGGTGTCGGGCGTGCGGCTCACCGAGCAGTGGGCGGCCGGACCGCACTTCGCGTCCGTGGTCGTCGACCTGCGGCGGTTCCGGCCCAGCGACCCGAGGCAGTGGCTCGACGTCAACGAACCCGGCCTGCTGGCGTGGGCCACCACCGCGCGGGAGGCCGAGGTCCGCGCCGCGGCCGAGGAGGTCGCGCGCACCGCCTGCGCGGCGGCGGGTGTCGAACCCGAGGCCACGGTCGACGACGTGCTGCGGGACCACCGACGGGTCATGGAGCTGCGCTGGGACCGCGCCGCACCACCGGACCCGGACCTCGACCCGGTCGCCCGCCTCCAGGCCGCGGTCCGTCAGCGCGACACCGAACCCGTGGCGGAACGCGAGGTCGAGGCGCGGGCCCACGCACGGGCCGCTGTCGTCGCACTCCGGGCGGACGACCCGCTCGCGGCTCTGGTCGGCGCCCGCTACAACGCCCACCAAGCGGTGCGGTTGCGGCAGCCACGGCCTCGGGTGCCGCCGCAGCACGCCGGCTGACCCCGGACACGCCGGTGCCCCCCGGCCGGAGTCGGCCGGGGGGCACCGGGTGGTGGGAGCGATCAGCCGTTCTCGGGCTGGGTGACACCCTCGTGGACGTCGTAGCGGTCCGCGTTCATGACCTTGTTCCACGCGGCGACGAAGTCGGCGACGAACTTGTCGGCGGCGTCGTCACTGGCGTAGACCTCGGCCACGGCGCGCAGCTCGGAGTTCGAGCCGAACACGAGGTCGTTGCGGGTCGCGGTCCAGCGCACCGCGCCGGTGGCGCGCTCGCGGCCCTCGAAGTTCTCCTCGTCCTCGGTGACCGACTTCCACTCCGTCTCCATGTCGAGCAGGTTGACGAAGAAGTCGTTGGTCAGCGTCTCCGGCTTGGCGGTGAGCACACCGGCCGTCGAGCCACCGTGGTTCGCGCCGAGCACGCGCAGGCCGCCGACCAGCACGGTCAGCTCCGGCGCGGAGAGGCCGAGCAGGTTGGCCTTGTCGATCAGCAGGTACTCCGACGGCAGCGGGTTGGCCTTGCTGCCGAAGTTGCGGAAACCGTCGACCTTGGGCTCCAGCACGGCGAACGACTCGGCGTCGGTCTGCTCCTGCGTGGCGTCCGTGCGGCCGGCGAGGAACGGGACCTCGACGTCGCGGCCGGCGGCCTTGGCGGCCTGCTCGATCGCCGCGGCACCGCCGAGGACGATCAGGTCGGCCAGCGAGACCTTCTTGCCGCCGGTCGCGGAGCTGTTGAAGGCCTCCTGCACGCCTTCCAGCGTGCGCAGGACCTGCGCGAGCTGGTCGGGCTCGTTGACCTCCCAGCCGCGCTGCGGCTCGAGGCGGATGCGGGCACCGTTGGCGCCACCGCGCTTGTCGCTCTGGCGGAACGTGGAGGCCGAGGCCCACGCGGTCTTGACCAGCTGCGAGACGGACAGGCCGGTCTCCAAAATCTTCGCCTTGAGCGCGGCGACGTCCTCGGCGGAGATCAGCTCGTGGTCGCGGACCGGCACGCGGTCCTGCCAGAGCAGCTCCTCCTGCGGCACCTGCGGGCCGAGGTAGCGCTGGATCGGGCCCATGTCGCGGTGGGTCAGCTTGAACCACGCACGAGAGAACGCCTCGGCGAACGCCTCGTGGTCCTCGGCGAACCGGCGCGAGATCGGCTCGTAGACCGGGTCGACCCGCAGCGAGAGGTCCGTGGTCAGCATCATCGGCTGGCGGTTGAGCGTGCCGTCCTCGGGGTCGGGCACGGTGTTGGCGCCCGCGTCGCCCTTCGGCTTCCACTGGTGGGCGCCGGCCGGGGACTTGGTGAGCTCCCACTCGAACTCGAACAGGTTCTTGAAGAACAGGTTCGTCCACTTGGTCGGCTGCTGCGTCCAGGTCACCTCGAGGCCCGAGGTGATGGCGTCGCGGCCCTTGCCGGTGCCGTGCGTGCTGATCCAGCCGAAGCCCTGCGCGTCCATCAGCGAGCCCTCGGGCTCGGCGCCGACGAGCGACGGGTCACCGGCACCGTGCGCCTTGCCGAAGGTGTGGCCACCGGCGATCAGCGCGACGGTCTCCTCGTCGTTCATGCCCATGCGGCCGAACGTCTCGCGGATGTCGCGGGCGGCGGCTAACGGGTCCGGGTTGCTGTTCGGGCCCTCGGGGTTGACGTAGATCAGACCCATCTGGACCGCGGCCAGCGGGGACTCCAGGTCGCGCTCACCGCTGTAGCGGGTGTCGCCGCCGAGCCACTCGGTCTCCGGGCCCCAGTAGACGTCCTCGTCCGGCTCCCACACGTCCGCGCGGCCACCGGCGAAGCCGAAGGTCTGGAAGCCCATGGTCTCCAGCGCGCGGTTGCCCGTGAAGATCATCAGGTCGGCCCACGAGACCCTGCGGCCCCACTTCTTCTTGACCGGCCACAGGATGCGGCGGGCCTTGTCCAGGTTGCCGTTGTCCGGCCAGCTGTTCAGCGGGGCGAAGCGCTGCATGCCCGCGCCCGCGCCACCGCGGCCGTCGTGCGTGCGGTAGGTGCCGGCGCTGTGCCACGCCATGCGGATCATGAACGGGCCGTAGTGGCCGAAGTCGGCCGGCCACCAGTCCTTCGACTCGGTGAGCACGGCGTCGACGTCACGCGCCAGCTCGTCGAGGTCGACGGTCAGGAACTCCTTCGCGTAGTCGAAGTCCCCGCCCATCGGGTTGGCCTGCACGGGGTGCTTGCGCAGGATCCGCAGGTTGAGCTGCTTGGGCCACCAGTCGCGGTTGCCACCGCCCTCGGTGGGATGGCTGCGCCGGCTGTGCGCGACGGGACAGCCGCCGGCCTCCTCCTCGTTCAGCTCGCTCACCTTGGCGTCAGTGCTGTCTGACACAGGAATCCTTCCGGGTGTTCAGGAACTCTTCGCGGCGGTCGTGCACTCGGGGCAGGTGCCCCAGTAGATGACCTCGGCCTCGTCGATGACGAAACCGTGGTCGTCGGACGCGTCCATGCACGGCGCGTGGCCGACGGCGCAGTCGACGTCGGCGATGGCGCCACAGGAACGGCATACGACGTGGTGGTGGTTGTCCCCGACGCGGGCCTCGTAGCGCGCTACTGACCCCTGCGGCTCGATCCGCCGCAGCAGTCCTGCTCCGGTCAGCGCGCGGAGCACGTCGTACACGGCCTGGTGGGAGACCGCGCCGAGGTTCTGGCGCACGACACCGATGATCGAGTCCGTGTCGGCGTGCGGGTGGGTGTGCACCGCGGACAGCACAGCCATCCGCGGAGCCGTCACCCGCAGTGACGCCCCGCGCAACATGCGCTCGAATTCGGAAGCCGTGGGCACGAACGCCACCCTGCCCGCTTTTCTGGAATGAGTCAAGTTATTGAGTGATGTCAGACAATCGCCGGACGCCCTCGACCAGCGCGTGCTCCGGTGCGCCCCCGTAGGTCAAACGCAGGAAGTTGCCGGGCGGTTCAGCCGCGAACCACGGCCGTCCGGGGAAGACCACCACGTCGCGGGCCGCGGCGGCGGTCGTCAGCTCCACGTCGTCGAGCCCCTCCGGCAACCCCACCCACAGGTGCAAGCCGCCCGACGAGGGCGCGACCGTGAAGTCGGGCAGGTGCGTGGCGAGCGCGGTCCGCAGGGCGTCCCGCCTCGACCGCAGCGACTGCTGGAGCGAGCGCAGGTGCCGGCGCCACGCCGGGGACGTCACGAAGTCGATCGCCGCCTCCTGCAACGGTCCCGCGACGTACAGGTCCTGCCGCGACCGGGTGGTCCGCAGCCGCCGCCCGGCCGGTCCGCGCGCGCCGATCGCCGCGACCCGCAGCCCCGGTGCGGCGATCTTGGTCAGCGAGCGGACGTGCACGACGTGGCCGTCGGTGTCCTGCGAGGCCAGTGTGGGCGGCGCCGTGCCGTCGACGGTGAAGCCGCGCGCCCAGTCGTCCTCGACCAGGAACGCCCCGGCCGCGGCCACGATCCGCATGACCTCGGGCCGTCGTTCGGCGGACAGCACGCCGCCGTGCGGGTTCGCGTGCAACGGCTGGCAGTAGAAGAGCTTGGCGCCCGTGTGCGCGAAAGCGGCCTGGAGCAGGTCCGGGCGCACCCCGTCCGCGTCGGCGGGCACCGGCACGACCTTCAGCCCCGCGTCCCTGGCCGCCGCGATCGCACCGAGGTAGGTGGGCGACTCGACGAGCACCGTGTCACCCCGTCCGCCGAGCCCGCGGAACACCGTGGCGAGCGCTTCCTGGGCGCCCGCGCACACCGTCATGTCGCCCGCCCTGAGCTCGCCGCCCGCCTCCCTGGCGAACCAGGCGCGCAGCTCCTCCCTGCCCTCGACCGGCACCCGCCCCCACGCGGCCGGCCGGCGCGCGGCCCTGGTGAGCGCGGCGCCGAGCGCCTCCACGGGTTGCAGGTCCGGGTCGAGGTACCCGCTGGAGAGCTGGATGACCTCGGGCCTCGGCACCGCGACCAGGTTCGCCACCAGGTCCTCGCCCGGCCGTCCCTCGCCCAGCGCCACGGACTGCCACGACAGGTCCTGCCCGCCCGGCCCGCTCGCGCGTGCGGCGACGAAGCTGCCGCGGCCCGGCCGGACCTCGACGAGCCCTTCGGCCGCGACGCGCTGGATGGCCTGCTGCACGGTCGCCGGCGACGCCCGGTGCCGCGCCATCAGCTCGCGCACCGACGGCATCCGGTCGCCCGCGCGCCCGGACCGTGCCGCCGCCCTCAGGTCCTCGATAACGCGCATCGCTGCGTTATCCTCATTCATGAGAGCCAAGAGTAACGTTATCGTGCCTCCGGGGGTAACACTCGGCGCACTCGCCGTGCTGGGCTTCAGCTACTCGTTGCCCGCGACCCGGCTGGCCGTGCAGGGACTCGACCCGTGGTTCGTCGCGTTCGGCCGTGCCGCCGGTGCCGCCCTGCTCGCGATCGGCTACCTCGCGTTATCGCGTGCGCCGCTGCCGTCGAGGGCGCAGGTGCGCCGTCTCGCCGTGGTCGCCGCCGGCATCGTCGTCGGCTTCCCGCTCTTCACGTCCCTGGCCCTCACCACGCAGACCTCCGCGCACGGCGCCGTCGTCATCGCCGTGCTGCCCATGTCGACCGCGATCTGGGCCGTCCTGCGCGCCCACGAACGCCCACCCGTCGCGTTCTGGCTCTCCAGCGGCGCTGGCCTGCTCGCCGTGCTCGCGTTCCTGGCGGCCGGCGGTGGTTTCTCCGGGTCGTTCGGCACCGCCGACGCGTACCTGCTGATCGCGGTCGTGGTGTGCGGCCTCGGCTACGCGGAAGGCGGCGCGTTGTCCCGTGAGCTCGGCGGCGCCCGCACGATCTGCTGGGCGCTGGTCGTCGCGCTGCCCGTGACCATGCCGGTCGCGGTGTGGACAGCGGACTTCTCCCGTGCCACCGGCACCGTGTGGTTCAACTTCGGTTACGTGACAACGGTTTCGATGTTCCTCGGTTTCGTCGCCTGGTACGCCGCGATGGCCGCGGGCGGTGTCGCGAAGATCGGCCAGCTCCAGCTGGCGCAGCCGGTGCTGTCGCTGGGCTGGGCCGCGCTGGTGCTCGGCGAACCGGTCGGCTGGCCCGCGCTCGTGACCGCCGCGGTGGTGCTCGTGTGCGTGGTGCTGACGCAACGAAGCCGTGTGGTGTCAACGGAGTCCGTGGCGGAGCCGGCGGTCCGCTGACCGCCTGGGTGTCATACCGCGGCCCTATACTGCACCCCTTCGGCTTTGGGGGTCGGCAGTGGCTACACCGGACGAGTTCCTGGACATCGCGGGCGCGCTCACCGAGGCGCACCGCTCGCAGGGGCAGCAGTACGACACCTTCCGCGTGCGGGGCAAGGTGTTCGGCTACTACTGGCCGCGCACGCGGACCGCCGGTCTGCGGCAGACGCTGTCCGAGCAGCAGGCGCTGGTCGCCGAACGCCCGGACGTGTTCGAGGTGCAGTTCACCTCGGGCGGCTTCGGCTGGGTCGTGGTGCACCTGGAGGGCGTCGGGGCCGACGAGCTGGCCGAGCTGGTCTTCGAGGCGTGGCGGCTGTCCGCGCCGGAGGAGCTGGTCGCGCAGGTCCCCGACCTCGCGGGCGGTGTCCGCGCGGGCTAGCGGAACAGGATGCGGGTGATCTCCGTGTCGGTGGCGCGGCCCTCGTCGTAGCCGCCCTCGCGGCCGAGGTCGTTCATGATGGCCAGCGTGTACCGCTGGCCGGGGCCGACGAAGCCGACGGAGTTCATCACCCAGCCGCTGTCCTCCTCCGACCAGCCGTTCTTCGCGCCGGAGTCGGGGCCCCAGACGCCCCACTGCTGTTCGGGGCCGACGCCGCGCATCTGCTCGACGAGGTAGGCGCGGTCATCCGGGTTCACCTGGTCGAGGACGTGGTTGACCAGGCGGTCCAGGTCGTCGGCGGTGCACTTCTCGAAGCCCCAGTAGGGGAACGCGCTCGTGTAGCCGCGTTGGGCGACGAGGCCGGTCATGCCGTACCGGGGGAACGCGGCGTTGAAGGTCGTGCCGCTGTAGCGCTTCCACAGCGTGTCGGTCGCGTCGTCGTCGGAGCTGTGCAGCATCGCCGTCATCAGGCGGCGGTCCTCGCTGCTCAGGCGGATCTGGCCGGCGCGGTGGCGTTCGAGCAGGTTCACGGCCATCGCGAGCTTGATGGTCGAGGCCGTCCACACCTCGTCACCGGCGTGGTCGTTGCGCCAGACCACACCTTTCTCACGGTCGCGCAGGACGATGCCGACGGTGCCGGGCCGGGTCTCGGCGTACTGCTGAGCGGCCTGGATGCGCTGCTGGAACGCGCATTCGAAGCCGCTGTCGGGCAGCGGGCACGCCGGGGGCGTGGCCACGAGCGGCGCCGCGGCAGGGGTGTGGGCGGCGCCGGTCGGGGGAGCGGGGAGCGGGGTCTCGGCCGTCACGGCAGCGCCGCAGGCCGTCAGGGCGAGCGCGCACGCAACGAGGATCGGCCGGAGCATGAGCCGCACCCTAGACACCCGGCCAGGTGGCGTCGACCGCCGGACGGCAGACCGTCCGATCTGCGCGTTTTGTGGCTGAACCCGACTTCGAGTCAAAGATGTTTGACACGGTGTCGGGTTCGTTTTACCTTGGTGATGTCAGGTTTCTTTGACATCAGGAGCGGGACCGTGGCGGTGGAGGAGAAGCGCGCGTGGGCCATGGGGATCGTCGCCCTGGTCGGGTACGCGGTGTACGTGGTGCTGGTGCTGACAGGTGCCGATGGACGGCCGTTGGCCGAAGCGCCGTACGTCGGCGCGGCGTTGTGGACGATCGGGTCGGGGATCGTCGCCGGCATCGTGGCGGGCATCTGGTTCGGGATCGCGTCCCGGCGCGAGGGCGGGCTCCAGGTCGACGAACGGGACCGGGAGATCGGCCGGTTCGGTGACCACGTGGGCCAGTCGTTCGTGGTCATCGGCGGGATGTCCGCGCTGGTGCTCGCCATGGTGGAAGCGCCGCACTTCTGGATCGCGAACGTGCTGTACCTGGGTTTCGTGCTGTCGGCGGTGCTCGGCTCCGCGGCGAAGCTCGGCGCCTACCGGCAGGGCGTGCTGTGAAGCCCACGAAGGTCACGAACTCCATCCGCGCGCTGCGGTTCGCACACGGCGAGATGACGCAGGCCGACCTCGCGGCGGCGATCGGCGTGACCCGGCAGACGCTGATCGCCGTCGAGCAGGGGCGGTACTCGCCCTCGCTGGAGGTCGCGTTCCGGATAGCGCGCGTGTTCGGAGTCCCGCTCGAAGAGGTGTTCCAGTACCCGGAGGAGGAGACGACGTGAAAGCCGTTGTGCAGCGAAGATACGGGTCGGCGGTGTTCGGTGACCTGGACGTACCGGTGCCGGGGCGGGGTGAGGTGCTGCTGGAGGTGCGGGCGGCGGGGGTCGACATGGGCACCTGGCACCTGCTCACCGGCCAGCCCTACCTGGTGCGCGTCATCGGGTTCGGGTTCCGCGGCCCGAAGTCGCCGGTGCCGGGCAGGGACGTGTCCGGTGTGGTCGCGGCGGCCGGCCCCGGCGTGAGCGGGTTCGCCGTCGGCGACGAGGTGTTCGGCACCTGCGACGGCGCCTACGCCGAGTACGCCGTCGCCCCCGTCTCCCGGCTGGCGCGCAAACCAGCGGGGCTCTCGTTCACGGAGGCGGCCGCCCTGCCGATCTCGGGCGGGACCGCGGTGCAGGGCCTGCGGTCGGTCCAACCGGGCCAGCGGGTCCTGGTGCTGGGCGCCGGCGGTGGCGTCGGGTCGTACGGCGTGCAGATCGCCCGGTCACTCGGCGCGCACGTCACGGGTGTGTGCAGCACGGGCAAGGTGGAGCTGGTGCGCTCGTTGGGCGCGCACGAGGTCGTGGACTACACGGTCGCGGACTTCACCGGAACCTACGACCTGGTGCTGGACTGCGGCGGGCACCGTTCGCTGTCCCGGCTGCGCAAGGCGGTGGGACGGCACGGCACGGTGGTGATCGTCGGTTCCGAGACGGCCGAACCGCTGTTCGGCGGGTTCGACCGGTCGCTGCGGGCCATGGCCCTGAACGCGTTCGTCCCGCAGAAGCTCGTCGCGCTGGCCTCCGCGGAACGCGCCGACGTCTTCGAGGAGCTCCGCGTGCTCGTCGAGGCGGGCCACGTCAGACCGGCCGTCGGCCGCACCTTCCCGTTGGCGGCGGCGGTCGAGGCGATCGAGCACGTCCACTCGCGACGGTCACCCGGCAAGGTCGTCGTCACGATCTGACCGCCGATCCCGCCGGTGGTCACGCGGTGCCGTCGCGCATGCTCACCGCGCGTGCGGCAGCGTGAACGAGTCGACCTGCGGCAGGTCGTGCCCGAGCCGGTCCCGCTTCGCCGTCAGGTACGCGATGTTGTGCGGGTTGGGCGGCATCAGCAGCGGCACGCGGGCGGCGACCTCGATGCCGTTGTCCTCCAGGGCCGCGATCTTGTCGGGGTTGTTGGACATCAGGCGGACGGACCGCACGCGCAGGTGCCGCAGCACGCGGGCGGCGGGGGAGTAGTCGCGGACGTCGACGGGCAGGCCGAGTGAGGTGGCCGAGTCGAGGGTGTCCATGCCGGCGTCCTGCAGCACGTGGGTGCGGACCTTTGCCACCAAACCGATTCCGCGGCCTTCGTGGCCACGCAGGTAAACCAGCACGCCGCTGCCCTCGCGGACGATGGTGTTCAGCGCGGCGTCGAGTTGTTCGCCGCACTCGCAGCGCATGGCCCCGAAGATGTCACCGGTCATGCACTCGGAGTGGATGCGGACGAGGACGTTCTCGCGCAGCTTCGTCTTGCCGTAGACGAGTGCCATGTGTTCGTGGCCGTCCGCGCGGAAGGCGATCGCGCGGAAGGTGCCGCGGCGGGTCACCAGGTCGGACTCCGCCACGTCTTCGTCGGTGAAGGCCTGCTCGAACATCTCGGGTCCCCTCGTCACCAGGTTCCTCCCGGGCGGTCAACTACGCTCGGGCCTGACGTCGCACCGTAACCCGGCCGCACAGCGGAGGTCATCCTGTTCAGCATCACCGTCCGCGATCACGTGATGATCGCCCACAGCTTCCGCGGCGAGGTCTTCGGTCCGGCACAACGTCTGCACGGAGCAACGTTCCTGGTGGACGCAACGTTCAAACGGGCTGAGCTCGACGCCGACAACATCGTCGTCGACATCGGACTCGCCACCCAGGAGCTGGGCAAGGTCCTGGCCGCGTTCAACTACCGCAACCTCGACGAAGAACCGCAGTTCGCGGGCATCAACACGTCGACGGAGTGGCTCGCGAAGCACATCGCCGACCAGCTCGCCGACGCCATCGCGGCGGGGGCGCTCGGTGAGGGCGCTCACGGCATCGATGGGATCACCGTCACACTCCACGAGTCGCACGTGGCGTGGGCGAGCTACGAACGTGCACTTCGTACTGCCGGCTGACGTCGCCGATCCGGGCAGTCCCAGCGGCGGCAACGTCTACGACCTCCGGGTCGGCGACGGCCTGCACAAGATTGCCGTCGCTGGTGACTGGCCGCGTCCGCGTGACAGCGGAGCGCTTGAGCAAGCGCTTGCGGGCGTTCCGGACGGGGAGGTGGTCCTCCTCGACGGACTGGTGAGCTGCGGTGTGCCCGAAGTGGTCGTGCCGCACGCACGGCGGCTGCGGCTCGCCGTGCTCGTGCACCTGCCGTTGGCCGATGAGACCGGTCTCGACCCGATGACCGCGCACGACCTGAACGAGCGGGAACGACAGGTTCTGCGCGCCGCCGCAGCTGTCATCGCGACCAGTCCGACGGCGGCGCGTGACATCAAGACCAGGCATGGGCTGGAGCACGTCCACGTCGTCGTCCCGGGCACGGACCCGGCGCCGCCGGCCACCGGCACGGACGGCAAGGCGAACCTGCTCTGCGTCGCGTCGATCACACCGCGCAAGGGCCAGGACGTCCTGGTCAGAGCGTTGCAGAGGACGGACCACGACTGGCGGCTGACGTGCGTGGGCCCGCATCGCCCGTTCCTGCACCAGATCCCGCGCGACGACCGCGTCAGCTTCCCCGGACCGCTCACCGGCGAGGCACTGACCAGCGCCTACGTCAACGCCGACCTGTTCGTGCTGGCGAGCAGGAACGAGACCTGGGGCATGGTCGTCACCGAGGCCCTCGCGCACGGCCTGCCGGTCATCGCGAGCGCCGTCCCGGACGCGCTCGGCACCGGCGGGCTGCTCCTCCCGCCGGGAGACGAAAACGCCTTCGCAGCTGCACTGACGCGCTGGTTCGAAGATCACCGGTTCCGCGCGGAGCTCCGGCGCAGGGCGCGGTCCAGAAGGGCTCATCTGTCCACTTGGGATGAATCTGCGCAGGGCCTGCGGAGGGTGCTGGCTAGTCTGCGGCCATGACCTTCGCGCCGGAATGGCTGGCACTGCGGGAAACCGCCGACGCACGCGCACGTTCGACGGAGCTCGTGGACGTGTTCCGCGGAACTCGGGTGAACCGAACCCCGCTGACGATCCGTGACCTGGGGTGTGGAACGGGATCGATGGGCCGGTGGCTCGCAGGGAAGCTCAGCGGCGTGCAGCAGCACTGGGTGCTGCACGACCGCGACCCCCGGCTGCTCGGCCTTGCGCGGGCGAGCATGAACGCCGTCGAGAACGTCACCGCCGAGACGCGGGAGGGCGACCTCACCGCGCTCACCGCCGCCGACCTCGCGGGTGCCGACCTGGTCACCTGCTCCGCGCTGCTCGACCTGCTCACCGCCGCCGAGGTGAACGCTCTGGCCGCGGCCTGCGTAGGAGCACATGTGCCCGCCCTGTTCACGCTCTCGGTGGCCGGCCGGGTCGAGTTCGACCCGGCCGAGCCGCTCGACGCCGCCTTCCAGGACGCGTTCAACGCGCACCAGCGGCGGGTGGTGGACGGGCGCGCGCTGCTCGGGCCGGACGCACCGGCCG
The DNA here is from genome assembly GCF_055608075.1 of Lentzea sp. NPDC036949. Taxonomy (NCBI): domain Bacteria; kingdom Bacillati; phylum Actinomycetota; class Actinomycetes; order Pseudonocardiales; family Pseudonocardiaceae; genus Lentzea; species Lentzea sp. NPDC036949. The sequence continues at coordinate 103,349 of NZ_JBVJRA010000012.1, forward strand.
CCGCGCAGGAGGCGTTCGCGGCGCTCGGGGCGGTGGTGCGGACGGCGCAGAGCCCGTGGCGCACGCGTGGTGACGCCCTGCAGCGGGAATGGCTCAGGGGCTGGGTCGCTGCGGCGGTCGAGCAGGAACCCGCACTCGCCCCGGCCGCGTCCGAGTACCTGCGCCGCAGGTCGGAGGCCTCCGCGGTGGTCCACCACGTCGACCTGCTGGCCCTACCTGGAGCTGTGTGATGAAACGTTTCTGGCCGTGGCTCCGCCTGCTGGTGGCGGTGGCGATCCTCGTGGGGCTGGGCCTGCGCCTGGGCACCGGGGCGTTCCTCGACGGGCTGCGCGCGATCGACGCGTTCTCCGTCGCCGCAGCCCTCGCGATCGGGTTCGCGACGACGCTGCTCAGCGCGGGTCGCTGGGTGCTCGTCGCGCGCCGCCTCGGCCTGCCGCTGACCGTGCGGACCGCGGTCGGCGACTACTACCGCGCTCAGCTCGTCAACGCCGTGCTGCCCGCGGGCGTTCTCGGCGACGTGCACCGCGCGGTGCACCACGGGCGCGAGTCCGGTGACGTGGGACGGGGCGTGCGCGCCGTGTTCTTCGAACGGTTCGCTGGCCAGTTCGTGCTGATCGGGATCGGGGTCGCGGTGTTCCTCACCCACCCCGCCCCCGGCCTCGGCTTCGCACCGGACGTGACCACGGTCGCCGTCGTGCTCACCGGCCTGGCCGCGCTCGCCGTCCTCGGCTGGCACGTCGGACCGGTCAAGAGGGTGCTGGTCGACACGCTCGCGGACGGCATCCGGCTGCTGTCGCTCAAGACCTGGCCCGCGGTCGTCGTGCTCTCCGCCGGAGCGGTCGCCGGGTACGTCGCGCTGTTCCTCGTCGCCGCTCGCGCCGCCGGGTCGGACGCCACGGTCACGCAGCTCGCGCCGGTCGTGGTCGTCGCGCTGCTGGTGATGGCGATCCCGGTCAACATCGGCGGGTTCGGCCCGCGCGAGGCGTTCCTCGCGGTGGCGTTCGGCGCCGCCGGGCTGGGCGCCCAGCAGGGGTTCACCACCGGCATCGTCTACGGCGTGCTCGCCCTCGTCGCGAGCCTGCCCGGCGCGGTCGTCCTGCTCACCTCACGGCGCAAGGCCGTCGGCCAGGTCGAGGTGGTGCCGGAACGACTCGACCAGCCCCGCGAGCACCAGCTCGCCCTTGCGCGCTGAGGCCAGTGACGGCCGCCCGACGACACCGGAGGACGTGTACGGCCTCAGGCCCAGGGTGAGCATGTGCCGCCGGTCCTCCGCGAGGTGGTCGGCGGACTCGAAGCCGGGACGGACCAGATCGGGGTGGGCGTGCAACAGGATCGAGGTCTCCAGCTCACCCGCGTGCATGTCGCTGTACGCCGAGGTCTCGATGCCCGCCTTCTCCCGCGCGAACGCCCAGTCGTCGCGGCCGGGGAACAGCGCCATCCCGGTCGACTCCTGCACCACGTTCGACAGCACGTAGTTGCCGCCGTGCGCGTTCACCAGCACGAGGTGCTCCACCCCGTTGCGCCGCAACGAGTCCGCGATGTCCGTGACCAGTGACACCAGCGTGCGCGCGGAGATGCTGACGGTCCCCGGCCAGTCGGCGTGCTCCTGTGAGCAGGAGAACTGGACCGGCGCGAGCAGCCGGACGTCGTACGCCTCGGCGATCCTCGACGCGATCGTCCAGGCGATCACCGCGTCCGTGGCCAGCGGCAGGAACGGGCCGTGCTGCTCGGTGCTGCCGACCGGGAGCACGGCCACGCGCTGCCCGCGGACGTCGGCGGTGGTGTCACTGGGGAACATGGCCCCGACCGTAGTCAATCCGGTGGCACAGCGCAGGAATCTCCCCGGCGGCCAGTTTCGGCATGACCTCGGGCAGCTCCTCGAACGCGCTGGAACCCGTGATCAGCGCGTCGAACCGCTCGTCGGCGAGCAGGTCCAGGGCGAGCGCCATGCGCTCGGCGTACGACCGGTCGGGCCGGCCGACCACGCCGACCTGGCTGCTGCGGATCGTGAGCCGCTTCGAGTGGAAGAACTCGCCCAGCGGCACGGCGACGCGCCGGTCGCCGTACCAGCTCAGCTCGATCACCCGGCCCTCCGGCGCCAGCAGGTTCAACGCCGTGGTGAGCCCGGCTTCCGTCGCGCTCGCGTGGAAGACGAGGTCACAGCCGTCGAGAGCGGCGTCCGGCAGCGCGAACCCGACCCCGAGCCGCCGGGCGACCGACTCGCGGCCGGGGTCGGCGTCGACGAGCTCGACCCGCGCGCCGGGGAACGTCGCGAGCACCGCCGCGATGCTCGACCCGACCATGCCACCGCCGACCACCGCGATCCGGTCGCCGATCAACGGGCGTGCGTCCCACACGGCGTTCACGGCCGTCTCCACGGTCCCCGCGAGCACCGCGCGAGCGGCGGGAACGCCGTCCGGCACCGGGGTGACCGCGGATTCCGGGACCACGTAACGGGTCTGGTGTGGATAGAGGCAGAACACCGTCCGCCCGCGCAGGTCCGCCGGTCCGTGTTCGACGACGCCCACGTTGAGGTACCCGTACTTGACCGGCCACGGGAAGTCACCGTCCTGGAAGGGGGCCCGCATCGTGGCGTACTGGTTCTCCGGCACCCCGCCGCGGTGCACGAGCGTCTCCGTGCCCCGGCTGACCCCCGAGAACAGCGTGCGCACCTCGACCTCACCCGGACCCGGTCCGGCCAGCTCGACCGGCCGAACCTCCCCTTTTCCGGACTCATTGAGCCAAAAGGCATCCGCCGTACGTGTCACTCACAACACCTCCGCCGCGCTAGGGGCCACTGATGACCACACTCCAGCACACCCGCACCTCCGCCGCTGTCACGCGGGGGCCCCGCGTTCCCCTCAGGGGCACGCGGGAGTCCTACGTTCCCCTGAGGGGCACGCGGGAGTCCCGCGTTCCCCTCGAACCGGGGGTGTGGGCGGGGGTGCAGGTGGCGTTGCTGGTGGTCGTGGCGGCGGCGGTCGGGCTCGGGCCGCTCGGGTGGGCCGCAGGGTTGGCCTACGGGTTCGCCACCTGGGCGTTCCTCGGCTATGGCGTGCAGCGGCACCGCATCGCCTCCCTCGGGCCCGCTGACCGGGTCACGCTGGCGCGCGGCCTGCTGGTCGGCGCGGTCACGGCGCTGGTCGCCGACCGCGCGGGGCAGGATGTGCCGGTCACATTGGTCGTGGCGCTGGCGGTGGTCGCGTTGTCGCTGGACTGGGTGGACGGCCAGGTCGCGCGCCGCACGGGCACGTCGACCGCGCTGGGCGCCCGGTTCGACATGGAGGTCGACGCGTTCCTGATCCTGGTGCTGAGCGCGTACGTGGCCGTCCACACGGGTCCGTGGGTGCTCGCGATCGGGCTCATGCGGTACGCGTTCGTCGCCGCGTCGTGGAAGTTCCGTTGGCTCAACGCGCCACTTCCGGCCAGCTACGCGCGCAAGGTCGTGGCGGCGGTGCAGGGCATCGTCCTCGTCGTGGCGGCGTCGGGGCTGCTGCCGTTCGCGGGCGTGCTCGTCGGTCTCGCGCTGGTGTCGCTGGTGTGGTCGTTCGGTCGCGATGTGCTCTGGCTGTGGCACAACGGCGCTGCCGTGGTGGGAGAATCCCGCCATGTCTGAGCAGACCTCCACCGCGGCGAAGGTCGGCAACGTCGTCGTCTGGATCTTGCAGATCGCGCTCGCCGTGCAGTTCTTCCTGAACGGCTACTCGCTGTTCACCGACCAGTTCGTCGCGAAGTTCGACGACATCGGCCTCGGCCAGTGGTTCCGGTACTTCACCGGCGTGCTGGAGATCGCCACCGCGGTCGGTCTGCTGGTCCCGCGCATCTGCGGCCTCGCGGCGCTCGCGCTGGCGGGCATCATGGCCGGCGCCGCGCTGACCGAGGTGTTCCTCGTGACCAACGGCGGCCTCGACGACGCGAAGATGCCGCTCCTGTTCATGGTGTGGGCGCTGGTGATCGCGGTCTACCGCCGCGAGCAGGTCCTCGGCGCGCTCAGCCTCGCGAAGAAGAAGTGACCTTCGGGAAGTAGCGCAGCACGGCGACGTCCCCGACCTTCTCGACGTCCTCCAGGTGGAACCGGCGGGCCGGTCCACCGGGGAACTCGGCGGGGTTCACGAAACGCGGGGCCGTCGCCTGCCCGATCAGCATCGGCGCGACGGCCACCCTGACCTCGTCGGCCAGCCCGGCGCTCAGGAACGCCGTGTGGATGCTCGTGCCGCCCTCGACCATCAGCTTCCGCACACCGCGTTCGCCGAGGTCGTCCAGGATCTCGGGGAGTTCGCTGAAGGTCTTCGTCTCCGCCAGGTGGCCGACCGTGGTGACCGGGGCCTGCGAGTACACCAGGCGCTCCCCGCCGCAGTGCCAGAAGCGCAGCCCGGGGTCCAGCCGGCCGCTCCTGGTCACGGTCACCCGCAACGGGAACTCCGGCTTTCCCCCGGCAACCCTGCGCGCGCGCCGCTCCTCGCTGTAGACGAGCAGTCGCGCGTTGTCGCGCCGCAACGTCTCGGCCCCGACCAGGACCGCGTCCGACTCCGCGCGCATCCGGTCGACGTGGTCGAAGTCCTCGGCGTTGGAAAGCGGGAAGCGCTCGGTGCCGCGGTCGTCGATGTGGCCGTCGAGGCTGACGGCCACGCTGAGCAGAACGTGCGGGCGGGTCACGCATCCGATGCTAGTGCAGTTGAACCGGTCCGGGGTCGCGCCGCGTTTAACCCAGGAGCAGGGAAAGGGGAAACTCGGTGCGGACGGTGTTGCGGCGGACGGCCACGGTGCTGGCGGGGCTGTTCGTGTTGTTCGTGCTCATCGCACCGAGCGACCTGGAGAGGTTCACGGTCGAGGCGTTCCTGCGGGTGCCGCTCGAAGGTCTCGTCGGCGTGCTGCTGCTCGTGCTGCTGCCGGACCGGTTCCGCCGGCCCGCCGCGCTCGTCCTCGGTGTGACGCTGGGGCTCTTCACCGTCGTGAAGGTCATGGACATCGGGTTCGACGCGGTGCTGTACCGGCCGTTCGACCTCGTGCTCGACTGGCCGCTGCTGGTGCCCGCGGTCGACTTCGTGGACGTGACGTTCGGCCGCTTCGCCTCGGTGCTGGCCGTGGCGCTCGCGGTCGCGCTGGTCGCCGGGATCGTGGTGCTGGCCGCGGTGTCCGTGCAGCGCCTGGGATCGGTGGCCGCCGGACGGCGCCCGGTCGTCGTCCGGGTCGTCGCGCTCGCCGTCGTGGGGTGCGTTTCCCTTGCGGTGCCGGGAGTCCCGGTCTACTCCGACGCGGCGGCGACCTCGGTGGCCGACCACGCGCGGCGCTTCCAGGCGGGGCTGCGCGACCAGGACGTGTTCGCGAGGGAGGCCGCGGTCGACGCGTTCCGCGGCCGCCAGGGACTGCTGTCGGCGTTGCAGGGCAAGGACGTCGTGTTCACCTTCGTGGAGAGCTACGGCAGGTCGGCGCTGGACCTGCCCGACGTGGCCGCGAAGCTCGCCGACGGCGGCGCGCGGCTGAACGCCCGCGGGTACACCGCGAAGTCGGCCTACCTGACCTCGCCGACCGCGGGCGGCGGCAGCTGGATGGCGCAGGCGACGCTGCTGTCCGGGCTGTGGATCGACAACCAGCAGCGCTACCGCAACCTCGTGGCGAGCGACCGGCTCACGCTGCCGCGCGCGTTCCGCGAGGCGTCGTGGCACTCGGCCGGCGTCGTGCCGGGCATCACGCAGGCGTGGCCGGAGGGCGGCTTCTTCCACTACGACGAGGTCTACGCGGCGCAGGACCTCGGCTACACCGGCCCGCGCTTCGGGTACGCGACCACACCGGACCAGTTCACGCTGGAGTCGTTCCAGCGCAACGTCCGCGGGAAGCGGCAGGGCCCGGTGATGGCCGCGATCCCGCTGGTGTCCTCGCACGCACCCTGGTCGCCCACACCGGACCTCGTCGACTGGGACCGCCTCGGCGACGGCGCCGTCTACGCCGGCATGCCCGCCTCGGACGACCCGCCCGAGTCGATCTTCGGCCGAGACCCGGCCGCGGTGCGCGCCGACTACGCGCACTCGGTGTCGTACTCGCTGGAGTCGGTCGTGTCCTACCTGGAGCGCTACGGCGATGACGACCTGGTGTTCGTGTTCCTCGGCGACCACCAGCCCGCGCAGGTGGTGACCGGTGAGGGCGCCTCGAAGGACGTGCCGGTCACGGTCGTCGCCAGGGACCCGGCCGTGCTGGAGCGGGTCGGGGAGTGGGGGTGGGACGACGGGCTCCGTCCGGGCGCGACGGCACCGGTGTCGCGGATGAGCGACTTCCGCGACCAGTTCCTCTCGACGTTCTCCCCGCCGGAGGCGTAGCCGGGGTGCGCCCGAACTCAAGCTCCTCCGGGCCGCGGCGCCGACCGCGAGCCCGGACCGTCGTCCCCCGGACCGTCGTGCTCAGCCCATCGTCTTCTGGCCGTCGATGGTCTCGCGGATGATGTCCGCGTGGCCGGCGTGCTGCGCGGTCTCGGCGACGATGTGCACCAGCACCCGCCGCGCCGACCGGGTCGCGCCCTCGGGGAACCACGGCGCCGTGGGCAGCGCGTGCGTCAGGTCGAGGTCGACCGTCTCGACGAGCCGGTCGGTGTAGGCCGCGACCTCCTGGTAGCGGGCCAGGACGCCCTCCAGCGTCTCGCCCGGCGCCATCCGGAAGTTCGCGGCGTGGTTCTCGTAGTCCGTCGACTCGTGGTCGACCTCCATGGCCGACGTGCCGTGCTCGATGAACCGGACCCAGCTCTCCTCGACCGTCGCGACGTGCTTGATCAGGCCGCCGATGCACAGCGCGCTGGCCGTCGGGCTGGACGCCGCCTGCTCGTCGGTGAGGCCCTGCGCGGTGAACGTCAGGAACCAGCGGTGCTGCCGCAGGCTCTCGAGCAGGTCCGCGCGCTCGCCGGTGAGGATCTCGGTGGTGGTCATCGCCTGTGTCCTTCGCTCGTTTGTCCGACACGAAGGACTCTATGACCACTTGAGGTCAGCTTGTGTCCTAGACGAACGCCGCTCAAGCGGAACTTGAGCGGCGTTCGAGCGACAGGGCGGTGACGTGGTCGTCACCGTCGGTGGTTCACCGGTTCAGGTAACCGTCGTCCGGGCGATCGACCCGGCCGCCGCCCTCCTCGGTCTCCTCGACGTGCATGGCGGTCTCCTCGGGCGCGGTGACGTGGCCGCCCTCGCCCGCCGCGACCGCGACCGCGTCCGGCTCGTCGTCGACGGGCTCGCCACCGCCCTCGGGCGTCGTGAACTGCTGGGGTTCGGTCATGCCCTGGTGGTTTCCGGTGATCGGGGCCCGCAAACTCATCGGCAGTGCAGCCGCACGGCCGTGTCCCGGCCGCCGCCGCGCAGCGTGGCGAGGTTCGCGCCGGTCAGCCCGAGCACGGCCTGGGCGGTCGCACGGGTCGCCGTCGCCGGGGTGAAACCGGTCGCGTCGAACGCGATCGCGCCCCGGTCCGCGACCGGTGCCGAGCAGCCGACCTGCAGCGACCGCAGGTACGCGCGGGCCTTCGCCGCGCTCTGACCGGACAGCACCTGGGCGGCGAGGCCCGTGCTGTTGGCGTTGGAACCGGACTGGGCGCTCGGGAACCCGCCGTCGGCCTGCTGCCGGCCCCGCAGCCACGTCAGGGCGCTGCCGGTGGGCCTGCCGGTCGAGCGCAGGGCCTGGACGACGATCGCGGTCGCGTCCACGTCGCTGACGCACGGCGAGGTCTCGAACGCCACCGGGAACCCGCCGTCGGGGCACTGGCTCGCCGCGAGGTACCCGGCGGCCTTGCCGTCCTTCAGCGCGATGACCCCGTACGACTGCGTGAACGCGTTGGAGAAGTCGCCGAACTGCGACCGGTCGGTGTAGCGGCCGGAGGGCGCCTGCAAGGCCGTGAGCCCGGCGAGCAGGTCACGCCCGGCGAACGCCCGCGGGTCCTTGCCCTTCACCCGTGCGGCGACGGCGAGCTTGGCGTGCGCACCGGCGTACGCCTCGCCGTCCGTGCCGAGGTAGGCGCCGGCGATCTCGGGCTTCGCGAGCCACGCGATGGCCCGGTCGGCGTGGCCGTCGGCCGAGCGGGCGGCCGAGAACGCGAGCACCGCGTCGATCGTCAGGCCCTGGTCCGGGTACTTCACGCCACCGAAGTCGGTCTCCAGCCGCTCGCCGTCCACCAGTTGCGCGGCCAGCCACCCCGCGGCGGCGTCGACGCGGTGGGCGGTGCCGGCGTGGGCCGGGACGGCGGTGACGAGCGAGACGCCGACGACGGCGGCGACGATGAGTTTCTGCACGCTCCGACACTCTCATCCCGCTGCGCCCCACCGGCGGGTTTTGCGAGACTCGTCGCATGATCGCCGACGACCTGCGCCACTACCTCCAGCAGACCCGCGACTCCGTGGTGTCCTCTTTGGACGGACTGGCCGAGTACGACGTGCGCCGCCCGCTCGTGCCCAGCGGCACCAACCTGCTCGGCCTCGTCAAGCACCTGGCCGGCATCGAGCTCGGCTACCTCGGCGACTGCGTGGGCAGGCCCGCTCCGGTCGTGCTGCCGTGGGTCGAGGACGGTTCGATCTGGGAGGGCGCCGACATGTGGGCGAAACCGGACGAGAGCCGCGAGTACCTGCTCGACCTCTACCGCACGGCCTGGCGCCACACCGACGAGGCGATCGCCGTGCTGCCGCTGGACGCACCCGCCTCCGTGCCGTGGTGGGCCGAGCACAAGCGGCAGACCACGTTCGGGCACCTGCTGGTCCGCGTGGTCTCGGAGACGGCCCACCACGCCGGGCACTGCGACGTCGTGCGCGAGCTGGTCGACGGCCGCACCGGCGCCGGCAACCCGCCGGAGTACTTCGCCCTGGTGGAGCGCATGGCGGCGCAGACGCGCTGACGGCCACCCTTGCCGAAAGTTAAGGTGCACCGGTTCCGAACGCCAGAGGTGCGCGGGCGCCGGGCTTCGTAGGTTCGACCGGGTGACTTGGCTGACTGTGGGCACCGACGCGGTGCTCGGTGTGTTCGCTCTGATGTTCGCGTTCCTGTGGTTCCGCTTCCGGTTGCGGGCCGTCCTGGCCGGAGCGGGGGTGGTGCTGGCCTACGCGGTCAGCGAGGTGGTCAAGCTGCTGGTGCGCGAGGACCGGCCGTGCCGGACCAGGCCGTCGCTCGCGGAGTGCCCCGAGGTGGGCGACTGGTCGTTCCCCAGCAACCACTCGGTGATCGCGGGTGCGGCGGCGATGGCGATCTGGGCCATGCACCGCGCGCTGGGCTGGATCGCGGCGGTGTGCGCGCTGGCAGCGGCGGCGTCGCGGGTGGTCGTGGGAGTCCACTACGTGCACGACGTGCTGGCCGGGCTGACCCTCGGTGCGCTGGTGTCGTGGGGGATCGCGGTGCTGCTGACCAGGGTGCTGCCGAAGCGGCGGGCACTGCCCGACGACGCGCCGACCGTGGTGATGAGCCGGCTGGGATGATGGGCCCCGTGTGGCTGAGGCTGGTCCTGTGGGTGTGCGCGGCGCTGCCGGTGGTCGCGGCGGGCGTGACCACCAGGGCAGGGCGCCTCGCCGGGTGGGAGGTCCTGCTCTACCTCGCGGTGCTCGCGGCGGCGTTCGCCGCGGTGCGCCGCAGACCCGCTGTCGCGCTGGGCTCGGCGCTCAGCGCGTGGCTGGTCTGCTACCTCGTGCGCGTCGAGCTCGACAGCGCCACCGGTGTCCTCGCGCTGGCCCCCGCGCTCGCGGCCACCAGCTTCTTCGCCGGCCGGTACGCGCGTGACCCGAGGGTCGGCGCGATCACGCTGACCGTCGCGGAGGTCATCGGTGTGGTCGTGGCGCTGGTCGACCGCGGTGGCTCCGACACCGCCCTCGCCGTCACGTCCGGCATCGGCGTCCTGGGCGTGGTGCCGTGGGCGTTCGGGCGGTTCCGCCGCCGGTACGCCGAGCTGCAGGAGGTCGGCTGGGAGCACGCCGCGTTGCTGGAACGCGACGCCGAGAACGCACGTAACGCCGAACGCGCGCGCCTGGCCGGTGAGATGCACGACCTCGTGGGCCACGAACTGGCCAGAGCCGCACTGCTCGTCGGTGCGCTGGAGCTGGAACCGGCGCTCTCACAACAACAACGCGAGGCCGCCAGGACCGCGCGGGCCAGCGTCACCGCCGCCGCGGAACGCCTCGCGGACGTCATGCAGGTGCTGCGCGCCGACGCGGACGAACCGGTCACGTCGGTCGAGGAGGTCGTCAGCCGCTCCGGCCTGCGGGTGGCGCTCGTCAACGACCGCACCGAGCCGCTGGACGGGATCATCGCGCGGACCGTGCACCGCGTCGTCGCCGAGGCGCTGACGAACGTGATCAAGCACGCCCCCGGCGCCGACGTCAGCGTGCGCCTCACCGCGAACCTGGAGCTGCGCGTCACGAACGGTCCCGCGCCGCGGACGCAGGCCGTCGGCAGCGGCAAGGGCCTGGTGGGCCTCGCCGAACGGGTCGCGCTCGTCGGCGGCTGGTTCGAGGCGGGCCCGTCGGACGACGGCGGGTTCGAGGTCAGGGCGAAGCTCCCGGAACGCCCGCGCGCCCGCACCACGCCCACGCACGTGCGCCGCGAAGGCACGGAGGAGGAGATCCGCCGGACCGCCCGCCGAACCGTGCTGATCACGTCGGTGGTGTGCGCGGGCATCGCGATCGGCGTGCCGGGCTACATGGTGTTCGACGCGGCGACGTCCGTGCTCACCCCGCAGCAGTTCGACCGCGCCCAGCCGGGGCAGCGCGAGGACGACCTGGACCTGCCGCTGCGCACCCGCGTCGACAACCCGCTCGGCGTCACCGCACCGCCGGGCACCGACTGCCGCTACTACAGCACGCACCCCAACCCGTTCGACGGCGACCGCCACGACCTGCACCAGCTGTGCTTCCGGGATGATCGGCTCGTGTCCAAGCTGTGGCTCGCGAGGAGGAGCGGTTGATCAGGGTCGTGCTCGCGGACGACGAGCCGGTGGTCAGGTTCGGCGTGAAGGCCGTGCTCGCGACCGCGGGGGACGTCGAGGTGGTCGCGGAGGCGGAGAACGGCAGCCAGGCGATCGACCTCGTGGCCCGCCACCGGCCGGACGTGGCCGTGCTCGACATCCGCATGCCGGTGTTCGACGGGCTGGACGCGGCGAAGGTGGTCCGCGAGTGCCACCCCGGCACGAAGACGCTGGTGCTGACCACGTTCGCCGACGACGCGTACATCAGCAGGGCGCTGGGGGAGGGCGCGGCCGGGTTCGTGCTCAAGACCGGTGACCCGCAGGAGATCATCGCCGGTGTGCGGGCGGTCGCGAGCGGGGGCGCGTACCTGTCGCCGCTGGTGGCCAAGCGGGTCGTCGACCGCCTCTCCCGCGCGCACCCGCGACCCCTGGCGCAGCAGCGCATCGAGGTCCTCACCGCCCGCGAACGCGAGGTGCTCGGCCTGCTCGGTGCCGGCCTGTCCAACGCCGAGATCGCGTCCCGCCTGCACGTCGTGGAGGGCACCGTGAAGGTCTACGTCAGCACGATCTTCCGGCAGCTGGGCGTCCGCAACCGCGTGCAGGCCGCGATCATCGCCCACGAGTCCGGCATCATCCCTGCCTGACCGGCGTCTGCAAGTACCACCAACTCGCAGTTGGTGGTACTTGCAGACGCCGGAAAAGGTCAGGTGCGGGCGCCGATGCCGGAGATGGCGCGGACTTCCATCTCCGCGGCCAGTGCCGCGTTCTCCGGCTCCCGCTTCGAGAAGATCGTCGCCAGGAACCCGCACAGGAACGAGAACGGGATCGACACCAGGCCGGGGTTGCCGAGCGGGAACCACGCGAAGTCGACGTCCGGGAAGATCGACGTCTTCGCACCGGACATCACCGGCGAGAAGATGATGAGCACCAGGCACGACCCGAGGCCGCCGTAGATGCTCCACAGCGTGCCGGTGGTGTTGAAGCGCCGCCAGAAGATCGTGTAGAGGATCGTCGACAGGTTCGCCGACGCCGCCAGCGCCAGTGCCAGCGACACCAGGAACGCCACGTTCTGGCCGTTCGCCGCGATGCCGCCGATGATCGACAGCACGCCGACCACCACGGCGGTGAGGCGGGCGACCTTGATCTCGCGCCGCGGTTCCACGTTGCCGCGCTTGATGACGTTGGCGTACACGTCGTGCGCGAACGAGGCCGACGCCGCGAGGGTCAGACCGGCGACCACCGCGAGGATCGTCGCGAACGCCACGGCCGACACGATGCCGAGCAGCACCGCGCCACCGATCTCGAACGCGAGCAGCGGCGCCGCCGAGTTCTCACCGCCCGGTGCCGCGGCGATCTTGTCGGTGCCCACCAGTGCCATCGCGCCGAAGCCGATCACCAGCGTGCACAGGTAGAAGATGACCATCGTCCAGGTCGCCCACACCACGGAACGGCGCGCCTCGGCGGCGTTCGGCACGGTGTAGAAGCGCATCAGCACGTGCGGCAGCGACGCGATGCCGAGCACCAGCGACAGCGCCAGTGACACGAAGTCCAGTTTGGACATCGCGCTGAAGCCGTACTTGGCGCCGGGGTCGAGCACCGCCGCCCCGAGCTCGTTGTGCTCGGTGGCCTGCTCCATGATCGCGGACAGGCTGAAGCCGAACTTGCCGAGCAGGAAGACGCTCATCAGCGTCACGCAGAGCAGCAGCAGGACGGCTTTGATGATCTGCACCCACGTCGTGCCCTTCATGCCGCCGACCAGCACGTAGAGCACCATGACCATGCCGACGACCGCGATCAGCAGCGCCTGGCCCCACTTCGAGGACACGTTGAGCAGCAACGCGATCAGGCCGCCCGCGCCCGCCATCTGCGCGATCATGTAGAAGAACGAGATCACCAGCGTCGCGTTCGCCGCCGCCGCGCGGACCGGGCGCTGCCGCATCCGGAACGCCAGCACGTCGCCGACGGTGAAGCGGCCGGTGTTGCGCAGGCCCTCCGCGATCAGCAGCAGGCCGACGAGCCACGCGACGACCCAGCCGACGGAGTACAGGAAGCCGTCGTAGCCGTGCGCCGCGATGCCGCCGGAGATGCCGAGGAACGACGCGGCGGACAGGAAGTCGCCCGACAGCGCCACGCCGTTCTGCGCGCCGGTGAACGAGCTGCCCGCGGCGTAGTAGTCCGACGCCGTCACGTTGCGGCTGCTGAAGCGGTAGACGATGTAGAGGGTGATCAGGACGAACACCGCGAAGACGCTGAGGTTCAGCACCGGGTTGCCGGTGGTGGGCATGCCTTACTCCTCGACGCCGGTCTTCTCGGCGAGCAGCCTGCGCTGCGGGTCCAGCCTCCGTTTGGCGTAACGCGCGTAGGAGAGCGTGATGACGATGGACACGACGAACTGGCCGAGACCCAGCAGGATCCCGAGGTTGATCACTCCGATGACCTTCGTGCTGACGAAGTCCTTCGCATACGCGGACAGCAGCACGAACGTCAGGTACGAAGCCAGGAACAAAGCGGTCATCGGGAAGATGAACGTCGTGAGCCGGCGGCGCAGGGTCCGGAATTCATCGCTCTGTTGAATCAGCGCGAAGTTCGGTTTGCCGTTCGAATCGACGTACGACAAGGCCTCGGGGTCGTCGAACGACGCGAAACCCCTGATTTCCGGTTGTCCGTGCTGTGTTTCGCCAGGCGACCACATCGCCTTGGTCATCTGCTCCCGCCCCTCCTGCGTGCGGGCACACTCTAGCGCCCGCACGTGTCCAGTCAACGCCGCTGGGAGCTGCGCGAGTACCGGGAACAGGACAAAATCGGACAGGTCCATTCGTCTCAAATGGTTGTCCAGCAGGGATCTTCTGGTTCGGCAGCACCGGAGCTGCGAGATGCGCAACATCACCGCGACTGGTTCGGACCGTTGTCGCACGTGTGCGGCTGGCCTAGGATCGTCCGGTCCGCGTTTTCGTGACGGTTGGGGATAAAGTGGGGTTCTTAGCGCGCGAACGCACGATCGCGCCTCCCGGTTGGAACCGCTGGCTCGTTCCGCCCGCGGCTCTCGCGATTCACCTCTCCATTGGCCAGGCCTACGCCTGGAGCGTCTTCAAGACGCCGCTGGAGAAATCGCTGGGCATCACCGGGACGCAGAGCGCCCTGCCCTTCCAGCTCGGCATCGTGATGCTGGGCCTGTCGGCCGCGGTGCTCGGCACGACCGTGGAGCGCCGCGGACCGCGCTGGGCGATGTTCATGTCGCTGGTGTGCTTCTGCTCCGGCCTGCTGATCTCGGCCGCCGGCGTGTGGGCCGGCCAGTACTGGGTCGTCGTGGCCGGCTACGGCCTCGTGGGCGGCATCGGCCTCGGCATCGGGTACATCTCGCCGGTCTCGACGCTGATCAAGTGGTTCCCCGACCGGCCGGGCATGGCGACCGGCATCGCGATCATGGGCTTCGGCGGTGGAGCGCTGATCGCCTCCCCGTGGTCGACCTCCATGCTCACCGCGTTCGGCAACACCTCGACCTCGGGCATCGGCAAGGCCTTCCTGGTCCACGGCATCGCCTACGCGGTCTTCATGACCGTCGGCGTGCTGCTGATCCGCCTGCCCTCCAAGGAGTTCGAGGCGGCGAAGGCCGAGCTGGCGAAGGATCGGCCGAAGGCGGTCGTCCCCCACAACGTCTCGGCGAACAACGCGATCAAGACGCCGCAGTTCTGGCTGCTCTGGGTCGTGCTGTGCTTCAACGTCACCGCGGGCATCGGCATCCTGGAGAAGGCCGCGCCCATGCTGGTCGACTTCTTCAAGGAGTCGTCCACGCCGGTCGCCACGGCGGCCGCCACCGGTTTCGTCGCACTGCTCAGCGCCGCGAACATGGCCGGCCGGATCGTCTGGTCGTCCACCTCGGACCTGGTGGGGCGCAAGAACATCTACCGCCTCTACCTGGGCGTCGGCGCGCTGCTGTACCTGCTGCTGCTGACCATGGGCTCGACCAGCGTCCCGCTGTTCGTGATCGGCGCGATGGTGATCCTGTCGTTCTACGGCGCGGGCTTCGCGACCGTCCCCGCCTACCTGCGCGACCTCTTCGGCACCTACCAGGTCGGCGCGATCCACGGCCGCCTGCTCACCGCGTGGTCGGTGGCAGGCGTGCTCGGGCCGCTGATCGTCAACGCCATCGCGGACGCGGGCAAGAAGGCCGGCCACACCGGACCGGACTTGTACGCGACGTCGTTCTACATCATGATCGGCCTGCTGGTCGTCGGTTTCGTCGCGAACGAGCTGATCCGCCCGGTCGACCCGAGGTTCCACGAGCCGAAGGCCGCGGCCGCGGCCACCGGGGACGCGGCAGGTGACCAGACCACCGTGGCCAGGTGGAACGAGGCCGAGGCTGCGGACACCGCCGCCGAGAAGGCCGAAGACGCGGACAAGTCGGAAGGCGTGGTGCAGAAGTGAGCGCGGAAGTGAACTCTGCCCAAGGGGAGAAGTCGCAGCTGCTGTTGCTGGTCGGCGCGTGGCTGTGGGTGGGCATCCCACTCGCCTACGGGCTGTACCGCCTCTTCCTGAACGCGGCGAAGCTCTTCGTCTGAGCCGATGTTCACCACGCTCGTCAACTGGCGCAACTGGCGCCTGCCGGTGAAGCTCGCCGCGGTGTTGATCGTCCCGGTCACCATCGCGGTGGTCTCCGGCGTCCTGCAGATCCAGTCGCACATGGAGCGGGCCGACTCCTACGCCGCACTGCAGCGGCTGGAGAAGGTCCGCACCGCGCTGATCCCGGTCGTCGAAGGCGTCCAGGCGGAACGGCGGGTCGTCGCGGAAGGCGGCGGCCAGGACGTCCTGCGGGACCAGGTCCGCCGCACCGACGACGCACGGGAGGCGTTGCGCACCGCGATCGGGAAGGCCTCGCTCAGCGAGGTCGTCACCGCGCGCATGAACGACGTCGAGGCCAAGGTCGCCCGGCTGCCCGCGCTGCGGGAGCAGACCTCCGACGTGCCGGCCGCGGTCAAGGAGTACACCTCGCTGACCGAGTCGATGCTCGACGTCGACGAGGTGCTCGCGAGCGACTTCGGCGACCCGGCGCTGTCGAAGACCGCGATGGGCCTGCACCACGCGCTCCACGTGCAGGAGGAGGTCCTCTACCAGCAGGCGGTCGTGCTGTCGGGCCTGGACCGCGGGCTGCTCGCGCAGGCTGAGGTGCGGTCGCTGGTCGAGTCGAACGTGAAGCTCAGCTACATCGCCGGCCAGTTCGCCGCGCTCGCGACGCCGGAGCAGCTGAACTCGTACTGGCAGGGCTTCAACGGCCCCGACATCGAGGCCCACCGCAAGATGCTGAGCGCGGCGCTGCTGCACCCGACCTCGGACTCCGCGGCGTCCGGCGGCGCGCGGCCCAGGCCGTTGCCGATCGCGGCCGCGGACTGGACGAAGGCCTCCGGGGCGGTCGCCGAGTCGCTCGACGGCGTCGTCCGCGGCCTGCAGACCGACCTGCGCGACACCGCGAACCGGCTGCGCGACGAGACCAGCGACGCCGCGGGTGCCGCGTCGGCGCTGCTGTTCGCGAGCCTCATCCTGGCCGCGACCGTCGGGTTCGTCGTCGGCCGCTACCTGCTGCGCTCGCTCAACGCGCTGCGCCGCTCCGCGCTGGACGTGGCCTGGGAGAAGCTGCCGGAGATGGTGGCGACCGGGCGCGGCACCACCGAGGTCGAACCGGTGCCGGTGCACACGACCGAGGAGTTCGGCCAGGTGGCGCGCGCGTTCGACGCGGTGCACCGGCAGGCCGTCCGCTCGCTCGTGGAGCAGGCCGGTCTGCGCGCGAACATGCGCAACATCTTCGTGAACCTCTCGCGGCGCAGCCAGAGCCTCGTCGAACGCCAGCTCAGGCTGATGGAGGAGCTGGAGAAGTTCGAGGAGGACCCGGAGCAGCTCGCGAACCTGTTCAAGCTCGACCACCTGGCCACCCGCATGCGCCGCAACAACGAGAACCTGATGGTGCTCTCCGGCGGTGACGTGGCCAGGCGCTTCACCCGCCCGATCCCGCTGACCGACGTGCTGCGCGCGGCGGCCGCGGAGATCGAGCAGTACCAGCGGGTCGTGGTGCACACCGCGCCCGGTGCCGAGGTCGTCGGCTACGTGGCGAGCGACCTCGTCCGCCTGCTCGCCGAGCTCCTCGACAACGCGACGGCGTTCTCGCCGCCGCACACCCAGGTCAGCATCAGCGCGTCCATCGAGGCCGGCGACATCGTGCAGATCGACGTCGTCGACCAGGGCATCGGCCTCGACGCCGAGGCGCTGGGTGCCGTCAACGGCCGGTTGGAGGCCGCCGGCGAGGGCGCAGACGTGCAGGTGTTCCGCGAAATGGGACTTTTCGTCGTCGGCAGGCTCGCGGCGCGCCACCAGATCGTGGTACGTCTCGATGCGAAACAAGGCAAGGGGACTCGCGCGATCGTGTTGGTTCCCGCCGAACTGGCACCACGGCGGGACGAGTCCTGGGAGTCTTTCCGCGGGGAGGCGATCGAGGAGCAGACGTTGCAGACGCCCATGCGCGTTCCTGGACAGCACGCGTCCTGGTTCGCCGCACCCGCTGCGAGCACCCCGCCGCCCCCCGCACGCCAGACGCCCGAGTCGGCCCGAGGCTTCCTCGACGCCTTCCAGCGCGGCGTGCAGAAGGGCCTTCCCGACCGGCAGGAGAGTCGATGAGCACGCAGGTGGACCAGTTCGGCTGGCTGGTCACCAACTTCGCCGAACGCACGCCCGGCATCGAGCACGCGGTGGTGATCTCCGCCGACGGCCTGGTGCTGGTCTCGTCCTCGAAGCTCCCACCGGAGTCGGCCGAGCAGTTCGCGGCGATCGTCGCCGGCGTCGTCTCGCTCGCCGAGTCCGCGTCCTCGTGCTTCGCGGGCGAGGCCGTGGTGCGCACGGTGGTCCAGATGGACCGCGGCGTCATGCTGCTGATGTCGATCAGCGACGGCTCGGTCCTCGCGGTGCTCGCCGCCGCCGGCTGCGACGTCGCGCAGGTCGCGTACGAGATGACGGTGGTCGTGCGGCAGGTGGGTCAGCTGCTCACGCCGGAGCTGCGGGCAGAGCTGGCATGAGCGGCGACGACGATCAGCAGGTCAGCTTCGGCGACCTGATGAGCGGCTTCAGCCTGGACAGCGACCGGATCAGACGCCGTGGCCGCAAGCACAGGGCCAAGCGGGAACCCGCGCCCGAGCCGGTGGCGGAACCGGACCGCCCCGCACCGCCGGTGTTCCCCCGGCCCGACCTGTACGCCCAGCCGGACCCGTACGCCACGACGGTGTTCGAGCCGGTGCCGCCGCTGCCGCCGATCGAGTCGGCGTCGATCGTGCGCGCCTACGCGTGGACCGGTGGCCGGACCACCTCCGAGGTGCACCTCGAGATCGAGACGCTGGTCTCGGTGAACGAGCGGTCGGTGACCGCGGTCCGGCCGGAGCACCAGGAGGTGCTGGCGCTGTGCTCGCAGCCGCGGTCGGTGGCGGAGATCGCCGCACTGCGCGGCCTGCCCCTGGGCGTCACGAAGGTGCTGCTCGGCGACATGGCGGGCCACGGCCTGATCGACGTGCACCGCACCGCGTCGTCGTACGGCGACGACCGTCCCGACGGCGCGTTGATGGAACGCGTGCTGGCCGGCCTGCGCCGCCTCTGACCCTCCTTGCCGACGGCATCTGCAAGTACCACCAACCCTTGATCAAACCGCCGCTGACTACCACCAACTTGTTCGCCGTACACCGAACCTGGCCGGGCGCGGCGGGGAGCCGGAAGCGCTGTTGGTAGTAGAAAAGTGCTGGTTGATGTTGAGTTGGTGGTACTTGCAGATGCGGGGGCAAGCAGGGGGTCCGCTACGGTCGGGGGGCCGGGCGATCTGTGGGGAGGGGCCGTGGAGTTCCAGGACGTCGTGCGCAAGCGGCGCATGGTGCGGAAGTTCACCGACGAGCCGGTCAGCGACGAGAGCCTGCGGCGGATCATGCGCAACGCGGTGCGCGGGCCGTCGGCCGGGTTCTCGCAGGGGCAGGGGTTCCTGGTGCTGCAGGGGGAGTCGCTGCGACGGTTCCGGGAGCGGTGCCAGGTCTGGGCCACCGACGACACGAAGGCCGCGCCGGTGCTGGTGGTGCCGATGTCGGTCAAGGACACCTACCTCGACCGGTACGCGCAGCCGGACAAGGGCTGGACCGACCGCAGCGAGGACCACTGGCCGGTGCCGTACTGGCACGTCGACACCGGCATGGCGGCGCTGCTGATCCTGCAGACCGCGGTCGACGAGGGGCTGGGCGCGGTGTTCTTCGGGATACCGCGGGAGGAGTGGCCGGCGTTCCGGGCGGAGTTCGGCGTGCCGGACACGCACGAGCCGATCGGAGCCATCGCCATCGGGCACCCGGCGGAGACCGAGGTGTCGCCGGGGGCGTCGCCGCGGACGCGGAAGCGTTCGGCGTTCGAGGAGGTCGTGCGCTGGGGGCAGTGGGGGTGACGACGGCGTTCCGGCTGCTCGGGCCGCTGGAGGTCGTGCTCGGCGGACGGCACGTGCACGTGCCACCGGGCAAGCGCCGGGTGGTGCTGGCCGCGCTGCTGGTGCGGGTGCGGCAGGTGGTCGGGGTGGACGAGCTCGTCGACCTGGTCGGCGGCACCCGCAACGCGCTGCAGACGACGGTCGGACGGCTGCGGGAGGACCTCGGCGACCCGGAGCTGATCAGGACGCGACCGGGCGGGTACCTGCTCGACGTCGACCCCGCCGAGGTCGACCTGCACCTGTTCGGGCACGCGGAACCGGAGGTGGCGCTGGGGTTGTGGCGCGGGCGGCCGTTCGCCGACATCGGCAGCGACCGGCTGGAACGCGACCACGGGCCCGCGCTCGTCGAGACCCACCTCGCGGCGCTGGAGGCGCGGATCGAGGGGGACCTGCGCCGGGGCCGGCCCGAGCAGCTGGTGCCGGAGCTGCGGGCGCTCACCCGGCAGCACCCGGTGCGGGAACGGATGTGGGCCCAGCTCGTGCACGCCCTGCACCGCAGCGGCCGGCCGGCCGAGGCGTTGCGGGCCTACGAGGAGGTGCGCCGCAGGCTCGCCGACGAGCTCGGCGTCGATCCGGGCGCCGAGCTGCAGCAGGCGCACCAGCAGGTGCTGCGGGCGGACAACCGGCCCAGGGCGCGCAACGACCTGCCGGGCGACATCGCGGACTTCGCCGGACGGCAGGACGACCTGGACCGGGTGCTCGCCGCGGTGCCGCCGGGGTGCGTGGCGATCACGGCGATCGACGGCATGGCGGGCATCGGCAAGACGACGCTCGCGGTGCGGGCGGCACACCGGCTCAAGGACCGGTTCCCGGACGCGCAGCTGTTCGTGGACCTGCACTCGCACACCGACGGCGTCGAACCGCGCACGCCGCTGGACGCGTTGCACGCGCTGCTGACCGCCCTCGGGGTGCCCGCGAGGGACGTCCCGGACGAGCTGGACGCGCGAGCGGCGCTGTGGCGTGCGGAGATGGCGCACCGCAGGGCGTTGGTGGTCCTGGACAACGCGGTCAGCGCGGCGCAGGTCCGGCCGCTGCTGCCGGGCAGCGGGCTGGTGCTCGTCACGAGCCGGCACCGGCTGGTGGACCTGGACGCGGCCCACACGATCTCACTGGACGTGCTGCCCGAGCAGGACGCGCTGGACCTGCTGACGGGCATCGTCGGCCCGCGCGCCGGCCAGGACCCGCGGGCGGCCCGCGAGATCGTCCGGCTGTGCGGGTGCCTGCCGCTGGCGGTGCGGATCGCCGGTGCGCGGTGGCGGACGCGGCCGGCGTGGACCGCGCAGGACCTGAGGCGCCGGCTCGGCGAGCAGCGGCTGACCGAGCTGGCGGCGGGGGAGCGCAGCGTCGCGAAGGCGTTCGCGATGAGCTACGACCAGCTCACCGGCGAGCAGCAGCGGTTGTTCCGGCTGCTCGGGCTGCACCCCGGCGACGACTGGGACGCGTCCCTCGCCGCCGCGCTGATCGGCACGACCCGGCCCGACGCGGAACGGTTGCTGGACGCGCTGCTGGACGCACACCTGGTGCAGCAACGGGACAACGGCCGCTACCGCTTCCACGACCTGCTGGCCGACCACGCGAAGGCGAGCGTCCTCCCGGACGAACGGGAGGAGGGCGTCGTGCGCGTCCTCGACCACTACCTGCACAACGCCGCCGCGGCGGAGGTCCTGATGTCGCCCGGCAACCCGCGGATCCCGCTGGCGGTGCGGTACCCGCCGCTCGACCCGCCGCCGCTCGCGAACGCCCGCCAAGCCGCGGCGTGGCTCGACACCGAGCGCCGCAACCTGCGGGCCGCCGTGTACCTGGCCGCCTACCAGGGCCACTACGAGCACGCCTGGCAGCTGCCGCACCACCTGTCGCAGTACCTGCTGAACCGCGGCCACGGCCGTGACCGCGTGGAGGTGCACAGCCTCGCGCTCGCCGCCGCGTACCAGCTCGGCGACCTCCGTGCCCGCGCGGAGGCGTTGAAGGGCCTGGGCAGGGCGCACTTCGCCCGTCCCGGTGGCAACCCGGCCGAGCACTTGCACGCGGCGCTCGACCTCATGCGCCAGATCGGTGACGTGCGCGGGGAGGCCTCGGTCCTCGGGCTGCTCGGCATCACCGCGCGGGAGGCGAACGACCTCGACGCGGCACAGGGGCACTTCGAACGCGGCCTGGAGCTGATGCGCCAGGTAGGTGCGCCCACCGGTGAGGCGAGCGCGCTGCACCACGTCGGCGTGATGCACGCGCTGCGCGGCGACAACGACCGGGCCATGACACATATCAGGGCGGCGCTGGCGCTGCTGGAGGAGCACGGCGACCGCAACCGGGCCGCGATGGCGTTGCAGGACATCAGCTTCGTGCACTACAACCTGGGCGACGACGACGAGTGCGTCGCCCACCTGGAGCTGTCGCTCGCGGCGTTCCACGAGGCGGGCGACTGGCGCGGTGAGGCGTTCGCGCGCACCGACTTCGCCCACACCGCGCTGGAGCTCGGCAGGCCGGCCAAGGCGCTGGAGATGGCACGCACGGCGGCGGCGTTGTGCCGCACCGGAACCGGGCTGGCCGACGACGACGCGGTGCTGCGCGGCCTGGTCGACGCCGAGGACGGCTACGGCGAGCTCGGCCTGTCGTTCGCGCTGGCCATCGCGGCCGAGGTCGAGGGACGGCTGCACGACGCCGTCCGGTACGCGCGGTGGTGCGTGGACGCGATCACGCGGTCCGGCCGCCACTGGGCCGGTGACCGCGTGCTGGGCCAGCTGTGCCGGCTGCACGCGGCGCTCGGCGACCACGGGACCGCCGTCGCCTTCGGGGAACGGGCGGTCCGCGCCGCCGAGGGCCTGAACCAGCCCAGGGCGGTCGCCGTCGCCCGCGCGCTCCTCGCCGCGGCTACAACCACAGCCCCAGCAGCACCAGCGCGGTGACGGCCGCGGCCACGACCGCCACGGCCACCCACTGCTCCACGACGTCCCTCGTCCTGCGCATTCCCGGCTCCCCTCGGTGGTGTGGCCACCGAGGGTGCGCGGCACCGCCCACACCTCGTCCCCACCGCGGTCACACCGGCTCACCCGGCGGAACGGTGGTGACGGGACTGCGTGCGCGCAGTGGTGCGCTGAGTGTGCGCCGTGAACGTCCGGTTGATCTGATCGGGCGACGTCCCACCGCCAAAGTGTGGATCAAGGTCGCACCATCTGGCGCCGTCGGGCACCGGACTGGTTGCGTTCGGGGCATCACGTCCACCGCGCGGAGGTCCCACGCCCATGCAGCCGTTCCAGCTGCCGGAGTTCTACACGCCCCACCCGGCCCGGCTGAACCCGAACCTCGAACGCGCCCGCGTCCACACGCGGGCCTGGGCGCGCGAGATGGACATGGTCGACGCGCCGCAGCACGGCACGGTGATCTGGACCGCCGCTGACCTCGAAGCGCACGACTACGCGCTGCTCTGCGCGTACACGCACCCCGACTGCGACGGGGAGGCGCTCGACCTGATCACCGACTGGTACGTCTGGGTCTTCTACTTCGACGACCACTTCGTCGAGCTGTACAAGCGCACCAGGGACGTCCCGGGCGCGCAGGCCCACCTCGACCGGTTGCCGCTGTTCATGCCGGTCGACGGCCACATCACCGCACACCCGGCGAACCCGGTGGAGAAGGGCCTCGCCGACCTGTGGCGCCGCACGGTCGGCCGGCACTCGCTCGACTGGCGGGAGCGGTTCGCCGCCAACACGAAGCACCTGCTCGACGAGTCGATGTGGGAGCTGCACAACATCAGCGCGGCCCGGCTCGCCAACCCGATCGAGTACGTGGAGATGCGCCGCAAGGTCGGTGGCGCACCGTGGTCGGCGAACCTCGTCGAGCACGCCGTCGGCCTCGAGGTGCCCGCGCGCATCGCGCTGTCCCGGCCGATCGGCGTGCTGCGCGACACCTTCAGCGACGCCGTGCACCTGCGCAACGACCTGTTCTCCTACGAGCGCGAGGTGCTCGACGAGGGCGAGCTGTCCAACGGCGTGCTGGTGTTCGAGAAGTTCCTCGGCCTGTCCACCCAGGCCGCCGCGGACGCCGTCAACGACCTGCTGACCTCGCGCCTGCACCAGTTCGAGCACACCGCGCTCACCGAGGTGCCGATCCTGCTCGACGAGCACGGCATCGACCCCGTCGGCCGCGCGGCCGTCCTGGGTTACGTGAAGGGCCTGCAGGACTGGCAGGCGGGCGGTCACGAGTGGCACCTGCGGTCCTCGCGGTACATGAACTCCGGTCCGCCGCCGCAGCTCGGCGTCCTGGGCTCGTTCGCCAAGACCCTGCCGCAGCGGCTCAGGCAGTTCTCCAGCACGCCCAGGGTCGTCGAGCCGTACGCGCTGCCGGCGTTCGAGGTGCCGTTCACCCTCTCCCTGGCACCGCACCTGGACCAGGCCCGCGACCAGGTGGTCGCGTGGGCGGTCGAGCAGGGCATGACCGGTGAGGGCGTCTGGGACGAGGCCCAGGTCCGCGGGTTCGACTTCCCGCTGTGCTCGGCGGGCATCGACCCGGACGCGACGGCGCAGGAGCTGTACCTGTCCGGCTGCTGGCTCACCTGGGGCACCTACGCCGACGACGCCTACCCGCTGTGGTTCGGCCGGACCCGCGACCTGCTCGGCGTGAAGACGCAGACCACCCGCCTCAAGGCGTGCATGCCGGTCGACCTCGTGCAGACCGTGGTGCCCGCCAACGCGATGGAGCGCTCGCTGGCCGAGCTCTGGCAGCGGACCGCGGCGCCGATGAACCCGGCCTTCCGCGCCACGTTCCGCCAGACCGTCGACGCCATGCTCGACGCGTGGGTGTGGGAGGTGGTCAACATGCACCACAACCGCATCCCGGACCCGGTGGACTACGTGGAGATGCGGCGCAGCACGTTCGGCTCCGAGCTGACGACGTCGCTGTCCCGCTTCTCGCACTCCGCGATCGTTCCCGAGCAGCTGTGGCAGACGCGGGTCGTGCAGACGATGGAGCGGTCGGCCATGGACTACTGCACGATGCTCAACGACGTCTTCTCGTACCGCAAGGAGATCCAGCACGAGGGCGAGGTGCACAACATGGTGCGCGTCGTCGAGAACTTCCTCGGCGTGCCGCAGAGCCGTGCCTTCGAGCTGACCTACGCGCTGATGGACGCCCGGCTCGGCCAGTTCGTGCGGTCCGTCGAGACCGACCTGCCGAAGATGTTCGACGACCTGGCCCTGGACGCCGGCGCGCGGGCCGGCCTGACGCGGTACGCCGACGAGCTGAAGGACTGGATCGCCGGGATCATCCACTGGCACGAGGAGACCAGCCGGTACGACGAGGCCGGCGCGCTGCCGGTGGGCCGGCTCCCGGTCTTCCACCGCGGTCCCACCGGTCTGGGCACCGCGGCCGCCCGGCTCACCTCCCGAACGCCGGGCTGAGCCCCCGGTCAGCCCCGGTCAGCCACTGACAGCCGTTGGTCAGCCCCCGGTCAGCGCACCCCGCCACGGTGTGCGCATCGGCCACTCCACAGGGGGAGCACCATGACGAACGTCCTCATCTCCGGCGCCAGCATCGGCGGTCCGGCGCTGGCCTACTGGTTGCGCCACCACGGCTTCGACGTCACCGTCGTCGAACGCCACCGCGGCCTGCGCCCCGGCGGCCAGGCCGTCGACGTCCGCGGTCCTGCGCTCGACGTGGTGGAGCGGATGGGCCTGGGGGACCGGTTGCGGTCCATGACCACGGGCATGCGCGGCATGAGCGTGGTCGACGAGGAGGGCACCGAGCTCCACCGCTCCACCGAGCACACGCTGACCGGCGGCGACCTCGCCAGCCCCGACGTCGAGGTCATGCGCGACGACCTGGCACGCCTGCTGTTCGACGCGGTGGAGGGCGTCGAGTACCTCTTCGACGACACCATCACCGCGATCGACGGCACCCGCGTCACGTTCGAGCGGGCCGCCCCGCGGGACTTCGACGTGGTCGTGGGCGCGGACGGGCTGCACTCGAACGTCCGGCGGCTCGTGTTCGGTCCCGAGGCGCAGTTCGTCCGCCACCTGGGCACGAACCTCGCCGTGTTCACCGCGCCGAACTTCCTGGGCCTCGACCACTGGCAGGTGTTCCAGCAGGGCGAGGTCGTCGGCGGCGGGGTCATGAGCGCCCGCGCCAACGCGGAGTGCCGGGTCTACATGGGGTTCTACGGCGAGGTGGACTTCGACCACCGCGACGTCGAGGCCCAGCGGCGGCTGGTGGCGGAGAAGTTCGCCGACGCCGGGTGGGAGTGGCAGACCGCGCTCAAGCACATGTGGGAGGCGCCGGACTTCCACTTCGACGCCATGGCGCAGGTCCGGATGCCGTCCTGGTCGCGCGGCGGCGTCGTGCTGCTCGGCGACGCCGGCTACTGCGGTTCGCCGTTGTCCGGTCAGGGCACGAGCTTGGCGCTCGTCGGTGCGTACGTGCTGGCTGGCGAGCTGAGCGTGAACCGCGAGACCGCGTTCCAGCGCTACGAGGAGCTGCTGCGCCCGTACGTGACGGCCAACCAGGACATGGCGCTGAAGAACCAGGCCAACGGCGGGCAGCCGACCGAGGAGTTCGCCGCGGTCGTGAGCTCCTTCCAGCTCCCCGGCCGCTGATGGCCCGGCTCACAGCCATTTGACTCGGGGTGATCCCTCCCGCACGATCGGGTGGACAACAGCATCCGCACGCCGCGGGGGAAGCCGGTGGAACTCCGGCGCTGACCCGCAACGGTGACAGTCCGAATGCCCGTGGCGCGCGGTGGCTCCATCGACCCGTCGAGGACAGCGGGGCAGGGGGAAGAGCAGTGATCCGGACATCCGCGCTGGCCGCAGTGGTAGCGGCCGCGCTCGTCGTGACACCGGCCGCTCAGGCGGCCGAGCCGCCGTCAGCGGGAACGTGGCTGGCCGGCCAGTTCGTCGGTGGCGACCACCTGGTGAAGGGGCCGGACCTCGTCGACCACGGCCTGACCGCGGACGGCGTGTACGGGCTCGCGGCCGCCGGTGTCGGCCGGTCGACGGCGGTGCGGGCCGCGGCGTGGCTCGCCGAACCCGAGCAGTTCCAGTACTTCGCAGGCGACGGCGAGGCCGAGTCCTACGTCGGTGGCCTGGTGAAGCTCGCGCTGGTCGCGCAGGCGCTGGGCACCGACCCGCACGCGTTCGCCGGTGCCGACCTGCTCGAACGCCTTGCGGCGCTGCGGGAGGAGTCCGGCCGCTACCGCGACCGCACCGACCCCGACTACGACCAGACCAACGCGTTCACGCAGGCGCTGGCGATCATCGTGCTGACCCGCGCCGACCAGCCGGTGGCGCAGCCGGTCGCGTTCCAGGTGTCCACGCAGTGCGCGGACGGCGGGTTCCCGATCTCGTTCGGGCAGCCGGTCTGCAAGTCCGATGTGGACGCGACGGCGATCGTGCTGCAGGCGTTGCAGGCGGCGGGGGAGCCGACGGCGTCCGCGCGGGCGCTGGACTGGCTGGTGGCGCAGCAGAAGGCGGACGGCGGGTTCCCGTCGGCGTTGCAGGGCTCGAACGCCAACAGCACCGGCCTCGCGGTCGGCGCGCTCGTCGGGGGCGGCCGGACGGTGGTCGCGGACCGGGCCGTGGCGTACCTGCGGTCGTTGCAGGTCGGCTGTGCCGGACCGGAGGCCGCTCGCGGCGCGATCGCCTACGACAGCACGGGTTTCGAGGTCTACGGCGCCGTGCGCGCGACCACCCAGGCGATGCTCGGCCTGGCCCGCAAGGGCCTCGCCGACGTGTCGTTCGCCGGTGCCACGCCCGGTGTGCCCGCGGTCGACTGCGCGACCCCGCCGACCACCACGCCCCCGTCGACCACCGCACAGCCGACCGTGCCGCCGACGACGACCGCTCCGGTGACCACCTCGTCGACGGCCACCCCGGTCGCTCCCGCGCCGGCCGGTCCGACGCCCCCGGCCACTCAGCGGCTCGCCGCGACCGGCCCCGAGGAGGCCGTCGCGCTGACCCTGCTCGGTTCCTCCGCGCTGCTCGCCGGCGCCGTGCTCGTCCTCGTGTCCCGTCGTCGGAAGGTTGGTGCGTGATGCGCCGCATCCTCGCTGTCCTCGCCCTGGTCGCGAGCTCGTTCGTCGTCGCACCCGCCTCCGCCGCGGACTGCGCGGGCGTGAAGGTCGTGGTGGACTTCACCGCGCTGGGCGGCGGCGTCCAG
The DNA here is from genome assembly GCF_055608075.1 of Lentzea sp. NPDC036949. Lineage (NCBI taxonomy): Bacteria > Bacillati > Actinomycetota > Actinomycetes > Pseudonocardiales > Pseudonocardiaceae > Lentzea > Lentzea sp. NPDC036949. The sequence goes on from NZ_JBVJRA010000012.1 coordinate 130,885, forward strand.
ACCGGCTGCGCTCCCGGCGACCCGGCCACCGGTCTCGCCGCGCTGACCGGCGCGGGCTTCACGTACTCGTTCGTGCCGCGCCAGGCCGGTTTCGTGTGCCGGATCAACGCGCTGCCGAACCCGTGCACCGCGCCCACGACCAGCGCCTACTGGTCGTACTGGCACGCCTCGCCCGGCGGTTCCTGGGCCTACAGCTCCGCGGGTGCGGGCAGCTACGACCCGGCGCCCGGCAGCGTCGAGGGCTGGGCGTTCGGTGCCGGCACCGCCCCCGGCGCCACCCCGTGACGAGGTTCTTCTGCGTGCTGGCACTGGTGATCGCCGCGGCGGTCCCGGTGCCGGCTCAGGCGGCGGGCTGTGACGGCGTGACCGTCGTCGTCGACTTCCGCGGTCTCGGCGGTGGTGTGCAGCAGGGGTGCGCGGCGGGCAGTCCGGGCTCCGGGGTGGCGGCGCTGGCGGCGGCCGGGTTCAGCTACGCCTACGCGTCACGGCAGCAGGGGTTCGTCTGCCGCATCAACGGCAGGCCGGGCACCGACACCGACAGGTGCGTCACCACCTCGCCCGCCACCGCGTACTGGTCGTACTGGCACGCGCCACCCGGTGGTTCGTGGTCCTACAGCAACCAGGGCGCGGCGACCTACGTGCCGGCCCGCGGCAGCGTCGAGGGGTGGGCGTTCGGGGCGGGGGAGCAGCCGGGGATCGCCCCGCCGGCCGCACCCGCCCCACAGCCACCGGTCCAGCAGCCGCCCGCTCAGCAACCGCCTGCCCAGCAGCCTCCGGCCCAGCAACCGCCCGCACCGCCGCAGGTCCCCGTGACCCCGCCTGCCGGGCAGCCGTCCACCACTGCACCGCCCTCGTCCTCTGCCGCGACGACTTCGGCGTCGGCTTCGGAGCCGTCTTCGAGCACGTCCGCCGCCGTGACCTCGGCCGCGGTCGAGGAGAAGGCGCAGCAGCAGGACCAGGAGCCGGGTAGTCCGTTGTGGACGGTGCTCGGCGTGCTGGCGATCGGCGCGCTGGTCGTGGCGGGACTGCTCGTGGCCCGTCGCCGGCGCAGCGCGGAAGAGTGAGCGCTCGGCGGGGGTTCGCGGCGTGAGGCTCCACTCCGGCGCGTGGTGGCTGTGGGCCCTGGGCCTGGCCACCGCCGCCAGCCGCACCACGAACCCGTTGCTGCTGGGCCTGGTCCTGGCGGTGGCGGGGGTCGTGGTCGTGACGTGCCGCGCGAACACGCCGTGGGCGGGAACCTACGGCGTGTTCCTCAGGTTCGGTCTGCTGGTCATCGGCCTGCGGGTGCTGCTGCACGTGTTCCTCGGCGGCATCGCGGGCCCGACGACGTTGTTCACCCTGCCGCAGGTCCCGTTGCCGGACTGGGCGCAGGGCATCCGCATCGGCGGACCGGTGACCGCGGAGGGGCTGGTCTTCGCGCTGTACCAGGGGTTGCTGCTCGCCACGATCCTGAGCTGTGTCGGCGCCGCGAACGCCCTCGCCAACCCGAAACGCCTCCTGCGTTCCCTGCCCGCCGCGCTGTACGAGGTGAGCGTGGCCGCGGTGGTGGCGCTGACCGTTGCGCCGCAACTGGTGTCGTCGGCGCGTTCGGTCCGCAGGGCCCGCCGGTTGCGCGGTGACGCGGCTCGTGGCGTGCGCGCGATCCGCACGCTGCTGGTGCCGGTGCTGGAGGACGCGCTGGACCGCTCGCTCGTCCTCGCCGCCTCCATGGACTCGCGCGGCTACGGCCGCACCGCCGGCATCTCGCGCCGCGACCGCGCGGTGACCGGCGCACTGGTCCTGGCGGGCCTCTTCGGCCTCTGCATCGGCACGTACGGCCTGCTCGCCGACGCCTACTCCGGCTGGCCCCTGCTCGCGCTCGGCGTGCTGCTGGCCGTCGCGGGCCTGCTGGTCGGCGCCCGCCGGGTGCCGCGCACCCGCTACCGCCCCGACCGCTGGACCCCGCGCGCGGTCGCCGTGGCGCTGAGCGGCGTGGCGAGCGCCGCGGCACTGGTGCTCTCGACCGACCCGGCGCTGTCGCCGGCGACGGTCCCGCTGCAGGCACCCGAACTACCGCTCGCACCGGCGCTGGCCGTGCTGGTGGCGCTGGCACCGCTGGGGATCGCGAGGGAACGATGATCAGGTTCGAGGACGTCACCATCACCTACACCGGCACCCCGGTGCTCACCGGCCTGTCCGCGGAGATCCCCGAGGGAGAGCTCTGCCTGGTCGTCGGCCGCACCGGCGCGGGCAAGTCGACGTTCCTGCGCGCGATCAACGGCCTCGTCCCGCACTTCAGCGGCGGCACCCTGGAGGGCCGCGTCCTCGTCGACGGCCGCGACACCGCCCACCACCCACCCCGCGAACTCGCCGACGTGGTCGGCTTCGTCGGCCAGGACCCGCAGGCGGGCTTCGTGGCGGACAACGTCGAGGACGAGCTGGCCTACTCCATGGAGTCCCTCGGCCTGCCCGGCGACGTCATGCGCAAGCGGGTGGAGGAAACCCTGGACCTGCTGGGCATCGCGGACCTGCGCGACCGTCCACTCGCGACACTGAGCGGCGGCCAGCAACAACGCGTCGCCATCGGCGCCGCCCTCACCGCCCACCCGCGCGTCCTGGTGCTGGACGAACCCACCTCCGCCCTCGACCCCGGCGCCGCCGAGGACGTCCTGGCAGCCGTGCAACGCCTGGTGCACGACCTCGGCATGACCGTCGTGATCGCCGAACACCGCCTCGAACGCGTGGCCCAGTACGCCGACTCCGCGCTGCTCCTGCCGGGCGGCGAGCTGGGGGACGTGGGCGCGACCCTGGCCAAGGCCCCGGTCGCCCCACCCGTGGTGCGCCTGGCGCAGCTGGCGGGGTGGACGCCGGTGCCGGTCTCGGTCCGGGACGCGCGCCGCATGGCCAAGGACTTCAGGGCCCGGCTCACCGAACCACCTGCTGCAACGGCACCACGCGGTGACACCGCCCTTGCGGTCGACCAGGTCGTCGTCAAGTACGGCGACGTCCACGCCGTGCGCAACGTTTCCCTCCAGGTCGCGCACGGCGAACGCGTGGCGCTGATGGGCCGCAACGGTTCCGGCAAGTCCACCTTCCTGTGGGCCGCCCAGGGCAGCGGCCGCCGCACCTCCGGCACCGTCACCGTCGCCGGCACCGACCCGAAGACCCTCAAGCCCGCCGAGCGCCGCCGCACCGTCGCCCTGGTCCCCCAGCAGCCGAGCGACCTGCTCTACCTGGAGACCGTCGCCGACGAGTGCGCCCAGGCCGACCGCGAGTCCGGCCGCCCCGCGGGGACGTGCCGCGCTGTGCTGGACGGCCTGGCCGACGTCCCCGACGGGACGCACCCGCGTGATCTGTCCGAGGGGCAACGGCTCGCGCTCGTGCTCGCGGTCATGCTGACCGGCACCCCGCGGGTGCTGCTGCTCGACGAACCGACCCGCGGTCTCGACTACCCGGCCAAGGCCGCGCTCGCGCGGGTGCTCGCAGGTCTGGGGAGCGCGGTCGTCCTGGCCACCCACGACGTCGAGTTCGTCGCGGAGTTCGCGACGCGCGTGGTGGTGCTGGCCGACGGCGAGGTCGTCGCGGACGGGCCCGCGCGTGCGGTGGTCACGTCGTCGCCGGTGTTCGCGCCGCAGGTCAGCAAGGTCCTCGGGCCGTGGTTGACCGTGGAGGAGGTCGAGGCAGCGCGATGATCGCCCTCCGCACCCGCTCGGCCGTCGCGCTCGCGATCTCCGGGGTTCTCGGGCTGGCCGCGTTCACGTGGCCGTTGTTCATCGCGCCGACCAGCGACCTCGCACGCGGTGGTGACGCGCCGTGGACGTTCGCGTTGCTGCTGCCGGTGGTGCTGGCCGTGGTGCTCGCGGAGATCAGCGACCGCGGCATGGACTCCAAGGCGGTCGCGATGCTCGGCGTGCTGTCGGCGCTCGGTGCCGCCATCCGGCCGCTCGGCGCGGGCACCGCCGGCATCGAGACGGTCTTCTTCCTCATGGTTCTCGGCGGGCGGGTGTTCGGGCCGGGGTTCGGGTTCGTGCTGGGCAACACGACGTTGTTCGCCTCCGCCCTGCTGACCGGCGGCGTCGGGCCGTGGCTGCCGTACCAGATGCTCGGCGCGGCCTGGGTCGCGCTCGGGGCCGGGCTGCTGCCGCAGTGGCGCGGCAAGGCGGAGATCGCGCTGCTCGCCGGGTACGGGGTGGTCAGCTCGCTGGTCTACGGGTTCCTGCTGAACCTGTCGTTCTGGCCGTTCGCGGCCGGCGAGGGCACGAGCGTCAGCTTCGACCCGGAGGCCTCCGCCGCGCAGAACCTCGTGAAGCTCGCCGCGTTCACCCTCGCCACCTCGCTCGGCTGGGACCTCGGGCGCGCCGCCACCACCGCCGTGCTGGTCGCGGTGACGGGGCCGGTGCTGCTCAGGACGTTGCGCCGGGCGGCGCGGAAGGCGGCCTTCCTGCCCGGTCGCGACCGGCCGGAATTGGCTCAGACCATTGACGGCAATCGGGAGGTGTGACCACCCTGTGAGTCGGGCCGCCGCCCCCGACTCGGAGGAGGAGTCGTGAGAACTCGTGTTCTCGCCGCGGTCATCACCGTGACCGCCGCGCTCTCCGTCAGTGCGCAGTCGCAGGCCGCGGAACCGTTGCAGGGCCTGGTGCCGGTCCCGGTCTCCGTGCAGGCACGTGCCGGCGTCACGCACGCGCTGACCGCCGCCACCAAGGTCTACACCGCTCCGGCGGCACGGGACGTGGGCGACTTCCTGGCCGGCGTGCTGCGGCCGTCGACCGGGTTCGCGCTGCCGGTGTCCGACACGACCGGCACGCCCGCCGACGGCATCGCGCTCCTGCTCTCCGGTGCGCCGGGCACCGTGGGGCAGCAGGGGTACCAGCTCGACGTGGCCGCGTCCGCGATCACCATTCGCGCCAACACCTCCGAGGGTCTGTTCGCGGGTGTGCAGACGTTGCGGCAGCTGTTGCCCGCCAAGGTGGAGAGCACGACCGCGCAGCCCGGTCCGTGGACCGTGCCGGGTGCGTTGATCGTCGACCACCCGCGGTTCTCCTACCGCGGCGCGATGCTGGACGTGGCACGGCACTTCCACCCCGTCGCCTCGGTCAAGAGCTACCTCGACCAGCTCGCGCTCTACAAGATCAACTACCTCCACCTGCACCTGAGCGACGACCAGGGCTGGCGGATCGTGGTCGACAGCTGGCCGCGGCTCACCTCCCACGGCGGCAGCACGCAGGTCGGCGGCGGCCCCGGCGGCTTCTACACCAAGGCCCAGTACAGCGAGATCGTGCAGTACGCGGCGGCCCGCAAGATCACGGTCATCCCGGAGGTCGACCTGCCGGGCCACACCAACGCGGCGCTCTCCTCGTACGCGGAGCTCAACTGCACCGGCCAGGCCCCGCCGCTGCGCACCGACATCGAGGTCGGCTACTCCTCGTTGTGCGTCAACAAGGACATCACCTACAGGTTCGTCGACGACGTGGTCCGCGAGATCGCGGCGCTGACCCCCGGCCCGTACTTCCACATCGGCGGCGACGAGGCGCACGCGACCACCGACGCCGACTACAAGGCGTTCATGGACCGCGCCCTGCCGATCGTCAAGAAGTACGGCAAGACCGTGCTCGGCTGGCACGAGTTCGTGAAGACGACGACCGACACCGCCGCGATCCCGCAGTACTGGGGCACCTCCACGGCCAACGCGACGGTGCAGGCGGCGGTCGCGCGCGGCAACAAGGTCGTCATGTCGCCCGCGAACAAGGCGTACCTGGACATGAAGTACAACTCCAGCACGCCGATCGGCCTGACGTGGGCGGGCCTGATCGAGGTCCAGACCGCGTACGACTGGAACCCCGGCACGCACCTGAGCGGCGTCCCCGAGACCGCCGTGCACGGCGTTGAAACTCCACTGTGGACCGAGACGGTCGCGACCTCGAACGACGTCGAGTACCTGGCGTTCCCGCGGCTCGCGGCGATTGCCGAGCTGGCCTGGTCGCCGTGGTCGACGCACAGTTGGGACCAGTTCAAGGTGCGCCTGGGCAGCCACGGCCCGCGCTGGACCACCATGGGCATCAACTTCTACCGGTCCGCCCAGGTCCCGTGGGACGCCGGTGGCCCTGGGCCCGGCCCGTGCGCGGAGCCCGCGTGGGACCGCGACAAGGCCTACAGCGGCGGCAACGTCGTTTCGCACGGCGGCCACAGGTGGACCGCGCAGTGGTGGACGCGGGGCGAGGAGCCGGGAACCACCGGGCAGTGGGGTGCGTGGCGCGACGGCGGCGTGTGTTGAGCGCTTCTGGGTACTCCGCCGGACATGACTGATCCGGAAGAAGCCGAGGAGTTCGCCGAAGAGGTCGGTGTCGACCCGACCCCGCAGGAGGTGGACGAGTACCGCGAGATGACGCAACCGGGCGAGTGGCGCGCCGACGAGAAGATGGCACCGGGTGGCGCGCCCGCACCGCAGGACGGCGACGACCCGACCGGCGGTTCCGGCGCGTGATGTCCGATTTATCCGGTGCGGGTGAATAGTGTTCGCCCGCACCGGGTACCAGGATGCCGTGGATGCCCGAGTTGCCGTATTCGCCCCGTCCCCTCAACTGACCGTCACCGTCGAGGACCTCGACGGTGAGCCCGACGTGCACCTGCACGCGGGCGGCCAGGGTTTCTGGCAGTCCAGGATGATCGCCGCGTTGGGTGTCGAAGCCGTCGTGTGTGCGACCTTCGGCGGCGAGACCGGACGTGTGCTGCGCACGTTGCTGGAAGGCGAGCACGTCGACCTGCGCGCACGTGATGTCGCCGCGCGCAACGGCGCCTACGTGCACGACCGCCGCGACGGAAGCCGGTCCGAGGTGGTCGAGATGCTCCCGGACGCGTTGTCCCGCCACGAGCTCGACGACGTCTACGAGCTGGCCCTGATCGAGGGCATCCGCGCCGGCACGGCCGTGCTGAGCGGCCCGTCCGACGACCGGGTGCTGCCGCACGACGTCTACCACCGCCTCACCGCCGACCTCACCAGCAACGGCTGCCGCGTGATCGTCGACCTCGCCGGCGACCGGCTGGCCGAGGCCGTGCGCGGCGGCCCGCACGTCGTGAAGGTCAGCCACGAGGAGCTGGGCGAGGAGGACGTGCCCAAGCTCATCGCGAAGTGCCGCGAGCTCGCCGAGTCGTGCGTCCACGGCGTGGTGGTCTCCCGTGCGGACGAACCGGCATTGGCCCTGCTGGAGGACAAGCTGTACTTCGTGAAGATGCCCCAGTTGCAGCCGGTCGACACGCGGGGTGCGGGCGACTCCATGACCGCGGGGATTTCAGCGGGCCTCGCACTGGGTATGTCGTTGGAGGACGCGGTGAAGCTCGGCGCCGCCGCGGGCGCGGTCAACGTGACGCGCCACGGTCTCGGCAGCGGGAGCGGCGACGCGGTGCGGGAGCTGAGCAAACGCGTGGAACTGGAGCCGATCGAGGAATGAGCGGATGCGCGCGCTGATCACCAACGACGACGGAATCGACTCGCCCGGCCTGCTGGTGCTGGCGCAGGCCGCGGTCTCACTGGGCTACGAGGTGGTCGTCGCGGCACCGGCCCAGCAGGCCAGCGGCACCAGCGCCTCGGTGGCGGCGGTCGGCGACACCGGCAGGGTGGTCAGCGAACGCCGTGACCTGCCCGGTCTCGACGTCGAGGCGTGGGCGGTCGCCGCCCACCCCGGCCTGATCTCGCTGATCGCCTGCCAGGGCGGTTTGGGCGGCAAGCCCGACGTGCTGCTCTCCGGCATCAACCTGGGCGCGAACGTCGGACGCGCCGTCCTGCACTCCGGCACCGTCGGCGCCGCCCTGACCGCGCACGTGAACGACGTGTCCGCGCTCGCGGTGTCGCTCGACGTCGGGTTGGACCACCCCGAACCGCTGTGGGACAAGGCGGGCGAGCTGGCACGCGTCGTGCTGCCGCTGCTGGGGGAGATGCCCGATGCGACGGTGCTCTCGCTCAACGTGCCGAACGCCGGTGACGTGCGCGGACTCCGCTGGGCGGAGCTGGCCCGGTTCGGCACGGTGCAGAGCCGCGTGGACGAGGCCGGCGAGAACGAGGTCGAGCTCGTCGCCGTGTACTCCGAGGAGTCACCCGCACCCGGCACGGACGCCGCGCTGCTCGGCGAGGGCTACGCGACGCTGACCGCGCTGCGCTCGGTGGAGCGCGACACTAGCGTCGAGCGCCCTTTGCCGCCCTGGCCAGCGTGATCACGAGCCCGATCAGCGCGGTCCGCACCTCCAGGAAGCTCTCGGCCGTGATGTCGTCGACGTAGAACGCCAGCAACCCGAACGACACGAGCAGCAGGAGGCCGTACATCCGCGCCAGGTCGAGCCGCCACGCCATCACGACGCCGAGCGCGCCGACGCCGATCTGCAGCACGTGGTAGTTCGGGTCGAGCCCGAACAGGTCGAGCCACCCGAAGACGAGCTGGAACACCCCGGCCGTGAGGGTGAGCGCCTGTGGCCTGGTGAACCGGAAGCGGTCGGTCGTCGCCAAGGCCATGGTCGCCCTACCCTTCGGATCGCCGCCACACCGCGTCGTACTTCGCTTGGCTTTCGCGGTCCTGCGCGGCGTTGCGCTCTCGACGGCCTGCGGTCGCTGTTCCTCTGGGATACCCGTACTTCGTGAGGCGGTAATCCACGCTTTCGGGTGCGTAGGACAACGCGAAGTAAAGGCCCACAACGAATCCCAGCGCACCGCACGCGATGGCGAGCGGCCACGGCGACCCGAGCCCGAACACGAGCGCCAGCGTGATGGCCGTCGTCAGCGGCGTGACCTGCACCAGGCTGCGGAGCGTGAAGCGCAGCAACCACTTCGGACCGGTCACGTCGTCGTAGACGAACGCGCGGTGCTTCTGCGGCACGCGCCCACCGGCGTAGTACCAGAGCTTCAGCGCGGGGTTCATGCCGTGGCCTTCGCGATCACCTTGCGCAGCACCTCGTTCAGCTGGGCGAGCTCCTCGAACGACATGCCGAGCTGCTCGACGACCTTGAAGGGGATCTTCAGCGCCTCGTTCCTGAGCTCCTGGCCCTGCTCGGTGAGGGTCAGCGCCAGCGCGCGCTCGTCGGCCTTGTCGCGCTGCCGCTCGACGTACCCGATGGCCTCCAGTCGCTTCAGCAGCGGGCTGAGGGTGCCGGGGTCGAGCTGCAGGGCCGTGGAGAGGTCCTTCACCGTGCGCGGCGACCGCTCCCACAGGGCCAGCATCACCAGGTACTGCGGGTGGGTGAGGTTGAGGGGTTCGAGGATCGGCCGGTAGACCGCGATCACCGTGCGGCTGGCCACCGCGAGCCCGAAGCAGACCTGCCGCTCCAGCTCAAGGGGGTTCTCCGGGATACTTGGTGTGCTAATCATTTGTGCACACAGTATCTCGGGGGCGTGCCTGCGGTCCAGCGGGTGTGGCGGGGGAGACGTTCCCCGCTCCAGGCCCTACCTCAGCGCTTCGGTCAGCACCCCGGCCGTCACCGCGGCACCGGCGGCCGTCATCACCGTGCCCCCGTGGTCGACCTCGGGGATCAGCACCGGCTCGTGCAGCACGGGCAGCGCCGCGCGGAACCCGGCCGCGTCCTGCGCCGAGTAGGCGGGCGGGGTGTCCGGCCCGGTGCTCCACCCGGCGTGCACGAACCACGTCGGCACGGTCAGCGAGCGCCAGGGCGAGGTGCCGAGGACTGTGTCACGCGCGTCGGCGAGGACGGTGGCCCGGTCGAGCCTGCGGTGGCCGTCGGGGGACAGGTCGTGGGCGAAGTACGCGCGCTGCACCGGGTCGGCCGGGTCGATGAGCGGGTTCGCGGCGGCGTTCGCGGCGAGGTAGCCGTCCGGTGTCCAGGTCCGGTCCAGGACGGCGAGCTGCGGAGCGAACGCGGCCTCGATCAGCTCGGGGGTCATGGCGGCGTGCGCGGGCATGGGCAGACCGCCGTCCACGAGAACGAGCGCGCGCACCCGGTCCGGATGGCGCACGGCGAGGTCGACGCCGACGTACGCGCCCATGGACATGCCGCACACCGTCACCGCGTCGAGTTCCAACGCGTCCAGCACGCGCACCATGTCGTCGGTGTGCTGCCGGAGCGACGAGCCCGTCAGTGCCACGCTGTCGGCACGGCCGCGCAGGTCGGGTGCCACCAGCGTGAAGCCGTGCGCGGCGACCCAGCTCCACAGCTTGCGGTTGCTGGTCAGGCCGTGGACGGCGAGCACGGGTGCGGTGTCGCCGTCCACCACCTCGACGGTCAGGGTCCCGCCGGTGACGGGGACGTGGTGCAGCATGTGCCGGAGCTCCTCTCAGGCCTTGCCCGGGTTGAAGATGCGCAACGGGTCGAGGGTGTGCTTGACGGCGTCCTGCACGGCGCACACGTCGGGGCCGAGCTCGCGGATCATGCCGTCGCGCTTGAGCAGGCCCACGCCGTGCTCGCCGGTGACGGTGCCGCCGAGTGCGAGCGCGGCGTCGATGATGTCGGTGAACGCGGCCTGCGCGGCGATGCGCGCGTTGTCGTCGCCGGGCGGGGTGACGAGCATCGGGTGCAGGTTGCCGTCGCCGGCGTGGGCGATGGTCGCCACCTGGACGCCGTGCCGCGCGCCGATCTCCACGATCCGCGCGAGCATCACGGGCACGGCCGACCGCGGCACGCACACGTCCTCGGTCAGCAGCGGCCCGAGGCGTTCCAGTGCCGGGTAGGCGAGGCGGCGGGCGGCGAACAGCGCCTCGGCCTCGGTCGAGTCGGTCGACCGCTCGGTCCACACGGCTCCGGCCTCGGTGAACGCGCTGGCCAGGCCGTCGGCGTCCGCGGCGGTCTCGGCGCGGGCCAGCAGCATGGCCTCGGTGTCGGGTTCGATGCCCAGGCGCTTCCAGTCCTCGACGGCCCGCAGGCACGCGCGGTCGACCAGCTCCAGCGCCGCCGGTTGCAGGCCGCGGCGGGTGCACAGCGCGACCGCGTCACCCGCGGCGACGAGTCCGGCGAACGCGCCGACGACGGTGGCCTGCGGTGCGGGCGCGGGGCGCAGCCGCAGGGTGATCTCGGTGACGACGCCGAGCGTGCCCTCCGAGCCGACCAGCAGGCTGGTCAGGTCGTACCCGGCGACGCCCTTGGTGGTGCGCCGCCCCAGCCGGACCGCCGTGCCGTACTCGACGGGCCCGCCCATCACGACCTCCAGGCCGAGGACGTAGTCGCGGGTCACGCCGTACTTCAGGCAGCACAGGCCGCCGGCGTTCGTGGCGACGTTGCCGCCGATGGTCGACCACGGCGAGCTGGCCGGGTCCGGCGGGTACCAGAGCCCCTGCGCGGCAACGGCTTTCTTGAGGTCGTCGTTCACCACGCCGGGCTGCACGACGGCGAGCAGGTTCTCCTGGTCGATCTCCAGCACCCGGTCCATCCGGCTGAGGTCGAGCACGAGGCAGCCGTCGACGGCGTTCGCCCCGCCGGACAGCCCGGTGCCCGCACCGCGCGGCACGATCGGGACGTTGTGGGCGGCGCAGTGCCGCACCGCCTCCTGGACCTCCGCCGTGGACTGCGGCCGGAACGCGGCCCAGGGCGTGCCCGCGGGCGCCCACTCGGCCTCGTCGTGGCTCAGGTTCACGAGCGAGTTCGGGTCGGTGATCAGGTTCGGCAAGGTCATGACCGCTCCAACGCGCCGTGCGCGGCCTTGTGCGCCACGCGTTCCAGTTCCGCACCCCACTCTGCCGGAGTCGTGTCCGCGTGGAACGGCACGACGCCGAACCCCGCCACCGCGAACCGCGCGAAGAGCAGCAGGTCGAAGGCCTGCGCGGGGGAGGCGAGCGGGGGTGTGAGCAGCGCGGCGATGCTCTCGGCACCCGCGTTCAGCTCCCGGGTACCGGTGGCGATGAGGTCCGGTTCCCGCAGGATCACCTCGCGGCGGCCGAGCTTGAGCGCCCACTGCTCCGGCGTGATCGTGCCGACCGCGGCGCGAACTGCGTCCACCAGTGCCGCGACGGGGTCCGGGCCCGGCCGCAGCGCGCGGACGACCCGGCTGAGGAACGCGTCGTACCAGAAGATCGCGGCCTTGCTGCCGAACGTGCGGAACAGCGTCCGCTCGGACACCCCGGCCCGGTCGGCGATCGCCTTGGTCGAGGTCGCCGCGAACCCGTGCTCCAGGCACAGCTCGATGGCCGCCTGCTGGATGGCGAGGCGGGTGCGCAGGTCCTTCGCGGCGCGGCCGGTGAGCGTCTCCACGCGGCTCAACCTAGCGCGGAATGTCAGCAACTGCCAGATTTTCTGGCAGGAACTGTCAGAGTGTGGGGTGCGGGTTCTGGGGTAGACGACCTGCATGCCCCGCACGACCGTCGTCATCGCCACGCGGAACCGCGCCGACAGCCTGCTGCGCACCCTCGCGCACCTCAGCCCGTCGCGGGTACCGGTGATCGTGGTCGACAACGCCTCCACCGACGACACCGCCGCACGCGTGCGGGCCGAGTTCCCGCTGGTCCGGGTGTTGCAGTCGCCGGTCAACCGCGGTGCGGCCGGTCGCAACGCCGGGGTGCTGGCCGCGCGCACGCCGTACGTGGCGTTCGCGGACGACGACTCGTGGTGGGCGCCGGGGGCGTTCGAGCGGGCCGAGCGGATCTTCGACGACCACCCGGACCTCGCCGTGATCGCGGGCCGCACGCTCGTCGGTCCTGAGGAGAGACCGGACCCGATCACACCGCTGCTGCGCGACAGCCCGCTCGGTCAGGGCGTGGCGGGGCCCGCGGTGCTGGGGTTCCTGGCCTGCTCGGCGATCGTGCGGCGGCAGGCGTTCGAGGAGGTCGGCGGGTTCAGCGCGCTGCTGTTCTTCCGCGGCGAGGAGACGCTGCTGGCGTGGGACCTCGCGGCAGCGGGCTGGGCGCTCTGCTACGTCGAGGACGTGGTGGCGCACCACCACCCGTCACCGCACCGCGAGCAGGGAGGGGAGATCGTCGAACGGCGCAACGCCGTGCTGACGTCGTGGATGCGCAGGCCCGTGAGCCGGGCACTGGCGGACTCGCTGCGGGACCCGGTGGCGTTCCGCGCGGCCGTGCCCCGCCTGCGCCAGGCGCTCCGGCAGCGCAGCGCGTTGCCGGAGCACCTGGAGGCGCAGATCAGGAAAGCGAGCGGACCGCCGCGGCGAGGCGCGTGATGCCCTCGTCGATCTGCTCCGGCGTGACACCCGAGAACGCGAGGCGCATCTCGTTGTCGCCGCCCTCCAGCAGGAAGTCGGAGCCCTTCACGAACTCGACGCCGTGCTCCTTGGCGACCGGGAACAGCTCCTCGATCGACACGCCCGGCAGCTCGACCCACATGAAGTAGCCGCCCTGCGGCGCCGTGAACACGGCCTCGGGCAGCTCCCGCCGCAACGCCGCGACGAGCGCGTCCCGGCGGGCGCGCAGCGCGGTGCGCACGTTGACGACCGACTCGTCGAGGCGACCGGAGCGGCAGTACGAGTTCACGATCGACTGCGCCACCATGTTCGGCGAGATGTACGTGGTGGTGGCGATGTCCTGGACCGCCTTGATGACGGACTTCGGCCCCACCAGGTACCCGCAGCGGATGCCGGGCGCCATGGTCTTCGAGAACGACGACGCGTAGACGACCTTCTCGTTCTCGTCCTGCGACAGCATCGTCGGCAGCGGCTCGCCCTCGAACCGCACCTTCACGTACGGGTCGTCCTCGAACAGCACGAAGTCGTACCGGGCCGCGAGCTCCAGCAGCCGCGCCCGCTTGGCCGCGGACAGCGTGTAGCCGGCCGGGTTGTGGAAGTTCGGGATGATGTGCGCGAGCTTCGGCCGCACACCGCTCTCCAGCAGCTTCTCCAGCGCGTCGACGTCGATGCCGTCGGTCTGCAGCTCGATCGCGTGGACCTTCGCGCCGCGCTGGCGCAGGTTCAGCAGCGTGCGGTCGTAGGTCGGCGCCTCGACCACGACGTCGTCGCCCTCGCCCACGAGCAGCTCGAACAGGAACGCGTCGGCCTGCATCGACCCGTTGGTGACGAGCACCTGCTCCGGCTCGACACCGTGCTGCTCCGCGAGCCAGGTCCGCAGCGGCACGTAGCCGACGCTCGTTCCGTACGCGAAGGTGCCGCCGGGGTCGTCCGTGAAGGCTTTCTGCGCTGCTTCGCGCAGACCTTCCTGGTCGATGATGTCGAGAGAGGGCGCTCCGCGCGTGAACAGGATCGAGGCCATGCGCGGAGCGTACAACTCCCACTATTTGGGCTACGGCGCGTATGCGTATGCGTTGAGCTGGTCGACCGCGCTCTTCGCGCCACCGAGGTGGTAGAGGTCGACCGACAGGTAGTTCGGCTTCTTCCGCGCCGCGGGCTGGCAGAACTGCTGCGCCCGGTTCAGCACCTTCTCGTTGTCCGTCGTGGCGGTGTTCGTGAACGGCACGTCCCGGAAGTGGTTCATGACGAACAGCGGCTGGAACCGGTCGGTGGCCGTGAGCGGTTTTTCAGCCCATCGGCTGTAGCAGGACCAGTCGGACGCGCCCACCCCCGGCCCCATCGACCAGTAGTTCTCGACGGTCCAGTCCCGCTGGTACAGCACACCGGTGTCCTCGCGCCCGTCCTTGTCGTGGTCGGTGAAGACGATCAACCGCTTGTTCGCGCTCTGGAGCTGGCTGCGCGTCGGCCAGCCGTTCTCCTTCACGCCCTCGGCCCGGTACAGCACGTCGTTGAGCCCGTTGACCTTGCGCAGCTCGGCGCGCAGCGTGGCGGCGTCGACGTAGTCCTCCAGGAAGACCGTGATGATCTCCTGGCGGTTGTTCCGCAGGAAGTCGACCATGCGCTGCAGGTCGACGTTGAGCGCCACGGGCCGGCTGACGAGCGTGCAGCTGTTGTGGCAGAGGATCGCGCCGTCCGGCGTCTGGTGGATGTCGAGCATGAACCCGCGCACGCCGTCGTTCAGCTGCTGCACGATGCCGCGCGTCTGGTTCTTGGCGAGGTTGACGAACGGCGGCGCGAACCCGCCGTCGACCCCGTTCGCATACGCGTTGTGGGCCGTCAGGAACGTCATCTGGTCGAGCCGCGGGTCAGCCGGCATCGGGTTCTGCCGGCCGGTGACGGGCGTGAGGTACCACCGCGTCTCCCCGCCGAGGCCGAAGACCTCCCACTGGTCACCGAACTGCGTGAGCGAGTGGACCGTGTCCCCCTGTGAGCACGGCGCCATGCTGAGCTGGCGGGTGATGCACTGCCCCGGCGAGTCGGTGTTCTCGAACCTCCCGTCGGCGAGCCGCCACTGCTGGTGGTCCTCGTTGCCCTTCGGGCGGTGCAGGGCGAGTCCGGTGCCGCTCTGGGCGACGTTGAGCCCGGTGCGCACACCGGTGACGTAGAACGTGCCGCTCGGGGCCGCCACCGCCGGGGAGGCGGTGACGACGGGCACCAGGGGCAGTAGCAGCGCGGCTGCGATGGCAGGGAGGTATCGCATGGTGAACAGCGTCACTTAGATGAGCGAAACATGAAACATCTTCAGCAGTGTGAACGTTTAACACTGTGGATGTTCCGCGCGTCGGACCGCCCGCCGCACCTGGTTGCGGGGCCGGTTGAGGGCCTGGTCACGGGCCTGCGGGTTTGGTTGCGAGCGAGGCAGCCGTCGCTCAGGCGAAGGGTCAGGGCCAGGGTGGAGCGCCGCCTCCACAAGCCGCGCAGGGTTCGACTCCCTCGGTCGCCGCTCGCTGCGGTGCCGCTCGCCGCGGTGTCGCTCGCCGCGGTGCCGCTCGCCGCACGGCGCGGGTTCCGCGCGGCACAGACCTCGCCGGGCTACGCGTCAGCCCGGCGGCCCACCTCCAGGCGCCTCCTCAGCCCGGCGACCACCTTCCAGCGCCTTCTCACTCCAGCGCCCCTCCTGGACCTCCTCGTCCCGACGGGGCCAGCACGGCACGCAGCCGCTCCTCCACGTACCGCAGCGCCTCCCGCAGCTGCCCCTCGGTCGCACCCCGGCGCGACCTCACGCCGACCCGGCGGTTCACCTCCCGCGGGTGCCGCCACGTCCAGCGGGCGAGCTGGACGACCCTGGCGTTGACGGCGGAGGCGAGGTGCGTGCTGTCGATCACTGGTCCTCCTCGGACGCGAAGTCGTGGAGAACCCAGGATGACGACGAGGTCTGACATTTCCGGGAACCGCAGGTCAGAGCCGCGGGAAACCTCAGGGACGTCCCGGATGCCCCCACCCCGCCCCTCGCCACCATCAGAACCATGGACGACGGGCTGCGGAGGCTGACCGGCATCGCCTCGATCATCTTCACCACCGGCACGGCACTGCACGCGTTCGTGGTCGTCAACCACCACACGCTCACCCTGATGATGGTGAAGGCGAACGCCGACCCCGCCACCGCCGGCCAGTTCCTGACCACGTTCCGCGTCGTCGGCTGCCTCTACGTCGCCGGCAACGCCCTCGGCGTCCTCGCCCTGCTCAAGAGCCCGCCGAGGTGGCTCTTCTGGCCGGTCCTCGCGGTCAACGTCACCCAAGCCGCCGGGGTGTTCATGGTGCCGCCGGAGATGTGGGCGGCCGCGAGAGAGGAGTTCGGCCTGGTGGGCATGCTGCCGTCGCTGGTCACGGACGGCGGCGCGCTCGTCCTCGCCGTCATCCTCGTCGTCGGCCGAGGCCTGAGCATGCGAAAGGGCCCGTCCAGCGGAGCTGAACGGGCCCTTCGTCACACCAAGAGCGAAATCAGATGACGCGGACGTCCTGCGCCTGCGGTCCCTTCTGACCCTGCCCGATCTCGAACTCCACGCGCTGCTGCTCGTCCAGCGACTTGAAGCCGTTGCCGGAGATCTGCGAGTAGTGAACGAAAACGTCCGGTCCGCCGCCGTCCTGGGCGATGAATCCGAAGCCCTTTTCGCCGTTGAACCACTTAACGGTGCCCTGCGCCATGCGAAATGCTCCCTAAAGTCTGCCAACCCCGGAGACCGGGGTAGGACCCAGTGTGCCAGGTCCGCGTCCTTCTCACATCGTGGTTAGCCCGGTGGTGTGAAGAAGTAAGTTGGCACGGGTGCCACCGAGAGGAGCAGGGATGACGAACTGGCTGGACGTCGCGCGGGACGTCGCGGCGACGCTCAGGTCCGACGCGGCGGACCGGGACCGGGCCAACCAGCCGCCCACCAAGGAGGTGGAGCTGCTCCGGCAGAGCGGCCTGCTGAACGTCGGCGACTGGGCCGTGCAGCAGCGCGTCACCCGGGTCATCGGGGCCGCCGACGCCAACGCCGGGCACCTCCTCGGGTACCACTACCTGCAGGTCTGGCGCTCCGGCCTGTTCGACACGTCCTTCTCCCGCCACGACGACCAGTTCTGGGCCGGGGTCAGCAACCCGCTCGACGCCGCGCTCGAACTGACGCCCACGGGCTCCGGGTTCCTGCTCAACGGGCGCAAGACGTTCGCCACCGGCGCGAGCGTCGCCGACCGCATCGTGGTCAGCGCGACGCGCACCGACAACGGCGAGAAGCTGACCTTCCTGCTCGACGGAAAAGCGACGGGAATCACCTACCTGGACGACTGGGACAACATCGGTCAGCGGCTCACCGCGTCCGGCGGGGTCGTGTTCGAGAACGTCGAGGTCTCCGAGGTCCTGGGCGTGCAGCCGGCGAACGAGGACCCGCGGCTCAGCCTCGCCGCGATCGGGTTCCAGCTCGTGCTCGCGCAGCTCTACGTCGCCATCGCCGAGGGCGCGCTGGAGGAGGCCGCCGACTACACCCGCACGAAGACCCGCCCGTGGTTCGTCAGCGGGGTCGACGCCGCCACCGAGGACCCGTACGTCGTCGCCGCCTACGGCGAGATGGTGGCGCAGACGAAGGCGGCCGGGCTGCTCGCGGACAGGGCGGCCGAGCTGCTCTGGGAGGCCAGTGAGCTGGGTCGGCACCTCACGCCGCAGAAGCGCGCGCAGGTGGCCGTCGAGATCTCCGCCGCCAAGGTGGTCAGCACCAAGCTCGTCAACGACGTCACCAGCCGCATCTTCGAACAGGTCGGCGCGCGCGGCACGGCGGCCAAGTACGGCGTTGACCGGTTCTGGCGCAACGCGCGCACGCTCACGTTGCACGACCCGGTCGTCTACAAGGCCCGTGAGGTCGGCGAGCACTTCCTCACCGGCGCCCGTCCCGCGCACACCGGGTACAGCTGATGGAACCCGTTCTCGCCGACTCGGTCCGGCTCACCGACGAGGGCGTGCTGGTCCTGGACCGCCGCCGGTTCCCGTTCGAACGCGAGTGGGTGCTGTGCCGGACGGCCGAGGAGGTCGCGAAGGCCGTCGAGGACATGGTCACCCAGTCCTCGGGCCCGTACTTCGCCGTCCTCTACGGCATGGTGCTCAAGGCCCGCACCCTCGAACACCTGCCGTTCGAGCAGGCCAGGCAGCAGCTCGCCGCCACCGCGCACGTGCTGGAGAACACCCGGCGCACCAACAACGCCCTGCGCAAGGCCACCGCGGTCGTCCTAGAGGCGGTCGACGAGCACCGGGACGTCAGCCGGGCGCTCGACGGCGCCCGCACCGGGGACGAGCGCTACCGCGGCAAGAGCCGCGCGCTCGGCGAGCACACCGCGGCCCTGCTGCCCGACGACGCGACCGTCCTCACCCACTGCTGGGCCGACCTCTACCTCACGGAGACGGTCAAAGCCGCCCAGCGGCGGGGCAAGCGGCTCAAGTTCTTCTGCACGGAGACCCGCCCGTACCTGCAGGGCGCCCGGCTCACCGCCGAGACGTTGATCGAGATGGGCGTCGACACCACGCTCATCACCGACGGCATGGGCGCGGCGGTGTTGCAGAGCGGTGAGGTCGACGCCTTGGTCACGGCGGCCGACCGGGTGACCATGGACGGGCACGTGGTGAACAAGGTCGGCACACTGGGCCTGGCCGTGGCCGCGCACGCGTTCGGCGTGCCGTTCCACGCCCAGGTGCAGGCGCCCGACCTGGATGCGCCGACGGCGGAGGACGTGGAGATCGAGTACCGCGATGGCGCCGAGGTGCTGCAGGTGCTCGGCCGGCCGAGTGCCACGCCGCGGGCGAAGGGGCTGTACCCGGCGTTCGACGTGACGCCGCCGCGGTTCGTCACCGACGTGGTGACCGACCGCGGTGTCTTCCGCGCCGGGGAGCTGGACGAGTACTACGAGGGAGAACAGCGGTGAGCAAGTGGGTCGTGCTCGACATCGAGGGCACGCTGAGCGCGACGGACCAGGTGCTGGTCGTCCTCTACGACTACGCGCGCCCGCGGCTCGGGCCGTGGATCGAGCAGCACGGTGACGACCCCGTGGTCGCCGACGCGGTCGCGCAGGTCAAGGAGCTGTCCGGTCACGACGACGTCGTCAAGGCGCTGCACGACTGGATGGACGCCGACCAGAAGGTCACGCCGCTCAAGACGTTGCAGGGCCTCATCTGGCAGCAGGGCTACGCGCAGGGCGACCTGGTGGCGGAGTTCTTCCCGGACGTCGTGCCCGCCATGCGCAAGTGGCACGGCGAGGGCGTGAAGCTCGCGATCTTCTCCAGCGGCTCGGTCGCGGGCCAGGTCGCGTTCTTCCGGCACACCACCGACGGCGACCTGACCCCGTTGCTGGAGCACCACTTCGACACGGTCAACGCCGGCCCGAAGCGCGAGGCCGCGTCGTACCACAAGATCGCCGAGACGTTGCGGTCCGACGACATCACCTTCTACAGCGACGTTCCCGCGGAGCTGCACGCCGCGCAGGAGGCGGGCTGGAAGACGGTCGGTGTCGCGCGCGCGGGCGAGCCGTACGCCAACGCCGACTTCGCGCCGCACCCGACGGTGTGGGAGCTGTCGTGACCGCGGAGCTCGCCCGCGAGTGCGCCCGGTTCGCCGCGATGGGCTGGATGCGCGGCACCTCGGGCAACCTCTCCGTGGTCCTGCAACGCGATCCGCTGCGGCTCGCGGTCACGGTCAGCGGCGTCGACAAGGGCGAGATCACCGCCGAGGACAGCGTCGTGATCGACGAGAACGGCGCCGCCGTGGACAGCGACAAGGTCCCGAGCGCCGAGGCGGGCCTGCACGCCCGCATCGCGAAGGTCGCCGGGGCGGGCGCGGTCGTCCACGTCCACGCGCTGGCACCGGTCGTGGCGGCCGAGCACTGGCCGGACGGCGTGGTGCTCAAGGACCTGGAGATGCTCAAGGGCTTCGGCCGGTACGCGCACGAGGAGGTGGTCGTCCCGGTCGTGCCGAACTCGCAGGACATGGTCGAGCTGGGCGACGCCTTCGAGAAGGGCTTCGACCCGCGCACGCCCGCGCTGATCGTGGCACGGCACGGCGTCTACGTCTGGGGCGACGACCTGGTGCAGGCCCGGCACCGGCTGGAATGCCTGGAGTGGTTGCTGCGCTTCAAGGTGGAGACGCGCACGGAAACCTTCACGGGGAGGCACGCATGACGCTGCTGACGGTGTGGCCGGACTCCGGCCCCGAGGAAACCCTGCTCCGCACCAGCGACCCCGAGGAGGTCGCCACCGCGCTCAAGGAGCACGGCGTGCGGTTCTCCCGCTGGTCCGTCGTGGACGGTGTGACGGCCGAGAACGCGTTGCAGGCGTACGAGAAGGACATCGCCCGCGTCAGCGAGACGGAGGGCTACACCTACGTCGACGCGATGGAGATGACCCCCGCCGACACCGACGAGTACCGCGCGAAGGCCGTCGAGTTCCGCAACCGGTTCCTCGCCGAGCACACGCACGACGACGACGAGGACCGCTACTTCGCCCGTGGCGCCGGTGTTTTCTACCTGCACATCGGCGACAGGGTGTACGGCGTGCTGTGCACCGAGGGCGACCTGCTGAGCGTCCCGGCGAACACCACGCACTGGTTCGACATGGGCACGAAGCCGGACTACGTGTCGGTGCGGTTCTTCCACGACGACGACGGCTGGGTCGGCAACTTCACCGGCAGCGACATCGCCACGAAGTTCCCCACCTTCGACGAACTGGTCGCCGGTTCAGGAATGTGAAAAGTTCGCCCATCTGAATGTTGTCCCGGAATTCCGGAGAACTGTTGATCCCTCCGCCTTCGTGCCCCCAAAGTGGTGCAGACCACTTGTCGAAGGTCGGAGGGATTCACCGTGGAAACCCCTGCGCTCCACCCACGCCGTTCCGTGCTCGCCCTCGCCCTCACCGCACCCCTGCTCGTCGCGCCGGCCGGTCATGCCCTCGCCCAGCCGCCCTCTGCCCAATGGGTTTCGGCGCCGTACACCTACACCGTGCAGAAGCCGCACAACCTCGCCACCAGCGCGCGCTACAAGTTCGAAGGCGGCGTCCACACCATGTGGGTCTACGACTACGACGAGCCGCACACCCCCGGCAGCCCAACTGATCCCCGCACCGAGCTGCGCTTCAACCAGGAGTACTCCAGCGGGTCGCGCGCGTGGGAGGGCGAGGTCTACATCCCGTCCGGCGTCAGCGGCCCGACGGTCGTGCAGATCCTGCGCGGCAGCCGCCCGGACGGCACCCGCGCCACCGACGTGATGCTCAACGTCGCCAACATCAACGGCGGCACCCTGCGCAAGGACAGCGACCAGGTCATCGCGACCGGCATTTACAACAAGTGGTTCCGCATTCGCGTGGAGCACACCGCTGTCGCGGGCGGGCGTGGCACCGTGAAGACCTATTACAACGGCACCCTCAAACTCACCCACCAGGACGAGGGCCCGGCCACGCGGTACTTCAAGAACGGCGTCTACCACCACGGCAGCGGCCGCGCGGAGGCCCGTTTCCGCAACATCACCTACTGGCGCCAGTGATCCTTTGCCGGAACGGCAACGGAAGTGGTGCGGGTCGGGTCGCGGCTGGCAGGTTTCACCCATGCACGTTTTCCTCACGGGCGCCGGCGGCTACATCGGCGGCGCCGTCGCCAGGCGGCTCATCGGCGCCGGCCACACCGTGCGCGGCCTGACCCGCACCCCCGGCGTCGTCGGCGAGCTGGCCGCGGCGGGCATCGACCCGGTCGTCGGCGACCTCGGCGACACCGCCCTGCTCGACCGGGAGGCCCGGCGGGCGGACGCGGTCGTCAACACCGCGAACAGCGACCACCGCGGTGCGGTGGACACCTTCGTGGAGGCGTTGCGCGGCACGGACAAGGTGCTGGTCCACACCAGCGGCACCAGCGTGGTCGGTGACGACGCGCAGGGCGGGCCGTCCGGCACCGTCGTCGACGACGCCGTGCCGTTCACCCCGGGGGATCACCCGGTCCGGCGTGCCCGCTACGACCTCGACCGCGCCGTGGTCGACGCGGACCTGCGCTCGGTCGTCCTGTGCAACTCGCTGGTCTACGGCACCGGCACCGGCCCCCGCCCGCAGACCGTCCTGGTCCCGCCGCTGGTCGAGCAGGCCAGGAGCAGCGGTGTGGTCCGCGTGGTCGGCCGCGGCCTCAACCGCTGGTCCACCGTGCACCTCGACGACATGGCCGACCTCTACCTCCTGGCCCTCACCGAGCCCGCGGCCACCGGGTTGTACTTCGTGGCGGGCGGTGAGGACGTCTCGTTCGCCGACATCGGCCAGGCCATCGCCCGCCGCCTCGGCCTCGGCCCGGTGCGGCCGTGGGGCCTGGAGGAAGCCGGTGCCGCGTGGGGCGAGGGGTTCGCCCGCTACGCGCTCGGCGCCAACAGCCGGGTCCGCGCCACCCGCGCCCGCGCCCTCGGCTGGCGCCCCTCGCGTCCGTCCCTCACGGACTGGCTCGAACACGAGATGCCCTTATCGTGAGCGCATGGGCTCACAGGTGGCGGTGGCATCGCTCGGCGGCACGATCACGATGACGGGCTCCGGCGCGGTGTCACCGACCCTGGGCGCGCGGGACCTCGTCGGCGGCCTGGAGGTCGGCGAGATCGCCACCCTCGCCACCACCCCCGGCGCCTCGCTGACGTTCGACGTGCTCTTGGAGACCTTCGACTGGGCCGACCGGCAGGTCGCCGAGGGCGCGAGTGGTGTGGTGATCGTCCAGGGCACCGACACCCTCGAAGAGACCGCGTACTTCTTCGACTGCCTGTGGCCGCACGACCACCCGCTCGTCGTCACCGGCGCCATGCGCCACCCCGGCCTGCCCGGCGCGGACGGCCCGGCGAACCTCGCGGCGGCCGTCGCCGTGGCCCGGGCCGAGAACTCCCGCGGTCGCGGCGCACTCCTGGTGCTGGGCGACGAGGTCCACGCCGCCCGCTGGGTCCGCAAGACGCACAGCAGCCTGCCCAGCGCGTTCAGCTCCTTCCCCGGCCCGCTCGGTCTCGTCGTGGAGGGCGCCCCGCACTACTTCCACCCCGCCCACCGGCTGCCCGCCCTGCCACGGCCCCGCACCGTGCCACCGGTCCCGCTCGTCGAGGCCACGATCGACGACGACGGCACCCTGCTCGACTGGCTCAACGTCGGGGGAGTGGTCATCGCCGCGACGGGCGTCGGGCACGTATCGGCAGGCATGGCCGCGGCGATCTCACGGGCTCGGTTCCCGGTCGTCGTCGCCACGCGGACGGGCGCGGGCACCACGTTCCAGAACACCTACGGCTTCACCGGCTCCGAGTCCGACCTCATCCAGCGCGGCGCGGTGATGGCCGGCTGGCTATGTCCCCGTAAGGCACGCGTGCTGCTGCGGCTCGCCCTCGGCGCGATGGTGCCTATCAACGACGTATTCGCAGCTCGCGGCGGGGTTTTCTAGCTCTGTTTTCACCCGAACGAGCCAGTTACTTGGTTTCATTCCACGCCATAGCGTCCCCGGAATGACCGCGATCACCTCCACGCCGTACAGCCGGGACCTCGGCGACGAGCTCCGCCGGATAAGGGAGTCCTGCACGCCGTTCCACGGCCGCGCGATGGCACTGCACCTCGGCTGGGACCCGAGCAAGGTGTCCGACATCGAGCTGGGCAAAGCCCGCGCGAGCGACATCGACCTCGTTCAGTACCTGGCGACCTGCGGGAAGAACCTGGAGTTCGTCGAGTCCTTCCGCCGCCGGTACCACCACGCGTTCGACCTGTACTTCGCGCAGGACAACAGCAATCTGCGCACGCTGGCGATGACCGAGACGATGGCCACGCGGATCATGTCCTACGACCTGATCGTCATTCACGGTCTGCTGCAGACGGAACGCTATGCCCGGGAGTTGTTCGTTGACTCGCACATCGAAGCCCCGTCGGACATCGACGCGTACGTCAAGGCGCGCATGGAACGGCAGACGATCATGAGGCGGCACAACCGCCCTGAGTGCGTGTTCTACGTGCACGAACTCGCGTTGCGGATGAGGCTGGGCAACGCCGAGATTCGCGAGGACCAATACCTGCGTCTCCTGTTCAACACCCACATCCTGCGCATCGTGCCTGCGCACATCACCAGCTTCCGCTCGGCGTGCACGCTGTACGAGTTCCCGAAGGCGGCTCCGGTGGTGTTCACCGAGACCGAGATGGCACAGGTGTTCGCCCAGGAGAAGACCGCTGTCGCACGAGCCAGGAGGCTCTTTCAGCGGCTGGATGCCGTTGCCTTGGATGAGGAACAATCGCGGAGCAAGCTGATGGAGTACGTCAGCGGACTGCGAGAGGACCTCCATGATCCCGGATCGGGCTTGGCGTAAGAGCAGCTACAGCACAGGAAACGGCAACGGCAGCTGCGTTGAGGTGTCGTTGGCCCAGGACGCGCTCGTGCGGGACACCAAGAACGTGAGCGGTGACGTGCTCACGTTCTCGACTCCCGCGTGGCGCGCGCTCGTCAGCTGGATCGGCTGACGGCGACCGAGGTGTTCGCGGTCTCGACCGTCACGCGGACGGTCTGAGGGGCGAGCGACTGCAGGTACTGGGCGTGGTCGCGGCCGATGGTGTCGCCGAGCGCGATGAACGCGAGGCGCGGCAGGTCGAACGCCGTGGTGGCGCAGAAGTCCTCCAGCCGGTCGAAGCCGCGCCGGATGCCGGTGGCGTCGAGGCCGAAGACGGCGTGCCGGTCGAGCTTGGCGGCGCCCACGTCGAGCAGGTGCAACGCGTGCAGGGCGTGGGTGAACGCCATCGCGCACACCTCGATGCGGGCGCACGACGCCAGGAGCGTGCGCACCATCGACGGGTGCAGCGACTTGCCGGACGTGCGCAGGACGACGTCGATGCCGGCTCGGCGGAACTTCTCGACGATCTCGAACAGGCCGGGCACGCCGAGGGGTTCGCCCCCTCCGAGCGTGACCGCGTCGGGGCGCATGGAGATGAGCGCCTTGGCGATGTGCAGCATGCGGTCGTGGCTGAGCCGCGCGTGTGCGACGTCCCAGGTGATGTCCATGGGCAGGGCTCCCTGAAGGCTCGGCGGATGCGCCGATCGAAGCCGGGGAGGTGTCCCGCTGTCAGGTGACCGGTGTCCCGAACCGGCCGGGACGGCGGTTGCTCACGAGCTGCCTAGGCCTGCTTCCCGTGCCGCCACGATGGCCTGCGCGCGGTCCGCGACCTGGAGTTTCGTGAAGATGGCGGAGACCCGGTTGCGGACGGTCTTCTGCGAGAGGCTGAGCCGGTGCGCGATGGAGGCGTTGTCCTTGCCGGAGGCCATCAGCTCCAGCACGTCGCGTTCGCGGTCGGTCAGCTGCGGGAACGCCACCGCCTTGGACGACGAGATCGCCGTGAAGTAGCCCATCATGCGCTGGGCGATGGTCGCGCTGAAGATCGCCTCACCGGCTCCTATGGCCTGCACCGCGCGCACGATCTCGTCGTCGTCCGTGGTCTTGACGAGGTATCCGCGTGCGCCGGCCCGCATCGCGGCGAAGACGAGTTCGTCGTCCTCGTGCATCGTCAGCACGAGCACGCCGACCTCCGGCAGGGCCGCCAGCATCTGCTTCGCGGCCTCGACACCGCCCAGCCGCGGCATGTGCAGGTCGAGCACGACGACGTCCGGGCGGGTGGCGAGCACGACCTCCACGGCCTCGACGCCGTCGGCCGCCGTGCCGACCACCGCGATGCCGTCCTCGCCGTCCAGCAACGCCTTCATGCCGCGCCGGAACACCGGGTGGTCGTCGGCGATCACGACCCGCGCCATCGAGAACCTCCCGCGTCAGCGGACTTCCAGCGGAAGCCGCGCGACCACCCGAGTGCCGTGTGGTTGTGCGGGTCCCACTGTGCACGATCCGCCCAGTTCGGCGCAGCGTTCTCGCATGGAGTCCAGCCCGACGCCGGGCGTCGCGTCCGGTGCCACGCCGCGGCCGTCGTCGGTGATCTCCACGACCAGGTCGCCGTCGTGCCGGACCGTGATGACGCAGTGCCGTGCACCCGAGTGCCGTGCGGTGTTCGTCAACGCCTCCGCGACGATCCGGTAGGCGGCGACCTCGACCGCGGCGGACAGGCCCTCGACCTCATCGGCCTCGACGCGCACCGCCAGCTCGCCGTGGAACCGCGCGGCCTCGTCCCGCACCGCCAGCGCCAAGCCCTGGTCGAGGATCGGTGGCCGCAACCCGTCCACCAGCCTGCGCACCTCGCCCGCCGTGGAGTCGACGTCACCGAGCACCGGGTCCAGCGCCTCACCCATCGACCGCCGCAATGCCTTGAGCTGCAACCGGATGCCCACCAACGCCGGTCCCACGCCGTCGTGCAGGTCGCGCCGCAGCCGCAGTCGTTCTTCTTCGCGCGCACGCACGAGCCGTTCGCGAGCGAGTTGCAGATCGGCCGTCAGCTTCATCGACTGGGCGGCCGGGGCGGTGGACCGCGCCAGGTCGACCAGGAGGCTGAGCTCCTTGTCGCTCAACCGCTCGTCCGGCGCACGCGGCTCGACCACCAGGTCACCGACCGCGGCACCGCGGTAGGTCATGGGGAACCGCAGCTGCGGCCACCCGCGGCTGCGCCCGTGCTCGGCCAGCACCGACCCGCCGCGGATCGCGACGTACGGCAGCTTCAACGACTCGGCGACCGTCTGCGCGACGGTCGGCAGCACGTCCTGGGACCGTTCGAGCTTCTCGCTCAACGTCGACAGCGCGGCATAGGGATCAGACCGCTCGCCATAAAGCCACCGGTCGAGCTTCTTCTGCACCCAGCTGCGGAACGGCGCGAACACCAGCCCCGCCGCCACGACCCCGATGACCTCGGCGTCACTGCTGAACAGCTGCCCGGCCGCGAGCATCACACCCAGGTAGATGAGCAGCAACGCCACCGTGAGCGTGCCGTAGAGCAACGACCGGTGGATGAGCAGGCTGATGTCGTACAGCCCGTACCGCACGATCGCGATCACCGCGGCCGCCGGGAACGCCAGCACCCCGATGACCCACGCGAAGTGCCCGTCCGTGGTCTCCAGCGCCGTCGCGACGACCGCCAGCGCCAGCAACGCGAACGCCCACACGAGCAGCCGGCGTTCGTCCCCCTCGGCCCGCCGCCAGCGCAGGAACAACGCCGCCACCGCCGCGACCACCGACACCCCGGCCGCGAGCACGGCGACCACCGTGATGCCCTTGGCCAGCCCGCCACCCGCGTGCTCCCAGAAACCCGCCGGGTCACCCCACGACCCCCAGGCGAGCCCGACCGTGCCGAGGACGGCGCTCACCAGGCTCGCGCCGATGGCGAACCACCACCGGTGCCCCAACGGCCTGCCGTTCGGGAAGACCAGCGCCACAGCGGGCAGCAGCGCGTAGGTCGGCCACCAGACCCACGCCTCCACCCACCGCGCCGGGTGCTCGACCGGCTGGCCCGCCACGGCGACCGTGATCCCGCCGAACAGGCCCATGACGAGCAGCAACCAGCCGACGGCCGACCGTTCCACGTGACCGATCACCCGCACCCCGAGCAGGGTGCAGGCGAAGGCCACGAGCCAGTTGCGGGGATGCGAGACCGCGCCGGTGAGCGCCGTGTGCACCACGGCGTAGAGCACACAGGCGGCCACCAGCGCGCCGACGACCCTGGCGAGGGCGACCTCGCCGCGGGTCAGGCGCTGAGCCAGTGCCACAGGTTGTGGAACGGAGAACCGGAGTCCATCGTGCTGAGCCCGGACCCGCCCGGCCAGCCCTGGAACGTGAGCAGTCGGTGCCGCAGCTGCTCCACGGTCATCGGCTTGCCCGGTCGATGGGCGTGGTCGAAATCGACGTCACCAGGCTGCGGGCTCATCGCCCGCGCCTGAAGCTCCGCGTACCAGGACAGGAGCTCTTCGTCTGACATGGTCGAGAAGTAGGGCGGCAGCTGTACTTCCTGCCCGGCTTTCTGCTCGGACTTCGACATGCCCAGTAGGAGCCGTCGTGCGCACCCCAGATACACGGGTGGCCCCGATCGTTGCGACGATCGGGGCCACGCGGGGTTGCGCTGGTGACTCAGGGTAGGACCTGCATCGCGATGACCGCTTTTCCGGTTGTCCCCCCGTGCCATCATCGGCTGCGGTGGAGGTGGCGCCGTGCCGACACTCGGCGAAGTCGGGGAAAAGCTCCGGTTGGTGCTCGACAAGATCAGCCAGGCGATCGGCGCGGCGCACACCGCGGCGGACCTGGCCGAAGATGCCCGGCGCCTGGTCGGTGTCGCCGGTTGGGCTCACCTCAGAACACATCGCACGACTTCGGGGTCGGCTGCCACCACCTGGGCAGGAACGAGGCCAGAAGACGTACGGGCGGTGGTTCACACCAGATTCCCCTGATCAGGAAATCGTGAGTGGCGGGGGAGCGGAGGCTGATGCTGCCGCCGAGTTCCTCAAGAGCCTCGACATGCCCCGTCGCGGTGTGCCGTTCGTGGCCTCGCATGTTGAAACGAAGCTCGCGGTGCGCATGCGCAACAACGGTATGAGCAGATGATCACAGGAGGTGAGAAGGCGCCGTGGTGACACTCAGAGCCGTTTTCGACCACGAAACCGGCATGTCTCCGCTCCTCGTCAGCACTCACGACGAGCTGGCCGAGCTGATCGCTCAGGTGATCGCGCTGTCGGAAGGCGAATCGATCGCCTCGATCGTGGAGATCGGAGTCGACGACGAGAACCCGTACGCCTTTCCCGCGCTTCAAGCGGGCATCGGGCCGGAGTCCGGTTTCGTCTACGAGCTGTGGAGTTCCGCGGGCGACGATCGGCGCGTCGGACGCCGACGGCACCGTCCTGTTCGACTACGCGGGTCACGTGCAGGAGATCCCGTCGCGCCACGTCGTGCCGCTTGCGGCAGTGCGGGCTGTGCTGTCGGCCTATCTCGAACACGACGGGTTCATCCCACCGGACTTCGCCGCGCTGCACGAGGTCGAGGACTGAGCACGGGTTCTGCCTGCGCAGAGCAGGCAGAACCCGCGGTTGCTACGGCAGGACCTGGATCTTGCGGCCCTTCCCGGCCTTGAACTGGTCGAGCGCGCCGGCGTAGTCGGCCAGCGGCAGCCGGTCGCTGATGAACACCTCCGGGTCGAGCACCCCGGTCGCGAACAGGTCGGCCGCCCGTTCGAAGGAGTGCAGCACCGCCATCGAGCCGGTGATCGTGATCTCCTGGTTGTAGATCTTGTACGGCTCGATCGTGACCCGCGCCGAGTAGTCCGAGACGCCGAACTGGAGGAACGTGCCGCCCTTCGCGACCCGGCCCAGCCCGTCCTGGATGGCCTTCTCGTTGCCGGTCGCGTCGATGACGAGGTCCCAGCCCTGCGGCCGGTCCAGCTCGTCCGGCGACGCCGCCGTGGCCGTGACGCCCAGCTGCTGCGCCGTCTTGAGCCGATCGGCGTTGAGGTCGACGACCTCGATGGACGACGCGCCGGTGAGCTTGCCGAGCTGGAGCATCATCAGGCCCATCGTGCCCGAGCCGTAGATCAGCACCCGGGACGCCATCTGCGAGCGCAGCACGTCGTAGCCGCGCACCGCGCACGACAGCGGCTCGATCAGCGCCGCGTCCTCGGTCCGCACGTGGTCGGGCAGCTTCACGCAGTTCGCCACCGGCGCCACCGCGTACTCCGCCGCGCCACCGGCCGTCGTGACGCCGATGGCCGCCCAGCGCTCGCACAGGTTGTTCTTGCCGTTGCGGCACATCCGGCACTCGTGGCAGTACAGCGACGGGTCGACGGCCACGCGGTCGCCGACCTTCACCTCGTTGACCTGCGCACCGATTTCCACGACCGTGCCCGCGAACTCGTGGCCCGGCACGACCGGCAGGGTGGGTGCGAACTCGCCCTGCAGGATGTGCAGGTCAGTGCCGCACAGGCCGCACGCCGCCACGTCCACGACCACTTCGCGCGGACCGCACCTGGGATCGTCCACAGTGGTCACCTCGACGGACCCGACGCCCGTGATCACTGCTGCTTTCACTTGACCGCTCCCAACGAAAGGCCCTGGACCAGCTTGTCCTGGGCGGCGAACCCGGCGATGAGCACCGGCAGAGACACCACGACCGCGGCCGCGCACACCTTCGCGAGGAACAGGCCCTGCGAGGTGACGAACCCGGTGAGGTAGACGGGCGCGGTACCGGCGACGACACCGGTCAGCACCCGCGCGAACAGCAGTTCGTTCCAGCTGAAGATGAAGCAGATCAACGCCGTCGCCGCGATGCCCGGCATCGCGATCGGCGCCACGACCCTGCGCAGGATCGTCAGCAGGCCGGCACCGTCGATCGACGCGGCCTCCAGGATCTCCTTCGGCACCTCGGACAGGAACGACCGCATCAGCCACACCGCGATCGGCAGGTTCATCGAGGTGTAGAGCAGCGTGAGGAACGAGATGTTGTCGAGCATCCCGGAGAACTGCGCGAACAGGTAGATCGGCAGCAGCGCCGCGACGACCGGCATCATCTTGGTGGACAGGAAGAAGAACAGGACGTCCGTCCACTTCTCCACCGGCCTGATCGACAACGCGTACGCGGCCGGGATCGCCAGCAGCAGCACGATGATCGTCGAGCCGATGGACGCGCTGAACGAGTTCAGCAGCGGCGGCCACGCGCCGGCGTCGAAGAACTCGCCGTACCCGTCCAGCGTCAGCGGCGCCAGCAGCGACGGCGGGTTGGTCGCGGCGTCCGACTCGCTGTGCAGCGAGGTCAGGAACATCCACGCCACCGGCGCGAAGAACACCAGGCCGCAGAACCAGGCGAGCGCGCCCCAAGCGCGGCCGATCCACTTGGCGGTCATCGCTTCTCCTCCTTGAACAGCGAGGACACCGTGCGCAGCGCGAACGTCGCGATGATGATCGACCCCGCCACCACGATCACGCCGGCCGCGGAGGCCTCGCCGTACTCGTGGGCCTGGTAGAAGGTCTGGTAGATCATGTACGGCAGGTTCGCCGTGCCCAGACCACCGGACGTGATGGTGAAGACGGCGTCGAAGTTCTGCACGACGTAGATCGAGCCGAGCAGACCGCCGAGCTCCAGGTACTGCCGCAGGTGCGGGAACGTCAGGTACCGGAAGATCTGGAACGACGACGCGCCGTCGATCGTCGCGGCCTCGACCGGTTCGACCGGCTTCGACTGCAGGCCCGCCAGCAGGATCAGCATCATGAACGGCGTCCACTGCCACACCAGCGACAGCACGACCGCCGTCATCGGCATGCTGGAGATCCAGTCCGGCTGGGCGTCGAACCCCAGCCAGTTCAGGATGCCGTTGAACAGGCCGTACTCCGGGTTGTAGAGCACGTGCTTCCAGATCAGCGCCGCCGCCACCGGCACCACGAGGAACGGTGCGATCAGCAGCGTGCGCACCAGCCCGCGGCCGGCGAACTTCTTGTCCAGCAACAGGGCCAGCCCCAGCCCGAGGACGAGGCTGATGAGCACGACCGACGCCGTCAGCACGATGGTGTTGACGACCGACGAGCGCAGGTCGGGGTCGGTGAAGACGTTGACGTAGTTGTCGAACCCGGCGAACCCGCGGTTGGCGGGGTCGAGCGAGTTCCACTTCATGAACGAGATGACCAGCGTGGCGACGAACGGCAGCTGCGTCACGATGATCAGGAAGATCAGCGCGGGCAGCAGCGGTGCCCGCGTGACCCACCGGTTGGTCTTCTTGCGGGGGACGGGCGGCGGCCGGTCGTCGGTGTCCGGCCGCGCCTGCGTCATGACTGCCATGTCAACGGCCCCTTCACTGGCCCTTGTACTTCGCGGCGACCTTCTCAGCGAGCCCCTGACCGTTGTTCAGCGCCTCGTCGACGCTCACCGCACCCGCGATGGCGGAGCTGATCTGCTGCGACACCTGCGTGCCCAGGTCGGTGAACTCGGGGATGCCGACGAACTGGATGCCGGGCGCCGGGCGCTCCTGCACACCGGGGTTGAGCGGCTTCGCGCTCTTGATCGCGGCCTCGGCCATCGCGGAGAACGAGCCGGACGACTGCTTGTACTCGGCGCGCTGGTAGGTCGACGCGCGCTTGCCGTCGGGCAGCTTCGACCAGCCGAGGTTCTTGCCGACCAGCTCCTCGTAGCCCTTGCCGGACGCCCACGAGACGAACTTCCAGGCCGCGTCCTGCTTCTTCGAGGCCTTCTGGATGCCGAACGCCCAGGTGTAGAGCCAGCCGGAGCTGTCGGTCTTCACGACCGGCGCCTGGGTGAAGCCGAGCTTGCCCTTGACCGGCGAGTCGGCGGCCTCCAGCAGACCGGCGGCGACCGTGGCGTCGTACCACATCGCGACCTTGCCCTGCGTCATGTTGTTCAGGCACTCGGCGAACCCGGCCTGCGGGGCGCCCGCTTCACCGTAGTTGCGGACGAGGTCCACGTAGAACTTGGTGGCCTCCTTGAACTCCGGCGCGTTGACCTGCGCCTGCCAGTCCTTGGTGAACCACGTGCCGCCGAAGGTGTTCACGACCGTGGTGAGCGGCGCCATGACCTGGCCCCAGCCCGGCTGGCCGCGCAGGCAGATGCCGCGCACCTCGGGCGTCGCGACCTTCTGCGCGGCCTCGGCGACCTGCTGCCAGGTCGGCTTCTCCGGCAGCGTGACGCCCTTGGCCTCGAAGATGTCCTTGCGGTACATGAGGAACGACGACTCGCCGTAGAACGGCTGCGCGTACACCTTGCCGTCCGCAGCGGTCAGCGACTGCTTGATCGGCTCCAGGATGTCGGCCTGGTCGAAGGCGCTGTCCTTGGCCACGAAGTCGTCCATCGGCGCCAGCCAGCCGTTCTTGGCGAACATCGGCGTCTCGTAGTTGGAGATCGTGGCGACGTCGTACTGACCGGCCTGGCTGGAGAAGTCCTGGCTGATCTTGTCGCGGACGTCGTTCTCGGGCAGCACGGTGAAGTTCACCTTGATGCCGGTGTCCTTGGTGAAGTTGTCCGCGGTGAGCTTCTGCAGGTCCTGCATCTGCGGGTTGTTCACCATCAGGACGTTCACGGAGTCGGCACCGCCGCCTCCGCCACCGCCGGCGCCCGCGCAGGCGGAAGCGAGGAGCAGCACAGCGGTCGCGGCGCCGAGCGTGCGGATCGACGACATCGTCGGTTCCTTTCGGGGGATTTCGGGCACGGCGAAGACACCAGGCGTACCCGTCAGGGGGCTTGTCCTGGCGTCTGCAAGTACCGCCAACTGGCTGTTGGCAGTACTTGCAGACGCCCTCAGGCTCTGATCACTTTGGGGCCGAGCAAGGAGTAGCGGTGGGCCTCGTGGGCGGACAGGCCCGAGTCCGTGACGATCGCCTCCAGGTCGCCGATCTCGGCGAACCGGTTGAAGCTCGACACGCCGAACTTCGTGTGCACCCCGACGAAGATCTTCCGCCGGGACACGCTGAGCGCCTTGGCCTTCACCGCGCCGACCACCGGGTCGGGCGTGGTCAGACCGTGCTCGCGGGAGATCCCGTTCGCACCGATGTAAGCCAGGTCGATCACCATCTCGCCGAGCATCCGCAGCACCCAGTGGTCCACGGTGGCCAGCGTGTGGCCGCGGACCCGGCCGCCCAGCAGCAGGACGACGCACGACGGGTGCTCCGACATCGCCGCCGCGGTCGGCAGCGACGCGGTGATGACCGTGAGCGGGTTGGTGGTCGGCAACGCTTCCGCGACGAGCTGCGGCGTGAAACCCTCGTCGATGAAGACCGTCTCGGCGTCGTCGAGCCGTTCGGCCGCGGCCTTCGCGATGCGCCGCTTCTCCGGCACGTGCGACCCGGCCCGGAACCGCAGACCGGTCTCGAAGCCGGCGCTCTCGACCGGAACCGCGCCACCGTGCGTGCGCCGCACCAGCCCGTGCTCGTCGAGCAACCGCAGGTCACGCCGGACGGTCTCCGGTGCGACCTGGAGCTCCTGGGCCATCTCCACCACGTCGACGCGCCCGTCGGCGCGAGCCCTGGCCAGGATGCGGCGCTTGCGGTCCTCGGCTCGCATGTCACCTGCCCGTTCGGATCTGCTGATGCCCGTTCGGGCTGTGCATAGATGAAACACCCCTGAAACGTTGTGGTCGGTACCACAACAGAGTGACATCTTGCCCGGTTTCAGCCCGTTTCACATGGCAAAAGCCGCGCCCACCTGGGACGCGGCTTTCGGGCATGCCCGTTTCGGGTATCCGAATGGCCCGTTTCTAGCCCAACCAGGCAGCCGCGTCGACCGGCAGCCTGCCGTCGTCGTCGAGCGGCACGCTGGTCACCACCGGTGTCCCGGGCAGCGCGACCGGGTGGCCGGACAGGTTGACGACACAGGTGTGGTCGCCGCGCCGGAACGCCAGCACGTCCTCGCCCAGGTCGAGCCACTCCAGGTCGCCCTCGACGGCCTTGCGCAGGGCGAAGACCCGCCGGTACAGCTCCAGCATGGACCCCGGCTCGCCGGTCTGCGCGCTGACCGAGAACTCCTGCCAGTTCTCCGGCTGCGGCAACCAGCTCGGACCGTCGTCAGCGGACCAGGGCAGCGGCACCCGGCACCCGTCGCGCCCGCGGTCGGTGAACCCCGACCGGTGCCACACCGGGTCCTCCCTCAGCTCGTCCGGCAGGTCCTCGACCTCCCACAACCCCAGTTCCTCGCCCTGGTAGACGTACACCCCACCGGGCAGCGCCGCCGTGAGCATGATCGCCGCGCGGGCCCGTTTCGTGCCCAGTTCGAAGTCCGTGGGCGCCCTGTGCTGCCGGTCCGCGAACGAGAACCCGGTCTTCTCCCGCCCGTACCGCGTGACGTGCCGCGTGACGTCGTGGTTGGACAGCACCCAGGTCGGCGGCGCGCCCACGGGTTCGTGCGCCGCGAGCGTGCTGTCGACGACCTTGCGCAGCTCGGCCGCGTTCCACGGGCAGCACAGGAAGTCGAAGTTGAACGCGCTGTGCATCTCGTCGTTGCGCAGGTACCGCGCGAACCGCTCCGGGTCCGGCAGCCACATCTCCCCGACGAGGATCCGGTCGCCGTCGTACTCGTCGACGACCTTGCGCCAGTGCCGGTAGATCTCGTGCACGCCGTCCTGGTCGGAGTAGGGCAGGTCCGCGTCCGGTTTCGAGAAGTCCTTGACCAGCCCGTCGGCCACGTCGATGCGGAACCCGTCGACACCCCGGTCGAGCCAGAACCGCAGGATGTCCTCGAACTCGGCGTGGACCACCGGGTTCTCCCAGTTGAAGTCCGGCTGCTCGGCGGCGTAGAGGTGCAGGTACCACCGCCCGTCGTCGAGCTTGCTCCACGCGGGCCCGCCGAACCGCGACTTCCAGTCGTTCGGCAGCTCCTCGCCGTCCCGGATGTGGAAGCGGTCCCACAACCCGTCCCTGAACCACGGGTGCTGGTCGCTGCAGTGGTTCGGCACCAGGTCGATGATGATCCGGATGCCGAGGTCGTGCGCGTCGGCGATGAGCTCCTCGGCATCGGCCAGCGTGCCGAACACCGGCTCGATGTCGCGGTAGTCGGCCACGTCGTACCCGCCGTCGGCCAGCGGGCTGGGGTACCAGGGGTTGAGCCAGATCGCGTCGAACCCGAGTCCGGCGATGTGCTGGAGACGCTGCCTGAGGCCGGCGAGGTCGCCGACGCCGTCACCGTTGCCGTCGGCGAAGCTGCGGAGGTAGACCTGGTAGATGGATGCGTTGCGCCACCAGCTCATGCGCGGTGTCCTTTCAGCCCTTGATAGATCCCGCGGTGAGCCCCGCGAGGATGTGCCGCTGGAACGCCAGGAACAGCGCCACCATCGGCAGGCTCGCCAGCACCAGCCCGGCGAGCAGGAGGTTGATCGGGGTGTCCGGTGCGAAGCGCTGCAACGCGACGCTGAGCGTCTGCTTCGCCGGGTCGGGGAACACGAGCAGCGGCCAGATGAAGTCCTTCCACGCCGCCACGACCGTGAAGATGGAGACGACGGCGAGGATCGGGCGCGAGATCGGCAGGACGATGCGGGTGAGGACCGTCCAGGTGCTCGCACCGTCCATCCTGGCCGCCTCCAGCAGCTCCTCGGGGATCTGGTCGAAGAAGCGCTTGAGCAGGTAGACGTTCAGCGCGTTCGCCGCGGCCGGCAGCCAGATGCCGGCCGGGTTGTTCAGCAGGCCCAGGTCGGTGAGCGTGAGGTAGACCGGCACCAGCAAGGCCGTGGCGGGCAGCATCATCGTGGCCAGCATCAGGCCGAGGACCACGTTGCCGAACAACGGCTTCAGCTTCGACAGCGCGTACGCGGCCGGGATGATCACGACCATCTGCACCGCCCACGCCCCGAACGCGACGACGACGGTGTTCAGGAAGAACTTGCCGAGGTCCATGTAGTTCCAGGCGTCGGCGTACGCACCCGGCTCCCACGTCCGCGGCAGGACCGTCGGCGGCTGCTGGGCGAGCTCGGCCGGTGGTTTGAACGCACCGAGCAGCACCCACACCAGCGGCACGAGGAACGCGACCGTGAACAGGACGAGGGTGAGCGCGAGGACGACCCAGTAGAGCTTGCCGCCGGGTTTGGTGAGGGTCCTCACGCGTCCGCCCTCCTGGTGAGCTTGAGGTAGAGGAAGGAGAAGACGCCGAGCACCGCGAACAGGATGAGGCTGAGCGCGCTGGCGGTGCCGAAGTCGTTGTAGACGAAGGCGTAGCGGTAGAGCAGGAGCAGGACCGTGACGGTCGAGTCCTCCGGGCCGCCGCCGGTCATGATGAACGGCTCGGTGAAGACCTGCATGGTCGCGACGACCTGCAGCAGCAACAACATCAGCAGCACGAACTTGGTCTGGGGGATCGTGACGTTCCAGACCTTCCTGAAGATCCCCGCGCCGTCGAGCTCCGCGGCCTCGTACAGCTCGCCGGGGATCGTCTGCAGCGCGGCCAGGTAGATCAGCGTCGCCGCGCCCATGTTCGCCCACGTGGTGAGCAGGACGATGCTGATCAGGCTGGTGTCCGCCGAGTCGAGCCACTGCAGGCCCGGCAGCCCGGCTCCGCGCAGGACCGAGTTGAACAGGCCGGGTCCCGGGTCGTAGAACCACTTCCACAGCAGGGCCGTGACGACCGGCGGCAGCATCACCGGCAGGTAGACCAGCAGCCGGAAGTAGCCCTTGGCGTGCCGCAGCTCGTTGAGCACCACGGCGGTGAGGAACGGGACGCCGAAACCGATCAGCAGCGCGAGGACCGTGTAGTAGGCCGTGTTGCGCCACGCCACCGCGAACAGCGGGTCGTCGAACAGGCGCCGGAAGTTCTCCCAGCCGACCCACTCGGGGTCGGAGACGAAGTTGACCTGCTGGAAGCTCAGGACCACCCCGCGCACGATCGGGTACCAGGAGAACACCGCGAAGACGACGAGCGCGAGGCTGAGGAAGCCGTACGCGGTGACGTGCCGCCGCAACCTACTTCACCTGCGCCAGAACGGCGTTGACCTTGGTCTCCGCGTCCGCGAGCAGCTGCGCGTGGTCGGCGTCCCTGTTCGTGAGGGCCGCCTGCACGACGTTGTCGAGGATCGCGTAGACCTGCTGCGCCTGCGGCGGTTCGAGGCTGCCCCTGGTCTTCTCCGAACCGTCCACGTAGGCCTGGAAGTTCTGCACCGGCATGGTGGCGTACCTGCCCTTGAGCTCCTCCTGCCGCTTGCGCGGCTCACCGGTCCAGATGTCGGCGATCGGCGGGATCGGCAGGCCGACGGGCTGGCCGCGGTCCTTGTACTTCTGCAGGTTCGCTTCGAGCCGGTCCGGGTTGAGGTACTTCCACTGCACCCACTTGAGACCGGCCTTGATCTTCTCCGGCGTGGCCTTCGGGTTGATCATGTAGCCCTCGCCGCCGAGCAGCGTGCCCTGCTGACCGGGGATCGCGGCGAGGCCGTAGTCGTCGTACTTGCCCTTGAACTGGTTGACGATCGCGGCGACGTTGTCCGGCGCGGCCAGGTACATGCCGAGCTGCCCGGCGCCCATCATGTTCTGCACGTCGCCGATCTCCAGGAGCTGCTTCTCGCCCATGGAGCCGTCGTCCCAGCGCATCTCCTTGAGCCGGCGCAGGACTTCCTTGCCCTTGTCGTTGTTGAAGTCGGCCCTGTACTTCTCGCCGTCCTTGCGCGCGACGTCCCCGCCGACGGACTTCATCCACGTGGTGAAGTGCCAGCCGCCCTGGTTGCTCTTGCTGTACTCGGCGAACCCGGTGACACCGGCGTCCTTGAGCTTCTTGGCGGCCGCGCGGACCTCGTCCCACGTCCGCGGCGGCGTGTTCGGGTCGAGGCCCGCCTTGGTGAAGTTCGCGCGGCTGTAGAGCAGACCCATCGTGTAGTTGGCGGTGGGCAGCCCGTAGACCTTGCCGTCGACCGTGAAGACGTCCTTGAGCTCCTGCTTGAGGTCGCCGTAATGCGGGACGTCCTTGACGTGGTCGGTGATGTCGGCGGCCTGCTTGCGCGCGATGAGCGCCGCCGGATCGGTGAAGTAGACGTAGAAGACGTCCTCCAGCTGCCCGCCGGCGAGCTTGGCGGAGAACGTCTTCGGGTCCATGAACCCCTCGTGCGGCACGAGGTCGACGTCGGGGTTCTGCTGCTCGAACTCCGCGACGTCCTCGTCGAACACCTTGCGGTCGAACGCCTGCGTCTGCGGCGGCTGACCGTTGATGTTGATCACGACCTTGCCGCCCGTGTCAGCCGTGGTACCGCTCCCACAGCCGGCAACGAGCACGCAGCCCAACAACACGGCAGCGGACTTCTTCATGGTGGGGCCGCCCTTCTCGCGAGCGCGTCGATGTGACGGCGACCATAAGTCTCCGTTACATCTGAACGCAATATCCAGACTGAAACTCGCAAGAAGTTGACTGACCTACCTGGCCGGTGCCGTGGAGGCCCTCACCACCAGTTCCGGCTCGAACAGCAGCTCGTCGGGCGCGACGGCGTTGCCGCTGATCTGGTTCGCCAGCAGCTCCACGGCCGCCCGCCCCATGGCCTCGATCGGCTGCCGCACCGTGGTGAGGGGCGGATCGGTGCAGGTCATGAAGGCGCTGTCGTCGTACCCGATGATCGACACATCCTTGGGCACGTCCAGCCCCGCCCGCCGGACGGCCCTGATGGCGCCGAGCGCCAGCGGGTCACTGGCGCAGATGATCGCCGTGACGCCGCGCTGCACCAGCTTGGTCGCCGCCGCCTGCCCGCCTTCGAGGCTGAACATGGCGTGCTCGACGTCCGCCCCGCCACACCGCTGGATCGTCTCCAGCTTGCGCTGGCTCGGCATGTGGTCCGGCGGCCCCAGCACCGCACCGATCCGCTTGTGCCCCAACGAGGTCAGGTGCCCGTACGCCTGCTCCACCGCCACCGTGTCGTCGCAGCTGACCCGCGGGAACGCCAGGTCGTCTATGGCGGCGTTGACCAGCACCGCGGGCAGCTTCCTGGCCATCATCTGCTGGTAGTGCCCGTGGCTTGCATCCCTTTGCGCGTACAGCCCGCCGGCGAACACGATCCCGCTGACGTGCTGTTCGAGGAGCAGCTCCAGGTACTCCGCCTCCGTGACCCCACCGGCCGTCCGCGTGCACAGCACGGGCGTGAAGCCCCGTTGGGCCAACGCGTTGCCCACCACGTCCGCGAACGCCGGGAAGATCGGGTTCTGCAGCTCCGGCAGCACCAGCCCGACCAACCGCGCCCGCTCACCCCGCAGCTGGGTGGGCCGCTCGTACCCCAGCACGTCCAGCGCTGTCAGCACCGCCGACCGGGTGGCGTCCGACACGCCGGGCTTGCCGTTCAGCACCCGGCTGACGGTGGCCTCGCTGACCCCGACCTTGGCCGCGACCTCGGCCAGCCTCCGTTGCGTCATGGCGCAAGTGTACGCAAGTTCTTGCGTTCATTTGCGCGCCACGCTCACCCGGCTGGCGGGAGGCCGCCGGGGTGGCTCGTGGCTACGCTGGAGGGCCGTTCCCGGGCGAGGGGAGACGTCATGGCTTCCGAACCTGTTCCGAGCGTGCCCGCGCCGATGGTGCCCGCGCCGGCCGAGCCGGACCGGTTCGGCCGGCCGCAGCCGAAGGTGAGCGGCGTGGACTGGTTCCGGCGGATGCCGAACGGCGGCGGCACGGTCTACCGGCGTCCCTGACCCTTGCAAGAGATCCCGCGCGCTCGACACCTTCCGGGAGGCGGCGAACGCGTTCGAGGAGCGGCTCGAGTGCTATGCGGGACCGGAGCACGGCGCGGTGCGCAAAGCCGAGTTCCGCAGGGTGCCGGCCAGCGCTCTGCGCCGGCACATCTCGTTGCCGGTCGGGATGACGGACGCCGACGTTGTGCTCTTCATCGCCGACCTGAGCCGGGAGACGTCGGAGCTCGTTCGCGTGCGGCACCACTACCGGTGGTCGCAGACGCTCGCCGACCACTTCCTGTTCTGGTCCGCTGTCAGGCCGATGTTCGTCCGGACGGTCGCGATGGTCCTGCGCGAGCTCACGCAGGACGGTGAGCTGCAGGTGTGGGTGCAGCCGTTCCTCGACGGCGTCGGCTCGCTCATCCTCGACACCAAGGGCGGCAGGGCATCGCGGCCATCTGGTGACCGCGGCCGGCGGTCAGCCCAGCGCCTCCCGCCACAGCAACGCCACCCCGTGCCCCGGCAACAACCACGACCGCACGTCCAGGTCCCGCAGCTCCCCGGCCTGCAGCCACTGCGCGGACGCCGTCGCCGACCGGAACGTGAACGGCATGACCCGGAACTCGTGCGGCGGCGACTCGGCGACCGCGAGCCCCGTCGCGTCGAAGCTGATGGTGTCCACGAAGGACGGGTAGGGCGACTGCCAGTAGCAGAACCCGTCGTTGGTGCGCTGCAAGGTGCGCGACCACACCGTCAGGCCGCAGATCGCGCGCACCACGTGGTCGTCGGCGATGCCGGAGAGGTCGCACTCGAAGATCCGCAGGTCGCTCATGTGGCTCATCGGGCTGAGCTTGGGCAGCGGGCCCATCGCCTCGCGGAAGAACGTCAGGTAGGTGGCCCACTCGCCGAACCTCACCTCGACCGGCGGGATCTGGCTCGGTTCCGCCGAACGGCGCTGGCCCTCGTGGTCGAGGTAGTCGATGGCGATCTGGGTGGAGCGGCGCAGGTCGTCGACGGACTCCAGGAACAGCGACGAGTCGGGGATGAAGTACAGCTCGAAGAGCGGGTAGCGGCAGGCGGCGCTGATGGTGTCGCGCAGCAGGGCGTTGGAGGTCGCGAAGATGACGAAGCGGTCGACGGGGACGCTGTTGCGGAACTGGTACCGCTGCGTCGTCATCAGGTGGTAGGTCTTGGTGTCGATGCCCTGCAGCTCCAGCTTCACGGTGGTGCCGGTGCTGATCGTGAGGTCGTCGCCGCGGGGGAGCATGCCGCTGCCGCCCAGGACGCCGGCGACCACGTCGTCGTTGGCGACGTTCGGGCCGTAGACGGAGGCCAGGAACGTGCGCAGCACCTCGGAGGGGAGCAGGTGCTCCAGGAAGACGGGACCGGTCAGCCGGCCGACCTCGGCGACCAGGCGCTGGTGCAAGAAGAGCTCGTAGGCGCCGAGCAGGAACCCGGCCAGCGCGGGCAGCGGCCAGGCGACGACGAGCACGTCGTGCAGCACCGAGCGGGTGGCGGGTTGCCAGAGCAGGACGACGCTCAGGTCGAGGGCGGCCAGCAGGACCAAGAAAAGTGCGAGGGCCAGCGCCTGTACCCGCCTGTGCGCCACCTTCCCGCCGCCCCCTCACTCCACCGGCTCGTCCATACATGGTGGGAGTGACGGGGCAGCGGCACCAGACCCGTTCGGTGGACGCCGTACTAGCGGGAGCGGTCCCACATCGGCTCGTCGTGCACGCCGACGTAGGTGCTCAGGCCGGCGCGGGGCTTGGTGTCGTCGGACGTCAGGTCGTCGTACAACCCGAGCAGGTGCGTGGTCATCGCGCTCTTCGCGCCCACCTCGTCGTGGCGGCGCAGGAACCAGATGACCTGCTCGTGCTCGTTCGCCGAGCGGTTGTGCACCTCGCGGGACGGGTGCGCGTGGCGCTTGCAGTCCTGCAGACCGGGCACGAGGGCCTGGTACATCTGCTCCAGCAGCTCGTTGTGCGCCGCGCGGATCAGTGCCGAGTGGAACTCCTCGTCCGCCTCGATCACCTCCTGCACGTCCTCCACCTCGGCGCGCTGGTAGCGGTGGTTGAGCTTCGCGAGCTCGTCCAGCTCGCCGTCACCCGCGCGGACCGCGGCCAGCGAGGCGGCCGTGGTCTCCAGGGCGATGCGCACCTCCAGCAGGTCGGTGTGCGTGAACTGGCGGGCGGCGAGGCGGCCCTCCAGGTGCTCCTCGACAGCGGTCAGGTCGGTGCGGCGGACGTACCAGCCCAGGCCGCGGCGGACCTCGACGATGCCCTGGAGCTGGAGGCGCTGCAGAGCCGTGCGCAACGACGAGCGGGCGACGTCCAGTTTGCGGGCCAGCTCCGGCTCGGTGGGCAGTCGATCACCCGCCCTGAGGGTGCCGCCGATGATCTGC
Organism: Lentzea sp. NPDC036949; assembly: GCF_055608075.1. Classification (NCBI taxonomy): domain Bacteria; kingdom Bacillati; phylum Actinomycetota; class Actinomycetes; order Pseudonocardiales; family Pseudonocardiaceae; genus Lentzea; species Lentzea sp. NPDC036949. Next base: position 173,387 of record NZ_JBVJRA010000012.1, read on the forward strand.
TCCCGGAGCTTCTGCTCGATGAGCTCCGGAAGCGGCCGTCGCGAGTCGGGCGAGAGCGCCCAGCTCTCGCCCAGATGGGAGTCGTCGGCGGGCATTGGCCCAGCGTAGGGCGCTGGCGGTCTGGTTGCAACTTGTCTGGCAACCTGTCCGCAGTTGACAGACAACCTACAACTAGGCGATCCTTGCACTGGGGCGAGAGGCCTCGGACCGCCCACACCGAGGAGCCCCGGCTCGCCCAGTCGGGAGGGGAACGAGATGTCCGCAGGGAGTGCACTCGGAATCGCAGCAGCCGTCGCAGTCGCCGTCACCGCGATCGGATGGCGCACCGTGCTCACGATGGTCGCCGTCTCGGTCGTCGCGCTGGCCGTCGTCGGCTTCGTGAACGTCACCAGCATCATGTTCGGCTGATGAGCAGAACCAGGGTGCCCGGTCTGCGCCGCCCGCAGGCCGGGCACCTCCTCTTCCGGGCGCCGTTTCGGGAAAGGGCCACCGGGTGCTCTAGGGTCTCGGCGGTGGCCACTGCTCACACGCTGCACGCGCGCATCGCGCCCGCAGCCGTCCTGGTCGACGAACGGCGCACGCTCTACCGCCTCGCGGCCGACCTGTTCGCGCCGGGCACCGAGTTGTCGGACAACCTCGCCGACCACCCGGTCGTCCGCTACGAGATCGGCCGCGCCCTCGCCGGTGCCGGCGACCTGGACCTCGCTCGCCTGCACGAGGCGGCCGGCCTGCGCGTGCGGGACGCCGGTGTGCCGGTGGCCGCGGACCCGAGGTCGGCCGTGCTGCTCGAAGCACCGCTGCGGATCATCGCGCCGCCCGGTGTGGTCGTGGAGCCGCTGACCGAGGCGGACGGGGAGCGCTTCTCGGCGGCGCTGCGGGTCGTCACCGACGGCGTCCGGCTGTTCCGCGCCCTCGCCCCCGACACCGCCGGCGACCTGCTCGCCCACGTGTCGATGCTCGCCGTGCTCAAGCGGGAGACGTCCGGGGGAGTCGTCTCCGCGTCGTCGCGGTACGTGCCCGGCATCGTGCTGGTCGACGAGCCCGCGCTGCCGATCGAGGTGGCCGAGGCCCTCGTGCACGAGGGCGCGCACGAGAAGTTCTTCGACCTGGCGATCACTCGCGAGTTCCTCGACGCGCACGCCGAGGACGTCGAGCTCTTCGAGACGTCCTGGTCGCACGCGCGGTGGCCGCTGGAGCAGACGTTCGCGGCCTGGCACGCCTACAGCTGCCTCGCCCAGTTCGCGCAGGCCTGCGCGGGCGTCGAGCCCGGCCCCGACTCGCTGCTGCCGAAGGCGCGCGAGCGGGCCGAGGAGATCGGCGCGTGGCTGCTCACCCATGAACAGGACCTGCGTCCGGACGCGCGCTGGCTGTTGCGCGCTCTCGCGGGCGAGCCGGGCGGCGCTCCGTCCGTTGTGGACGACGGCGGTGCCGGGATCGGCGCCGGCGACCGGTTCCGCCTCGGCGCGGGCGTCCGCCACCGGCGTGCCGCGTCGGGACGCGCGGTGGTGGGCCGGGTGGCCCCGCTGCCGGAGATCTTCTTCCTGGACGAGGACGCGGGCCGGGTGATCGGCCGGCTGCCGCACGACGGCGGTCCGGTGGCGTACGACGACATCGTTGCGGGGGCGAGCAGGTCGTGGACGGTGGACGGGGAGACCGCGGCGCGGCGTTCGAGGGCCGCGCTGGCCTCGCTCCTGGCGAGCTCGATCGTCGAACGGGTGTCCTGAGCGGTCCGCGGCTGGCGCTCCCGCCGGGTGCCGTTCGTCCCGGTGAAGCGGTGCGGCTTACCGAAGGTTCCGCCGCGCGAACCCGATCGGGTGAGAATGCAAAGCTGCTCGCGCCGGGCTCGTCCGTGTCGGGAAAACTGCTGGTGAAAGGGGTTTGCGGTCCGATGTAGGCTGCCGAATCCCGTTCCGCGGGAAGCGGCGGTTGACGGCCCACGAAGCCCGGTCCGCTAGTTTTCGGCGACGCACGTTCCGGTTCGAGTTCCGCACCGGTGCGGTGCGGCACCATCTGAAGATCATCACAGGGTTCCGCTTCACTTCTCGAGAAGGAACGATGACCACCCCGAACCAGCCTCTTCGCCGGCCGCAGACTCCCGGCGTCCCTGTTCCGCACCTCCCGACCGGTGCGGGTCCGGTGATCGGTCAGCCCGTCACCCCGGTCGACTGGTTCAGGCGGATGCCGAACGGTGGCACCGTGTTCCTGAGGCCCTCCGAGGGCGCGCAGAACGACTGAGTCGTGATCGACGGAGGAGGGCCGGCCACCAGCCGGCCCTTTCCTCGTTCGGGTGCACACCTCCTCGTGGTCGTATAACAACTGGGCCACAAGGCCTACTGTGAGTTGGTTACTGGTCCGTCAAGCGCACGCCGATGGTCTTAGATCTCGGCAACCCGCCGACCCCAATGGAGCAACCCGATGCGCATGACGCCCCTGAGAACCGCCGGCCTCGCCGCCTCCGCCGTGGCGGCCCTGTTCGCGCTCACGACCGCCGCCACTGCCAAGCCGGCGCCGGCGCCGGTGTCCGGTGACGAGCGTGCGGTCGCCTACGACGGCAACGTCGACATCAACCACAGGGACGCCTGCACCGTCGGTGGGCTCAGCGGCACGCCGATCGCGCCCGGCCAGTTCACCTTCACCGGTGGCGCGAACCAGCAGGACGTCGACATCACCGCCGTCCCGGCCGGCACCACGATCACGGGTGTCGTGGTCAAGGGCGGGGACGCCTACAACGTCTACCTGGCCCCCAAGCTCGCTTCGCTGCCGTGGAACGACCTGCGGGCGCCGCAGAACAACGGCGGGCAGGTGCCGGCGATCAGCCACTGGTACGCGTGCGGGACCACCACGCAGCAGTCGAGCAGCAGCAGCTCGACCACCACGACGACCACGACGGTCACGACCACGTCGAGCAGTGGCACCACCACGACGACGACCTCGCCGGTGACGACCACGACCACCTCGTCCTCCGGCGCCGTCACGTCCGCGCCGGCCGTCACCACCACCAACGCCGCCGTCGTGCCGGTGAACGAGGACGACGACCTGGCCTCCACGGGCTTCGGGTCCGCCTGGCTGATCGGCCTGGGCGCCGCCCTGCTCGCCGCCGGTGCCGCCGTGCTGTTCGTGCTGCGCAGGCGCCGCGCCTAGGAGTTCTGCATCAGCACGCCCCAGAGCGTGCCGAACAGGATGCGTGTGCGGACGTGGAACTCCACGTCCTCGGGAGCCGCCCCGCCGCCGTAGGTCTCCACGGTGCGCCGGGCGGCTTCCGCGCCTTCGGCACCGGCCAGGCAGGCGAGGTCCCAGGCGACCGGGCCGCGCCAGGTGTCCTCGAAATCGAGCCACACGGGACCGTGCGGGCCCATCAGCAGGTTGCCGCAGTGCGGGTCGCCGTGCAGAGGCTGGACATCGCGGTAGTGGGCGTCCCACGACGCCATGAGCTCGGCACGACGTTCACGGAACGGTTCAAGATCCGGCACGCCTATGCCATTCAGATAGGCCAGCGTGTTGTCGACGTCGTCCACAGGGCCGCGCACGGGCAGAGGGCCGTCATAGGACCGCAGCTCGGCGTGCAGGGCGGGCAGCAGCTTGAGCACGTCAAGGCGTGAGAACTCGTAGCCGGGGTCGTGCGGCACGAACGTGCTGAACGACACCACGAACCCGTCGTACGGATGCGGCCCCGCGGGAAGCTCCGCCGAGGGCATCACGACCGGCACGCCACGAGCGGCCAGGAACGCGGAAATCGCCAGGTCACGCGCGAAGTGATCGGCCACGGACGGGCGCACCAGGGCCGTGCGGGCGGCGACACGGGCCACCACCGGTGCCGGGCGCAGGTGGACGATGACGTTGCTGCCGTCCTTCAGCACGGCCGGGTCCGTGGCGGTGATGCCGTGCGCGGCGGCCAGTGACACGGCGGCCCTCACGGCGGCGGAGGCGCTCATGGGACGAGGGTCACATCACCCCTGGGGCAGGAGCGACTCCATTTCCGCGATCTCCTTCTCCTGAGCTGCGACGACGTCCTGCGCGAGCGAGCGCGCGCCCGGGTCGGTACCGGCGTCGAGGTGCTTGCGCGCCATCTCCACGGCGCCGCGGTGGTGCTGGATCATCAGCGACAGCCACTGCCGGTCGAAGTCGGTCCCGCGCAGGTCGGCGAGGGTGCCGAGGTCGACCATGCCGTGGTCGGCGGCGTGCCCGTGGTCCGCGTGCGAGGAGGCCTTCACCGGGGCGCCCCACGCCTTGAGCCAGCCGTTCATGCGGTCGATCTCCGGCTGCTGGTGCCGCGCGATGCGCTCGGCCAGGTCGACGACGTGCGCGCTGTCCGTGCGCTCGGCCACCAGACCGGTCATCTCCACGGCCTGCTCGTGGTGCGGGACCATGCCCTGCGCGAACGCGACGTCCGCCGAGTTGTGCGTGGCGGGCGAGCCGCACGCGGCCAAAGGGGACATACCCAGCAGAAGGGTCGCGGCTACGGCGAACGTACGAAGCACGGGGGTCACCTTACGTGTGACCTGCGCTACGCCGCTGGCCACGGGCCATGGCCCACCCGAGTGGAGCTGATCGGCTGCGTCTAATATCCGGGGAGTTTCCCGAACGACTGGTCCCACCAAGGCCTGGAGGCACCGTGACGGCCGTAGCCCCGCAGCCGATCGCAACGCGTCCTTTTCCGACGCGCACTGCGGTCAAGGGGTCCTTCCTGCTGCGGATGTTCCGCACCACGGACCACAAGCAAATCGGCATCATGTACCTGGTCACCTCGTTCGCCTTCTTCATGGTCGGCGGCGCGATGGCCATGCTGATGCGGACCGAGCTGGCTAGGCCCGGCATGCAGTTCCTCTCGCAGGAGCAGTTCAACCAGCTCTTCACGATGCACGGCACCGTGATGCTGCTGCTGTACGCGACGCCGATCGTGTTCGGCTTCGCGAACTTCGTCCTCCCGTTGCAGATCGGTTCGCCCGACGTGGCGTTCCCGCGGTTGAACGCGTTCTCGTACTGGCTGTACCTCTTCGGCGGCCTGATCGTGATGTCGGGCTTCATCACCCCCGGTGGTGCCGCCGACTTCGGCTGGTTCGCGTACACGCCGCTGAGCAACGCCATCCACTCGCCCGGTGTCGGCGCCGACCTGTGGATCGCCGGTCTGGTGATCGGTGGTCTCGGCACGATCCTCGGCGCGGTGAACATGATCACCACCGTGGTCTGCCTGCGCGCGCCCGGCATGACGATGTTCCGGATGCCGATCTTCACCTGGAACATCCTGGTGACGTCGGTGCTGGTGCTGCTCGCGTTCCCGATCCTCACCGCGGCACTGCTCGGCCTGCTGGCCGACCGCCACCTCGGTGCCCACGTGTTCGACACCGCCAACGGCGGCGTGATCCTGTGGCAGCACCTCTTCTGGTTCTTCGGCCACCCCGAGGTCTACATCGTCGCGCTGCCGTTCTTCGGCATCGTGTCGGAGATCTTCCCGGTGTTCAGCCGCAAGCCGATCTTCGGTTACAACGGCCTGGTCTACGCGACGCTCGGCATCGCCGCCCTGTCGGTGGCCGTGTGGGCGCACCACATGTATGCGACCGGCGCCGTGCTGCTGCCGTTCTTCGCCTTCATGACGTTCCTCATCGCGGTCCCGACCGGTGTGAAGTTCTTCAACTGGATCGGCACGATGTGGAAGGGCCAGCTGACGTTCGAGACGCCCATGCTGTTCAGCATCGGCTTCATCGTCACGTTCCTCTTCGGTGGTCTCTCCGGCATCCTGCTGGCCGCGCCCGCGATCGACTTCCACGTGTCCGACACGTACTTCGTCGTGGCGCACTTCCACTACGTGCTCTACGGCACGATCGTCTTCGCGACCTTCGCGGGCATCTACTTCTGGTTCCCGAAGATCACCGGTCGCTTCATGGACGAGCCGCTGGGCAAGCTGCACTTCTGGACGACGTTCCTCGGCTTCCACGCGACGTTCCTCGTCCAGCACTGGCTGGGCAACGAGGGCATGCCGCGCCGGTACGCCGACTACCTGGCGTCCGACGGCTTCACCACGCTCAACATGATCTCCACGATCGGTGCCTACATCCTGGGCGCGTCGACGCTGCCGTTCATCTGGAACGTCTTCAAGTCGTACCGGTACGGCGAGGTCGTGACCGTGGACGACCCGTGGGGCTACGGCAACTCGCTGGAGTGGGCGACCTCGTCCCCGCCGCCGCGGCACAACTTCACCGAGCTGCCCCGTATCCGTTCGGAGCGCCCGGCGTTCGAGCTGCACTACCCGCACATGGTGGAGCGCATCCGCAACGAGGGTCACGTGACCTTCACCGGCAAGGCGATCCGGCACGAGGACGCGCCGCCCGCCCTGTCGGAGCTGGCGGCCTCCGCGCTGAAGTCGGGGACGGCCTCCGAGAAGGACGACTCCGACCACAAGTAACCTGCACGTCACAGGTTCAACGACGAGCCCCGGCCGCCGCGTGCGGCCGGGGCTCGTCGCGTACTACGCGTGCTGCGAGGAGACGACGACGTGAAAACGCCCGTGCTGATCACCGTGACCGGTCCCGACAAGCCCGGTGTCTCCTCGGTGCTGTTCGCCGTGCTGACCAGGCACGGGGTCGAGGTGCTCGACGTCGAGCAGGTCGTGATCCGGGGCCGGCTGGTGCTGGGTGCGCTGGTGTCGACCGACCACGACCCGGAGGGCCTGCAGGAGGCCGTCGAGCAGGCCATGGCGACCGTCTCGATGCAGGTGGAGATCGAGGTCGGCGCCGACTCGAAGCGCAGCGCGCGCCTGGAGTCCTCGCACGTGCTGATCGTCCTGGGCCGCCCGGTGACCGCCAAGGCGTTCACCGAGGTCGCCCGCCGGCTCGCCTCGCTGGGCGTCAACATCGACGCGATCCGCGGTGTGGCCGACTACCCGGTCACGGGCCTGGAGCTGCGCGTGTCCGTCGCGGACGACACGCTGGAGAACGACTCGGAGCTGCGGTCGGCGCTCGCGGACGTCTCCGTGCGGGTCGGCCTCGACATCGCGGTCGAACGGGCCGGGCTCACCCGCCGGGCGAAGCGGCTCGTCGTGTTCGACGTCGACTCCACGCTGATCCAGGGCGAGGTGATCGAGATGCTGGCCGCGCACGTCGGGTGCGAGGAGCAGGTCCGCGAGATCACCGAGGCCGCGATGCGCGGCGAGCTCGACTTCGCCGAGTCGCTGCGGCGGCGGGTGGCGCTGCTGGAGGGCCTCGACGCGACGGTGCTGGACGAGGTCGGGGCGTCGCTGGAGCTCACGGCCGGTGCCCGCACGACGATCCGGACGCTCAAGCGCCTCGGCTTCTACTGCGGTGTGGTGTCCGGCGGGTTCACGTCGGTGATCACCGGCCTCGCGGACGAGCTGCAGCTGGACTTCTGCGCGGCGAACACGCTGGAGGTCGTCGACGGCAAGCTGACCGGCAAGGTCGTCGGCGAGATCGTCGACCGGCCGGGCAAGGCCGTGGCGCTGCGCCGGTTCGCCGAGGAGGCCGGCGTGTCGCTGGCCCAGTGCGTGGCGGTCGGTGACGGCGCGAACGACATCGACATGCTGAACGCGGCGGGCCTGGGCATCGCGTTCAACGCCAAGCCCGCGCTGCGCGAGGTGGCCGACACGGCGCTGTCGCACCCGTTCCTGGACGCCGTGCTGTTCATCCTGGGCGTCACCCGCGCCGAGGTGGAGGCCGCGGACGCCGCGGACGGCCTGGAGTCGACCCGGCTGTGACGATCCTCGACCTGATCGCCTCCCGGAACTACGCCGAGGAGTCGGAAGTCCGCGCGATGCCGATGGTCATGCGCATCGAACGCGTCGACCCGCCGGGCCGCACCGCGTTGCTGGAGGCCGCGGCCGCGTCGGCGGTCGCGGTGTGCCTCGACCCGCGTGCCGACGAGGGCGGGGAGTGGCACGAGGCCGTGCGGGCGTGGGTGGCCGGGCGGATCCGGAAGGTGTCGCGGCGGGCCCGTGGCGTGCAGTGGGAGGCCGTGCAGGCGCTGCCGGGGGTGACGGTCACCGTGGAGGGCGCGTCGGTCCGCTCGCTGCTGCCGGTGCTGGTCTCCGAGACGCCCCGCGAGGTCGCCAAGCTGCAGATCTCCGGGTCGGACCTGCCCCTCGACGAGCCGGGTGCGGTGCCCGAGGGGGCCCACGTGCTGTACACGAACCCTCGCGTGGAGATGTCCGCCGGCAAGCTCGCGGCCCAGGTCGGCCACGCGTCGATGCTGCTCGCACCGCACCTGTCCGACGACGAGCTGAAGGCGTGGGCGGCGATCGACTACCGCTGCGCCGTGCGCACACCGTCGGTGGCCGAGTGGGACGCGCTGGTGCACAGCGCGGACGTCATGGCGGTGCGGGACGCCGGTTTCACCGAGGTGGAGCCGGGGACGACAACTGTGATCGCACCTCTGGGCTGACATTTCGGGTTAGAACCGCGTAATTCGGGTAAATCCACGTTCTGTGGGCCTACTCGACGTGCTCGACTCCAGGCTGGGTGACGGCCTGGAGAACCTGCTGTGCTCGCACCACACGCGCAGGCTCCGCCGGCTCGGCTGGGGCGAGGTGCTGGACGGCGACGGCGCCGGGTGGTTCACCCCGCGCCGTCCGGTCCAGCACGGCAACAAGATCCAGGTCCTCGTCGACGGCGCCGAGGCGTTCCCCGCCATCGCCGAGGCCATCGAGAACGCCCAGAAGTACGTGCACATCGCGAACTGGCACGCCTCGCCGGACTTCCGGCTGACCCGTGAGCCGGGTGCGCCGCAGTTGCGCGAGCTGCTGGCCGCCGCCGCGGAACGGGTGCCGGTGCGGGTGCTGCTGTGGGCGGGGCCGCCGGTGCCGTTCTTCGAGCCGACCCGCAAACGCGCGGAGGCCGCGAAGCGCGCGTTCCTGGAGTGCGGTGCGGTCCGGTGCGAGCTGGACGCGCGTGAGCGGACGTTGCACTGCCACCACGAGAAGGTCGTGATCGTCGACGACGTGGCGTTCGTCGGCGGCCTCGACATGACCGCGGTGGAGGGCGACCGGCACGACTCGCCCGAGCACCCGCCGCGCGACCTCGGCTGGCACGACCACATCGCGAAGGTCTCCGGCCCGGCGGTGTCCGAGGTGGCCGCCCACTTCGCCGCCCGGTGGCTGGAGATCGCGGGGGAGACCCTGCCCGCGCCGGAGGTGCCACCGGAGGCGGGCTCGTCGTCGGTGCAGCTGGTGCGGACGATCCCCGAGGGCACCTACGACTTCGCGCCGCACGGCGACTTCACGCTGCTCGACTCGTACCTGCGGGCGTTCCGCGCGGCCAAGTCGCTGATCTACATCGAGAACCAGTTCCTGTGGTCGCCGGAGATCACCGAGGTGCTGCTGGAGAAGCTGAGCAACCCGCCGTCGGACGAGTTCCGGATGGTGCTGCTGCTGCCGCAGAAGCCCAGCAACGGCGCCGACACCACCCGCGGGCAGCTGGGCAGGCTGCTCGACGCCGACCCCGAGGGCGGCCGGCTGATCGCCGCGACCCTCGTCTCCCACGGCGATGCACCGGTGTACGTGCACGCCAAGTTGTCCATTGTGGACGACGAGTGGCTGTCGATCGGCTCGGCGAACCTGAACGAGCACTCGCTGTTCAACGACACCGAGGTGAACGTCGTGACCGACGACGCCGAGGTGGCCCGCTCGACCCGGCTGCGGCTGTGGGCGGAGCACCTGGACGCCGACGTGTCCGGGCCCGCGCACGAGGTCGTGGACGAGATCTGGCGCCCGGCGCTGAAGCGGCCGTCACGGGTGATGCCGCTGCCCGGGGTGTCGCGACGGGCTGGAAGGCTGCAAGGACCGTTGCGCGGATTGCTGGTCGACGGCTGATCTCCGGGTCTAGCGTGGCCTGCGTGGCCAACGAGGTGACGATCCCGCTGCTGCCGTGCGCCTCCATCGACGAGGTGGCCGAGTTCTACGTGATGCTCGGGTTCACGATCACGCACCGGCAGTACCGGCCGACGCCCTACCTGTCGGTGCGGCGCGAGGACGTCCAGCTCCACTTCTTCGGCATCCGCGGCTTCGACCCGGCCACGTCGTACAGCTCGTGCCTGGTGCAGGTGGAGGACACGCGTGAGGTGTTCGACGCGTTCGCCCACGGCATGCGGGCGGTGTACGGGAAGGTGCTGTCGTCCGGCATCCCGCGGATGACCCGGCCCCGGCGCGACGGGTTCCTCGTGGTCGACCCCGGCGGCAACTGGATCCGCGTCGTGCCGGCGGTGGAGGAGAGCGAGCCCGCGCGCAACGGGCTGGCGCGGGCGCTGCACAGCGCGGAGACGCTGGCCGGGTCGCACGGGGCGGAACGGCAGGCGTTGCGCATCCTCGAAGGGGCGCTGGCCCGCGAGCGGGACGCGTCGGAGGACGACCTGGCGTCGGCGCTGGAGTTCCGCGAAGAGCTGCTTGAACGGCTTAATCTACATAGGTAGTATTACTGGCGTGGAGCCACTGCGCCGCATCGGCAAGGCCACGGTGGACGTGCTGGAGGTGCTGCTCGGCGCCTCCGGACCCCGCTGGGGCCTGGAGATCATCAAGCTGACCGGGCGGCCGTCGGGCAGTGTGTACCCGTTGCTGGACCGGTTGGAGCGGGCCGGCTGGGTGACGTCGTCGTGGGAGGACGACGACACGCGCAAGGGGCCGCGGCGGCGGATGTACGTGCTGACGCCCGACGGTGCGGCGGAGGCTCGTCGCGTGGTCGCGGCGCGTGCTCCGGAACCGCGTTTCGTGCCGAGGGCGGCGCAATGAGAGTCGCGTTGTTGTTGGTGCGCCTCGCGGCTGCCGTTGTGGGCGATGAGCGCTATCGCGAGCAATGGGAAGCGGATGTTGCCGGGGCGCGCGAACTAGGCATGTCGCCGGTGCGCGTGGCGTTCGGGGCTTTGCTCACTGTTGTCGTCATGCCGTCGAAGGGAGCTGTTGTGGCTGGGATCGGACCGTTGGGGATGGCGTTGCGGCACGCGCAGACGCCGCGTGGCCGTGTGCTGGCGATCGCGGTGGTGTCGGCGTTGTTCGTGCTGGCCGGCGTGGTCATGCTGTTCGCATGAGCAAATAGCTCGGTGTCGTTCCGGCGGGACCGGGCTTAGCTTCGGGCAGTGGCGAACGAACTGACGATTCCACTTCTGCCCTGTCCCTCCATTGACGAGATCGCGCCGTTCTACGAGATGCTCGGGTTCGAGATCACGTACCGGCAGACGAAGCCGAACCCCTATGTGGGGTTGCGGCGCGAAGACATCAACCTGCACTTCTTCGGCATGGACGGCTACGACCCGGAGCAGTCGTACAGCACGTGCGTGGTCATCGTGCCGGACATCAACGAGTTGTTCGAAGCGTTCGCGGCGGGAATGCGTGCCGTGCACGGAAAACTGCTCATCTCCGGCATCCCGCGGATGACCCGGCCCCGGCTGCGCAACGACCGGTACACCGGGTTCGCCGTCGTCGACCCCGGCGGCAACTGGATCCGGATCAGCACGCCCGGCACCGCACCCGAGGCACGGACCGCGCTGGCCAGGGCGATGGAGAACGCCGCACGCCAGGGGGACGCGCGCGGAGATGAGCGCCAGGCGTTGAAGATCCTGGAGGGTGCGCTGAAGCGGGCCTCCGCCGACGATCCGGAACGGGCGGCGGCGGAGGCCTACCGCGACGAGCTGGTCGAGCGCGTCACCGGGTCTGCGCCGCGTCCAGGCGCTGGAGAGCGGCCCTGACCACGTCCGGGTCGTAGGTCGTCCAGAACGGAGGCAGCGAGGCGCGCAGGAAGCCGCCGTAACGGGCGGTGGCGAGGCGCGGGTCGAGGATCGCGACCACGCCCTTGTCCGACATCGACCGCAGCAGGCGGCCGGCGCCCTGGGCGAGCAGCAGGGCCGCGTGCGTCGCCGCGACCGTCAGGAAGCCGTTGCCTCCCCGGGAGTTGACGGCTTTCTGGCGCGCGGAGGCCAGCGGGTCGTCCGGGCGCGGGAACGGGATGCGGTCCATGATCACCAGCTGCAGGCTCGGCCCCGGCACGTCCACGCCCTGCCACAGCGACAGCGTGCCGAACAGGCACGTGCGCTCGTCCTCGGCGAACTTCTTCACCAGCAGGCCGGTCGCGTCGTCGCCCTGGCAGAGGATCGGGTACTCGATCTTGTCCCGCAACGCCTCCGCAGCCGCCTTGGCCGCCCGCGTCGAGGAGAACAGCCCCAGCGCGCGACCGCCGGCGGCGTTCACCAGCCCCTCGATCTCGTCGAGGTACTCCTTCGGCAGCCCGTCCCGGCCCGGCTGCGGCAGGTGCCGTGCCACGTAGAGGATGCCGCTCGACCGGTGCTCGAACGGCGAGCCGACGTCGAGACCGCTCCACTTCGGACCGTCGACGTCCCTGACCTCCTTGTCGGTGGCCGCACCCTCGATCTTGCGGACCTGCTCCGACGGCGGCAGCCCCCACTGCCGCGCCATCGCGTCGAACGCGCCACCCAGCGTGAGCGTCGCCGACGTGAGAACCGTGGTGCGCTTGCCGAACAACCGCTCCCGCAACAGCCCGCCGACCCCGAGCGGGGCGACGCGCAACGCCGGCGTCTTCTGGTTGAAGTCGCCCGACACCCACACCACGTCGCGCTCCTCGCCGAACGCGTCGAGGATGCGCACCGCGCAGTCGTGGACCTCCTCCAGCAACGACATCGCGAGCTTGCGGTCCGTGGCGCCGTCCACGTCCTCCTTGCGCTCCGGCCCGAGCGACGACATGCACATGTGCGCCGCGTCCCTCGTCGCCGCCAGCGCACCGGCCAAGGCCCGCGGCAGCTCGTCCAGCCGGCCGGCGGGCAGGTCCTCCAGGATCATCGCGAGCCCGTCGCTCGCCTCCGCCAGCCGGTCGGCGACGTCCTGGTCGATCAGCCGCCCGCAGCGCCGTGCCGCGATCGAGATCGACGCCCCGGTGAGCTCCTCCGTGGCCACCGACGTGACCCGGTCGACCAGGTCGTGCGCCTCGTCGATCACCACCACGTCGTGCTCCGGCAGCACCTGGTAGCCCTCAAGGGCGTCGATGGCGAGCATCGCGTGGTTCGTGACCACGACATCGGCCTTGCCGGCCTGCGCCCGTGCCCGTTCGGCGAAGCAGTCGGACCCGATCGGGCACTTCGACACCCCGAGGCACTCCCTGGCCGTGACGCTCACCTGCCGCCACGCGTGCTCGCTGACACCGGGCACCAGCTCGTCCCGGTCGCCCGTCTCGGTGTCCGACGACCACTCGTGCAGCCGCTTCACCTCACGCCCGAGCTTCGACACGGCGAACGGGTCGAACAGCGCGTCCTCCGGCTCCTCCGGCGCGCCGTTGTGCACCCGGTGCATGCACAGGTAGTTCCGCCGCCCCTTGAGGATGGCGTACGTGGGCTCGCGCCCCAGCTCCTTCTTCAACGCCTTCGCGAGCCGCGGCAGGTCCCGGTCCACCAGCTGCCGCTGCAACGCGATCGTGGCCGTCGACACCACCACGGTCTCGCTCTCGGCGACCGCGTGCCGGATGCTCGGCACCAGGTAGGCGAGCGACTTGCCGGTGCCGGTCCCCGCCTGCACGGCCAGGTGCTCACCGGTGCGGATGGAGCGGTCGACGGCCTCGGCCATCTCCACCTGACCGGGGCGCTCGGCGCCGCCGACGGCGTGGACGGCGGTTTCCAGCAGGCTCAGGGTGGGGGGAACTTCAGGCACGGGGAAGACCGTACCCGCCACCCCCGACACTCCTGCTCCACCCGCATCTGCGAGTACCGCCAACTCAACATCAACAGGCACTTTTCCACTACCGACTGGGTCAGTCGCCGCCTCCGCCGCCGCAACCGCCGCCGCCGCAGCTGCTGCCGCCGTCGCTGCTGCTGCAACTGCTCGACGAGCAACCGCCGCCGCAGCTGCTGCCGCCGTCCGACGACTTGGTCCGCGCACCCACCACGGCCGGGGTGAGCCCGAACAACGCCGCCTGCCCGCCCAGACCGGCCACGGCGACCGCGCGCAGGCGGTAGTGCGGGGTGTGGCGTTCGGTGCTGCGCGCGGACGACACCTGGGCCTCGGCGCGGCGCACGATCCGCATCGCCGCCCGTGTGCGCAGGCGGCCGGGGTCACGGGCACCGAGCACGGCGGCCAGCGCGATCAGGGCCACCGCCGCGGGGAAGTACGCCCAGCCCGGCACGGTCACCGGCACGAACGACAGCACGTCCGGTGCCACGAACGCCACAACACCCGCACCGACCAGGGCGAAGCCCAGCAGGAACAGCCACGGGTACAGGCGCGGGCGCAGGGAACGGCGGGCGCGCAGCAGACCGCGGTCCACCAGGTGGGCGCGCAGGCCTGCGGCCTCCTGGCTCTCGGCCACCGCGGACAGCAGGTCCGGCAGGTAGCGGCCGGAGCGGCGGAGCTCGCCGAGGACGCGGGCCTCCAGCGGGGTGGCGGCGCCGTGGCGGGAGGTGGCCGTGGCGAAGCCTTCACGGGACAGGCGCAGCTGACCCGCGTCGGCGAGGCGGGCGACGGCGACCTCGGCGGCGCGGCGGGGGCCGCCGGCGAGGCAGGCGAGTTCCTCGGGGGTGGTCTGCACTGGGGGATCTCCGTGAGCAGGGGACGTCACGGAGTTCTCGACGGGCCGGGGCACGGTGTTACGCCGGTCACCGAACGAGATCAAGCGGTCACGTCGGCGAGGACGCGGTCACCCAGGTCGAGTGCCGCCGCGAGGTGGTCCGGCGTCAGCACGGCGGTGGCGTCCCGGCGAGCCGCGACCAGGTCCAGGAGCAACGGGCCGAGGTCGGGCCACTGCTCGGCGGCCAGGACGCCGGCGCGGGACTTGCTGACGATCTCACCCGTGCGGATGGTGTGCCACAGGCGCGCGGGACCCAGACCGACCCACAGCACGGCCTCGCGGAACACCGGGATGCGCTGGTCGACGGTCCTCAGCGCGGCACGGCCGGCGTCGAGCTGAGGCTTCCAGTACGACACGAGGTTCCCACGGCAGTACGCCGCCACCTCAGCAGCAGTGACCGGGCATGCGGGCCGTGTGCCGCGCACGGTCTGACCGACGGTCCGCAACTGTTGCCACAACACGGGCGTGACTTCGCCGAAAAGAGGCGTCACCGAAGAAACGGGACGAGAGAGGTCGCCCGCCATCACCACGGAAACGTCCACACCGTCCACGGCGGGCACATCAGCAGCAGCGGCGAGCTCGACGACGACGTCCAGATCGGAGTCGAAGACCACGTCGTCCAGCACGCGCGAGCCGTGAAGATGCGCGCCTGCCACAAGACCGGGCAGGCGCGCATCCAGCAGGTCCAGGTACTCCCCGGGCGTCACCACCCGGTCCACGCTACCGGCGGCGGACGAGGGCCCAGGCGCCCGGCAGCAGACCGGCGGCCAGTGCGACCTTCAGCAGGTCACCGAGCAGGAACGGCAGCACGCCCACCGACAGCGCCTTCACCAGGCCCATGCCGGTCATCGCCATCAGCCACGGCACGCCGACCGCGTAGATCGCGAGGTTGCCCAGCACCATCGTGCCGGCCGTGCGCACCGGCGTGCGGTCACCACCGCGGGCGGCGAGCGCGCCGACCAGGGCACCGGCGAACACGAAGCCCACCACGTAGCCCAGCGACACCGGGACGCCGGACGAACCGCCCTGGAACCACGGCACACCGGCGACACCGGCGATCAGGTACAGCAGCATCGAGATCGCGCCGCGCTGCCAGCCCAGCGCGGCACCGACCAGCAGCGCGGCGAACGTCTGACCGGTCAGCGGCACCGGGCTGCCCGGGATCGGCAGCGCCACCTGCGCGGCGAGACCGGTGAGGGCGGCACCGGCCACCACGAGGGTGAGGTCGCGGGCGAGTGCGCCCGGGACGAAGTCGGCGAGCACGGTGCGACGGGGCGCGAGTGCGAGAGCGGCCACGAGCGTTCCCTCCCAGGCGGAATGGCAAGAGGGCCTGAGATTAACCAGGGGAACTCGAGAACGTCTTTGTCTGGTCTCCACAAAGTGACCGGTCACACATCGAGTGCGACCTTGCCGCCCACGCGTTCGGTGTTGCGCCTGGTCTTGGCCCATCCGTTGTGGCCTCGGGCCAGCCTGACCACCGCGCGCCACGACGTGATGTAGAAGGTGTAGATGTACAACGCGTAACCGAACCCGTACCCGATGGACCTCCAGAAACCCACGGGTTCGCAACGCGCGCGGTACACCGGTCCCCACAGCACGAACGGCAACAGCCCGAACGCGCCGTACACGGTGAACAGGACCCACGCGCCGTCGAAGAACCAGAACACGACCTCCGACGGCGACACGGCGAACCGGTAGGCCATGAGCGCCACCGGGATCGGGTAGATCAGCGTGCCGAGCAGCTGCATCCACGGCTGGGCGAGGTAGTACGTCATCTCGGCAGCGCCCAGCGTGGTCAGGTGGTCGGAGTCCCAGATGCGCCGCAGGTAGCGCGTGCACTGCATCGTCCCCTGACCCCACCGGGTGCGTTGCGCGAGGAACCGGCGCAACGAGTACAGCGCCTCCTGGTTCACGTGCGTGTCGAGCGTGAACCCGGTGTGCCAGCCCTCGGTCAGCAGGTGCACGCCGAGCTCGAAGTCCTCCAGCAGCGACCCGCGCCACGGGCTGCCCGCCGGTCCGGCGATCGAGTCCAAAGCGGACAGTCGCGTGGCCTGTCCGTTGCCGCCCATGGAGATCGTGCCGGTCGCGCCGCGCGACAGCTGGATCGCCGCGATGGCCGTGCGGAACTCCAGGTCCTGCATGCGCACCAGCCCGGCACCGAACGCGCGCCGCCACCGCGACACCCCCGGCTGGCGCTGGCCCGCGTTGATCATCCGCACGTCCACCTGCACCGCGCCGATCCGCGGGTTGCCGAAGAGGTGGTGGGCCGCGCACACCTCCAGGAAGTTCGGCGCCGGCCGGCCGTCCGCGTCGACCACGACGATGATCGCGCTCTCGGTGTCCGCGCGCCGGCCCATCCACAGCTTCACCGTGCGGTAGGCGTCGTTCAACGCGTTGCCCTTGCCGGTGCGCGCGTACGGGCGTTGGCGTTGCACGAGATGGATGTTCGGGTCGCGAACGCCACCGTTGCGCTTCAACGCGCGCACGACTCCCGCGGTGCGGTCGTCGGAGTCGTCGTCGATGACCCACACGTGCGCGATGGGGAACGTCCCGCGCAGATAGCGGATCGTGTCACCGATGACGGCCTCTTCGTCACGGCACGGCACGAAGAAGTGCCACTCCAACGACGACGGCTCACCGACGGGCGCGGGCTTGCGCCGCAGGTACGGCACCACGATCACGAACACGTACGTCACGAAGGCGACGCTCATGGTCAGGGCGAGCGCCTGCGTGAACCCGAGGACGAGGTCGAGGCTCACTTCCGCGTCGCCAGCCACACGAACGCGACGAGTGCCGCCGCGCCACCGAACACGCTCACCATCGACCCCAGCAGCGTGTGCCCCCAGTAGTAGCCGGTGTCCACGCCCAGCCAGTCCACCAGCCCCACCAGCGTGAGCACCCGGAACTGGTTGACCACCACGACCGCCAGCGCGGCCACGCCCAGCGCGACCAGCACGCGCGACTGGACCCGCGGCCGCAGCGCGATCATCACCGCGCCCACGACCACCAGCGGCAGCACCAGGAACGCCGACGTGCACTCGGGCGTCATGCGCAGGCCCAGCGGCGTGTCCGAGCCCAGTCCGAAGTAGACGGTCTGGCGGTCGGCGACGACCTCCACGCCGTAGGAGCTGACGGCGCTCAGCACCGCACCGGACAGCGAGATCTCCACCGTGCGGTAGAGGCGGTGCGCGAACACGAGTCCGGCGGCGAGTGCGAGCAGGACGACCACCGTCACCCGGCTCGGGAATGCGGCGCGGCGCAGGGCAAGCGTCACCCGAGAATCCTTTCCACCGATGAGGGAGCGCCCAGACGGGCTACTTGACCTTCCATCGGTTGACGGAACGTCAGCCCTCATCCCCGGATCGAGTGATGCCGTGACCGGAAATTGATCAAAAGTCCCACGATCCGTGGCACCGACTGGGCGAGTCGAGTGATCATGTCGCCCGATACGGGGAGTAACCCTCAGTTCCCCCGGAATAACGCCGATGCCGGTAACTGCCCCCGGAAAGCGTGAACCAGCTTGGTTCGAACGCGCCCTGGGGCCGGAGGAATGACGGAGGGAGTTTCATGCGTTTCCGACTGACGGGACTGGCCGGAGTTGCTGCCATCGCAGCACTTCTGGCCGGTGCCGCACCCGCTTCGGCCGCTCCGGGGGACGCCTCGGCCCACGGCGCGAAGCTCACCGTGACCCTGCTCGGCAGCCCGGCGGTCAACGCCGAGCCGTTCGCCGCCGCCACCGCGAACGGGCCGACGCAGAACACGTTCCTGGGCGTCGACCTCACCGGCATCCTCAAGACCGGTGTGATCAACGCTTCCGCGTCGCGCGACGAGAGGTCCGGCGGCGTGTCCTCGCGGGCGAGCACCGCGGACGTCCGGGTCGACCTGCTGTCCGGGGTCACCGGCAAGGTCTCCGCCGAGCTGGTGGAGGCGGAGTGCGCGGCCACCCAGAAGGGCCTGGCCGGCAAGGCGAAGCTCACGGGCGTCGACCTGGGCGAGCTCGGCCAGGTCAACGCCGACCCGGCGCCGAACACCGTGCTCGACGTCGCGCTCGCCGGGGTCAAGATCGCCGAGGTGGTCTTCAACGAGCAGCTGAAGAACGCCGACGGCAGCCTCACGGTCAACGCGATCCACATCAGGCTGCTGCAGGGCGTGCTCGGCTCGATCGGCACCGGTGACGTGATCATCTCGTCCGCCACCTGCGGCCCCGCCGGCCTGCCCATCCCGATGGCGTCGGGCGCCGGCCTGTGGATCGGCCTCGGCCTGCTCGGTCTCGTCGCCGTCCCGGTCGCGTTCGTGGCGCTGCGCAGGCGCGCGTCGCTCACCGCGGTCTAGGAGAGCGGCCGATGTACAAGGTCCCCGGAACCGGCGTGGGCGTCGGCACGGGTGTCGGTGCCCTCGCGGTCACCGGCGCGGACGTGACGTGGTGGATCGCCGCGGGAGTCGTGCTGCTCGTCGCGGGCGCGTTCCTCCTGCGCTCGGCGCGCAGGAAGCGGCGCGCGGTCCCCGTCCCGGCCACAACCAGACCGAATCGAGCGGGCTGATCACCGGTCCGCCCGGGGATGCCCCCGCACCCGGGCGGACCGGCCCGCCTCCCCCGAGAGGACAACGGTGTGAGCAAGGAAGTTCTGCTGGTCGCGGGCACCCGCCCGGAAGCCGTGAAGATCGCCCCCGTCGCGATCGCGTTGAGGGGGCACCCCGGCCTCCGCCCCACGATCGTCCACAGCGGACAGCACTCCGGCATGGTCGAGCAGGCCCTCAGCGCGTTCGACCTCGTCCCCGACCTGCGCCTGGACGTGCCCAGGACCAGCGGCACCCAGGCCGAGCTGGTCTCCCGGCTGCTGCCCGAGTTCGACGCCGTGCTGGCCGGCCGCGACCCGGCGGTCACGCTGGTGCAGGGCGACACGACCACCGCCCTCGCCGCGGCACTCGCCTCGTACTGGCGCGGCATCCCCGTGGCGCACCTGGAGGCCGGTCTGCGCACCGGCGACCTGTACGGCCCGTTCCCCGAGGAGGGGAACCGGCAGATGATCTCCCGCGTCACCTCGCTGCACCTGGCGCCGACCGACGACGCGGCCAACGCCCTCCACGCGGAGTCCTTGCCGGACAGCCACGTCGTGGTCACCGGCAACACGGTCGTGGACGCCGTGCAGCGGGTCGCCGCCCTCGACCTCCCTGCCCGCAGCGCCGACCTCGCCGCGCTGGAACGCGGCCTGGACGCCACCGGCGGCCGGCTGCTGCTGCTCACCGTGCACCGGCGCGAGTCGTGGGGCCGGCCGTTGATGCGCGTGCTCAACGCCGTGCGGTCCCTCGCCGACCGCCACCCCGACCTGCACGTGCTGGTCCCCGCGCACCCGAACCCCGGTGTGCGCGAACAGGTCGTCTCCCTGCTCGGCGGGCACGAGCGGGTCGTCATCACCGGCCCGCTCGACTACCCGGACCTGGTGCGGGTGCTCAAGCGCGCCGCACTGGTGCTCACCGACTCCGGCGGCCTCCAGGAGGAGGCGCCGTCGTTCGGCGTGCCCGTGCTGGTGCTGCGCGAGACGACCGAGCGCGTGCTGGCCGTCGACGCCGGGTGCGCCTGGCTCGTCGGCACCGACACCACCCGCATCCTCGCCGAGGCGGGCTGGGTGCTCGGCTCCCGGTTGCGGCTCCCGCCGGGGCGCAACCCGTTCGGCGACGGGCGTGCCGCCGTGCGGGTCTGCGCGGCGATCGAGCGGCTGGCCGGCCTGCCGACCGCACTGCCGCGCCGGGAGCCGTTCGCCACCCTCGCGGGCGTGTATTAGCAGCTCGTGCGTCACCAGGTCGGTTGGTCCGGCTTCCACGAACGGGTGATGTACGGGGCGAACCGTCGGCTCAGCCGTGCGACGCGGAGAGGATCGGGGTCAGGAACCGAACATGACCGAGCCCGAGGGGACCGAAGTGCGCAAGAGTGTGATCGCCGGTGTCGTGGTCGCGTTGACCTTCGCCACGGCCGCGCCCGCGCTGGCGGCGAACCCGCCCGGCCGCGCGTCGTCCGGGTCCGCGGACTTCGCGCAGCAGGGCGGCCAGACGGTCGAGGTCGGCCCGCTCGCCGTGTGCGACGTGAACCCGGAGCAGGCGGGCACGGTCACCGGGGCGAGCCCCGCGGTGAGCGGGACCGGGCTCAAGATCGGTGCGACGTCCTCCACCTGCACGACCACCGTGGTCAACGAGGCGGAGTTCACCACCACGACGACGTCGACGGCCAAGGGCACCGCCTTCGAGCTGTCGGCGCTGATGGCGCAGAAGGGCCCGCGGCTCAAGATCGCCGAGTGGACGATCACCTGCTCCGCCGACGCGGAGGGCACGCAGGCGGCCTGGGGGCTCAAGGGCCTGTCCGGCTGGCCGGGGCTGCCCGCGCAGATCCCCGCCGGGTACGTCCACGACGTCAAGTCCAGCACCGGAACCGTGCTGGCCAAGGCGAAGTTCACCGACACCGCGTTCCCGGAGCCGAACGACGGCAGCCTCAGCACGACCCTGCTGCGGATCACGTTCGAGCCGTCGTCCGGCTACACGGGCAGCATCACCCTCGGCACGGCGGCCTGCTCGCCCACCCCGTAGCGGTCGGGGCAGCTCAGGACACCACGACACCCGCGGCGCGCAGCTCGTCCAGAGCGGCGTCGCGGGTGTTCTGCGCCACGGCCGCGGTCAGCCCGGCCAGCACCGTCGTGCGGAACCCGTTGCGATGCGCGTCGAGCGCCGTGGCCCGCACGCAGTGGTCCGTCGCGATGCCCACGACGTCCACCTCGGTCACGCCCTTGGCGGTGAGCCAGCCCGCGAGGTCGTTCTCCGCCTCGAACCCGGAGTACGCCGCGGCGAACCGGCCCTTCGAGAACACCTGCTCGATCCCGGCGACGTCGAGCTCGGGGTGGAACGACGCACCGGCCGTGCCGGCCACGCAGTGCACCGGCCAGCTGTCGACGAAGTCCGGCGTCTCGCTGAAGTGCTCACCGGGGTCCACGTGGTAGTCGCGGGTCGCCACGACGTGGTCGTAGGACGAGGCCGCGATGTGCCGCGAGATGGCCTCCGCCACGGCCGCGCCACCGGCGACCGCGAGGGACCCGCCCTCGCAGAAGTCGTTCTGCACGTCGACGACGATCAGTGCCTTGGTCACTTCGACTCCTCCAGGTAGACCGTCGGGATCGCGGGCTCGCCGCGCGAGAGCTTCAGGCCCTCCCACGGCACGCTGACCAGCGCGGCCCGCAGGCGTTCGCGGTTCTGCTCCAGCCCGGGGACGCCGTCGGCGAGCTTGCCCGCCCGCATCAGCGGGACCTGCACGAGCCGGTCGTGCGGGCCCAGCTCGGGTTCCGCGGTGGCCTGGAACACGACCTCCTCCAGCGCCGTGCCGGTGTCCTTGTGCCGGCGCAGCGCCTTCTTCCAGCCGCCGCGCGACTGCTTCGACGTGCTGCGCTTCTCCACGTGCCGCCCGTCGACCTCGACGAGCTTGTAGACCATGCCCGCGGTCGGCGCGCCGGACCCGGTCACGACCGAGGTGCCCACGCCGTAGGCGTCCACGGGCTCCGCGCGCAGGGCGGCGATGGCGTACTCGTCGAGGTCGCTGGACACGACGATCCGGGTGTTCTTCGCACCCAGCGCGTCGAGCTGGTCGCGCGCCTGCCTGGCCATCACGCCGAGGTCACCGGAGTCGATCCGGATCGCGCCCAGCTCGGGGCCCGCGACGGCCACGGCCGTCTTGATGCCCTCGGTGATGTCGTAGGTGTCGACCAGCAGCGTCGTGCCGACGCCCAGCGCCTCGACCTGGCTGCGGAACGCCTCTTCCTCGGTGTCGTGCAGCAACGTGAACGCGTGCGCGCACGTGCCGGCCGTCGGGATGCCGTGCCTGCGGCCCGCCTCCAGGTTGGAGGTCGCGTGGAAGCCCGCCAGGTAGGCCGCGCGGGCACACGCCACGGCGGCTTCCTCGTGCGTGCGGCGGGAGCCCATCTCGATCATGTGCCGGCCGTTCGCGGCGGTGACCATGCGGGCGGCGGCCGAGGCGATGGCGCTGTCGTGGTTGAGGATCGACAGCGCCAGCGTCTCCAGCACCACGCCCTCGGCGAACGAGGCGCGCACGGTCAGCACCGGGGAGCCGGGGAAGTAGAGCTCGCCCTCCGGGTAGCCGTCGACCTCACCGGAGAACCGGTAGTTCGCGAGCCACTCCAGCGTGGCGTCGTCGACCACGGCGTTGCGGCGCAGCTGGTCGATCTCCTCCTCGCCGAAGCGGAAGTCCTCGATGGCGTCGAGCAGCCGGTTCACCCCCGCGACCACGCCGTAGCGGCGGCCGTCCGGGAGCCTGCGCGCGAACACCTCGAACACGCACGGACGGTCACCGGTGCCGTCACGCAGCGCGGCCGCGAGCATCGTCAGCTCGTAGTGGTCGGTCAGCAAGGCCGTGGAGTTCATGGTCACCCACCCTAAGGTCGCATCCGGTTTAGCCGCATGCCGTCTCCGCGACTGCGGCGAACATGACACCATTGGCGGTATGACCACGCCCGTCGAACAGGAACGGACGCATGCCGAGCCCATTGGCGCGGAGATCGCAGCCGAGGACCGGCCATGGCAGACCGTGGTCTGGAACGACCCGGTCAACCTCATGTCGTACGTGACGTACGTCTTCCAGAAGCTGTTCGGGTTCAGCAGGGACAAAGCGACCAAGCTGATGCTCGACGTGCACCACAAGGGCAAGGCGATCGTGACATCGGGCACCAAGGACAAGGTGGAGGCCGACGTGGCGAAGCTCCACGCGGCAGGGCTCTGGGCGACCATGCAGCGGGCCTCGTGAAGCGGTGGATCCGCGACGGTGACGTCGTCGTCGGCAGGCTCGACCGCCAGGAGGCGGCGGTCGTGCGGGGTCTGGTCAGCCAGATCCAGGACATGCTGATGGCCCGCGCCGAGGAAGCGCCCCAGGACGAGCTCGCCGAGCTGACCGGGATCAGGACCGGACCCTCGCAGGCACCCGACGACCCGATCCTGGGCCGGTTGCTGCCGGACTTCCACCGGCTCGACGACGACGCGCCCGACCCCGCGGAGGTGGACTCCGCGGCGGCTCTGCGGTCGTTGCACGAGCCGGAGCTGCTGGACCAGAAGACCGGTGCCGCCGAGACCGTGCTGCGGACCTGCTCTCCCGACGGCGGGGAGATCAGGCTGACGATCGGTGAGGCGGAGGCCTGGCTCGCGTCGCTCAACGACGTGCGTCTGGCCCTCGGGACGGCGCTGGACGTCCAGGAGGACATGCCGGACGAGCTGCCCCCGGAGGACCCGCGCTCGCCGCACCTGGGCGTCTACCACTGGCTCACCTGGGTGCAGGAGACGCTGGTCGAGGCGATGCTGGCGTGATCCCCGGCGTGCTGGTCGGGCACCACCACCGCGTCGAACCCGGCTGGAACACCGGCACGACGGTCGTGCTGGTGCCCGCCGGCGCGGTGGGCGCGGTCGACGGCCGCGGCGGCGCCCCCGGCACCCGCGAGACCGACCTGCTGGACCCGGCGAACCTGGTGCAGCAGGTGCACGCGATCTGCCTGTCCGGCGGGTCGGCGTACGGGCTCGCGGCGGCGGACGGCGTGATGCGCTGGCTCTCCGAACGCTCGATCGGCTTCCAGGTCGGCGCGCAGCCGCACCACGTGGTGCCGATCGTGCCCGGTGCGGTGATCTTCGACCTGCCGATGTCCGAGTGGGGCAACCGGCCGGACGCCTCGTTCGGCTACGAAGCCTGTGCCGCTGCCGCCGCGGAGTTCGCCCTGGGCTGCGTCGGCGCGGGTGCCGGTGCGCGGGTCGGGTCGCTCAAGGGCGGCATCGGCGCGTTCACCGGCCGGGTCGGTGACCACCACATCGGGGCGCTCGCCGTGGTCAACGCGGCCGGTGAGGTCGTGGACCGCGCGACGGGCCTGCCGTGGCTGCCGTCACTCGGCACGTCACCGGTGGTGCTGCCGCAGCGCAAACCGGACGGGCTGAACACCACGATCGGCGTGGTCGCCGTCGACGCGGAACTGTCCAAAGCGGAGTGCCAGCGCCTCGCGATGGCCGCCCAGGACGGGCTCGCGCGGGCGGTGCGCCCCGCGCACTCCATGTTCGACGGTGACACGGTGTTCGCACTGGCCACCGGCGCCCGCCCGCTCGCGGAACCGCGCGCGTTCGCGTTGGACGCGCTCTGCGCGGCCGCCGCGGACGCGTTCGCCGAGGCCGTGGTGTCCGGTGCGCGCGAGGCGACGACCGCGAACGGCGTGCAGGCGTTCCGCGACCTCTGAGTGGGTAACCCGCCGGCATGGCCGATGTGATCGATCAGGCAGCCGGTGTCGTGTCCGAGCTCGTACCGCCCTCCGTGGCGGGCCGCGAGGTGCCCGGGAGGGAGCTGGTGGCGGTCGCGCCCGCCGGGCTCTTCGTGGCGTCCTTCCTGGTCCCGCCGGGGGTCGGGAAGGTGCTGATGAAGCTGGGCGTGCTCACCACCCCGCTCGCCGCCTGGGCGGAGCTGGCCGCGTGGCGCACCCTGGACCAGGGGCAGCGGCGGCGCGGTGTGGCGTTGCTGGCGCTCTACCTCGTGGTGGTGCTCAGCCGGCGGCGGTGACCGTCCCGGAGCCCGCATCTGCGCAGGCAAGGCCAGGTGCGGGAGGTGTTATCTCGCATACCGAGACAACTTCCGCCAGCCCGTAGGATTGACTGCGTGCTGGTGATTCGCCGTGACCTGGTGGACGCGATGGTGGCCCACGCCCGCCGTGACCACCCCGACGAGGCGTGCGGGGTGATCGCCGGGCCCGCGGGCTCGGACCGCCCCGAGCGCTTCATCGAGATGGAGAACGCCGAGAGGTCGCCCACCTTCTACCGTTTCGACGCGGGTGAGCAGCTCAAGGTGTGGCGGGAGATGGACGCCAACGACGAGGTGCCGGTGGTCGTCTACCACTCGCACACCGCCACCGAGGCGTACCCGTCCCGCACCGACATCTCGTTCGCGGGCGAGCCGGAGGCGCACTACGTGCTGGTCTCCACGCGTGACCCGATCGAGCACGAGCTGCGGTCGTACCGCATCGTCGACGGCGTCGTGACCGAGGAACCGGTCAAGATCATCGAATCCTGAAGTTTCTCCCGGAGGTAGAACCACCATGGCCGTCACCGTGTCGATCCCGACCATCCTGCGCACCCACACCGGGGGCGAGAAGTCGGTGTCCGCCACCGGCGCGACGCTCGCCGAGGTCATCGACGACCTGGAGAACAACCACGGCGGCCTCAAGGCCCGCCTGGTCAAGGAGGGTGCGCTGCACCGCTTCGTCAACGTCTACGTCAACGACGAGGACGTGCGCTTCGCCGGTGGCCTCGACGCCGCGGTGAAGGACGGCGACAACGTCACCATCCTCCCGGCCGTCGCGGGCGGCTGAGCCACACCATGGCGCGCTACGACTCGCTGCTGGACGCGCTCGGCGGGACCCCGCTGGTGGGCCTGCCGAGGCTGTCCCCGTCGGAGAACGTGCGCATCTGGGCGAAGCTCGAGGACCGCAACCCGACCGGCTCGATCAAGGACCGGCCCGCGCTGGCCATGATCGAGGCGGCGGAGCGGGACGGCGTGCTGCGCCCCGGTGCCACGATCCTGGAGCCGACCTCGGGCAACACCGGCATCGCGCTGGCCATGGCCGCGAAGCTCAAGGGCTACGGCCTGGTGTGCGTGATGCCGGAGAACACCTCGACCGAACGCCGCCAGCTGCTGCAGGCCTACGGCGCGCGGATCGTGTTCTCCCCGGCGGCCGGCGGGTCGAACCAGGCCGTCGCCACGGCCAAGGAGCTCGCCAAGCAGAACCCGGACTGGGTGATGCTCTACCAGTACGGCAACCCGGCCAACGCCGACGCGCACTTCCGCGGCACCGGGCCGGAGATCCTCGCCGACCTGCCGGAGATCACGCACTTCGTGGCCGGCCTGGGCACGACGGGCACGCTCGTCGGTGTCGGGCGGTACCTGCGCGAGGCCAAGCCGGACGTGCAGATCATCGCCGCGGAACCCCGTTACGGCGAGCTGGTGTACGGCCTGCGCAACCTCGACGAGGGCTTCGTTCCGGAGCTGTACGACGAGTCGGTGCTGACCGGGCGGTACTCGGTCGGCTCCTACGACGCGTTGCGCCGCACCCGGCAGCTGCTGGAGTCCGAGGGCATCTTCGCGGGCATCTCGACCGGTGCGATCCTGCACGCCGCGCTGGCCGTGGCGCAGAAGGCCGAGGTCGCAGGCAAGTCCGCCGAGATCGTGTTCATCGTCTGCGACGCCGGCTGGAAGTACCTGTCCACGGGCGCGTACTCGGGCACCCTGGACGAGGCGGCGGCGCGGCTCGACGGGCACCTCTGGGCCTGACCGGTTGTGCGGTGACCACTCCGGTCACCGCACCTCAGCCCGCGAACGCGACTCCCGGCAGTCCGGCGCCGATCCCGGGCAGCACGAGCACGGACCCGTTGAGCTGCCGCTGCACCAACGTCTCGTCGGACAGCCCGACGCGGGCCGAGGTGACGTAGAGGTCGGTGAAGTCGCTGCCGCCGAAGCAGCACGCCGTCGGCTGGTCCACCGGCAGCGCCACCTCCCGGTCCAGCTCGCCGCCCGGGGTGTAGCGGCGCACCGCGTGACCACCCCACAGCGCGACCCACACGCACCCGTCGGCGTCCACCGTCAGCCCGTCCGGTGAGCCGTCGGTGCCGCCGACGTGGGCGAGCGGGCGGCGGTTCGAGACCGTGCCCGCGGCGTTGTCGAAGTCGAACACGTCGATGCGGCGGGTGGGCGTGTCGATGAAGTACATGAGCGTGCCGTCCGGGCTCCAGCCCACGCCGTTGCTCGTGTTGACCTCGCTGACCACGACCTTCGCCGCGCCGTCACCGGAGACCCGCGCGAGCCAGCCCTCGTTCGCCGCCTGGTCGTAGCGCATCGTCCCGGCCCACAGCCGGCCGGACGGGTCGACGCCCGCGTCGTTGCCGCGCACCCCGTCGCGCGCCCAGTAGACGAGCCAGCTCTTGGTGCCGTCGCGGTCGACCAGCGCGATGCCGTCGCGCAGGTTGCAGACGAGGCCGCCCTGCGCACGCGGCTTCGCGGCGCCCACGTGCTGGGGGAGCGCGAGCACCGCGTCGTCGTCACGCGCCGGCGCGTACCGGTGCACCTCGGACGCCAGGATGTCCACCCACAGCAGGGTGGAGCTGCTGTGGTCCCAGGTCGGCCCCTCGCCGAGCTGGGCCGATACGCGCACCGCTACCTCGATCGACACCCGACCACCTTAGGTGCACGTAGGCTGGACACGTGGACCGCACTGCGCTCGCGAAACGGGTCATACCGCCGCACCCCGTGCTGTCGCTGCTGGTGGTGGCCGGGTTCGTCGGCTTCCTCTACGTCGTCGAGGCCTTCGACGTCGCCACCGGTGGCTCGCTGGAGGACGACGGCGTGCGGCCGCGCGACTTCAGCCAGTGGGACAACCTGGCGTGGATGCCGCTGATCCACGGCGACTGGAGCCACCTCACCGGCAACGCGGTTCCGTTGCTGCTGCTGGGGTTCCTGGCCTCCTCCGGTGGGTTGAAGCAGTTCTTCCAGGTCACCGCGGTCATCTGGTTGACGAGCACGCTCGGCGTCTGGGTGTTCGGCAGCGAGGGCAGCCACATCGGCGCGTCCGGGCTCGTGTTCGGGTTCCTCACCTTCCTGCTGGTGCGCGGTGTCTTCGCGCGGTCGTGGCTGCAGCTCGTGATCGCCGTCGGCGTGTTCGCCCTGTACGGCGCGGCGCTGTGGGGTGTGCTGCCGGGCCAGCCGGGCGTGTCGTGGGAAGGCCACCTGTTCGGCGCAATGGGTGGAGTCCTGGCCGCGTGGGGTGTTTCTCGCGACAACCGCAGGGTGGCCGCACCGGCTACATTCACGGCGTGACGATCGGGATCATGGACTCGGGCGTCGGCGGCTTGACGGTCGCCAGAGCCGTCATGGAACAGCTGCCCGGCGAGTCGATCCACTACATCGGTGACACCGCGAACGGTCCCTACGGGCCGCTGCCCATCGCGCAGGCCCGCAAGCACGCCCTGGAGGTGTGCGACCGGCTGGTCGACGAGGGCGCCAAGATGCTCGTGATCGCCTGCAACACCGCCTCCGCCGCCTGCTTCCGCGATGCGCGGGAACGCTACGACGTGCCGGTGGTCGAGGTGATCCTGCCCGCGGTGCGCCGCGCGGTGAGGTCGACGCGGTCCGGCCGGGTCGGTGTGATCGCCACGGTCGGCACGATCAACTCGCACGCCTACCAGGACTCCTTCCAGGCCGCGCGGGACGTCACCGTCACGGCGGCGGCCTGCCCGCGGTTCGTCGACTTCGTGGAACGCGGCGTCACCTCCGGCCGGCAGGTGCTGGGTCTCGCCCAGGCCTACCTGGAACCGTTGCAGCGCGCCGAGGTCGACACCGTGGTGCTGGGGTGCACCCACTACCCGCTGCTGACCGGCGTGATCCAGATCGTCATGGGCGAGCACGTGACGCTGGTGTCCAGTGCCGAGGAGACCGTGAAGGACGTGGTGCGGCTGCTGACCGAACGCGACGACTTCGCCGCCGACCCGCCCGTGCACCGGGTGACGTGCACCGGTCCGCCGGAGCGCTTCGCCAAGCTGGCCGCCAGGTTCCTGCCGACGTTCGAACAGTGGGGGTAACGGTGCTGCTGACCGTGCTGGGCTGCTCCGGCAGCATTCCGGGACCTGGCGCGGCGGCGTCGGGGTACCTGCTGGAGGCGGACGGCTTCACGCTGGTGCTGGAGCTCGGCAACGGCGTGCTGGGGCGGTTCCAGCAGGAGCGCCCGCTGTTCTCGATGGACGCGCTGGTGCTGTCGCACCTGCACCCCGACCACTGCATCGACGTGTCGTCGCTGTACGTGGCGCGCAAGTACCACCCCAGCCCGCCGTCCGCCGTCCTGCCGGTCTACGCGCCTTCCCAGGCCCACGCGCGGTTCGCCGCCGCCTACGCGCCTTCCGAGGAGGAACGCGCGTCGCTGGACCTCACGGACGTCTTCGAGTTCCACCCGCTGGGCTCCACCGTCCACATCGGACCGTTCACCGTGGAGTCCGCTGTGGTCGCGCATCCTTGCGAGGCGTACGGGTTCCGGATCTCCTGCGGTGGCGCGACACTGGCCTACACCGGTGACAGCGGACCGTGCGCGGCGCTGGACGCGCTGGCCGACGGGGTGGACGTGCTGCTCGCGGAGGCCAGCTGGACGCACGCGCCCGACCGGGTCGCGGACCTGCACCTGTCCGGGCTCGAAGCGGGACAGCTGGCCGCGCGGGCCGGCGCGGGACGGTTGCTGGTGACGCACGTTCCGCCGTGGACGTCGCGGGACGTCGTGCTCGCGGAGGCCAGGTCGGCCTTCGCCGGGCCGAGCGAACTGGTCGTAGAGGGCGGCCGGTACGAAGTGGGGGAGATGGCGTGATCGAGCTGGAACGGGTGGGCGAGCACGAGTTCGTCGCGACGAACGACCGCGGCGCGTCGGTGCGGATCGGGCGCAAGGGGCAGGAGGGCTCGTTCAGCCCGGTGGAGTTGCTCGTCGCGGCCGCCGCGGGCTGCGCGCTGGTGACGTCGGAGACGCTGATCCTGCGCCGCACCGGCGGTGAGGAGCTGTCGGCGGTCGCGGACGCCGTCCAGTCCGAGAGCGGCAACGAGGTCGTGTCGATCCCGGTGGCGCTGTCCTACGACCTGTCCGCGGTGGACGACCCGGAGGCCCTGGAGGTCGTCGTGCGGCGGGCCGTGGAGCAGTTCTGCACGGTCACCCGCACGCTGAAGCAGTCCGCGACTGCGCCGCTTCAGCTCCCGACGCCGCTCCAGACCGCCTCCGACCCGCTGTGACCGGCCCTGACCGTCTGCACCACGGTCCCGGCCGCGAGCACGACGACCAGCACCGACACGACGACTGAGACCACCCGCCACGTCCTCGTGGTGGGTGCCTCCGCCTCGCGTTCCCGGTCGGCGAGGCGCCCGGCGACCAGCAGCGCGATCACCGCGACGCCGAAGCCGAGCGCGACGGGCAGCAGCAGGTCGCCCAGGTCCGCGTGCGCCTGGATGACCGGGTTCGCCGCACCGGTGGCGCGTTCGAGTGCGGCCTGGAGGTCCTCGCCCGCCTGCTTCGCGACCGGCACGGCGGCGACACCGGCCAGGGTGACCCCGAGAACGGGCCAGGCGTACCTGCGCCGCCAGGCCGGGACCAGTGCGATCGCGATCGAGCCGAGCGCCGCCAGGGGCAGCAGCACGACCACGGCGTGCACGAGCAACGGGTGGATCGGAATACCGTCGATCGTCAGCATGTCTCTCCCTACGCCAGTGCGCCCCGCGGGGTTCATTAGGGTATGGGCCGTGGTGCGAAGCGACGGCCGAAACGACGACGTGTTGCGTGACATCCGGATCACGCGTGGATATCAGACCTGGCCGGCCGGCTCGGTCCTGATCGAGTTCGGGAACACCCGCGTGCTGTGCGCCGCGAGTGTCACCGAAGGCGTTCCCCGCTGGCGGTCGGGCTCGGGTCTCGGCTGGGTGACCGCCGAGTACGCGATGCTCCCGTCCGCCACGCACTCCCGCAGCGACCGGGAGTCCGTGAAGGGCCGCATCGGCGGGCGCACGCACGAGATCTCCCGGCTGATCGGCCGCTCGTTGCGCGCGTGCATCGACCTGGCGGCGCTGGGCGAGAACACCATCGTCATCGACTGCGACGTGATCCAGGCCGACGGCGGCACCCGCACGGCGGCGATCACCGGCGCCTACGTGGCGCTGGCCGACGCGGTGACGTACCTGGGCGCGGCCGGTCGCCTGGCCGACCCGTCGCCGCTGTCGTGCGCGGTGTCCGCGGTGTCGGTGGGCGTGGTCGACGGCCGCGTGCGCCTGGACCTGCCCTACGAGGAGGACTCGCGCGCCGAGGTCGACATGAACGTCGTCGCCACCGACGCGGGCACGCTGATCGAGGTGCAGGGCACCGGTGAGGGCGCCACGTTCGCCCGGTCCACCCTGGACCGCATGCTGGACGTGGCCCTGGAGGGCTGCGCGCAGCTCAACCGCCTGCAGGCCGAGGCCCTGTCCGCCCCGTACCCCGGCGTGCTGCCCGAGCCGAAGTCCGGTGGTCGCCGGTGAAGCTCCTGCTCGCCTCCCGCAACGCCAAGAAGCTCCGCGAGCTGCAGCGCATCGTCGTGGCCGAGGAGCTGTCGGGCATCGAGGTGCTGTCGCTCGCCGACGTGCCGGAGTTCCCCGAGGCACCGGAGACCGCGCCGGACTTCGAGGGCAACGCGCTGGCCAAGGCCCGTGACGCCGCCGCGGCCACCGGTCTGGTGTCCGTGGCCGACGACTCCGGCCTGGCCGTCGACGAGCTGAACGGCATGCCCGGCGTGCTGTCCGCGCGCTGGTCCGGCCGCCACGGTGACGACGACGCGAACCTCGACCTGCTCCTGGGCCAGCTCGGCGACGTGCCGGACGAACGCCGTGGCGCGGCGTTCGTGTCGGTGGTCGCGCTGGTCGTGCCCGGCGGCGAGGAGGTCGTGGTCCGCGGCGAGTGGCGGGGTTCCCTGCTGCGCGAGCGGCGCGGGACGAACGGCTTCGGCTACGACCCGATCTTCCTGCCCGAGGGCTACATGGTCACCTCGGCGGAGCTGAGCGCCGAGGAGAAGGACGCCCAGTCCCACCGGGGCAGGGCGCTGAAGCTGCTGGTCCCGCACCTGCGCAAGCTGCGTTAGGCCGTGACGGCGTGTGCGTGCGAGGCGACCGACACCACGCACACGCCGGCCGCGATGAGCGCCATGCCGCCGAGCATGGCGAGGTTCAGCGGGTCGGAGAACAGCACGCGGCTGGTGAGGGTGACCAGCGCGATGCCCGCGCCCGCCCAGATCGCGTACGTGATGGCGACCGGCAGCCCCATCCGGATCACCACCGACTCCAGGTAGAGAGCGGTGAGGAACCCGGCGCCGAGACCGACGACGGGCCACGGTTTCGTGAAACCGTCGGAGTACTTCAGACAAAGGGTCGCGAAAACTTCCGCTGCCACGGCGATGGTGAGCAGCACCCACTTGAGCATTGAATTTTCCCAGCACGAAATGCACGCAGCACCAGGCATGCGTGTTTGCTTGCGAACGGTGGACTGAGGGCAGAACGCCCTGGTCAACCGCCGCGCGTGGGGAAGTGGACGCGCAAGACGAAATCAGACGGGATGTCGGGGCCGCGAGGTGCCGTCAAGCGACACACGGTGTATCACCCTCACCGGAACAGGGGCGGCAGTTGTTGCACGCCCTCACCTCGACCATACCCGAAGAAGGGGCCGCCGCCGCAAGTCCTGCGGCGGCGGTGTCACATTTCCAGGTGATTTTTCAGGCCGGGAGCTCGCGCAGCAGCTTCGCGACGTGACCGGTGGCGCGCACGTTGTACATCGCCTTCACGACCTTGCCGTCCGGGCCGACGAGGAACGTGGAGCGGATGACGCCCTGCACGGTGCGCCCGTAGTTCTGCTTCTCGCCGAACGCGCCCCACTCGGTGAGGACGGTCTTCTCGGTGTCACCGAGCAGCGGGAAGGTGAGGCCCTCCGCGTCGCGGAACTTCGCGAGCTTCTCCTGCTTGTCCGGCGAGATGCCGACGACGGCGTAGCCCAGGTCGTTCAGCTGGGCGAGGCTGTCGCGGAAGTCGCAGGCCTGCTTGGTGCAGCCCGGGGTGCTCGCGGCCGGGTAGAAGTACACGACCACTGACCTGCCGAGGTAGTCGGACAGCGACACCGGCTTGCCGTCGCTGTCGGGCAGCGTGAAGGCGGGTGCGGTGTCCCCTGGTTCGAGACGGGTGCTCATGGCCTTGAGACTAGGCCTGGCCCTCGAACACGGTCGGTGCGTCCTGGCCCTGGCCGCCGGGCTGCACGGTCAGCTGCATCTGCACCGGCCCCTCCGCCACGGCGAACGCGAGCACCACCTGGGTGTCCTTGCCGGGCGGCAGCTCGGCGACGGCCGCGGCGAGGCCGTTGAGGCCCTGCACCGAGTCGACCAGCTCGGGAGCCGCGGCACCGTTCGCCGTCGCCTTCACGGCGAGCTGGGACGGCTTGTAGGCGTTCTTCGAGCCGTTGTAGACGGTGAGCGTGAAGACGGCCGTGCGCGCGGCGCGCGGGGTGGCCGTGTCCGACGGTGAGAGCGATCTCGGGGCCGACACCACGACGGAGAGACCGGAGCCCCACACCCGCTGGGTGCCGAAGGCGGCGTTGGTGGCTGCGTCGGGCGTCTCGGCCCGTTGCTCGACGGTCAGGCTCTCGTCCGTGGTGACGGCGACACTGGGGCCCGCACATCCCGCCACGGCCAGCAGCAGGCAGAGACCCGCTGCCGATTTGGCGAACTTCACGAACTCCCCTTTCCCACCCCGGCGGTGGGTGTGGACGACTCCCGTCAACTGTGACGGTGCCGCGGGGCGAGCGGGGGAGGAAAGGGGCCCTTGAAGCGGACCTGGTGCCGGGACGATGCCGACTCGTGATGGGCGGCGTGGGCGGCGCCACAAGAGAGCGCCGGCCCCACGCCGTCCGTCGGGTGAAGCTAGGGAGCGCGTCGGGGGGCGTGCGCGCTCACACCGATCATCGCGCAGGGTGTGCCTCGCGCTACAAGCGGAGCCGATTATCACCCGTTCAGACCAACGTCAGTCGTACGAAACGTGAAGCTCAGGCGTGACCGACTCACGTATGTGCGGCTGAACGGCCCAGCGCGGGCGTCCGTTCGGCAAGCTCGCTCAGCAGTTCGAACGACCGCAACCGGTCCTGCTGCCCGTGCACGATGGTCGTCACCATGAGCTCGTCGGCCGCCGTCGACTCCAGCAGCTCGCCCAGCCCGGCGGCGACCGTCTGCGGCGAACCGATGACCTGGGTGGCCATCCGGTCCTCGATCACGAGCTCGTCGATCTCGGTGTACGGGTAGGCGGCGGCCTCCTCCGGCGTGGCCAGCGGAGCCGGCCGGCCCTGGCGCAGCTTCACGAACGACAGCGCACCCGGACCCGCGAGGTAGCGGGCGCGCTCGTCGGTGTCGGCCACGACCACCGAGGCGCACACCATCGCGTACGGCTCGCTGAGGACCTCCGAGGGCCGGAAGTGCTTGCGGTACAACGCGAGCGCCGGCAGCGTGTTCTGCGCGCTGAAGTGGTGGGCGAACGCGAACGGCAGCCCCAGCAGCCCCGCGGCCTGCGCGCTGTAGCCGGACGAGCCGAGCAGCCAGATCGGCGGCTTGTTGCCCGCGGCGGGCACGGCGTTGAGCTCGGCGGTGCCGTCGAAGTAGCCGATGAGCTCGGTCAGCTCCTGCGGGAAGTTCTCCGCGGACAGCCCGGCCTCGGTCCGCCGCAGCGCCCGCGCCGTCTTCTGGTCGGTACCGGGCGCGCGCCCGATGCCCAGGTCGATGCGGCCGGGGTGCAGCGCCTCCAGCATGCCGAACTGCTCGGCGACCACGAGCGGCGCGTGGTTGGGCAGCATGACGCCACCTGACCCGACGCGAATCCGCTCGGTCGCCGACGCGACGTGCCCGATCAACACCGCGGGCGCCGAGCTCGCGATACCGGGCATGTTGTGGTGCTCGGCGAACCAGTAGCGGTGGTAGCCGAGGCGTTCGGCCTGCTGGGCGAGCTCCCTGGAGTTCTGCAGCGCGGCCGTCGCATCCGAGCCCGAACCGATCGGGGCGAGGTCGAGGACGGACAGCGGGATCTCACTGAGGCGGCTCATACATCGATCAACACCGATACTTCGCGACTTCTTCCGTGAGCCGGGTAACTCGTCGGGCGTCCGCCGGTCCGAGCCTGCGCGCGGTGCTGGTGACTGCTCGGTCACATCCGAAATCACCCGGTGGCGGTCGCGGGTTGACGTGGGTGTGACGGATGTCGTGGTGATCGGAGCGGGCCAGGCGGGCCTCTCGGCCTCCTACTTCCTGCGCAGGCGGAACGTCGACCACGTCGTGCTGGACGCGAACCCCGCACCCGGCGGCGCGTGGCAGCACCGGTGGCCGAGCCTGCGCATGCGCACCGTGCACGGCATCCACGAGCTCCCCGGCATGCCCTTCGAACAACCACCCCCGGACGCCCCCGCCCGCGAGGCGATCCCGTCGTACTTCGCGCGCTACGAGCGCCTGTTCGACCTGCCGGTGCTGCGCCCGGTGACCGTCTCCGCGGTCACCTCCGACTCGCCCCTGCTGCGGGTCGAGACCTCCGCGGGCACCTGGACCACCCGCGGCCTGATCAACGCGACCGGCACGTGGCGCCGCCCGTTCTGGCCGCACTACCCCGGCCAGTCCACGTTCCGCGGCCTGCACCTGCACACCGCCGACTACCAGGGCCCCACCGCCTTCGCCGGCAAACGCGTGGTCGTGGTCGGCGGCGGCGCCTCAGCCACCCAACTGCTGATGGAAATCGCCCCGCTCGCCGCCTCGACCCGCTGGGTCACCCGCCACGAACCGGTGTGGCACGAGGGCCCGTTCACCGAGGACTACGGCCGCCAGGTCGTCGCCCTGGTGGAGGAACGCGTCCGCGCCGGCCTGATCCCGCGCAGCGTGGTGAGCGTGACCGGCCTCCCCCTGAACGACCGGACCCTCGCCGCGCTGGCCGACGGCGTGCTCCAGCGCTGGCCGATGTTCTCCCGCGTCGTCCCCGACGGCGTCGAATGGGAGTCGGGCGAGCGGTACGCCGCCGACGTGATCCTGTGGGCCACCGGCTTCCGGCACGACCTCGACCACCTGGCGCCGCTGCGTCTGCGTGCGGCCGGGGGTGGGGTGCAGGTGGACGGGACGCGGGTCGTGCGTGATCCGCGGATCCACCTCGTCGGGTACGGGCCTTCGGCCAGCACCATCGGGGCGAACCGGGCGGGGCGGAGTGCGGTGCGGGAGTTGGTGCGGTTTCTCGGTCTTGAGGCTGGGGGCTCGGGGGCTGAGGGTTCGGGGGTTGGGCGCTCGGGGGTTGAGGGTGCTTTGGCGGGGTGAAGGCGCTGGTAGCGGCGTTGCGGCGGTCTCGCGTTGTCGCTCGATCGGGTGGCGCGTGTCCTGATCCGGCGGTTCGCCCGTCTTACCGGGTGACTTCGTGTGGTGTCGCTCGATCGGGTGGCTTGTGTCCGGAATCGGCCGCTCGCTCGCCCCGTGGGGGGAGAGGAACGCGGGGAGGCGGGACGGAACGTGTCGGAACGCGTGGGTGCCGGACCGGGTCAGGAGTCCGAGTGAGTCCGGCGCTTGGGCTTGGCGAGCCGGGTGGTGGCGAGTCGGGAGGCGGCGCGCCGGGTGGTGACGAGCCGGGTGGTGATGAAGACGGCCAGCGCGACACCGGCCAGCGCCAGCACACCCGTGGAGGCCAGGCCGACGTACTGCTCGACGAGGTGCCAGTTGTCGCCGAGGAGGTAGCCCGCGAGGATCAGCGCGGTGTTCCAGAGGAGGCTGCCGGCGGCGGTGTAGCCGAGGAACGGTGCCAGTCGCATCCGCTCCACGCCGGCCGGGATGGAGATCAGGCTGCGGAACACCGGGATCATCCGGCCGAAGAAGACCGCGCGGTAGCCGTTGCGGAGGAACCAGGCCTCGGTCTTGTCCACGTCGGACACGCGCACCAGCGGCATGCGGGCGGCGATGCGCCGGACCCGGTCGCGGCCCAGCAGGTGGCCGAGCCAGTAGAGGAGCAGGGCGCCGGCCACCGAACCCGCGGTGGTCCAGAGGATCGCGTCGAGCAGGGACATCTTGCCCTGGGCCGCGGTGAAACCGGCCAGGGGGAGGAAGACCTCGCTGGGCAGGGGCGGGAAGAGGTTCTCCAGCGCGATCGCCAGTGCCGCTCCGGGTGCGCCGGCCGATTGCATCAGGTCGGTGACCCAGTCGACGAGGTTCATGGGATCGACGGTACGGATTCGGGTGGCCGGTGACATTGGGGGAAACCCGAGGTCCTGGGT
Source organism: Lentzea sp. NPDC036949 (assembly GCF_055608075.1). Lineage (NCBI taxonomy): Bacteria > Bacillati > Actinomycetota > Actinomycetes > Pseudonocardiales > Pseudonocardiaceae > Lentzea > Lentzea sp. NPDC036949. The sequence goes on from NZ_JBVJRA010000012.1 coordinate 210,813, forward strand.
GGGGGTGACCCCACCCAGGGGTCGGGGTCTGCCGGGGGTGAGCTGGGAAGTCGTTGCCGCGGACGGGGAAACGCGGGAGGCCTCCGAGGGTCACAGTGGTGTCCGAAATGTCGCGTGAGAGTGCTCACGCGACCGGGTGCGGTGGGCGGACCGAGGGCGAGGTTCGGCGGGTCGAGCGGTCCACAGTGGACTGGAGCGGGACGGTGTGCGGGTACGTCCATTGGGCCACATCTGGTGGAAAGGCCTTTCCGGGGCTGAACAGGGTCGTTAGGCTCCGTGCGATGACCGACCAGGCGGGGACGTGTGCGACGTGTGGCGCCGCGACCGCTACCTCCCGGCGGAGTCAGGCCCGGTACTGCTCGAACGCGTGCCGGCAGCGCGCGTACCGGCGGCGGGCCACCAACCGGCAGCCGACCGGCGGCTGGCAGACCGGCAACGGCTGGCAAACGACCAACGGCTGGCAGGCGGGCGGCAACCAGCCAGGCAGCAGCCAACCAAGCAACAGTCAGCGAAGCAACGGCCAGCCGAGCAACGGCCGCGCGAACCACCAGAGCACTGGCCACACCATCCACCGCGCCACCAACGTCCAAGCCGACCAACGCACCAACCAGCCGCCGAACCACCCAGCGAACCAGCCCAAGAACCACCCGACGAACAAGCCCGCCCACCGCCACCCAGCCCTTGACAGCTTCATCGGCCGCACCGAGGACCTGAACCGCCTGGCAGCCCTCCACACCACCGGCACCGCCCGCGTCCTCACCCTCACCGGCCCGGTCGGTGTCGGCAAGACCAGGCTCGCCAAGGAGTTCACCGCCCGCCTGCCCGAGGTCGCCTGGGTGGAGCTCGCCTCGGTCGCGGGAGGCGACCACGTGCCGCGGGCGTGTGCGACGAGTTTGGGCATCGGCGAGGTCACCGGTGAGACGGTGCTGAGCACGGTGGTGCACGCGTTGGCCGGGCGGACGGTGGTGCTGGTGCTGGACAACTGCGAGCGGGTCGCCGGGGAGTGCGCGGCGTTGCTGGAGCCGTTGCTGATCGGCTGTCCCGGGGTGCGGGTGGTGGCGACGAGCCGGGAGCCGTTGCGGGTGCCGGGGGAGGTGCTGGTGCCGGTGCCGCCGTTGCCGGTCGAGGGGGCGGTCGCGTTGTTCGCCGACCGTGCGGAGGCCAGCCAGCTCGGGGTGCGGTTGCCGGGGCGGGAGGTGCTCGCCGGGCTGTGTGCGCGGCTGGACCGGTTGCCGTTGGCGGTCGAGCTGGCCGCGCGGCTGGTGACGGTGCTGCCGGTCAGCGAGTTGCTGGCCCGTCTGGACGACCGGTTGGAGCTGCTCAACCGCGGCAACCGGACCGCAGCCGTGCGGCACCAGAGCCTGCGCGCGGCCGTCGAGTGGAGCTACGACCACCTCGGCGCCGACGAGCAGCACGTGTTCCGCTGCCTGTCGGTGTTCCCCGGCGGGTTCGGGCTGGAGGTGGCGGTCGCGGCGTGTGCGCTGCGCACGGACCGGGTGCTGGCGCTGCTGTCGGGGCTCGTGTCGAAGTCGCTGCTCACGTTCACGGGCGCGGGGCGGTTCGAGCAGCTGGAGACGCTCCGGTTGTACGGCAGGGAGAAGCTCGGCGAGCTGCGGGACGTCGTGCTGGCGCGGGTCGCGCACTGGTTTGCCGGCCGCTGGACCGCGTTCACGGCGACCGTGTTCAGCGCACCGGCCGTCGTCGAACCGCTGATCGCCGAGTGCGCCGCGCTGCAGAGCGCCGTCGACTGGGCGGCCCGCACCGGTGATCGGAGCCACCTGCGGCTCGCGACGATGCTCGCCACGGCCTGGCGCGACCAGGGGCAGGTGTCGCAGGGGCGCCGGTCGCTGCACGCGGCGGTGCGGTCCACGGTGCCCAGCGAACCCGCCGTGCGCTGCCTCGCCCTGTGCCACCTCGCCTACCTGGCCGGCACCGACGACGACACCGGTCTGCCCACGGCCGAGCAGGCCGTCGCGCTGGCCCGCGAGCTCGGCGCACCGGTGCTGCTCGCCCAGGCCCTGAACGCGGTCGCGGGCGAGCTGGTGCGCGCGGGCCGGACCAGCGAGGCGCGCAAGCACTACGAGGAGGCGCTGGCGTTGCTGGTGCCGGTCGCCGGGCCGCTGGACCTCGCGATCATCGAGCACAACCTGGCCTGGTCGACGCTGCGGGCGGGTGACGAGGAGTTCGCGGACGCCCTGCTCGCCGACGTGCTGCCGGTCTACCGGCGGTTCGCTCCACCACGCCGACTAGCGGTCTTCCTGCACACGGTCGGCGTGCGCGCGTTGCAGCGCGGCGAGACAGACGAGGCCACGGACTGGTTCGAGCAGTCGCTTCGTGCGTCCTGCACGGGTTTCTGGGTGGCGGACGTGCTGGAGGGGCTGGCCGTGATCGCGTACCGGCGCCGTGACCCGAGGCGCGCGCTCAGGCTGGTCGGCGCGGCCTCGTGCCTGAGGGAAGGCGGGCCCACCGACGACCTCGTGTGGCAGCGGGAGGTCGTCGAGGTCGTGCGGGCCGCACGGGTCGCCGTGGGGAACTCGTGTCTCGCCGACGGCCGGCAGATGACGCGTGAGCAAGCGGTCGCCTACGCGCTGGAGGGCCGGATCGAGCAGCAGGAGCTCAGCGCACGCGAGCGGCAGGTCGTCGCGCTGGTGGCCGCGGGGCGGACGAACGGTGGCATCGGCACGGAGCTGCACATCTCGCAGCGGATGGTGGAGACGCACCTGCAACGGGTCCGGCGCAAGCTCGACCTGACCAGCCGCACCCAGATCGCGGACTGGGTCGAACGCAGGAACATGCGATCTGACCTGGGCGAACGTGCCCCGTGAGCACACCGCGCCCAGGACGATCGTGAGGTCGGGGGGACTCGAACCCCCACTGGCTGGGACCTAAACCCAGTGCCTCTGCCAATTGGGCTACGACCCCTCGGGTGGAAGCCTATAGCGCGGCCATGTACACGCTCTCCCGGGGCGCACGTGGGTCGTGTGCGGCCCCGCCCACGGCCGTCCACTACGGTGACTGCCAGAACCGCTGCTAGGAGGACATGTGGCACGCGATCCCGACACCATCCAGCGCGAGATCGAACAGGCTCGTGCCGCGCTGGCCAACACCCTGGACGAGCTCAGCGAGCGCGCGAACCCGCAGAAGCTCGTCGAACAGGGCCGCTCGTCCGTGCTGGCCACGCTGAGCCAGCCCAAGGTCAAGTACACCTTGATCGCGGTCGGTGCCGTGGTCGGCTTCGCGCTCGTGCGCAAGCTCTTCCGCTGAGCACCTGGCCAGAAGTCTCGTCCGCCCCCTCGTTGCTGATCAGGCGTCTGCAAGTACCACCAACATGGTCGCCGCCCGTCGAACCGGATTCCAGGTCCGCGGACGGCCGGCGGAGCTGTTGGCAGTAGAAAAGTGCTTGGTGATGTTGAGTCGGTGGTACTTGCAGATGCCGGCAAAGCCGGGGGGCGCTAGGCGTGCACCAACGGTAGTAGGACCTGCTCGACGACCTTCTCCACGAACGGCTCGTCGAGCGGGTCACCGGTGAGCATCAGCCGGTAGATCAACGCCGCGCCCGCGATCTCCACGGCCATGCCGCGCGGGGCGTCGGCCCTCAGCTCACCCCGGTCGGCGGCCCGGTCGAGGATTCCGCGCAGCACGTCGCGCTGCGAGATCAGGAACGTCTCCCGGAACGCCGCCGCCAGCTCCGGCTCGTGCGGCAGCTCGCCCACCAGCGCCTGAGCGGCCTTGCCGATCGGACCGGACAGGAACGCGGCGAACGACGACAGGAACTCGCGCAGGTCACCGGCGAGCGAGCCGGTGTCCGGTGCGCCGAGGTTCTGCGTGGCGAGCTGCGTGCACGTGTCGATCACCAGATCGAGCTTCGACTCCCAGCGCCGGTAGATCGTGGCCTTGCCCGCTCTCGCGCGCGCTGCCACCGCGTCCATGGTGAGGGCCCGGTATCCGACCTCGGCCATCACTTCGAGCGCTGCCTGACGTAATGCGTCGTCCCTGCTGGCGTCGCGAGGCCGGCCCCGCTGTGGGGCCCTTCCCTCGTTGAGCGCCGCTGTCGGCACGGCCATGCCACCTCCTAGTGCAAGGGCACGGCTCGTGCGTGTTCTCCCCGCCCCTTTGGCGGGACATCCTAGGCGTCTCGCCCTACTCGCAGGGGCAGCAGCACCCGGTTGTTGGATCGTGTTGTGGTCGGTCGACTCCTGTGCGGCCGGTACCGGGAAGAGGACCGGGAACTCCGTTCCGGCACCTGTCGAGAACCTGAAGATCGTGCCAGGGAGCTGGACAGTCCACATCGGATGGTCAGTCCGCCGGTGCCTTCACGGCCGTGGCCAGCTGGGTCAGGTACCGCTTGGTGATCCGGCCGCCGTAGCGGGTGCCGATGAGCCTGCCGATGCCGGCGACCAGCTCGTCGCGGGTGGGCAGCGTGATGTGGTTCGAGTACGTGAGCAGCAGGTCGACGTAGGTTTCCGCGGTGTAGTCGCGCTCCCACTCGTACCTGCGGAACTCCGGCGGCTCGAAGAACGGGCTGTCGTCGAGCTCGAACGGCACGGTGCCGGCCGCCGGCTGCCGGAAGCCCTGCGGCGTGCCCGGGTCCCAGCGCTCGTAGAGCTCCTGCACGTCGGCGAAGAACTGCTCGGTGCCGCCCGCGACGTGGTGCGTGGAGATCACGGCGAGCGTCCCGCCGTTCCGCAACGCGCGTGCGCACCGGGCCATGCGGGTGTCCGGGTCCAGCCAGTGGAACGCCGTCGCGGACACCACGAGGTCGAACTCCCCGTCCGGCTCCCACTCGTCGAAGTCCGCCACCACGACGTGCGCGCGCGGCGCGTGGGTGCGGGCGATCGCGGCGAGGTCCGGGCTCAGCTCCACGGCGGTCACGGAACCGAGCGCGGTCAGCGGCAGCGTGGCCTGGCCGGTGCCAGGGCCGATCTCCAGGATGCGGTCGCCGTGCAGCGCGGCGAAGAGCTCGGCGGGGTAGGTCGGACGGGCCCGGTGGTAGCGGGCCGCGTCCGTGCCGAAGGTGGCGCGCAGGCGCTCGCGTTCGGTCATGCGCCGAGCTCGAGCTCGCGCGAGGGCAGCGCGTCGATCCCCTTCCGGGCGAAGTCGGTCCACGTCCGCCGCACGACCGCGGCCAGCGCCGGGTCCGGCTCCTGCCCGGCCAGCATGCCCGCACCGGTCCAGGCGTCCGGGTCGAACAGGAACGGCAGCTCCATGCAGTGGCAGGCCCCCAGCGGAGCGCCCTCCGGCCGCCAGCGGAAGTCGTAGGTGGCGGCCTGGCCACCGGCCTTGGCCCAGTCGGCGGCCAGCCGGCGCGCGGGGCCCGCGAAGACGAGCTCGGTGGCGACGGCCCAGGCCTCCGGGTGGTTCGCGACGTACGGGCTGCCGTCGTCCCGCGTGTGTCCGACGAGCAGCTCCACCCGCGGCGCCACCGCGGTCAGGTCGGGCTCGCCCGGCAGCTCCGGGCCGAACGGCATGCTGCCCGACGGCGTGAACCTCGGCCCCAGCTCGGCGGTGACGCGCTGCTGGGCGGCCAGCACGTCCGCCACGGGGGTGCCGGCGTCGACGGAGGCGGAGACGTGTTCGCGCAGCGCCGCCGTCATGGCCGGGCGGTCGGGGCTGCGGGTGCCCAGCGGCGCGCTCTGCAGGATCGCGCGCTGGAACAGGCCCTCGGTGTCGGTGAGCAGCAGCGCGTACACGGAGTCAGCGCCCGCGGACTGGCCGAACGCCGTCACGTTCGCCGGGTCGCCACCGAACTCCGCGATGGTGTCGCGCACCCACCGCAACGCCGCCAGCTGGTCCAGCAGCCCCAGGTCGTCCCGCAGGTAACCGAAGATCCCGAGCCGGTAGCTGACGCTCACGACCACGACGCCCTGCGCGGCCAAGAGCCCTGCGTCGTACTTCGCCGACTCGCCGCTGCCGGTCACGTACGCGCCGCCGTGGAACCACACCATCACCGGCAGGCCGTCGGCGTCGGCCGGTGCCGTCACGCTCAGCACCTGGCAGTGCTCGTCGAACGACAGCCCCTCGACCGAGTTGCCGACCACCGCGGCCAGCGCCGACGGCGACTGCGGGCAGGCCGGGCCGCGGCGGGTGTCGTCCACCACACCGTCCCAGGTGAGCGGCTCGGGCGCGGCGAACCGGGCCGCCGTCGCGTAACGGATCGCACGTGCCCGCACGAGGCCTTCCGCAGTGTTCAGCACGCCCCCGATGGTAGGCGCGGGTGGTCAACTCCACAGCCTCCCGAGTGGGCGCGACCGGCCTGCCCGGAGCACGATGGACCGGTTGGACCACGAGGCAGAGGAGGAACCCAGGTGCGGGCTACGACGATCTACGGCACCCGTGACATCCGCGTCGAGGAGGTGCCCGACGCGCGCGTCCAGGAGCCGGGTGACGTCGTCGTCCGGGTCGAGCTCGCCTGCATCTGCGGCAGCGACCTGTGGGCGTACCGGGGTGTCGCCAAGCGCGAGAGCGGGCAGCGGATCGGCCACGAGTTCCTCGGCGTCGTCGAGGAGGTCGGCGCGGACGTGCGCAGCGTCCAGGCCGGCGACCGGGTCATTGCGCCGTTCGTGTGGAGCGACGGCACCTGCGCCTACTGCCAGGCCGGGTTGCAGACGTCGTGCCTCAACGGCGGGTTCTGGGGCGGCAAGGGCAGCGACGGCGGCCAGGGCGAGGCCGTGCGGGTGCCGCAGGCCGACGGCACGCTGGTGCGCGTCCCGGCCGACGCGCCGGCGGAGCTGCTGCCCGCGTTCCTGAGCCTGAGCGACGTCATGGGCACCGGGCACCACGCGGCACTGGGCGCGGGCGTGCAACCCGGCAGCACCGTCGCGGTCGTCGGTGACGGCGCCGTGGGCCTGTGCGGTGTGCTCGCGGCCAAGCGCCTCGGCGCCGAGCGGATCATCGCGCTGGGCCGCCACGAGGACCGCGCCAAGATCGCGACCCTGTTCGGCGCGACCGACCAGGTGGCCGAACGCGGTGACGCCGCCGTCGAGCGGATCAAGGAGATGACCGGCGGGCTCGGGGCGGCCGCGGTGCTGGAGTGCGTGGGCACGGAGCAGTCGTGGCAGACCGCCATGGGCATCGTGCGCGACGGCGGCCGCATCGGGTACGTCGGCGTGCCGCACGAGATGCCGGGGCTGCCGCTGGGCAAGCTGTTCGGCCGCAACATCGCCATCGGCGGCGGCGTCGCACCCGCGCGCGCCTACCTGCCCGAGCTGCTCGCCGACGTGCTCGCCGGGCGGATCGACCCCGGTCCCGTGTTCGACCGGACGGTCGCGCTCGCCGATGTCGCCCAGGGCTACCAGGCGATGGACGAGCGGACCGCCCTCAAGGTCATCGTCAAGCCGTGACTCACGGCGCCGGCGTCCGCGCGGCGGCGGTGAGCACGTAGTCCTCGGCGCGCACGCGCTTCGTCCGCATCCAGTACCGCCAGGTGAAGCCCGGCCACACGGTGCGGTTGACGCCCTGCGCGTCGAGGTACCAGCTCTTGCAGCCGCCCTGGGTCCACACGCCCTTGGTCAGCTTGCCCTGGATCTCGCGGTTGAACTCCTGCTGGGCCTCCCGCCGCACGTCCAGCTCCGCCGCGCGGTGCCGGTCGAGGAGCCGGAGGCACTGCGAGATGTACCGGATCTGCGACTCGATCATGAACACGACCGAGTTGTGCCCGAGTCCGGTGTTGGGGCCCAGCAGGAAGAACAGGTTGGGGAAGCCGGACACCGTGATGCCGTAGTAGGTCTCGATGCCCTGCTCGCGCCACTTCTTGGCGAGGTCGACCCCGCCCTTGCCCTGGATGTCCAGGTAGTCGAACGAGTCGACGACGTGGAACCCGGTGCCGTAGATGATGGCGTCGACCTCGTGCTCGACGCCCGCGCTGTCCACGACGGACCTCTCGCGCACCTCGGAGATCTTGTCCGTCACCAGGTCCACGTTGGACCGCGACAGCGCGGGGTAGTAGTCGTTGGAGATCAGCACGCGCTTGCAGCCCATGGTGTAGTCGGGCTTCAGCGCCTTGCGCAGCTCCGGGTCCGGCACCTGCTTCTTCAGGTGCCGCACCGCGATCCCCTGCGCGAACTGCATGATCTTCGGGTTGACCGCGAAGCCCAGCGCCGACGACTCGCGGGTCCAGTAGACGAAGTCGCGGTAGAGCCGCTGCGTGAACGGCAGGGCGCGGAACAGCTTTCGCTCCCAGCCGGTGATCTCGCGGTCGGCCTTGGGCATGATCCACGGCGGCGTGCGCTGGAAGACCTTGAGCGACCCGACCTGCCCGGCGATCTTCGGCACGAACTGGATCGCCGACGCGCCCGTGCCGACGACGGCGACCCGCTTGCCGGTCAGGTCGTAGTCGTGGTCCCACTGCGCGCTGTGGAACGTCTTGCCGGTGAAGTTCTCGATGCCCGGCAGTTCGGGGACGTTCGGGATGTGCAGCGCGCCGACGCCCGCGACCAGCGCCGTGGCGGTGTAGGTGTCGCCCTGCTCGGTGGTGACGTGCCAGCGCTTGGCCTCGTCGTCCCACCGCGCGCCGGAGACCTTGGTGTTGAAGCGGATGTGCGGTCGCAGCCGGTGCTTGTCGGCGACCTTGCGCAGGTACTCCCAGATCTCGCCTTGCTGGGCGAACATCCGCGACCACCCCGGGTTCAGCTCGAACGAGAACGAGTACATGTGCGACGGCACGTCGCACGCGCAACCGGGGTAGGAGTTGTCCCGCCACGTGCCACCGAGGTCGCTCGCCTTTTCGAGGACCACGAAGTCGTGCTCACCGCGGCGCTTCAGCTCGACGGCCATCCCGAGGCCGGAGAAGCCGGTGCCGATGACGAGCACTTTCGTCTCTCGGTGCATGGGGACACCCTCCCACTCGCTTGGCTACTTCACAGTAGGTTACTCGAAGTAAGTTACGAGCGGTAGACTCCATTCGTGACCGCTCCAGCGCCACGGCGCCGCATGCCCAGGGCGCAGCGCATGGCCCAGATGCTCACCGTCGCCGAGGAGGTCTTCGCGGAGCAGGGCTACCTCGCCACCTCCATGGACGAGATCGCCGAACGCTGCGGCGTCTCCAAGCCGATGATCTACGAGTACTTCGGGTCCAAGGAGGGCCTGCTGATCGGCTGCATCCACCGGGCGCGCGCCGAGCTGCGGGAGAAGACGGCCGCGGCCATCGCGGGCGCGCAGGACCCCGAGCAGTTCCTGCGGCTGGGGCTGCTCGCGTTCTTCGAGTTCATCGTCGACCACCAGCGGTCCTGGGCCCTGCTGCGGCAGGAGGCGGCGATCGCGGTGCCGTCGGCGCAGGAGGAGGTCGAGGGGATCCGGCAGCAGCAGACGGACATGATCGGGTCCGTGCTGGTGTCGTTCGCGCCGGAGATCGACCCGCTGGAGGCGGAGGCGTTCGCGGAGATCGTCGTCGGCGCGTGCGAACGGCTCGCCGTGTGGTGCGAGCGCAGGCCCGGTGTGGGACCCGCGCTCGCGACCGACTACGTGATGGCCGTGGTCTGGCCGGGCGTCGCCGACCGGCTCACGAAGCTGCCTTGACCCGTTCCGCGCGCATCTGCGTGACGGCGGGCAGGTCCAGCGGCGCCACCTTCGTGCCGGTGGCCCACTCGATCAGCATGTCGGCGAGCTGCGGGTTGCGCGGCAGCACCGGGCCGTGCAGGTAGGTGCAGACGATCCGGCCCTGCACCGCGCCCTCGACGCTGCCGTCGTTGCCGGTGCCGACCTTCACGTGCGCCAGCGGACGCGCGGACGGGCCCAGCACCGTGCGGCCCTGGTGGTTCTCGAACCCGGTCAGCACACCGGAGAACAGGCCGTCCGCCGGCTCGGCCAGCACCTCGCCGATGGCACGGCTGCCCCCGGCGTGCGAGGTCGAATCGATCAGGCCCATGCCGGGGTGCGTCACGTTGTCGGCGCGGGTGAAGCTCTCGCCGAAGATCTGGATGCCCGCGCACACCCCGAGCACCACGGCGCCCTTCGTGACCGCGCGCTGCAGACCGGGGTGCTCGCGCAGGTGCTTCACCGCGAGCGTCTGCGCGGTGTCCTCGCCACCGCCGACGACGTAGATGTCGCACGAGTCCGGCACCGGCTGGCCGTAGTTGATCGGCACGACCTCGGCCTTGATCCCGCGCCACGCCATGCGCTTCTCCAGCACGACGGCGTTGCCGAAGTCCCCGTAGGTGCCGAGGAGGTCCGGCAGCACGAGGGCGATCTGAACGGTCGACTCACTCATCAGCGGCAGCCCTGGCATTCAAGTCGCGGAACGCGGTGTAGTTGGCGATGACCTCGACCGCGCCGGCGGGCAGCTGGTCGAGGGCCCTCAGCGGGTCTTTGACGATCGTGTGCTCGACCTCGGCGTACGTCAGGCGCACGGCCAGGTCGCTGGCGCGCTCACCGGACGCGATCACCTGGCGGCCGCGCAGCTTCTCGAACGGGACGTCCCACAGCCAGCTCAGGTCGCGGCCGTCGGCCTCCTGGGCGTTGATGACCAGGACGGCCGGGTGGTGCGCCTCCCTGACCACGGTGAGCGTCTCGCTCCAGCCCGCCGGGTTCTTGCTCAGCAGCAGCCGCGCACTGCGGCCGTTGCGCTGGATCGTGCGGTACCGGCCGCTGACGTTGCTCACGCCACGCAAACGGCGCACCGCCTCGTCGACCGGCACACCGAGCGTGTGCGCGGCCGCCGTGGCCATGACGGCGTTCGCCTGGTTGAACTTGCCCGGCAGCGTCAGCCGCAGCTCCAGCTTCCGGTGCTCCGGCGTGATCATGGCCTCGTCGGCGGTGATCCACGTCGGGTGCGGCCGCGCCAGGTCGCAGTTCGTGCAGTGCCAGTGCTCGCCCTGCCAGCGGATCGGGTCACCGCACCGCGGGCAGCTCGCGCTGTCGTGGTGCCAGCTCGTGCCGGTGGCGACCCAGACGACGTTCTTCGCGTCCCTCGCCGCACTGGTCACCATCACGTCGTCGCAGTTGGCGACGATCACGCAGTTCTGCAGCCCGGCGATCGTGTCGCGGATGCTGCGCTCGATCGTGCGCACCTCACCGACCCGGTCGAGCTGGTCGCGGCTGAGGTTCAGGATCACCGCGACCGCCGGGTTGCTGGCACCGGCGACGGCGGGGAAGTACCCCTCGTCGCACTCCAGCACGGCGTACGGGGCGTCCGGCTGCTTCGACAGCGCCGTCACGTGCCCGTCGGGCATGTTCGCGCCGCTGTGGTTGGTGGCGACCTCAGCCAGCGCCGTGACGGCCCTGGCCAGCATCATCGTGCTGGTCGTCTTGCCGTTCGTGCCGGTGACCACGGCGACCCTGCGGCCGGCGGTCAGGCGGTTCAACGCCTGGGGGTCGAGCTTGAGGGCGACTCGGCCGCCGATCATGCCACCTGCGCCGAGACCCATCTTCTGAGACAGCGTGGAGCTCAGGTTGCCCAGCTTCACGGCGGCTGCGGTGCGCAGGGGGAGGCGGGCGGGGGAATCGTTCACCCCGGCGATGCTACCGGCGTGGGCGGGTAACCCTTCGTGGGCGGTGGTTTCGGTGGTGTGAACGGGGTTCGGTACAACGGTGGGTGCTGTTCCCGCGGCTCCGCCCGCGTTCCCCGCGACCGTTCTAACGGGACATCGACCGCAGCGTGCGGATCAGCTCTACCGCCGGCAGCTGGCAGAGCTGCGCCATGTTCTCCACCGCCGCCAGGTCGAGGTGCACCTCCGGTGACGCCCCGGGAGGCAGCACGTGCAGGCGCCCGGCCGCCCACCGGCGCAGTGGCGCGAGGCGGGGGTTGTCCGTGGCGGCGACCAGGGACAGGTTCAGGGTCAGGTGACCTGCCGGCGTGTCGCCGAAGAAGCGTTCGTGCACGCGGGCCAGCACCTCGTGCGCGGGCACGTCGAGTGCGTGGCAGATCTCGACCAGGCGCACGACCGAGCACTGGCGGGTGCCCAGCTCGTACGTCGCCAGGGTCTGCAGGGAGATCTCCGTCTGCAAGCGCTTGTTCAGTTCTTTCCTGGTCCAGCCGCGCTGCTTGCGAAGGCTGCGGATCTCGTCACCGAGCACGCGTTGGTACGCGGCTGTGTCGATCGGTCCTGTCGCAGTCGTCACCGGTTTCCTCCACCCCATGAGCGGGTCTCACGCTGATGGAAGGCGCCGATGCTTCGCCGCTTACGCAACTTACGGCCAACATCCCCCGAACGGGGTAAAGAACTCTACTCTGAGTATCAGTTCACGCAGCGCACGCCGTCCGCGGAGATGGGGGCAGGGGGCGGGGCGGGCTGCTGGCGGGCGCCGTCCAGTGCGAGCAGCGGGGTGCCGGTGAAGCCCTGCGAGCCGGGACCGGAGTAGTCCGCGCCGAGGAACACGCGGACGCGGCCGGCGGGGAGGTCGCCGTCCTCCTCGGTGTCGATGCCGCCCAGGACCTGCTGGACGGCCTTGCCGGCCGCCTCGCCGCCCTGGGGGTAGCGGACGACGGACGTGGCCAGCGCGGCGGCGTTGCCGGTCTGGCCGCCGACGAAGCCCTTCGTGACGAGGGACTGCAGGACCGTGGCCGCGAGGCCGGGCTGGCCGGAGGCGTTGCGGACGTCGACCGTGACGGTGGCGTTGTCGAAGGTCGGGTCGGGGACGTCGGCGGCGTCCGGGGTCTTGCCGAGGTTCTTCACGAACTTGCGGACCTCGTTCTCCTTCACCTCGACCGCGCTGCCGTCCTCGGGGGTCTGCAGGTCGGGGTTGCCGGTCGGGATGGTCTGGAACGTCATGTTCCCGCCGGTCATGTCCTTCATCTGCAACGCGAACCTCGTGATGTCCCAGCCGTCGTCGAGCACGATCGCGCCGGACACGGCCTTGATCATGTCGTTGCGCTTGGTGCTGTCGGCCAGGACGCCCGCGGAGAGCATCTTCTTCGCCAGACCGGCCATGAACACCTGCTGGCGGACGACGCGGTCGAGGTCGCCCATGGGCAGGCCGTGGCGCTGGCGGACGAACGCCAGCGCGTTCTTGCCCTCGATGGTCTGCGGGCCTGCCTTGAAGTTCGCGCCGGAGAAGCTGTCGCGGACGTTCGAGTTCAGGCACACGTCGATGCCGCCGATGGCCTTGGTGATCTCGTAGAAGCCGACCAGGTTGACCTCGGCGTAGTGGTCGATCTTCACGTCGGTCAGGTTCTGGATGGTCTCGATGAGGTTGTTCGCGCCGGCCTTGCGCGACTCCATCTCGACCTCGGGGCCGCTCTTGCCGCTGCCCTTGAGCTTCTCGGCGGCCTGGTTCTTGGCGTAGCCGTAGGCGGAGTTGATCTTGTGGCGGCCAAAGCCGCCCGCGATCTTCACGTAGGAGTCGCGCGGGAACGACACCGCGAAGGCCTTGCCGCTGTCGTTCGGGATGTGCAGCAGGATCAGCGTGTCGGTGTTGAACCCGCCGTCGTCGCTGCCGCCCGCCTGCAGCTCGTTCAGGACGTTCTGCGGCAGCGGGTTGCCCTTGGAGTCGGTGCGGCTGTCCATGCCGACGAGCAGGATGTCGATCGCGCCGTCGGCGGGCTTCTCCCCGGCGTCGGCGAGGTTCAGGTCCTGCTTGGTGAGGCCGTCGGTCAACGAGGTGAGGTTCTGCCACGCGATGCCGGTGACCAGCAGGACCGTCGCCGACAGCATGCTGATGAAGATCCTGGCGCCGGTCGACGCACCGCGCTGGGCCGCGCTCGGGCGGCGGGCGGCGGCGGGACGCGGGCGCTGGGCAGGGCGCTGCGGCGGCTTGGCGGCGGGCGCGGCGGTCTTCGCCGGGGTCGTGCGGACGGTGGGGCGGTCGGCCACCGGACGCGGGCGCGGGCCGGACGACGAGGCGCGGGCGGGCACACGGCGCGGCTCCGCGCGGCCCGCTGGCTCGCCGCGGCTGTCCGACGTGCCGCGACGGGGTGGTTCCACGCGCCTGGGCGGCTCCCGGCGCGGCGGTTCCTGGCGCTTCGGCTGGTCCGACCGGCGCGGGTCCCTGCGGGGCGGCTCCGAGCCGCGCGGCGGGTCCTGAGGACGGCGGGGCTGCCCCGACGGCGGACGCGGGGTGGCGCTGGGTCGCCGAGGAGACCCGTTCGGCTCTCCTGGCCGCGGCGGCCGGTTGTCCACACCCACTCCTCTCGGCACGTGCGGGTACCCCAAGTAGACGTGGTGACTCCCCACTTGGTTGTGCGTAGCGTGACACAGTGGGGAAGACCACCCGATCCAGGCCCCGTGACCAGGGGTTTTGTCCGCTTCGTAGACTGGCCGCCGTGTTGACGATGCAGGACGCGCTGCTCGCGCTGACCAAGTACTGGACCGAACGGGGCTGCCTCGTCGTGCAGCCCTTCAACACCGAGGTCGGAGCCGGGACGCTGAACCCGGCGACCGTGCTCCGGGTGCTCGGTCCCGAGCCGTGGCGCGTCGCGTACGTGGAGCCGTCCGTGCGGCCCGACGACGCCCGTTACGGCGAGAACCCGAACCGGCTGCAGACCCACACCCAGTTCCAGGTGATCCTCAAGCCCGACCCCGGCAACCCGCAGGAGCTCTACCTGGGCTCGCTGGAGGCGCTGGGCATCGACGTGCGGGCCCACGACGTGCGGTTCGTCGAGGACAACTGGGCCTCGCCCGCACTGGGCGCGTGGGGCCTGGGCTGGGAGGTCTGGCTCGACGGCCTGGAGATCACCCAGTTCACCTACTTCCAGCAGGCCGGCGGCATGACGCTGGACCCGGTGTCGGTGGAGATCACCTACGGCATCGAGCGGATCATGATGGCGCTGCAGGGCGTCGACCACTTCAAGAAGATCGCCTACGCGCCCGGCATCTCCTACGGCGAGGCGTTCGGCCAGTCCGAGTACGAGATGTCGCGGTACTACCTCGACGACGCGGACGTGGAGGCGAACAAGCGCCTCTTCGAGGAGTTCGCGGCCGAGGCGCGCCGGATGCTCGACGCCCGCCTGCCCGTCCCGGCGCACAGCTTCGTGCTGAAGTGCTCGCACATCTTCAACGTGCTCGACGCGCGCGGTTCGATCTCCACGACCGAGCGCGCGCGTGCGTTCGGCCGGATGCGCGGGCTGGCCCGCGAGGTCGCCGCGCTGTGGGCGGAGCGGCGCGAGGAGCTCGGCCACCCGCTGGGCCTCGCCGAGACCCTGGCCCCCGCCGCCGCGCCGACGTCGTTCGCCGACGTGACCGAGCCGGCGACGCTGCTGTTCGAGATCGGCACGGAGGAGCTGCCGCCGGCCGAGGTGCTGCGGACCGTGGACGCGGTGCGCGCCGGTGTGACGGCGAAGCTCGGTGCGACCCGCCTGACGCACGGCGAGGTGACCGTGCACGGCACGCCGCGCCGGATCGTCGTGCTGGTGCCCGAGGTGTCGCCGCGGGAGCCGGACGCCGAGCGCACGGTGCGCGGCCCGCGGGTCTCCGCCGCGTTCGACGCCGACGGCAACCCGACGAAGGCCGTGCAGGGCTTCGCCCGCGGCCAGGGCGTCGACGTCGCCGCGCTGGGCCGGGTCGAGGAGAACGGCGTCGAGTTCGTGGCGCTCACCAGGACCGATGCCGGCCGCGGTGCCGTCGAGGTGCTCAGCGGGCTGCTCGGTGAGGTCGTCTCCGACCTGCGCGCCGAGAAGAACATGAAGTGGAACGACCCGAAGCTGTCGTTCACCCGCCCGATCCGCTGGCTGCTCGCGCTGCTCGGCACCACGCCGGTGCCGGTCGCGGTGTCGGCGCTGGCCTCCGGCACGGTCACCCGCGTGCACCGCACGGCCGACGCGCCGGTGGTCGAGGTGTCCGCCGCGGACGGTTACCCGGAGTTCCTGTCCTCGCACGGCATCCAGGTCGACGCGCAGGCCCGCGCCGAGGCCATCGTGGCCGCCGCGCAGGAGCTCGCCGCGTCCGCCGGCGGGGTCGCGGAGGTCGACGGCCTGCTGGACGAGGTGACGAACCTGGTCGAGTGGCCGACGCCGATCCTCGGCTCGTTCGAGGAGCGGTACCTGGAGCTGCCCGGCCAGATCCTCACCACGGTCATGCGCAAGCACCAGCGGTACCTGCCGGTCCGCACCGCCGACGGCGCGCTGCTGCCGCACTTCGTGGCCGTGGCGAACGGGTCGGTGGACGCCGACCTGGTCCGCGCGGGCAACGAGGCCGTGCTGCGCGCCCGGTACGAGGACGCGGCGTTCTTCTGGCGCGCCGACCTCAAGACGCCGCTGGAGGAGATGAAGGCGGGGCTGGCGAAGCTCACGTTCGCGGACAAGCTCGGCTCGATGGCCGACCGCGCCGGCCGCATCGCCGCACTGGCCGGCCGGTTCGCCGGTGTGGTCGAGGTCGACCGCGAGACGCTGGACCGCGCGGGGCAGCTCGCGAAGTTCGACCTCGGCTCGCAGATGGTGATCGAGCTGTCGTCGCTCGCCGGTGTGATGGCGAAGGAGTACGCGGTGCGGGCGGGGGAGACCCCCGAGGTCGCGCAGGCGTTGTGGGAGATGGAGCTGCCGCGGTCGGCCGGTGACGCGCTGCCGTCGTCGGTGCCGGGTGCGCTGCTGTCGCTCGCTGACCGGTTCGACCTGCTCGCGGGCCTCTTCGGCATCGGGGCGCAGCCGACCGGCTCGTCCGACCCGTTCGGGCTCCGGCGGGCGGCGCTGGGCGCGGTGAGCGTGCTGCGCGCGTTCCCCGACCTGCGCGCGATCACGCTGACGAAGGCGTTGTCGCTCGCCGCGGAAGGGCTCGAGGTGCCGGCCGAGGCGCTGGAGACGGCACGGGAGTTCGCCGTCCGCCGCTACGAGCAGGCGCTGCTCGACGCGGGCCACGAGCACCGGTTCGTGCAGGCGGTGCTGCCGCTGGCCGACTCGCCGGTCCTCGCCGACGAGACGCTCGCGCAGCTGGAGTCGCTGGCGGGCGACGAGTCCTTCGACGCACTCGCGGCCGCGTTGCAGCGGGTGCGCCGGATCGTGCCCGCGGACGTGGCGCCGTCCTACGACGCCGCGGTGCTGGCCGAGCCGGCGGAAGTGGCGCTGCACAAGGCGTTCGACGGTGTGACCAAGGACGTCGCCGGGCTCGCGGCGTTCGTGGCGGCGGCCGGGGAGCTGACCGGGCCGATCAACACGTTCTTCGACGAGGTGCTCGTGATGGCCGAGGACGCGGACGTGAAGGCGGCCCGCCTGGGGCTGCTGGCGTCCATCCGCGACTTCGCGGCGCCGGTGCTCGACTGGACCCAGCTCTAGGAAGTGGCGTCTGCAAGTACCACCGACATGAAGTCGGTGGTACTTGCAGACGCCCGCTCAGCAGGACGGGGTGGGGGTGCCGGGGTGCAGCGTCACGCTGCGGACCCGGCCCACCGCCCCGTTCTGCTTCTGCGGCAACGGGCACACCCGCACGACCGGCGGCTCGGCGCCGACCCGGTTGCCGTCGTTGTCGAACATGATCGGCCCGCCCGCTCCCAGCACCGCGGTCTCCGGTGAGGAGACGAAGCTGATCTGGGTGTTCACCTGGCTGCGCTGCACCGGTTTGGTCACCGGCAGCTTGTTGACGGCCTCCTCGACCACGGACACGGCGTCGTAGCCGTTGACCGCCCAGCCCGCGTCGGTGTGCGCCACGTCGAACCCGATCCGGGTGAACTGGCGCTCGAAGTCGGCGAACCCGGTGTTGCCGGGGACCTGCTTGTCCGCCCCACCGACCAGGGTGGCCACCAGGCGCAGCTTGCCGGAGGTGAAGGAGGGCGAGGACAACGCCTGCACGCGCAGGTCCTCCAGCCGCGGGTCGAGCTCGGCCGCCCGCACCCGCTGCCCGTCCGACGTGCTCACCACCGTGATCGAGCTCGCAGAGCAGTGGCCCTGCGAGAACTCCTGGTCGAGGCTGTGCAGGAACATCGCCAGGTCGCGGCCGCGGGCGATGTAGCCGACCGTCACGTCCTTGGTCACGTTGCAGACCCGCCTGGCGGTCTGCGACACCGTGCTCGCCTCGTCCGGGTCGAACTTGACCTCGGTGATGTTGCCGCCGAACTGCTTGTGCATCAACGGCAACGCGGTGCAGGTGTAGGGGTCGGTGCCGCCGGTCGGCACCATGATGAAGTCGAGCCGGGTGCCCGGCAGCGCCGCGCCGAGCGAGCGGATCTGCTCGGAGCCGCGGAAGGCCACCCGGTAGTAGTGGTCGCGGCCCACGCCGTTCTGGTAGGTCGTGTCGGGCTCGCAGCCGCTGTAGTCCGTCTCCTGCGCCGTGGAACCGCTCTGGTCGAACCCCTCCGCCGTGACCAGGTCCGAGACCATCGGGATCTTCTCCGCCGCCAGCAGGTCGGCGATCTCCGCCGAGTGCTGGTGGCTCAGCCCGATCCCGGCCACGGCGACGACCTCGGGGTGGTCGGCGAGTCGGCGCGCGACCTGCACGGCCTCCTGCTCCGGCCCGTACGCGCCGATGTTGCCGACCAGCAGCCGCACCGGGTGCAGGCAGCCGGTGCCGTTCGCGCGGGCCTGCCCGGCCGCCATGCCCTCCAGCTCGTGCACGGCTCGCGCACCGGCGTACTGGTCGGTCATCGTGAGCAGCACGCCGACCGTCACCGGGGTGCCGCTGGGGTCGCAGACCTCGGCCGCCGCGGCGTTCTGCTTCTCGATCACCTTCAGCACGTTCGTGAACGCGTCGAGCCCGAAGGCGTAGGGCCCCTGGCTCAGCCCGACGCACTCGCCGCCGGCCGACCACACGTCCGCGCTGGGCAACCAGCCGTCCTTGCAGGACAACCGCTTCCACAGCCACGGACCGCCGGTGACGCCCCCGGCCACGAGCGCGACGACCGCGAGCACGGCGACCGGGCGCAGCCAGTCGGTCCACTTCGCGGGGTGCCGCAGCGCTCGCGGTCTGGGCCAGATCCCGAGGTAGAAGCGTTCGGTGAACGTCACCGGTGGTTCCTCCCGAACCGTTCGTAGCGCTGTGCGCGCCTGAGCAGCAGCGCCGGGTCCTGCGCGCGGTTGGAGAGCTGCCGCAGGGCTTGTTCCACGTGCACGGCGTAGTCCTGCAGCACGTCGGGGTCCGTGACGCACGGGTCGTGGTCGAACGCGGGCACGACGCCGAGCAGCCGGTGGACGTGGGCCAGGTCGCTGCCGCGCGCGGCACCGCCGATCGAGTCCGGCGCGGTCTCGCGCGGGTTCACCTCACCGGTGACCAGGTCGAAGAGGTCGAGCCAGGCCTTGGTCGCCATGTCCGCCAACGACTCCAGCAGCTCCGCCGCCACCGCCGCGCGGTCGCCCAGCAGCAGCGTGTGCCGCAGCCGGGGACCCTCGTCACCGGCGTGGTCGCGCAGCTTGCCGACCACCGCGTCCCACGACGCCTCGTCGGTGCCGGGCCGCGCGGCCAGCAGCCGCAGGCCGAGGTAGCGGACGAGCGGTGGCAGCCGCTGCTCACCGGACTCACCCGGTGTCCACAGCGTCGGCGACGAGTACAGCGGCGAGCCCAGCCCGACCGGGTCGGGCAGCAGCGGGGCGAGCGTCTGCGCCTCCAGCTTGGTGAGCGCCGCCGACAACGTGACGAGGGCCTGCACGTGGTGCTTGTTCGCCCTGCCCCCGGCGGAGAACTCGCGCACGAACGGTTCGAGCAGGCCCGTCTCCGCGCCGCGCAGCAGCCTGGCGGGCTCACGGGTGCGGCTCGGTTCGTCGTGGAGCTTGCGCAGCAGCGTGTCGACGGACTTCGGGTGACCGCGGCTCAACCGGTGCACGACCTTGCCCACGGTGCTCGCGGCGAGGTCGTTGGGCCACAGGTGGCTCTTGGCGAGCTGCACGACGTCCTTGCTCGTCAGGTCCTCCGACCGGACCCGCAGCCACACGCGTGCTGAGCGGGCGAGGTCGGCGTCCACATCGGACTCGGCGAGCACCGGTGCCTCCGGCAGCTCGTCCTCGGCCAGTTCCTCGGCCAGCAGCCCGCCGCTCGTGGTCACGACGAGCAGCGGGTCGGGCAGCGCGGGATGGCCGCCGCGGGCGGTGTCCGCGATCGCCCTGCGCACCCGCAGCAGCGCGCGGACGAACGTCGTGGCCACCGCGATGTCGCCGTCGTCGAGCAGCATCAGCACGTTGTGCCGCCGGGTGCTGACCGGCGCGAGGCTGTGCCGCAGATCGGCCAGCAGCGCGGCGACGAGCAGGTCGTCGACGTCGCGGCGCACGTCGGGGTCCCTGCTGCGGGCCTGGGCGCTCAGCCGCAACCGGGCGTGGTCGGCGTTGAGGGAGAGCCGCTGGTCCTGGTGCCCGAACCACTCCAGCGCCGCCCTGCTCCAGCGGAAGCCGGACGCCCGGCGCGAGGTCTCCAGCATGCCGCCGAGGTAGTCGGCGATCCGGTTCACCACCGGCGCCGGGTCCACCGGCAGCTGGATCAGCGAGCCGGCCGTGGCGGCGAGGTCGCGCACCAGGTCGCGCAGGTTGCGGTCGCGGTAGTTGTTCGTCTGCCGGTTGAGCTCTTCGAGCGCGGCCTCCTGGTCGAGGGTGTCGGTGTCGACGCGCATGGCGATCTGCGCGAGCAGGACGCGTTCGAACGACAGGGGGAAGCCGGGGACCTCGGTGCTCAGCCCCAGCAGCACGGCCGCGAGCACCGGCCGCACCGCGCTGTCCCACGCGGTGTCCTCGTCGTCGGCGCTCAGCTCACGCGGCCGCACGAGCACCGTGGGCGTCCGGTCCTGCCACTCCAGCACCGTCTGGTGCAGCAGCGCGGACTTGCCGGAGCCTCCGCAGCCCTCGACGACGAGCACCGGTGTCGCACCTGCCCCCACGGCCCCGACCAGGCCTTGGACGAGTCCGCGCAGCCGGGTGCGCCCTTCGAACACCGTTGGCCTCCTCCGAGGTGCGGGGATCGAAGAACTCTATGCAGCCGTGGAGTTCCTACGGGGGCGAACGACGCAATCTGCCTGCGGTTTCGCCGTGTTGGCCGAATGGATCACCCGTTCGGCCGCGCGGGGGAACGCGCTGCGTCGAAGCGCGGCAGGGGGCCACCCCCCGGTCGCACGGCGAAGGGCGCCCCGATCGGGACGCCCTTCGCCTGCGCGGTCACGAGGTCACCTGATCTCGAAGCTGTCGCCGTAGACCTTCCACTTGAGCGGCGTCTTCAGGTCGAAGTTGCCGGCCTTGAGCCACACGCGCTGCGCGGTCTCGATGCGGGAGACGTCCTCGTGCGCGGCCTCCTGCTTCATCGCCCACACGCGGGCGTCCATGAACGCGTTGAGCCAGGTGGTCTCGTTGCCGCCCTGCGACGGCGGCTTCGCCTTGCCCAGCGCGCGCTTGCGGATGTTGCTGAAGCTGGTCTTGTCGCCACCGTCGCCGTGGACGACGATCGCGTCGTAGTAAGCGAACTGGCCGAGCGCGCGCACTCCGTCGGCCTTGCCCTGTGCCACGGCCGGGTTGAAGTACACGCGGTCGCGTTCGGACTCCTGGGCCGCCTTGAAGGTCGAGTCCTTCGCCGCGGTCTTCCAGTCCCTGGTGAAGTTCGGGTCCAGGCCCGAGTGCGAGTCCGTGCCGTTCACCCTGCGCAGTGCGGGGAGGTACTTCTCCAGCACGTTGCCGGGCTTGCGGGACTTGTAGAGCTCGACCAGGTCGAGCATGTCCCCCGTGCCACTGCAGAAGCCGATGATCCCGGCGGTGTAGCCGCGACCGTCGTCGATGTCCTCGATGTAGCCGAACTGGGCCCTCCAGTCCGTGGAGGAGTTCTCCGCGCTGGACACGATCTGCATCGCGATGTCCTTGAGGCGCGGCTCGTCGAGGTTGGCTGCGGAAGCCGTTGTTGCGGTGGTGGTGATGAGCGCGGCGCACGCCAGAAGCGCGGCCGCGATGCGACCAGAGAGTTTCACGGTTTTCCTCCGGGGCAGGGATGTGTGGGGTCCCGGGCGGCGTGAGGGCAACGGTAAGCGGTCCACACCACTATTGGCAAGAGTCTTTACTAATTCGCGAAACGGACAATCCCCGCAACAGGCCCCGGAAACGGCAAAGGCTCCCGGCCGAAGCCGGGAGCCCCTGTGGTGCAACGGAAATCAGATGAACTGACCGCCGCGGGTCACCGCGCCGTAGGCGTCCACGATGCCGTGACCGTAGAAGCCGTTGAACTTCGCGTCACCCTCGCAGGTGGCGTCGAACTCGGCGGAACGACCGACGTTGACGTACGACACCGTGCGCGGGTTCGGGCACGCACGCTGGATCGCCGTCTTGTACAGCACCTTCTCGACCTTGTCGGGGTCGAGGGTGAGGCCGCCGTTCTTCTTGTCCTTCTTGCCGTACTGGCTCACGACCAGGGCGGCGACACCAGCGGCGTGCGGGGCGGCCATCGAGGTGCCCTGCAGGTACTGGTAGTAGCCGATCCTGTCACCGTCGACGGCCTTCTTGACGCCGGCGTCGAGGCCCTTCTGCGTGATGTTCCCGGCCTCGTCGATGTTGCCCTCGGCGAGGGCGACGTTGCGCGGGTAGGTCGACAGGATCATGTTCTCGTTGGTGCGGTACCACGGCGTGCCGAGGCCGTCGCGGAAGTAGCCGCCGGGAGCCGAGAGCGCGGTCTGCTCCACACCGTAGTTGGAGTAGTCCGCCTTGGCGGTCGACGGGCCGAGCGACGAGACCGAGATGACGTGGTTGCCCTCGGTCGGCAGGTTGAGGCAGGTGGCGTTGTCGATCGGGCGGGGACGGGCGTGACCCGGCGGGTAGTTCGGGCTCGCCGTGTCGGTGCGCGGCTTGCCGAGGTCCTCGTGGTTGTTGCCGCCCGCGCCGATCAGCGTGACGCCCTTGCGGTGCGCGTAGTTCAGGGCGCGCTGCACGGTCGCGATGATCGTGCGCTGCTCCAGCTGCTCCTCCGCCGTGGCGGTGGAGTCGTTGGCGCAGTTCATGTACCACGGGTCGACGTAGAACGACATGTTGATCACGTCGAGGCCGATGTCGGCGCCGTAGGTCAGCGCGTCGACGACCGGCTGCAGGAAGAACGACCCCGCGTCCTGCCCACCGCGGATGTTGACCAGCGACACGCCCGGCGCGACACCGGAGATGCCGAAGCCGTTGGCAGCGGCGCCGATGGTGCCGGCGACGTGCGTGCCGTGGCCGCCGTCGTCCCAGTTGGCCGGGTCGACGCAGCCGCGGAACTCGCACGGGCCGTCGAACTCGCCACCGTCGGCGTCGTTCGGGATGTCGACGGTGAAGTTGCGCGACAGCTCGTTGTTGAAGTTCGGCGCGATGTCCGGGTGCGAACCGTCCACACCGGTGTCGAGGATGCCGACGTACACCCGCTTGTCACCGGCCTGCTTGGCGCGGGCGATGTTCGAGCGGACGAGGTTCAGGCCCCACAGGTCGCCGTCGAGCGGGTCCATGCCCGCGGTCGACTTCGGCGCGGCGGGAGCCTTGTTCGCCGCGGTGGTGGTGTTCTCCTTCTCCACGTTGTCGCGCTTGGCCTTCTCGGCCTTCTTCTGCGCCGGCGCGTGGCCGATCGGCTTCGCGCGTGCGGCGCCGGCGACGTCCTTCGACGCCGAGACCTTCTCCACGAAGCCGTTCGCGGGTGCCTTCACGGTCAGCAGGCCGATCGCCTGGTTGTCCCGCACGACCTCGCCACCCGCCGCGTGCACGGCGTCGATCGCGAAGTCGCGGTTGCCCGGGTCCTGCAGGAGCACCGTGTACTCCGTGTCCTGCTGCTGCCCGGCCGCGGCCGGCGCTGCCCCCGCCGCCGATGTGCCCGCGGCGATCAGCGACACCGTTGCCGCCACCGCCATCACGGTTCTGCGCGTTCTCACCTAGCTGTCTCCTCACACCCGGTCAGGGCTGGATCCAACACAGAAGGTACGGCCCCCGATTGCCGCCCAAGTCCAGCACACTAGGTGCGAAATAGGGCGAACATCAGCGCCTTTCGTACGGAATCGAACTGTAGTCGATCGGCCGCAGAGCGTGATGGCCGAGAAGAAATCTTGACTTAACATCTCGCAAGCGATGAACTCCGCGTTTATGCGAAGACGGGTAATGGCGGCGTCGGCATGCGCGCTCCTCCTTCTCTCCGGTTGCGGCGATGCTGACCAGGGCGGTCTGTCCCTGCCCACGCGCGGCCCCAAACCCGTTGTCGGTGTAATCCTTCCGGACCGAACGTCCTCGACGCGGTGGGAAGAACAAGATCGCCCATTGTTGACGCAGGCGTTCAACTACGCCGACATCGAGCCGTTCATCGAGAACGCGGACGGCAACGAGGCGAAGTTCGCCCAGATCGCCGACGAGATGATCCGGCGCAAGGTGAAGGTACTGGTCATCACGCCGTTGTCGTCGGCCGGTGGCCTCGCCGTGCAGAAGAAGGCGAAAGACGCCGGCATCACGGTCATCGACTACGACCGCGTGACGCTCGGCGGCCTGGCCGAGTACCACGTCGGTTTCGACAGCCGCAACGTCGGCCAGCTCCAGGCGGAGGGGCTGCTCGGCTGCCTCGGTGACCGGCCGGGTGCGCAGATCATCGAGGTCGAGGGCGCGCCCACCGACCACAACGCGACGCTGTTCGCGCAGGGCCACAAGGACCGGCTGGAGGCCAAGTACGCCAGCGGGGCGCTGAAGCTCGTGAAGTCGGCGCCGGTGGACAACTGGGACGCGGTCCTCGGCGGACAGGTGTTCGAGCGGATCCTCACCGAGAACGGCGGCAAGGTCGACGGCGTGGTCGCCGCGAACGACGGCCTCGGCGGCGCGGTCATCGAGGTGCTCAGGAAGAAGGGCCTCGCGGGCAAGGTCCCGGTCACCGGGCAGGACGCCACACTGGACGGTCTGCGGGCCGTGCTGCGCGGCGACCAGTGCGTGACCGTCTACAAGCCGGTGCGCGACGAGGCGGAGGCGGCCGCCCGGCTGGCCATCGCGGTCGCCCGCGGCGACCTGGCCGGTGCCGACGACCTCGCGACGGGCAACCTGCGCGACCCCGTCTCCCGGCGGGACGTGAAGGCCGTGCTGCTGGGCGCCACGCTGATCAAGCGCGACACGGTGCGCACCATGGTGACCCAGGGCGTGATCAAGGCGCAGGAGCTGTGCGCGAGCGAGCTGCAACCGGTGTGCGTGCAGCAGGACATCGTCGGCGGCTGACCCCGGTCGCCCGCCACGACCTCCCCGGCGCTAGTCGGGGAGGTCGTGGCGGCCGGAGATGAACTCCTGCACGGCGATCTTCGCCCGGATGATCGGCTGCCGGATCCGCGCCTCGCGCCGGTACGCGCGGGCCAGCTTCCGCGAGCCCTCCCGGTAGCGCCAGCGCGCCCACGGCGACCCCGGCCGCGCGAGCCGGACCGCGCCCACCGCGGGCACGACCGGCACCAGCAGGCCCAGCAGCCCGGTCCAGATCTTGCCCTTGAGCAGTGCCGCGATGGCGAAGCACAGGTTGACGCCGATCGCGATGAGCCGCAACGTGAACGTGCTCGCCGGCGTCGTCTCCGGGTTGAGCTGCAGCACCTCGTCGTAGCCCAGCGGCCGCGCGCCCAGCAGGAACAGCCCGGTCAGCCCCACGGCGAGGAACACCGCGTCCACCGACAGCCGGCCCGCCTTCGTCCAGTACACGTCCCGCAGGTGCAGGATCAGCGCGAACTCGTCCAGCACCAGCGCGGCCCCGACGCCGAGCCCGGCCGCGGCCGCGAGCCGCGCGCCGTGCAGGTCGTCCGGGATCACCAGGCTGGTCACGCTGGACAGGAGCAGCAGCACCGTGCCGAACACGACGTGGTGCACGTGCGTGTCCCCGTGCACGACGTTGCGCGGCCACCAGCGCACCTTCGCCCTGATCATGCGCACGCTGATGCGGATGAACACGAACGTGGTCACCAGTCCGACGAAGAAGAAGAGCAGTCGTTCACTGCCGGTCAAAGCCACGGCCCCCCGGGTCCAACGACCCTCCAGGTTACCGCCTCCGGTGCGGCCCGGAGCCGATGTTGATGCCACCGTCGACGTTTCCGGTGACCTGGACCACGTTGCCGGTGACGGTCCCGGTGACGAGGTTCGTCACGCCGCCGGAGGGCCGCGGGGCGAGCTCGGCGGACAGGCTGGTCAACCGGGCGAGCAGGAGGGCGTGCAGTCCGGCGCGCACGCGCGGGGCCACCGCCACCGTGATCGACAACGCCGCCACCTGGGGCACGGCCACCTCCGCGTCCTCGTTCCGGATCTCACGGTAGCAGCGCGAACGATGGCTCGACTGGGAGCGGGAGGTCGTGGTTCACTGTCCATGGTCGTACGTTGTGTGTTCGTGCTTGAGCGTGATCATGCGACGAGGTTGAGAGCGTGTGGATTCTCCAGGTTCCGGAGATGACGCAGTTCCAAGCTTGACCCGGTGGTCGCGAGCGCGATCCGGCACCTGTTAGAGGAGAAGTAGCAAGATGGCAGTACAGGGCACCGTCAAGTGGTTCAACGCGGAGAAGGGCTTCGGCTTCATCTCCCCTGACAACGGTGGCGCCGACGTGTTCGTCCACTACTCCGAGATCCAGATGAACGGCTACAAGGCTCTCGAGGAGAACCAGCGGGTCGAGTTCGAGATCGGTCAGGGCCAGAAGGGCCCGCAGGCCCAGGGCGTTCGCGCCGTCTGAGTCTGACTGGTCAGCACATCTGATCTGTCGCGAAGCCGCTGTCCGTTTTCGGGCAGCGGCTTCGCTGCGTCTTGTGCCCGTGCGGGCGCTAATACTCTTGCGGGGCCTCGATCAGGCCGAGCTGGTGCAGCACCGTCGCGGAGTCGCCGTAGACGCGTTGGCAGACCAGCACGTCCTTGTCGAACAGGAAGAACCCGGACATCCGGACCTTGAACGACTTGCCGGTCACCGGTTCGCCGGTCAGGCTGCCCAGGTGCGTGCCCTGCAGCTCGAACTCGACGATCACGGCGTCGTCGGCGTGGTAGACCTCGACGACCTTGCTCTTCTGGTCGGGGAACGCCGCGCGCGTGCGCGTCCAGTAGTCCCGCACCGCCTCGGTGCCGTCGAGGACCTGACCGGTGGCCATGATCTCGAACCGGGGGCGGCTGAAGGGGGCCAGGCCCGCGTCGAAGTCGTACTCGTTCTGCGACTCGATGAGCTCCAGGACGATCGCCTCGCGCAGCGCTCTGAGCGCCTTGGACTCGGTCATGCCGCCCGACCTCCTACGTACGCCGTACGTCGGACGGAAGCTACTCCACGTCGTATGGTCTTCGCCAGTGTCCTCGCCCCGTGAACCGCTGACCCGCGCCCGCATCGTGGATGTGGCGGTGCGGCTGATCGAACGCGAGGGCGTGGAGGCCGTCTCGATGCGGCGGCTCGCGGCGGAGCTGGGCGCGGGCACGATGTCGCTGTACAACCACGTGCCGAACAAGGCGGTGCTGGTCGACCTCGCCGCCGAGCGGATCATGGCGCAGGCCAAGCCCTATCACGTCGACAGCGACGACTGGCGCGACCACGTCCGTGCGCACGCGCGTGCGGTGCGGGAGCTCGCGCGGCAGCATCCGCGGGCGTTCGTGCTGCTCGCGACCCGGCGGCTGAGCGGGGAGGCGGGGTTCCGGACCATTGAGGCCGCGCTGGTGAACATCGAGAAGGCGGGCTTCCGCGGCAAGGTCGCCGTCGGGATGATGCGGGCGATGGTGTCGTACCTGCTCGGAACCCTGATGAGGGAGGTCGCGACGTCGCCGGAGCTCGGCGGGATCGCGCTCTCACCGTTCGAGGGCGTGGACGCGGCGGCGTTCCCGTTGTCGGCGGAGGTCATCGACGAGCTGGGGACCTACGACCACGACCAGGAGTTCGAGTTCGGGCTCGAACTCCTGATCACGGCGTTGGAGCGCTACCAGGGCTAGGGGCGCATCTCGTAGCGGCCGGAGAGCGCGACCACCTGCTGCCACACGGCGTCGAAGCGGGCCTGGTCGACGTGCGGCTTGCGGATCTGCCGCACCGCCCACTGCTGCTGGGCCTCGGTGCTGCTCGGCTTGCCGTGCAACGCGGTCGCGTACCCGGCGAAGTCGCGGACCAGCACGTCGAAGATCTGGTCGATGACGGCGTCGCCGGTGTCAGTGGTCTTGGCCTGCTCCAGCACCAGCTGGCCGTAGACGACCAGGGTGAAGAGGTGGCCCAGGTTCAGCAGGAAGTCGAGGTCCTTCTGCTGCTCCGCGTCCGGTGCCGCGGTGGTGAGCAGGGTCTTGAGCGCGTTCGCCTGCTCGTGGAACAGCGCCACGTTCGGCAGGTGCGCGTGCTCGGTGTAGATCGGCTCCCAGTCGTGGAACTGGACCTTGCCGAGACCGCGCGCGGGGCCCTGGTGCCAGAAGAAGTCGTCGTCGCTCGCGTCGTGGCGGGTCGGGACCTCGGCGTAGTCCTTGGGGTTGAACAGGTAGTTGGGCATGAACTTCAGCACCAGGGCCAGGTTCACGTGCACGGTGCCCTCGAGCTTGGGCAGTGCGCGGATGTCGGCCGTGGCGCGGGTGAAGTACGTGTCCTTCTCGAAACCCTTGGCGGCGATGACGTCCCAGAGCAGGTCGATGACGTTCTCGCCCTCGCTCGTGACCTTCATCTTGGTGATGGGGTTGAAGAGCAGGTAGCGGCGGTCGTCCTCGCCGGCGCTGCGGAAGTAGTCGACGCTGCGGTCCGCGAAGAGCTTCATCGCGGCGAGGCGGGCGTAGGCGTCGACGAAGTTCTGCCGCACGTGCGGGAAGTCGGTGACCGGGTTGCCGTAGAGGATCCGGTTGTGGGCGTGGGTGATCGCCTCGTAGAAGGAGTGCTCGCAGATGCCTATGCTGGCCGTGCACAGGTTGAACTTGCCGACGTTGACGGTGTTCAGCGCGGCGGAGAAGGCGTCGGGGCCGCGGTGCAGGACGTCCGCGTCGGTCAGCGGGTAGTCCTCCAGGCGGAACTCGCTGACGAACATCTGGCTGTCGACGACGTTCTTCACCAGCTTGAAGTTCTCGTGCTGGCTGTCCACGGCGAAGAAGAGGTACTCGTCGTCGATCTTGCCGAAGACGCTGACCATGCCGGCGACGTTGCCGTTGCCGATGTAGTACTTGCTGCCGTTGGCGCGGTAACCGTCGGCGGTCTTCGTGACGATCATGTCGGTGCTGTAGACGTCGGCGCCGTGCTCCTTCTCGGAGAGGCCGAACGCGAAGACGGCGCCGGAGTCGAGCAGCGCCGCCGCCTTCTGCTTGGCCTCCTCGTTGCCGCTCATCCAGATCGGACCGAGGCCGAGCACCGTGACCTGCCAGGCGTACCAGTACTGCAGGCCGTAGAAGCCGAGCACCTCGCTGAACGCGGCGTTGCGTGCGGCGTCCCAGCGCTTGGCGGGGTCGACGCTCGCGGGCGTGCAGAAGGTGGCGAAGAGCTTCTCCCGCTTCACGAAGTCGAGGAACTCCGCGTACCAGACCTTGTCCTGGGCGTCGGCGATGAGCTGCCGCTTGCCGCGGGCCTCGAACCAGTCGACCGTGGCCTTGAGCAGGCGGCGGGTCTCGTCGTCGAGGTGCGCGGGGTCGTAGTGGTTCGGGTCGAGCAGCACGGGGGAGCCTCCTTCGTCTCTCCGCCGGACGCTACCAGTGAGTAACTTGCGGGTCTACGTGGCCTTTCCTCCACCGTCAGAAATTGTCAGACCCCCGGCGTAACGTGCTCCACATCACATCTTCGAGGAGGCGCGAGATGACGGTGTTGCTGGCGATCGGCACCCGCAAGGGCCTGTGGCTGGCCCGCAGCGAGGACCGCGTGACGTGGCAGGTGGACGGCCCGCACCACCCCATGCAGGAGGTGTACGCGGTCGCGTTCGACACCCGCGGGGGCACCCGCCTGCTCGCCGGGGTGTCGTCCCCGCACTTCGGCCCCGGCGTGTCCACATCGGACGACCTCGGCGCCACCTGGGACGAACCGGAGTCACCCCCGATCGCGTTCCCGGCCGACGCCTCCCTGGAACGCGTCTGGCAGCTCCAGCCCGCCCCCGCCACCCAGCCCGGCGTCGTCTACGCGGGCACCCAGCCCTCCGCGCTGTTCAAGTCCACCGACGGCGGCCGCACGTTCGAGCTCGTCGAGGGCCTCTGGAACCACCCGCACCGCCCCGAGTGGTCGGCGGGCTTCGGCGGCCAGGCCGTCCACACGATCGTCCCCGACCCGGAAGACCCCGATCGCGTGCTCGTGGCCATGTCCACCGGCGGCGTCTACCGCACCGCCGACGGCGGCAAGTCCTGGGAGGCCCGCAACAAGGGCATCAAGGCGTACTTCTTCCCCGACCCGTGGCCCGAGTTCGGCCAGTGCGTCCACAAGGTGGCCCAGCACCCCTCGTCCCCGTCCCGCTTCTACGCCCAGAACCACCACGGCGTCTACCGCAGCGACGACGGCGGCGACACCTGGCAGTCCATCGCCGACGGCCTCCCCACCGACTTCGGCTTCGCCATGGTCGTGCACCCCCACGACCCGGACACCGTCTTCACGTTCCCGATCGAGGCCGACGCCCGCCGCTTCCCACCCGAGGGCAAGTGCCGCGTCTACCGCACCCGCGACGCCGGCTCGTCCTGGCAGGCCCTCGGCGCCGGCCTGCCCGACGCCTTCTGGACCGCCGTGATGCGCGACGCCATGTGCACCGACACCGCCCCCACCCCCGGCGTCTACTTCGGCTCCCGCTCCGGCGAGGTCTACGCGAGCCCCGACGAGGGCGAGACCTGGCACCAGGTAGCCGCCCACCTGCCCGACGTGATGTCGATCCGCGCGGCGGTGCTCCCTTGACGCCCGCCGGCCCACCCGCGGCGCTCCGTCCTGCGGCGCTTGTGCCCGCGGCGCTCCCAACCGCGGCGCCTCCACTCGCGGCGCTTCTAACCGCAGCGCCTCTTCCCGCGGCCCTCTGTCCCGCAGCGCCTCACCTCGTGGCGTCTCCACCTGCGGCGCTCCGTCCTGCGGCGCTGGTGCCTGCGGCGCCTCCACTCGCGGCCCTCTGTTCCGCGGCGCCTCTACCCGCAGCGCTCCCAACCGCGGTGTCCCCACCCGCGGCACCCCGTCCCGCAGTGCCCCCATCCGCCGCGACTCCCAGGCCCGCTGCAAGACCCGCGCCTGCGGTGCCCAGGCTCGTCGCGACACCCGCGACACCCGCGACACCCGGTCGCGCCGCGGTCCCGGCGCGCTTGTCGTCCAGGCCCGCCGCGGCACCTGCCCACACAGCCCTCAGGCCCGCCGCAAGGCCCGCATCCGTGGCGCCCAAATCCGCCGCGGTGCCCGCCCACGCGGCGTCCGCGCGCACCCCGGAGGTGCCCGCATGAAGGTCACCGTCCTGATCCCCGGCGTCCTGCGCACCGCCACGGCCGGCGCTTCCCACGTCGACGTCGACGTCCCCGAACCCGCCACCCTCGGCGCCGCCCTGGACGTCCTCGCCGACACCTACCCCGGCCTGGACCGCCGCCTGCGCGACGAACGCTCCACCCTCCGCCGCTACGTCAACTTCTACGTCAACGGCGAGGAGTGCCGCCGCCTCTCCGGCCCGGCCACCCCACTCCCGGCAGGCGCCGAGATCCAGATCCTGCCCTCGGTGGCCGGCGGCTAGCCGCCGGTGTCGTCCAGGGGTCCGCGGCCACGGGGACGGGTCGCGGACCTCCGGACGGCGCGCTCACGGGTACCGGCCTCCGAGGCGGGTGTGCCCGTCATTCGCATTCCTGACCTCGCTGGTCAGTGCGACTGGTCCTCGGAACCGCCCGCACGGGCGGCGGACCTCTGGGTCCACATGGCCCAGCCACCGACGACGGCGCAGAGCACGGTCACCGAAGCGAGCACCACGAGCAGCGGTGGCACCCACGGTGTCGGCTGTTCGTCGTGGGTGCGGCCGTCCTCGAAGACGCAGGTGCTCGTGAGCGTCCACGGGTCCTGCACTTCTTCCTTGAGCACTGCCCTCTCGTAGACCAGGCCTCGCGCGCACATCTCGTCGTGCTCGCTGATGACGAACAGGATGTTGCCCCAGGCGAAAACGGCCCCCATGAGCACCAGCAACAGCGGGACCGGCACGACGAGCCAGGTCAGCTTCTCCCTCATCTGGCCAGCATCCCGCAAATCGCTCACGTGCCGGTCACATCGGGAGGCGGTTCGGCGAGCCGCAAGTACGCCGGCCGCAGCAGGTCCACGAGGTTGTCGCGCCGAACGGAGATCGGAACCGCGTCGAGCTGGTCGAGGACCGCGTCCGGGCGCACCGCGGCCGTCGGGTCGCCGAGGGGGATCGCGGTCGTGGTCTGGCGGTGCCAGAACGTGTCGAGGCACTGGGTGAGCGGCGGGACCTCCTCACGGGTCACCGTCGTGCGGGTGGCGCCGCGGAGGGTGCGGAGGCGGTCGAGGAGGTCCTCACGGCCGCGGCCGCGCCAGGCGAGGATCTCGAACGGGTCGTTGTCGAAGGACTCGGCCAGCAGGTAGCAGGTGGCGGCCAGGTGTTTGCAGGGCACCTCCCAGTCGGGGCAGGTGCAGTCCATCGTCAGCTCGCGCATCGTCGCCGGGAACAGCTGCAGGCCGAGGCCGGCGAAGAGGGTCTCGATGTCGCGGGGCATCTCGCCGGCCAGCAGCTTCGCGGTGTAGAGGGCTTGGCCGGCGAGGGCGTGTTCGATGCGCTGCCACTCGGGTGTGGTGAACGACTTGATCGCGATGCGGGCCCGGTACGGGGTGGGGCGGGAGCCCTGGACCAGGGCGATCACCATGCTCGTGGACAGCGACAGGCTCAGCACCTGGCCCTGGCGCGCGTAGGTGCGGCCGCGGGTCAGGCGGCCGCCCATGCCGAACGACTCCAGGACCTCCAGGAAGCGGCGCGACCACCAGGTGGTGGCGATGTCGCCGCGCTGGCTCTTCGCCCTGATGCCGTTGTCGGCCTTGATGGTCCTGCCGTAGCGGGGGTGTTCACCGGACCAGTGGTCACTCACCGACGGCCTCCCCGGAGAGCGTGAGCAGGTCGCGCAGCTGAGAGGTGGACAGCTCGGTGAGCCAGTTCTCGCCCGCGCCCACGACCAGCTGGGCCAGTGCGCGTTTCTCCTCGATCATGGTGTCGATGCGTTCTTCGAGCGTGCCGATGCAGACGAACTTGCGCACCTGGACGTTGCGGTTCTGGCCGATGCGGAACGCGCGGTCCGTCGCCTGGTCCTCGACCGCGGGGTTCCACCAGCGGTCCAGGTGGATGACGTGGTTGGCGGCGGTCAGGTTGAGGCCGGTGCCACCTGCCTTGAGGGACAACAGGAACAGCGACGGGCCGGTGCTGTCCTGGAAGCGTTCGACCATGCGGTCGCGGGCCGCCTTGCCGGTGCCACCGTGCAGGAACATCACCTCGGTGTCGAAGCGGGCCGCGAGGTGGGGCACGAGCATGCTGCCGAACTCGGTGAACTGCGTGAAGCACAACGCCTTGTCGCCCTCGGCGAGGACCTCTTCGAGTACTTCCTCAAGGCGCGCGAGCTTGCCGGAGCGGCCGGAGATGCGGGAGCCGTCGCCCAGGAAGTGGGCCGGGTGGTTGCAGACCTGCTTGAGCTTCGACATCGTCGCCAGCACCAGGCCCTTGCGGCCGATGCCCTCTGCTTCCTCGATCTTCTCCAGCATGTCGTTCACGACGGCCTGGTAGAGCGAGGCCTGCTCGGTGGTGAGGTTGCACAGCTGGCGCACCTCGACCTTGTCCGGCAGGTCGCTGATGATGCGCGGGTCGGTCTTCACGCGGCGCAGCACGAACGGGTTCGTGATCTTGCGCAGGCGGGCGGCGGCGTCCTTGTCGTTGTGGCGTTCCACCGGGACCGCGAAGCGCGCGCGGAAGGTGTTGATCGTGCCGAGCACGCCGGGGTTCGCGAAGTCCATGATCGACCACAGCTCGGCGAGGCGGTTCTCCACCGGGGTGCCGGTCAGGGCGACGCGGTGGCGGGCCTTGAGCCGGCGCACGGCCTGGGACTGGCGGGTGGCGCTGTTCTTGATGTTCTGCGCCTCGTCGAGCACGACCCGGTCCCAGGTCAGGTCGCCCAGCGCGGCACTGTCGCGGCCCGCCAGCGCGTACGTCGTGAGGACCAGGTCGTGGCTCTCGACGGCCTCGCGCAGCGCGTCGCCGTCGAGGCGGCCGGTGCCGTGGTGCACGTGGACGGAGAGCTCCGGCGTGAACCTCGCCGCCTCGCGCTGCCAGTTGCCGACGACCGACATCGGGCAGATCAGCAGGGTCGGCGGGCGCTTGCCGTTCGCGCGGTTCAGGGCCTCCAGCGCCAGCAACTGCACGGTCTTGCCCAAGCCCATGTCGTCGGCGAGACAGGCGCCCAGGCCGATCTTGTCGAGGAACGCCAGCCACGCCAGACCGCGCTGCTGGTACGGGCGCAGCCGGGCGCCGAAGCCCGCCGGCGGCTCGACCGGCTCGATCTGCTCGTCGGCCCTGCCGGACAACAGGTCGCCGAGCCAGCCGTCCGCCTCGACCGACGTGAGCGGCAGCGGCAGGCTCTCGTCCTCCTCGGTCAGTCCACTGTGGAGCATCACCTCGGCGGCGGTCATCTGGCCACCGCCGCGCTGGAGGAACGCGAGCCCCGCCGCCAGGCGCTTCTGGTCGACCTGCACCCACTGGCCGCGCACCTGCACCAGTGGCACCTTCGCCCTGGCGAGCTCGGCGAGCTCCGCGTCGGTGAGCGAGTCCTCGCCCAGAGCGAGCTCCCACCTGTAGTCCACGATGGACTTCAGGCCGATCTCGCTCTCCTTCGCCACGGTCCCCGCCGTGCTGCGGCTCTTCGTGGTGAGCTTCAACCCGAGCCGCACCCGCTGCTGCCACCACGACGGCAGCAGCACGCCGAAACCGGCCTGCGCCAGCACCGGCGCCGCGGTCAGGAACCGGTACGCGCCTTCGGTTCCGACCTCCAGCTCCGCCGGGTGCGCGCCGCGCAACGCCTCGTCCAGGTCGGGGTGCAGCCGGCTCGCGCGGCCGAGGTCCGCCAGCAGGTGCTCCTGCGGCGCCGGGATCCAGCGCCGCAGCACGGCGTCGTCGGCGAACCACACCTGGTGCGCGGGCACCAGCACGCTCGGCTCGTCGACGGCCTGCAGCAGGAACTCGACCGCCCACTCGTCCTCGCCGCGCTGCTCGGGCGAACGCAACCGGAAGCACGTGCGCACCGGACTCTCGCTGCCCGCGCTCTGCCGCCACCGGTCGAGCTGTTCGCGCAGCTCGTAGAGCTCCACCGGGTCCGCGTCGAACTCCGGGTCCCCGGTCAGCGCGGCGAGCCACGCCTCCGCCGTCGTCTGCTGCCCGCGGCGGCGCGGGGCGAGCGAGGTCTTGTCGAGGCGAGCGCGCACCTGCTCGTCCACCACCGTCGTGAGCGCCGCGCGCACCAGCTCCGCCGGGTCGGCGGCGATCTCCTCGCAGCGGCACGCGGGCGGCATCGCGGCCTGCAACGCGGCGAACCGCGCCGAGTCCGTGCCTGACAGCACCGGCACCCACCGCGCCCGCGGCCGGTCCGGTGCGACCGAGGGCAGCACGCGCCCGCGCGTGACGAGGTCCGCCGCGAAGCCCGCCACGTCGAACACGAACCGCGCCGAGTCGCTCAACCGCACGTCCGAACCCGGTTCCGGCTGGTCGCCGAACCGGATCGTGGGCACACCCCACTGCTTCAACCCGACCTTGCCGCGCTGCGCCCGCCCCGCCGTGAGCGGGTCGCGCACCAGCTCCGGCGACGCCATCGGACCCGACGCGTAGGAGGGCAGCAGCAACGCGCGCCGCGTCGCCCGTTCGTCGTCGATCCCGAGCGCCGCCGCGAGCGACTCCGCCGTGGCCGCGAACGGGTGCGGTGCGTCCCGGCGGCTGCTCTCACTGCGTGCGGGCAGCCCGGAATCCTCGGCCCACAGCGCAAGCGCGCCGTCGGTCGTGCACAGGCCATGCAGTACGAGCACCTGTGAACCCTATGTGTTCACATTGTCGCCATGGTCGATGACACCCCTGTCGTGCTGGACGGTCAGTCCCTCGGCGGCGACGACGTCCTGCGCGTCGCCAGGTACCACACGCCGGTGGTCCTGCACGCCGACGGGCTCGACCGCCTCGAAGCGTCGTGGCGCGCCAGCCAGCGCCTCGTCGTGCGCAGGCAGGTGTACGGCCGCACCACCGGTGTGGGCGCGAACCGCGACCAGCTCGTCACCAACGAAGGCTGGGCCGAGCACGGTCTGCGCCTGCTGCGCAGCCACGCCGGCGGCCTCGGCGGCATGCTGCCGGAGGAACAGGTGCGCGCCATGATGGTCGTGCGCCTGAACCAGCTCCTCGCCGGCGGCGCGGGCGTCCGCCGTGCCGTGGCCGACGCCCTGCTCGCGGCGTTGAACAGCAGCTGCTACCCCGGCGTGCACGAGTACGGCGCGATCGGCACCGGCGACCTCACCGCACTCGCCGAGACCGGCCTCACCCTGATCGGCGAGCGCTACTGGCTCGGGTCCACGCAAACCCCGGACCCGATCGACCTCGACTCCGGCGACGCCCTCGCGTTGATCAGCAGCAACGCCTTGACCATCGGCATGGCGGGCCTCGCCTGGCACGACGCCGCGGAACTGCTCAGGGCCACCCACGTCGTGGCCGCCCTGTCGTTCCTCGCCGTCGACGGCGCCGTCGAGGCCTACGCCGAACGCGTCCACCTCGGCCGCCCGCACCCCGGCCAGGTCGCCGTCGCCGCCGAGATGCGCAGGCTGCTCGGCGAGCCGTCCCGTCCGCCCGCACGCATCCAGGACCCGTTCGGCTACCGCTGCTTCCCGCAGATCCACGGCCCCGCCGTCGACGCCGCCACCGACCTCGGCCGCGTCCTCGACGTCGAGTTCAACGCCGCCGCCGAGAACCCGCTCATCGTCTCCGACCACTTCGGCCCCGAGGACGACGCCGCCTACCACCACGGCGCCTTCCACAGCGCGTACCTCGGCCAGGCCCTCGACCGCCTGCGGTTGGCCCTGCTGCACACCGGTCACCTCTCGACCGCCCGGCTCGCCACCCTCGTCGAGCCGAACTTCACCGGCCTGCACCCATTCCTGGCCGAAGGCGTGCGCGGCAGCTCGGGCGTGATGATCCTGGAGTACAGCGCCAACTCCGCGCTCGCCGAGGTCCGCACCCTGGCCGAGCCGGCCAGCATCGGCAACGCCGTGGTCTCGCGCGGCCAGGAGGAGAACTCGAGCTTCGCCTTCCAGTCCGCGAGCCAGGCCCTGCGCTCGCTGGGCGCGTTCCGCCTTGTGCTCGCCTGCGAGATCGTCGCCGCCGTGCGCGCCCTGCGGCTGCGCGGCATCGTGCCCGACACCCCGGAGCTGCGCGCGGCCTTCGAGCTCGCCGAGTCGAAGCTCAACCCGGACATGTCCGACCGCCAGCTCAGCCCGGACGTGGAGGTGGCCTCCGGTCTGCTCGCCGAGTTCGCTTCCTGCTGATCCGCACCTTCCTCTCCTCGCTGTTGGGCGGTGGGGTTGCTGTGGGTTGGGGTGGGCGGCCGCTGGGGGTGTCAGTGGTTGATGGGTTGGCCTGTTGCCGGTGATGGGTGGGGTGAGGCGGCCTGTGGCGCGAAGCGGCGCGGGCGCTGTGCCGGCGACGGGAGTCGGCCGGGAGCAGCGGGCGCGCCGGGGCCCTGGGGAGCCGGGGGAGGGAACGGGCCTGGCGGCGGGACCGGTCCTGTGACGGGTGCGAGCGTTGGTGAGGCTGGGTGAGCCAGCTGGTGGTGTGGTGGGAGGTGCTCCTCTCGTCGCTGGGTGGGGTGGGCCTGGCGTTGAGGTGCGGGCCTGGGGCGGCACGGGACGTGATGCGTGGTCAGGGATACGGCGGGCGGCGCGGGCGCTGTGGGACACGGGTGTGGGGCGTGGCCGGGTGCAGCGGGCGTGCCGGGACCGCAGGTGCCGGGATGGCGGCGGACGGCGCGGGCGCTTGCGTGGGCAACGCGTGAGGCGTGGCTGGGCAGCGGGCGCGTCGGAGATCCGCGGGGTGCCGGGGGATGGCGGTGGTTGACGCGGGCGCTTGCGGAGCAACGCGTGAGGCGTGGTTGAGGTGGGGCGGGCGGCCGGAAACCGCGGAGTGCCGGGTTGGCGGCGGACGGTGCGGGCGCTTGCGGAGCAACGCGTGAGGCGTGGTTGGGAGCCAGCGGGCGCGTCGGGGACCGCGGGGTGCCGGGGTGGCGGTGGTTGACGCGGGCGCTTGCGGAACACGCGTTGGGCGTGGTCGGGGTGCGGCGGGCGGCCGAGGATGCGCGTGCCGGGGCGGCGGTGGTCGGCGCGGGCGCTTGCGGGACACGCGGTGCGGGCGTGGCCGGGGGAAGCGGTGCGGTCGTGGCCGGGGAAGCGGGCGCGTCGAAGGGCCGGGGAGGTGGGCCGCGGGGACGGCGGGCGGCGCGCGAGGCGTGCGGGATCAAGGCACGGGGTGTGCGCGGCGGGCGCCGAGGGCGGGGTGAGGTGCGACCGGGGACCGGTGGCGGGCCGAGGTGCCGGCGGGCTGTGCGACGGCGGTTGGCGCGAGGGCGGTCGGCGGTCGGGAGAGGTGCGGTTTGTGGGGAGGTTGTGCGGTGGGCAAGGCCGGGTAGGGCACTGACGGGTCCACCCGGCCGGTGGCGGCGGGAAGCCGGCCACGAGGGGTGGGTCAGTGGACGAGGGGGGACCTCGTGCGGCGGTTGGCGAGGGTGGTGACGCCGGCGCCGGCCAGGCCGACCTGGAGGGCCAGCTCGATCCAGTCGATGCCCGCGGTGTCGGCGACGCCGAGGACGGTGGCCGCCGCGGTGCCCAGCAGAGCCGCCGCGATGCCGACGAGGATCGTCGTGAGCAGCGAGACGTGTTGCCTGCCGGGGACCACCAGGCGGCCGAGGCCGCCGATGAAGGCGCCGATGAGCAGGGCGCTGATCAGGCCGGTGATTTCCACGGTTACCCCCTGAAGACTCTGGTGCGTACTGCTCCAGGGTCCGCCGCCGCGGGGGTCCGCCGAATCAGGTCTTCCCCTGAGGCTGCCCTGACATTCCCCCTAGCAGTGCGGCGGCGGTGGAGGAGAGCTCGCGGCCGGGCACGTCCGGGTCGCAGCCCACGCGGGCCAGGCGGGCCCGGATGGCGGTCGAGGAGCGCTGCATCTCCTCGCCCAGTGCGCGGATGAGGACGGTGGCGTCGTCGGTGGACGGGGCGAGCCAGGCTGCGCGGAGGTCGGAGTCGAGGGAGTCGGTCCAGGGCTGGTTGGCGTTCGCGTGGCGGGCGGGGCGGCCGCGCAGGCGCGTGTGGGCGCCCAAGACGCGGGAGAGCAGCTTGCCGACGGCTGCCCCGCCCTCGGAGGGCAGCCTGAGGCGGCCGTCGGCCACCACCTCCCCCGAGGGGGCGGACCCCAGCAGGTCCAGGACCACGGACTCGTCCGCGTCCGTCGTGGCGCTCAGCCGGTACAGGACCTCACCGAGCTTCGTCTCGTTCTGGTAGGTGCTTGGCATGGGGTTGACGTTAGGGAGGGGGTCTGACGGTTTTCAGCCCCGGTTGCCCCGGGACGGCCCCGGGAAGGGGGAGTTCACTCGAACGGGTACGGGGTCAGCCCCGTGGCACGGCCTTCCGGCCCGTTCCCAGGTCCGCGGCGTCCGCCGCCGCCCGCCCCGCGCCCCACCCGGCGGCCGACCGCACCGTCACGCGCGAGGTCCGCGTCCGCGTGAACATCTCGTCGAACAACGTGTCCACGGCCTTCCTGCGGTTCGCCAGCACCGGCAGCAGCCGCTCGTCCGGCACCGGCTCGTCGGCGGTGTGCAGCCGCTCCGCGATCCGGGACGCGTAGGCGATCAGGAACGACTTGCGGAACGGCCGCGACCGCGCCTCGCTGCCCTTGGTCTCCTTCCCGCCGGCGGCCACCATCGCGCGCGTTGCCTGCACCAGCAACGACGTGGACAGCAGCTCCACGATCTCCAGGTCCACCTCGTCGCCCACGAGCGCGACGAACCCGAACCCGTCGTAGGCCACCGCACGTGCCCGCGATGCCTCCGCCACCACGTGCACGAGCTGCGACTTCTCCTTGAAGTACGCCTTGTCGAGCCACATCCGCCGCGACGTCGCGAGCTGCGGCAGGTCCGCGTCCAGCACCGCCCGTTCGAGCGCGTGCCGGTTCATCAGGTCCTGCGCCTTGGCCGACAGCGCCTCCGCCTCCTCCGGGAACGACGTCGACTCGGCCTTCGCCAGCAGCCCGCGCACCCGGTTGAGCACCTTCGGGTCCACACCCGCGCGCACGAGACCGCTCAGCGCGTCACCGGGCAGCGGCAGGATCCGCGGCAGGGTCGGCAGCCGGTTCAGGAACGCGAGCAGCTCCGCGGCCGTGCGGGACGCGTAGGACGCCGTCTCGATGTGCCGTGCCGCCCACGCCTCCAGCAGCGGTCCCTCCCACCAGACCGCGGCGCCGATCTCGTCCAGCTGCCGTTGCCAGCGCGGGTGCACCGTGCTCGCGGCATGGGGCGAACAGGACGAAGCGATCACGTCCACCACGAGCGAGGTGGCCGACTCGTCGAGCGAACGCGACACGATCTCGCGAACGTCGTAGGGCAACCATCCCCGCTCCCACAGCGCGTCGACCGCTTTCACCAGTTCCACGCAGGGCAGTATGAGACGTCCGCCATGTGCACAGGCCGGGGCCCGCCTGGTAGACACGGGATGTGATCGAGCTCCAGTTCCGCGGCCGGACCGTCGTCCGCGACCACGCGCTGGTGATGGCGATCATCAACCGCACGCCGGACTCGTTCTACGACAGGGGCGCCACCTACGCCGAGGACGTCGCCATGGAGGCCGTCCACCGCGTGGTCGGCGAGGGCGCGGACATCGTCGACATCGGCGGGGTGAAGGCCGGTCCGGGCGACCTCGTCGACCCCGAAGAAGAAGTGCGCCGCGTCGTGCCGTTCATCGCCCGTGTGCGCGACGCGTACCCGGACCTCATCATCAGCAGCGACACGTGGCGCGCCGACGTCGGCCGGCTGGCCTGCGAGGCCGGTGCGGACCTGCTCAACGACACGTGGGCGGGCGCGGACCCGAGGCTGGCCGAGGTCGCGGCCGAGTACGGCGCCGGGTACGTCTGTTCGCACACCGGGGGCGTGAAGCCGCGGACGCGTCCGCATAGGGTGAGCTACCCGGACCTCGTGGCGGACGTCGTCGCGGAGACGACGGCGCACGCGGAGAAGGTGGTCGCCCTGGGCGTGCCGCGCAAGAGCGTGCTCATCGACCCCACGCACGACTTCGGCAAGAACACCTGGCACAGCCTCGCGCTGGTGCGGCACACGGACGAGCTGGTCGCCACCGGGTGGCCGGTGCTGATGGCGTTGTCCAACAAGGATTTCGTCGGGGAGACCCTCGGCGTTGAACTGCACGAGCGCGTCGAGGGCACCCTCGTCGCGACTGCGATCGCGGCGGTGGCGGGCGCCGCGGTGTTCCGCGCGCACGAAGTGGCGCGCACCAGACGAGTACTCGAGGCCGTCGCCCGGCTGCAGCAGGAGGTATGAGGTGGACGACGTCTTCGCCCGGTTCTCGGACGACCGGTGGGACGACTTCCTCGACGAGCTCGACAAGATCCGCGTCACGGCGGTGGACCCCGCGGAACGGCAGCAGGTCAAGGCCACCGCGCGCCGTGACGCACGGGAGGCGGCCGGTCAGCCGTTGCTCGTGCGGATGGCCATCGCGGACCACTACCTGAACCTGCTCGCCGTCGGCGTGTGGGCGGGCGACGAGAGCTGGCGCGCGGAGCTGCGTGACCTGGTCGTTTCTCTCGTGCCCGAGGACGACGAGACGCGCGACGACGGCCTGTTGAGCTCCGTCATCGCCGTGGTGCTCGCACAGCTGCTGCAGGACGCCCGTCTGCGCGGTGGTTCCGAGGCGGACGTCATCGCGCGCACGGCGTGGGAGAAGGCGCAGGAGTGGGCCGCCTACGCGGAGGACCGCCACGTCGAACGGCTGCTGCACCACTCGACGGAGGCCGGCGCACGCGTCGTGACCGCCACCGAGGTGCAGGAGGTCGTGGAACTGGCCACGGCCGCCGCCGACGACCAGCACGCGGAGACCATCGCGGCGCTGGAGGCCGAAGGGCTGTCCGCGGAGCTGATGAACGGCGTCTGGGTCGTGGACGGCGACTTCCGCAACCCGGTCCGCGCCGCCGCCCGCGCCATCACCCTCACGGGCTACGGGTGCGTGCTCGCGCGGAACATCCGCCAGTCGGCCGTGATGCTGTGGCACGAGAACACGCTCGCCATGGCGGACTCCAAGGTCCCGCGCTGGCGGGTCTACCCGATCCTCGCGCCGGTCACCCCGCAGTCGAAGTTCTCCGGCGGCGAGGGCCTGCCCTTCACCCGCGACACCCACCCGCTGGCACCCGCTCCAGAAGTCGTGCGCCGGTTGGCCGACGCCGTTGGTGTCAACCTGTCCCATCTGCTGGCTGCATTGCGGTGAAAGGGTGATCTTTGGCTTTCCGCAACCTTCAGTGGTTAATCTTGGTGCCATGCCCAGATTTGCCGAGTTCGATGTGGAAGGCCTGCGGAAATCCAGCGCCGTCGCGGACTTTCCCTGGTCAGAGACGTGGGTCACGCTGATCCGCGTCGACGCCAAGGGAGTTGTCCGGCAAGCCAGCTCGTTGTCGGAGAAAGTTTCTCTGCTGACCGTTGCGTCGGACAAGGACCTCGTCATCGCC
This sequence comes from Lentzea sp. NPDC036949, assembly GCF_055608075.1. Classification (NCBI taxonomy): domain Bacteria; kingdom Bacillati; phylum Actinomycetota; class Actinomycetes; order Pseudonocardiales; family Pseudonocardiaceae; genus Lentzea; species Lentzea sp. NPDC036949. Next base: position 253,204 of record NZ_JBVJRA010000012.1, read on the forward strand.
TCCTGTCCGGAGATTTACGCGGTCGACGACCTGTCGGCCGCCCGAGCAGCCGTCAGGGCTTCGGTCGCACGCGAGATGTCGCCAAGCCTCGGATGAAGCACCACCCGCCACTCGGGCTCAGCGGCGAGCACGAGTTCCGGGAACCGCCGCAACACCACCTGGAAGCGCTCTCACCCCCAGGTCACGACTCGTCCGGTTGCAGGCTGTGGCCGTCCCACGTGAACCGCACCGTCGTCACCGCGTCGTCGCCGTCGGTGCCCGTGGTCAGCTGGTGGATCGCGATGCCGCTGAGCTCCTGGTAGTCGCACCACTCGTGGTCCGAGGTGAGGACCAGGTCGAGGTCGAACGCGACGAGCAGCTCCAGGAGCTGGCCCCGGTTCGTGGCGTCGACGCCGACGAAGACCTCGTCGAGCAGGATCAGGCGAGGTGCGGTCGGGGTGGCCTGGTAGTGGGCGGCAGCCGCGGCGAACAGCGGGAGGTGCAGGACGATGGCCTTCTCGCCGCCGGACAGGGCGCCGTGGACGCGTTTGGTGACGGGGATCCAGCCGTCGCCGCGGTCGACCTTCACCACGAACTGGTGCCAGGTCGTGTAGTCGAGGACCTGGGCTAGCTGTTGTTCCCAGCCTGTCGCGGTGCCGTGGGCGCGTGCCTCTTCCACGCGCTCGCGGAAGAACTGGTGCAGGGTCGCGCGTTCGTCGTCCCTGAGGCCGGAGGGGTCGCGGAGCAGGAGGTCGCGGGCCTCGTAGGTGCCGAGGGGGAGTTGCGGGTCCACCTGCCAGACGAGCTGCACGCGGATGTTCGACGCGGTCTGCACGCGCTCCAGGCGCTGGTTCATCGTGTCGACGAGGTCGATGGTGGAGCTGATGCGCTGGGCGAGGTGACGGCGGGTGTCGCCGGTGAGGAGCTGGTCGAAGAGGGCGTGCTCGCTGTCGGCGATGTGCGCGAGCATGCGGTCGCGGTCGGAGCGCAGGGTGGCCAGCAGGCCGGAGGCGCCGGTGCTCACGCCGTTCACGGTGGCGGTGAGCAGGGTGACGTCGTCGTCGGGTTCGAGGGAGAGGTCGACGCGGCCGGCGAGCTGGTGGCGTGCGTCGTGCACGGTGTTGTTGAGCTGGGCCTCGGCGTCGCGGATCAGGCGTTGTTCGAACGGGACGTCCGCCAGCTCCTCGACGAGCCCCGCGGCGTCCGATGTGGACACGAGGGCGTCGGCGGGCAGCCGGCTGCCGATCAGGTGGCCGAACCGGGTCCTCGCGGCGTCACGGGCCGTGGTGGCCTCGAAGGCGCGGGCGGTGTCGGCCTTGCGGCGTTCCTCCCACGTGCCGAGGACGCGCGCGAGCGAGGTCTGCTTGTGCCGCAACGCCTCCTGCGAGTCGAGCAGTGAACGGGCCTGCGCGCGCAACGTGACGAGCTGCTGGTCCAGCTCCTGGTACTCGGCGCCGGAGGAGCGTTCGACGGTCTCCAGGACGATCGCGAGCCCCTCGGCCTCCTGCTGCTGCGTCGCGGCGGAGTCGGATGCCTCCTCCGCGAGCTCGGCGCTGGTGGCCGCGCGGGCCACGGCGTCGGCGGCCAGTGCTTCGGCGGCGGCCGCGTCGAGGCGGTCGTCCAGCCAGCGCTGGCCCGTGGTGCGGAACGTCGCGACCGCGGCCAGGACCGCGTCGAGCCCCTGCTCGGTCGTGGGCAGGTCGGTCGCCAGCGCGGTCACGGCGCGCAGGGCCTCGGTGACGGCGAGGTCGGCCTCCGCGCACCGGGTGGTCGCGGCGGCGACGGCGTCTTTCCGTGCGGCACAACGGAGCTGGGCGCGCGTGCGCTGCTCCTCGGCGAGCTCCAGGGGGTCGTGGCTGGGCTGGCGGGCGATCTCACCGGCCAGGGTCGCGCGGCGCACGGACAGCAGCGACAGGGCCGCGTCGAGGCCGGAGAGGTCGGTGGCGAGCTCCTCGATCGACGCGGTGAGCTCGGCGATGCGCCGGGAACGGCCCCGCTCCCGTGCCGAGGTACCGATGTAGGTGGGCTCCGGCTTGGTCCAGCGACCGTGGGCCGCCGCGAGCCGCCACGAACCGTCGGCGCCGATCGCCGCCGTGTGACCGGTCGCGGTCTCACCGAACGCGATGCCTTCGAGCAGCTGCCGGGCGCGGTTGTCCTCGCTGGTCAGCACGTCGAGCAGAGTGCGGCCGGGTGCGGGCGCGGCCAGCAGGGGCTCGGCGAAGCGGTCCTCGTCGCTCAGGCCGTACGAGTTGACCGGCGTGAGCCACGCGTCGAGCAGGCCGGACGCCTCCAGTGCCGCCTCGACGGACCCGCGCACCGGGGTGGGCACGTCCGGGTGGAACTCGACGAGACGCCACAGCGGGGTGCCCGCGGCCGTCATCCGGTGGTCGAGGTCGCGGGTGTAAGGCGCCGGAGGTGGCACGTCGACCTGGTTGGCCAGCTTCTCGCGGATGGCGTTGTACTGCGAGAGCTGCCGGTTCAGCGCGTTGCGGCTCTCGTGCAACGTCGCCTCGGCGCGTGCGAACTCCTCACGGGCCAGCGCGGCGGCCTCCACGACGGCGGAGGGCACGATCTCGGTGGGGTCGGCCAGCGTCAGCTCGGAGCAGCCGCGGGCCCACGTCGCGAACTCCTCCGCGAAGCGCGCAAACGCTTGCTCGTGCGCTTTCTGCGCCTGGACCTCCGCCTGCTCGGCCTGCGCCAGCTCGTCGCGGGTCTCCTCCAGCCGCTGCTGCGCCGCCTTCTGCACGTGCAGGGCCACCTCGTGCGCGAGGAGCACCCGCCGCACGTCGGCGACCTGCGCGGTCCTGGCGTCGACGGCCGCGTCGAGCAGTTGGCGTTGCACTCGCACGTCGGTGCCGCGGTCGAGCTCGCCGAACACCGACGGCATGCCCGCGCGTTCGGCGGCGTGCTCGGCCTCGGTGGCGGACTTGCGCAGGTGCTCGGCCCGGTCGGCGGCCGTGGACCTGGCCGCGGCCGCCCGGTCTGCGTCCTCGGTGGCACGGGCGCGCAGCTTCTCGGCGTGCGCGGCGGCAGCGGCGGCCCACGCGCTCGCGGTGTCGAGCTGGCGGCGCAGCCGGTCGACCTGCTTGCCCTTCCGGTAGGCGGGCAGCTCGGTGATGCCGGTGATCTCGGCCTCGACCCCGCTCGCCTCCGCGATCAGGGCGGTGAGCTGCTCCGCGTTCTGCTCCACGTAGGAGACCTGCTGGTGGTAGCGCTGCTCGCTCTCCTCGGCGGCACGGGTGCGTTCGGCCAGCTCCGCCTCGGCGGACGTCAGCGCCGTGGCCGCCGCACGCAGCACGCGCTGGGCATAGGTGCGTTGACGTGCGGCGAGCACGTCGGCCGTGGCGATCTCCTCGTTGAGCCGCCGCAGCTCCTCGCGTTGCCCGTCGAGCAGCTCGAAGCCCTCGGCGATCTCCCCGAGCTCAGTGGTGTCCAGCGGCGGAAGTGCCCTGGACAGCAACGTCGACAGCACGCTCGGGTCGAGCCGCTCGGACAGCTTCGGCGTGCGCAGCTGCAACAGGGCCGTGATCAACGAGTCGTAGCGCTGCTCGCTCACACCGGGGAACAACGTCGTGCGGACCGTGTCGCGGTATTCGGCCGGAGACGGGTGCACGGCGCCGTGCTCACCGATCGCGGTCGCGAGGTCGGAGCTGGTCAGCGGCCGTCCGGCCTCGTTGACCAGCGCCAGGTCGCCGACGCGCTGGTCGGTGGTGAAGTAGTGCGTGGTGACGTTGTTGGTGTTCGTGGTCGCCTGCAACCGCGCGCCACAGGTGAACCAGCGCTCGCCCTGCTGGAACTCCAGCCACACATAGCCCACGCGTGTGCTGCCGTGCACGCCCTCGCCCATGAGGTTCCAGTGCATGGTGCGGTCCGCGCTGCCGAACGTCGACAGGCGGTGCGGGCGCAGGTTCGCGTCGAACAGGTACGGCAGCAGCAGTTCGAGCGCCTTCGACTTGCCGGTGCCGTTCGGGCCCCTGAGCAGCAGCCGGCCCTCGTGGAAGGTGAAGATCTCGTCGTAGTAGCGCCAGACGTTGATGATGCCGGCGCGGCTGGGTTGCCACCGGTCAGTCATGCAGCTCCTCGACCGCGTACCTGGCTGCCGCGGGCAGCCTGCTCACGTTGCCGTCCTCGACGCGGGCCAGCCCGAACGCCCGCAGCAGCGCGAGCCCGTCCTGCGCGAGCCGGGCGGCGCCGCCGTCCGAACGGTAGGCCTTGGCCCAGTTGGGGAACCGGGTCAGCAGCTCGTCGGTCTCCGCGACCAGGTCGTCCTCGGTCGCGTCGCCCCGGGCGAGCCGGTCGAGCAGGACCAGCGCGGCGACCTTGGCGTGGTCGTCGTCATCGGGGAACCGCGTGTCCGTCGCGATCGCGTCGGCGTCGACGACCAGGAAGCCCTCCGCGCGCTCCTCCAGCGTGCACCCGGCGATGCCGACCGCGGTGTGCACGAGCTTGCGCCCGCTCGGCGAGGCCAGGAACGCCCGCTGGTCCTCGGTGAGCTCGTCGCGGTACACCACCGGATCGTCGACCAGCCGCCGCAGCACCGAGTGCCGGGTCCAGGTCGTGCGCTGGACCGCCGAGCTGTCCTCGTAGCGGTTCTCCCGGGTCAGGCCCTCGATGTCATCCACTGTGGACGGTGCGACGGGCGCGGCGAGCAGCCGGGTGACGAGCGCGGCGTCCACCCGGTACAGCACCTTCGCGCCGGGCTGGTCGAGGAAGCTCTCCGCCTTGCCGTCGACAGGCCGTGCGGCACCGTGCTGTTCGAGGAACAGCAGCACGTCCACGAACGCCGACCGCTCGTCCCGGCGGGACGGGTCGAACACCGGCAACCCCTCCAGCGCGGTCGTCTGCCGCACGCGGTCGGCGAGCAGGCCGATCGTCGTCGCCGGACCGGACAGCAACTCCGCGCACACCACGCACAGCAGCGTGTAGCGGCGGCGGTCGAACGGCGCCCGTCCCGACCGCGCACGCCGCGCCGGCCGGGTCGGGTCGGGCCGCTGCGTGGTCTTGGTCAGCCGGGCGTACCCGGCGCGCGGCTCGACGTGCAGCCGCCAGCCGCAGTAGTAGTCGAACCACTTCGTGATCGGCTCACGGCGGCGGCGCACCAGGTCGAAGCCGTCCGGTTCGAGCGCGGCGGTCAGCAACGGGCTCGCGAGCAGCATCCTGATGCCACGCGCCACCTCCTCGCTCTCCAACCGCGCGAGCTGGTTCCCGGTCCGGCTCATCGGCGCTGCACTTCGATCACGTAGTCCGGGCCGCTCAACGTACCCCTCTGCGTGGTGATCTTCGCCCACCCGCGGGCGTTGCGCAGCCTGATGTGCACCCGGCCGTCACTGGTGGAGGCCGCGCGGGTGCCCGTGCTGTCCGGCATCGCCCCGAGCGCCCTGCCGACCAGGTCGAGCAGCCGGTCGAACGTGTCGTGGTCGAGCTCCTGCAGGCTGGAGATCCGGATCGGGCCGTCGGTCTGCAGCTGCTGCCAGGCGAGCTCCAGCTGCTGCCGCTCCCGCTGCGCCTGCTCCTTGCGCGCCCGGCGGATCTGCTCGACGTCGCGGACCTTGCCGGTCGCGCCGATGTGCTCCTGCCGGCCGGACTTGCGCAGCTGCGGCGACACCGGCACCGCGGGCGTGTTGTGCCACGGCTCCGCGCTCGGGATCAGCTCGCCGTCCGCGTGCTGCAGGTGCGCGTGCCTGGCCGGCCACAACCCGAACGCCGCGTTGAACAGCGCGTGCGCCTCGTCGTCGTCGCTCGTGCGCGCGAACCAGCTCGCGAGCGCCCGGAAGTCGGCGGCGGTGTTGGTGGGTTTGCGGCGCTGCTCGCCGATCCGGTCGAGCTTGCCGAGGAAGTCGACGATGGCGGCGCGGACGACGTCCTCGAGCCGGTCGAGCCGCCGCGACCAGGCGGTGAGCTCCTCGACGCGTTCGTGCAGGTCATCACGGGTGAGCCCGGCGAGCGCGCGGCGGATGCGGTCCTTGCGCGCGTCCAGGTCCTCGACGAACCCCTGCAGGTGGCCGACGGTGTCGGCGGTGGGCACGTGCTCCCCGCGCTGCAGCTCGCCGACGAAGAGCACGATGTCCGTGCGGAACGCGTCCAGGTGCGCTTCGAGCTCCCGGAGCGTCGCCTTCGTGCGCGTCTCGGCGGCGGCCAGCGCTTCGAGGCGGTCGGCGATGGCGTCGAGGTGGGTGGCGTCGAGCGCGCCACGGCTCGTGATCGTCCTCAGCGCTTCCCTGGTGGCGGCGACGGCGGCCTCGCCGTGGCGGGTCAGGACGTGGACGACGTTGTGGCGCTCGTACTCGGCCGCGGTCGTGAAGTGCGCGGCGTGCCGCTGGACCGTCTCCGTGAGACCCCACCGCCCGAGGTTCCCGAGAGCGGTCTTCAGCTCCTCGTCGCCGACCGGGCGGTGCGTCCTGCGCAGCTCCTCGTGGAGGTCGTCGGTGGTGAGAGCGGTCTCAAGGCGCTCGGCCGCCTCGCCGAACACGTGGAGGACCGCGGTGTGCAGCTCCGCGTTCGGCGCCGTGGTGAAGCGGAACAGGTCCGCGGGCACCGTCGGAAACGTCGTCACCTGCACCACCGTAGCGGGTGCGCCTACTTCTTCCGGGTGACATCGTGGGCCGTCAGGCCATAGTTCGCGTCACTGCGCCATCGACCGCAGGTGGTCCTGGGTCTCCTCGTCCTCGGAATAGACGCAGACACCGCGCATGCCCCTGGTGAGCAGCACTTTGTAGGTGTTGCGGACCAGCCGGGCGAACTGGAGCTCGTCGGCCTTCTTCACCGCGGGGTCGTGCGAGTGCTCGCGCCGCGCCTCCCAGTGGTCGTTCCGCCAGACGAAGTCCTTCCCGAAGATCACGCCCGCCCAGTCGTACTCGAACCCCTGAGCGGTGTAGATGCAGCCGACCTGCCCGAACCCGCGTTCGTCGCTGGCCCAGAAGTGCGACGCCGGTACGTCAGGAACGCGCTGTTCGGGTTTGGCGTTCCACGGCCGGTGCCATTCGCCGATCCGCACGTCCGGCACCAGCACCTTCACCCCGTTCTCCACCACGGGGTCGCTCCACCTCCAGCAGTACCCGGCCGCGATGCGCGCGGTTCCACCGGCCTCGGCCTGCCGGGCGAGCAGCCACGACTCCATTTCGCGCGGCGACTCGGCGCTGCGGACCACGAACTCGTCATCGGTGCGCGTCACCAGCTCCGACCACTGCGCGGCCTTGCCCGTGACGCCGAGCAGCCTGGCGACCCACGCGTCGAAGAACTCCGATCCGCCGCAACGGAACTGTCCGCCGAGGGTCACCACCTGCACGTCACACCCCGCCGCCTCGGCCGCGGCCTCGACCTCCACCCGGGACCCCATCTCGCCGGGCCGCACCGTCTGGTTCTCGTCGAGCAGGAACACCGGCACCCTGGCGGCGTCGATCAGCTCCTCGATCTGCCTGCGCGCCTTCACCCGGACCTCTCGCTTCGTGTAGCGGTTGAGGCTGGTCTCGCGGATGCGGTGGGCCTCGTCGCAGATGAGGACGTCCAGGTCGAGCGGATCGGCGTCGATGAAGTTGTTGAAGTACTTGAACATCGCCTGTACCCGCCGGTTGCGGCTGCCGGCGTGCTTGCGCATCGTGCTGGTGAACGACGAGGAACCCGTCGCGTGCAGCACCTCCCGGCCCTGCCGCGCGAGCTCGCCGAGCAGGCTCAGCGCGATGACGCTCTTGCCGGAGCCGGGGCCACCCAGCACGATCACCACGGTCTGCTTGCGCGATGCGCGTGCCCTCTCCACCGCCCTGCGGACCAGGCTGTACGCGACCTGCTGCTCGTCCAGCAACACGAACTGCTCGCGTTCCTGGATCTCTTTTGCCGCAACGGTGAGCAGTGGCTTCGAGGGTGCGTGCCGCATCGCGAGGAACTCGTCGGCGGCCTCACGGGCACCGTCGCGCGTCGCAGCGTCGGTGTCGAGCAACGTGCGGAGCCGGTTGATCAGCTCGTTCTTGTTGTCGAGCGTGTAGAGCTCACCGAACTCGTCGACCTCGTAGCGCGTGATATTCCAAACGCCGGCTTTCCGGGCGTTGTGCAGGTAGGCCACTCCGTGCACCGAGTCCGGTTGGTCGGCGAGGGCGGGCGTCGAGTCCACCAGGTACTCGCGGTACCGCCGGACCTGTTCGAGCGGGTGCAGGACGGGCTGGGCGTAGAACTCGACCTTGACCAGGTCGTCGCCGTACGGCTCCGCCTTCGACCACTGCTTCAGCTCGACGAGCACGTACGAAGGCCTGCCGTGCTGAGGGTTCCGGCCGCAGAGCACCACGTCCACCCGCTTCGGACTGTGCGGCAGCTTGTGCTCCAGCAGCACCTCGACGTGGCCGAGACCCGCGTCGACGAGGTCGTGGAGGAAGGCAGGCAGGCTGTTCTGCCAGGACCGCACCTCGCCGACGCTCACACCGGCCTCGAACTGGATCCGGGCTTGGTCTTCCAACAGCTTGTGCAGTCGGTCTGCCAGCGCGTCTTCGAGCAGCGACTGGGCGCTCCTGCGGACGAGAGCCACTCTTCGTTCCCCCACCTGGGCATGCGTGATCCACACGCGGGTGGAGGCAGCTACGGGATCCGGTGCCTGGCGGGCCGCGACCCGAGGTTAGCTGATCAGCTCCTCGGCTGACCGACCATCGCCTGAAGGTGGTCTTGGGTCACCGGGTCGACGGAGAACATGGTGACGCCGCGCATGCCCCTGGTCAGCAGCACGCGATAGGCATTGCGCACCAGCTCGGGAAACAACCCCGGATCCTTCTTCGCCTTCTGGTCGAAGGACCTGTGTCGTTGTGCGACCCACCGGTCGCCGCGCCAGACGAGGTCAGGACCGAAGATCACCCCGGCCCAGTCGTACTCGAACCCCTGAGCGGTGTAGACGCAGCCGACCTGCTGCCGTGATCCCTCCTCCGTGGCCCAGTAGGTGTGGTCGGGCCCATCCTCCTGGGGCTCGCGGAAGTTCCACCACCGCCGCCAGTTCCCGATCTGGATGTCGGGTTCTTCCGCGCGGCGATCGAACGGCCAGTCCCAGCAGAAGCCCGCAGTCATGCGTGCCCGTTGGCGGTCCTTCTTGCGCTCGCGGAGCCAGTTCTCCATGTCGCGTGGACTGTCACCGACGTGGACCTCGAATCGATCATCGGAGGCGAGGTCTGACCAGGCGACGGGTGGCTCGTCGACGATCCCGAGCAGGCAGTCGACCCACCGGTCGAACGCGGCACTGCCGCCGCACCGGAACTGCCCACGCAGGTTGATCTCTTCGACCTCACAGCCGAGCTCATGGGCGACTCTCGTGATCTCGGCGACGGATCCGACCTCGTCGGCCCGCACCCGCTGGTTCTCGTCGAGCAGGAAGACGGGCACGCGCGCCGCCGTGATCAGTTCCTTGATCTGGGGTTCCGCGTTCTCGTCGCTCCTCCTCGACCCCGGTGGAGTGCTCGAGCGGCGCAGCCGCTGTGCCTCGTCGCTGACGATGATGTCGACGCCGTGATTGCGATTCTCGCGGAAGTTGTTGTTGTACTTGAAGAGGTGCCAGACTCCCGTGCGGCGCTCCGGGTCGAGGTTGCGTCGCAAGGTCTCGGTGAACGACCTGGAGCCCGTCGCGTGATACCCGCGCATGTCGAGTTCCTCGAGGCTGCCCAGCAGGCTCAAGGCGATCGCACTCTTGCCGGAGCCGGGTCCTCCCACGACGACCACGACTTTCTTGCGGACTCCCTCGTTCGCCGTGGTCAGCGCATCCCGCACCAGCTGGTAGGCGGCCATCTGCTGATCCACCAGCGGCAGCAGCTCACGCCGGTGGATGGCGTCCTTGGCGATCTCGATGAACTGCGCGGAAGGCCGCGCCGGGTACTTCAGGAACCGCTCCGCGGCGATGACGTTCTCCTCATGACCGCGCTGTCGGTCGAGCAGCAGGGCCAGATCCCGCAGCAACTCGGACCGGTCGTCTTTCGTGTACATCCGACCCCAGCGATCAGGGGTGTACTGCTGCAGCGGTCCCACGTCTCGCCGACTCGCGTTGTGCAGGTAGGCGAGTCCGCTGACGAGCTCCTTCTCCTCCGCCACCAGCTGGATCGAATGGCAGACGTAGCGGCAGTAGTCCCGCACCTGGTCCGCTGGGTGCAACCTGAGCTCATCATTCTTGTGCTGCCGGACGAGAACTCCCTCGACCGAGTGCACGTGGCTCCACTGCTTCAGCTCGACGAAGATGTAAGAGGGACGACCCGTGCCCGGGTTGACGCCGCACACGATGGCGTCGACCCGCAGTGACGAACGCGGCAGCGAGTGTTCCAGCAGCACATGGCTGTTGCTCAGTCCTGCCTCGGCCAACGCTTCCAGCAGCGCCTTGAGGCTGTGCTGCCACGACCGGTACTCGCCCGCGCTGAACGACCTGAAGTAGGTCGCGGAGTAAGCCTTGCCCAGTCGTGAGTGCAGCTTGTCCTGCCGCGACTCCTGTAACAGATCCGCAGCTTTGCCCCATACCAGTGGCACCAGTTCTCCCGCTATTGCTCAACGTGACCGCAGTCACCCGATCAGGTTATACCCAAACGAGTGATAGAGGGAAAGCGGTGAGGTAGCAACCAGTGACAGACAGGGGGTCTGCTGCACGAGTAGGTGACAGTTGTAGTCACGCAGCCTGGCTGGCTGGCTGGCGTGGCCATAATTGCTTCGTATTCGACGGGGGTCAACCGGCCGAGGGCGGTCTGGCGTCGGCGGCGGTGGTAGGTGCGCTCGATCCAGGTCACGATCGCGATCCGCAGTTCGTCTCGGGCGG
>NZ_JBVJRA010000013.1:0-258563 GCF_055608075.1 Lentzea sp. NPDC036949
CGAGTACCCGGCACGTCACCGCGACCGGGATCCCGTCCGCGGCGAGCTCGTTCACGAGCGGGTAGAGCCTTTTCCCGGCAGGTTCGCCTGCGACAGATACGCCGTCGCCCGGCGCAGGACCTCGTTCTCCTGCTCCAGCAGCTTGATCCGCTTGCGAGCCTCGCGCAGTTCGGCCGAGTCGCCGCGGCTCACACCGGGCTTGGCGCCTTCGTCGACCTCGGCCTGGCGCAGCCACTTGAACAAGGTCATCGGGTGCACCCCGAAGTCCTTTGCGATCTGCTCGACGGTCACGCCGGGCTCGCGGTCACGGGCGACCCGCACGACATCGTCGCGGAACTCCTGGGGGTAGGGCTTGGGCACAGCGACATCCTCCCAGGCCAGCCTCACGGCTAGCCAACTCAGATGTCACCAATCCGTGCAGCAGACCCAGGTGATGGTTCTGGGGTAGCCAGCTACGTGACGCGCGGCGATGTTGATCGAATACGCACAGTTGTATACCGACGTCGACCGCGCACTTGCTGAAACGCCTCGCGGATCTTGATGATGCAGCACGCGTCGTGTCCGAGCCGATCCGCTTCGTCGAGACAGATCGTCAATCGTGAGAAGTACGTGGTTCGGATGTCCTGCGCGTGCCCCTGCATTTCTACGCCGTAGGCCGCTTCGCCGTTGATTCTCCTGATCACAACAGGAATCTCTGGTTCAGCGCGTCGCGTTCTGGGGCGGTGTTCTCCAGGCGCCGGGCCATCTGGAGGTTGGTCAGCGGCTTGGCGACCACCGTGCCGACGAGGAGCAGGAGCCCCGTGAACGCCTTGGCGAACCGGTTCTCGTAGGGCTGGTCGACGGCTTCCCAGGCGCCGTCCACCAGCGTCACCGGCTTTTGCTCACCGCGGTCACCGGGAGTGAACCAGGTGATCGACTCCGTGGTCCTGGCACCGGTCTTCGAGGTGACGTCGACGGTGCAGCGCCGAACCGCGCCGAGATAGCGCCAGTCGCGGCCGCAGGACTGGACGACGCCGGTGCCGTCGGTGGGAAGGGCGACGATGCCGTTGTCGTCGATGTGCGAGGCGACGAAGACGCCGTGCACGAAGAACGCGCCGTAGAGCCCCAGCGCGCCGATAGCGAGGTTCTTCGGCCATTGCGCGCGGAGGCGGCGGGCTTCAGCGAGACGTGCCTCGCGGGTCTTCGGCCAGCCGAGGCGGTCACGTGGCCACAGCACGACGAGGCCGGCGATGCCGAGGGCGATGAAGGCCAGCGTGCCGACGAGGTTCCACGGCATCGGGGCGAACTCGGCCCGTGCGGTGGTGAAGGTCGGTGGCGACTTCTTCGAGGTGAACTTCTCCATCGCGACCTCGGTGCCGATGTCCGCCGGGGTCAGCAGGGACGAGTCGCTGGTGAAGCGGTACTGCGCGCCGTCCGCGTCGGTCACGGTCGCCGAGCAGCTCCAGCGGGTGCCGAGCAGGAACCAGTTGCGGGAGCACTGGATGTCGTCCGCTGTTGCGACCGCTTTGCCCTCGTCGCTCGCGTCAGCCCAGTAGCTGCCGAGGAACGCCGCGCCGTAAAGGCAGAAGACGAGCCACGCGAGGGCGAAGCTGCGTTTGCGGTACTTCGTCACCTGCGGTCCTTCTCATCCCACTTCTGCTTGTCGTCGGCGACGAACATGTTGTTGTGCTCCTTCATGCCTTCCTTGGTGGGAGCGATCAGGTCGCCCCAGTTCGGCATGAGGTGGCTGATGTCGCGGCTCGAAACGGCGCGGACCCAGTTCTGGCCGTCGAGCAGGCCCTTGCTGAGCGGTGCGTCGATGCGGTCACCCGCGTTCTGCACCGCTGTCCGCGGGTCGGGCAGGTCGTCACGGCGTGTGCTCAGGGGTGGCTGGTTCATTCGCTCGTAGTAGTCCTTGATCGCCTGCTTGCGGCTGGGACCGTTCTCCTTCACGCGGGCTGCCCAGTCGTCGACCTTCTGGCTGGTGCGCTGCGCCCAGTCGTCCACCCTGGTCATGGCGTTGTCGGCGGACTCGCGAATCCGGGTGCCGGCGTCGGTCAGGTTGTCGCCGAGCTCGTCGAGGCCGTCGGCGCGGGAGGTCCGCGTCGCGGCGTCGTGCGCGAGTTCCCCGGCGCGTTGGTTGCCAAAGGGCGAGTTCGGCATCGACTTGCCGAGGGCGGCCAGCTCGTCGGCCTTCTTGCGCATGACGTCGCCGGCGGCCTTGGCGAGTCCGCCGAGCTTGTCGAGCGCCTTGAACAGCTTCGTCAGGAACTTCATGATCTTGGTGCCGATGGAGATCGCCTTCGTCACCGCGCGGGTGATGAAGGCGGCGACCGAGGCGCCCGCGGTGGGAACGGCTGCCGCGGCGGCGGGAATGCCCCAGGCCAGGAGGGTGCCGGCGAGCTCGGCGATCAGGTCGCGGACCAGGGTCCTCGTCGCGGCCACGCAGACGCCCGCGACCTTGATCTTGTTCGCCACCGCCGCCGCCGCTTCGGACGTCTGGTGGAGGCTGCCGATGAGCACGGAGCAGCGCATCCGGTAGGTGTCCGCGGCGGGACCGGTCCAGCCACCGAGGGAGGAGAGCTGGGTCTGGTACCCGTCCCTCTCCTCGCCGAGGCGCTTGGCGATGTTCTCCCAGGTGGTCGCGGCGGCCTCGATGGCGGGTGGGTCACCTGCCAGCTTGTCGAACGGCTCGCGGACGAAGTCGACGTTCTCGATGATCCAGCCGACGACCGACGCGGCCAGGGTGCCCAGCGGGTCGGCCATCAGGCCGGCCACGTCCATCACGGTCGCGGCGGCGTCGATGCCGAGTGCCGTCGGGTCCAGGCCCTTCCCCTCCTGGAACGGCAGGACGACGTCGCGCGCCACGTCCTCGAGGGAGTCGAACGGGCCTGCCCCGGTGAGCCCCTTCGTGTCGTCCTGGACCTTCGCGATCAGCGGTTCGCTCACTGGTGCAGCCCTTCCAACGAGCCTGCGTTGCCGGTGTCGGTGTTCTGGTAGAGCTCCGCGGTCTTGCCGAGCTGGTCGCCGGTCGCCTCCACGACGGCGGGCAGCAGGCCGACCAGCTGCTTCGCCTTGTCCAGCTCGTCGTTGAAGATGAACGCGTAGGCCTGGCAGAGCTCGCCCATCACGTTCGGGCCGAGACTGGTCTGGGAGGCCGTCACGACCTCCTGCAGCGACGGCGCGACGGCGTTGACCAACTGCTTGCCGTGCGCGGCGATCGCATCGGACCGGGCGGCGAATCCTCCGGTCATCGCAGCACCGAGTTCCCGCCGAAGTCGTCGTCGTCGCCCTGCGGCGGGGCAGGGCGGCCGGGTGGTTCGGAGACGGTGCCCGCCGGGTCGATCACGGCGATGCCCCGGTCGATCTGTTCGCGCAGGAAGGCCATGCCCTCGCCGTCGCCGAGGACGGGCTGGAGGGTGGTCTCGATCTTGCGGGCGGCTTCGACCTGGGCCCGGCGGATGGTGTCCATGATGGTGCGGGCCAGGGTGGTGTGGCCGAGGTCGTCGGCGCGCGGGGTGAGGTGCAGGGACTCGATGCGGCCGCCGGAGCCGACGGTGACGGCGACCGAGCCGTCGGGGCTGTGGGCTTCGGTGCGGGAGTCGCGGAACGCGGTCTGGATCGCGGTGGCCTGTTCCTGGGCCTGGGCGAGGCGCTGTTCGAAGGACGCGAGGTACTCGTACGGGTCGGTCACGGTTCGGATGTTCTCATTCCTCACGACTCTCCGCGCACGGTTCGGCACAATGCGTGCATGTTCATGCCGCTGGTGACGAGGGAGATGCGGGAACGGGCGCGGCTCGTGCCCAACAACTGGTTGCACGTGGTGGATCCCGCGTACGACCGGGTCGTGGCCGAGGCGGTGGTCGGGCGCTACCTCGTCGACGAACGCGGGGAGATCACCGGGCAGTACGTGCCGAACCCGCGGTACCGGGCGAAGGAGCTGGTCTTCGACAACGACCTGGAGTCGTTGATGTACCTCGTGCAGCACGGGCGGGCGGAGAAGCGGGAGCTGGTCGACGCGGTGCTGGCCGCCGAGCTGGTGCTGCCCGCGGACCCGGCGCGCAGGGCGCGGGAGCACGTGGTGATGCGCGGGAACGTCATCGACGCGTTCGCGTCGGAGAAGGCGGTGCCGCCGGACTGGCCGCCGCACTGGCAGCGGTTCAGCGGGGTCGAGCTGGCGGTGGTCGCCGACGCGGTCGCGGAACCGGTCGTGGTGGTGATCGGCGCGCAGGGCGGGGTGCGGTTCGAGGTTCCGGGGGACGTGCTGGTCGACGGGCTGCGCGCGGTGATCACGATGTGGTGAACCAGGGGGCGCCGGGGAGCAACAACGGCGTGCTGTTGCGCCGATCGGGCTAACCTCCGGCCGTGCGGACGAGGCTGAACCCGGTGCAGCAGGCGGTGGTGGCCGTCGGACGGCCGTTGCCGCAGCTCACGGACCCGTTGGAGGTCGAGCTGCGGGTCAGTGCCGCGGTGGGGGCGGTGGCGCACGACGAGCAGTTCTGGGAGGTCGTCGTCCGGCACCTGGCCGACCTGCCCAGCCGGCGCAGCGGGGCGTTGCTCACGGCGCTGGGGCACCTGGTGCCGGGACGGGTCGGGGCGTGGGCGCGGGAGGCTGCGCGGGAGCAGGAACGGCCGCCGTGGGACCTCGGGCGGCTCGTGTTCGGGGAGTGCTGGATCGGGGACCGCTCGATCGACGCGGGCTATCTCGCACTGATGTGCACCTATGCCTATGACGACGAGCCGCACGCCATGGTTTTCATGATCGACGAAATCAGCGGGAGCCTCACGCGGCACGCGTTCCTGACGCGGCAGGTGCAGGAGACGCTGGCGCGGGTGGAGGAGCAGGTGCGGCTCCAGGCGATTCCACCGGAAGCGGCGCACTGGCTGCTTTCCCGCAGCTACGACCGGTTCGAACGGCGGCCGGGGCTCGCGGTGAGCGCGGACGTGCACCACACGCGGCTGGTGGCGCGCAGGCGCATCGGGCTCGCCATGAATTAGGGCTGTGCGAATCGCAACGTGCTGGTTCGGCCGACTGTGCAGATTGTCTGTAGCTCGATCGTGACTCCGCCATTACTGTCCGAGTTGTCGATCACAGGGCGGAGGGACGATCATGGCCGCTCTTCTCGGACATGACGACCAGACCCTCACCCGTGTCCCTGACCAGGCGCGGCACCCGTGGTTGTCGGTCGCGACCCAGCGCTTCGGGCAGACTTCCGCGCTGAGCCAGTTGCTGCTGGGCGCGACCCTCGGGTTCGGCATGGAGTTCTGGGACGCGTTCCTCGCGCTGACGATCGGCGCCGTGCTGCTCAACGTCCTCGCCATCGCGGTCGGCGTGATCGGGCAACGCGAAGGGCTCCCCACGGCGGTCCTCAGCCGCTGGACCGGGTTCGGGCACGCCGGGTCGGCCGTGCTCGGGCTGGTCGTCGCACTCGCCGCCACCGGGTGGTTCGGGGTGCAGACGGGGCTCGCCGGGGTGGCGCTCGCCGGGGTCGCGGGACTGCCGGCGCCGGTGTGGTCGCTGGTGTTCGGGCTCGCGGTCACCGTCATCGCCGCTTTCGGCGTGCGGTGGAGGGCGTGGACGGCCTACCTGACCGTGCCCGCCTATCTCCTCCTCGTCTTCTGGGTCGTGCACGCGAACGTCGCCGACGTCCCCGCGGCGGTGGCGGCACCGGCGCCGGGACCGGGGATCGGCCTGCCGACCGCGGTCACGCTGGTCGTCGGCAGCTTCGTCCTCGGTGCCGCGATCGCGCCGGACACCACCAGGTTCAACCGGTCCACGGCGGACGTGGTGAAGCAGACCGTCCTCGGCGTCACGGCCGGGCAGTGGGTCGCCGGGTGCGCGGGCGTGCTCCTCGCGCACGGGCTCGGCACCACCGACGTCATGGGCGCGGTCAGCCGGTCGGGCGGCTGGGTCGGCGTGCTGGTCGTCGTCGCGGTGGTGCTGAAGGTCAACGACTGGAACCTCCGCTCCGCCTCGCTCGGGCTCGGCAACTTCTTCGACGCGGTGTTCGACCGGCGGATCAGCCGGGCGCAGGTGACCGTCGTGGCCGGCTGCGCGGGCAGCTTCCTGGCCGCAGCGGGAATCCTGCACCAGTTCACGCACTTCCTGGTGCTGCTCGGCGTGGTGTTCCCGCCGGTCGCCGGGATCATGATCGCCGAGTACTACGTGGTGCGGCGGTGGCGCAACGAGATCATCTCCACCCGGCCGCGCGTGCCCAGGTCGGCGCCGTCGTGGGTGCCCGCGACCGTGGTCATCTGGCCCGCCTCCGCCGTCGTCGGCGAGCTCGTCCCGTTCGGCCAGCCCAGTGTGAACGCGCTCCTGCTCGCGTTCGCGCTCTACGTCTCAGCTGGCCGGTTGGACCTGCTGCGCATGCGGTGCAGGCGTGCCACGAACCGTAGGGTGGCCGGGGAAGCGACCGCTGTCTGAGGGGTTCGTACATGCACATCGGTATCGACGTCGGCGGCACGAACACCGATGCCGTTCTCGTTGACGGACGCCGCGTCCTGGCCGAGTGCAAGAGAACCACGACCGCCGACGTCACCACCGGCATCGTCGCCGCGGTCGGCGGGCTGCGGGCGGCGTGCGCGTTCGAACCCGCGGCCGTGCGGGCGGTCATGATCGGGACCACGCACTTCGTCAACGCCCTCGTCGAGGGCAGGGGCCTCGCGCAGACCGCGGCCGTGCGGCTCGGACTTCCCGCCACGAAAGCACTTCCGCCGTTCGTCGACTGGCCGGACCGGCTGCGGCGGGTGATCGGCGGGCACGCCTACCTGTGCCACGGCGGGTACGAGTACGACGGCCGGCTGATCTCGCCGCTCGACCACGACGAGCTGCGCGCGGTGGCCGCCGACATCGCCGCGAAGGGCGTGCGGTCGGTCGCGATCTCCTCGGTGTTCTCGCTCGTCGACGGCGACCTCGAACGCCAGGCGGCGGAGGTCCTCACCGCCGAGGTGCCGGACCTGGTGGTCAGCTTCTCCCACGAGCTCGGCCGGCTCGGCCTGCTGGAGCGGGAGAACGCGACGATCATCAACGCCGCGCTGCGCGAGCTCGCCGCGCAGATCGCCGACGGGCTCGTGGAGTCGTTGGCGGCACAGGGCATCGACGCGCCGCTCTTCCTCAGCCAGAACGACGGCACGCTGATGGACCTGGAGCACGCACGCTGCTACCCGGTCGCCACCTTCTCCTCCGGGCCGACGAACTCGATGCGCGGCGGCGCGTTCCTGTCCGGGCTGGACGAGTGCGTGGTGGTCGACGTCGGCGGCACCACGACCGACGTCGGCGTGCTGCACAACGGTTTCCCGCGCGAGGCCTCCTCCCAGGTGCAGATCAGCGGGGTGCGCACGAACTTCCGGATGCCCGACGTGCTGTCGGTCGGCCTCGGCGGCGGCAGCGTCGTGCGGGAACGCGACGGCGTCCTCGTCGGACCGGACAGCGTCGGATTCCGGTTGGCGCAGAAGGCCCTGGTGTTCGGCGGTGACACGCTGACGGCCACGGACGTCGCCGTCGCCGCCGGGCGCGCGGACATCGGCGACGCCTCGCTCGTGCGCCACCTGGACCGCTCGCTGGTGACCGCGGTGCTCGGCCACGCCGGCGAGCGCATCACCGGGCTGGTCGACCGGATGCGCGCGAGCCCGACGCCGGTGCCGGTCGTGCTGGTCGGGGGCGGCAGCGTCCTGGTGCCGGAGGAGCTCGCCGGTGTCAGCGAGCTCGTCCGGCCGGAGCACCACGGGTTCGCCAACGCCATCGGCGCGGCGATCGCGCAGGTCGGCGGCGAGGTGGACCGCGTGTTCACGATCGACCCGGCACGGCGCGGCGACGTGCTCGACGCGGCCAGGCAGGAGGCCGTGGACAAGGCGGTGGCCGCGGGCGCGAAGGCGGACACCGTGCGGATCGTGGAGGTCGAGGAGATCCCGTTGGCCTACCTGCCGGGCAACGCGAGCAGAGTGCGCGCGCGGGCCGTGGGCGATCTCGTGCTGGAGGGCCTGCCGAGGAGGGCCCGTGCGTGAGATCGGAGTCGAGGAGCTGCGGTACCTCGCCCGTGGCGCGGCGATCCTGGGCGCGGGCGGCGGTGGCGACCCCTACATCGGGCGGCTCGTGGCGGAACAGGCGCTGCGGGAGCACGGGCCGGTGCTCGCGGTCGAGCCGCACGAGGTGCCCGACGACGCGCTGGTGGCCGGCATCGGCATGATCGGCGCCCCGACCGTGATGGTCGAGAAGCTGCCCTCCGGCACCGAGGCGGTGACGGCTTTCCGGACCCTGCAACGGGAGCTGGGCCGCCCGATCACGCACGTGCTGCCGATCGAGGTCGGCGGGATGAACTCGCTGGCGCCGTTCCCGGTCGCCGCCGCGCTCGGGCTGCCGGTGCTGGACGCGGACTGCATGGGCCGCGCGTTCCCGATGGTGCAGATGGTGGTGTGCACGCTCGACGGCGTGCAGGCCAAGCCGCTCGCGGTCGCGGACGAGAAGGGCAACTCGGTCGTCCTCGACGTGCTCGACAACCACTGGGCCGAACGGCTCGCGCGCTCGGCGGCGGTCAGGATGGGCTGCACGGCGGTCCTGTGCAGCTTCCCGATGTCCGGTGCGCAGGCCCGCGGCACCGTCATCCCGCGCACGCTGACCCGCGCGGCCCGGCTCGGGCGGCTCGTCGAGCAGGCGCGGCGCGACCACGCCGACCCGTGCGCGGCCGTGGCGGACCACCTCGGCGGGCGGGTGCTGTTCACCGGCAAGGTGGCCGGCGTGCTGCGGGAGAACGACCCCGGCTTCGCCAGGGGCGAGGCGCTGCTGGAGGGGTCCGGCGCGCACGACGGGTCGCGCTTCCGGCTCGCGTTCCAGAACGAGCACCTCGTGGCCACCCTCGACGACGTGGTGGTGGCGTCCGTGCCCGACCTGATCTGCGTGCTGGAGGCCGACGGCGAACCGGTCCCCGGCGAGCGGCTGCGGTACGGGCAGCGCGTGGTCGTCGTGGGAGCGCCGTGCCACCCGCGCTGGCGGACGCCGGAGGGGCTTGCGCTGGTGGGCCCGTCGGCGTTCGGCTACCCGCACGGGTACGAGCCGCTCGGACCGGCCTGACCGCCCCGGACGCGCCGTCGCGGGAGCTTCTCGCCCGCACGGCGCGGCACTACTGTTCCGCGCATGCACCTGCTCCAGCCCGACGAGGTCGACCGGCTCGCGCTGGGCGTGGTCGTGCTCGGCAGCGGTGGGGGCGGCGGGGAACGCGAGACGCACGCCTTCGCGGCCATGTTGCGCCAGCAGTTGCGGGAGAGCGGCCCGGTCACCGTCCTGTCGCCGGAGGAGGCGGACCCGGACGGGCACGGCGCGCGGGTCGGGCTGATCGGTGCGCCGTCGGTGGTGATCGAGAAGCTGCCGTCCGGCCGGGAGGCGGAGGAGGCGCTCAAGGCGTTGCGGGGTCACGACGACACAGCCGTGACCGCCGTGATCGGGTGGGAGGTCGGCGGGTGCAACGGCCTGCTGCCGCTCATCCTGGCCGCGCGGCTGGGCCTGCCGTACGTCGACGTGGACGGGATGGGGAGAGCGTTCCCACGGATCGACCAGACGACCTACGACGCGGCCGGGCTGCCCACGACCCCGTTGGCCATCACCGAACCCGGCGGCAACCGGGCCGTGCTCGACGCGACCGGCATCGAGAAGCTCGCGCGCACGGTCATGGTCGACTTCGGCGGCTGGGCGATGATGGTGGCGAAGCCGTTGCGGCTCGGGGACGCGCTCGGCGCGGGCGTGACGGGCTCGCTGATGCGGGCGTTGCGGCTGGGGGAGATCTGGTCGCACCGGACCGCACCCGTCGCCGACAGGGCCGCGGAGTCGGGCGGGTTCCTGGTGGCACGGGGGAAGGTCGTCGAGGTCTGGCGCGAGTCGAGCGGTGACTTCCCGCGCGGGACGGCGGCGCTGCGGCTGCTGGACGACGACGACGCCTACGTGCGCCTGGAGATGCAGGGCGAGTACCTGGCCGCGCTGGCCGACGGCGAGACCCTCGTGACGACGCCCGACCTGCTCTGCTGCCTCGACGCCGAGTCGGGCACGCCGGTGTCGGCGGAGCGGCTCACGTTCGGCGCCGTGGTCGACGTGGTAGCGCTCCCATCACCGGCGCAGTGGCTGCACGGCGACGTGCTCGGCCGGGTGGAACCGCGGGCGTTCGGCTACGACCTCGACTACGTGCCCTTCGGGGCCGCCCGGTGATCGACGACGCCGACGCGCTGACCGTGCGGGACCTGCTCGACATCGGCGTGCTCGACGACGCCTCTCTGCTCGCCGGTGGACGTGGGCTCGACGTCGAGGTCGGTGACGTGCGGCTGGCGGCGGACCTGACCGCGGTGGAGGCGTGCGCCGCCGGTGACGTGGTGATCCTGACCGGGAACCAGCCGTACCTCGTCGAGGTGGCGCTGCGCAGGGCCTACAGCGCGGACGTGCGGGCCGTCGTGCTGGTGCGGCCGGTCTCCGGCACCCACCAGCCGCCGTCCGCCGCGACGCTGTCGTTCGCGAACCGGCTCGGCGTGCCGCTGCTGCAGACCGGTGCCGCCGATCCGCTGCTGGTGGCCGATGCGCTGCGCACCGCGGTCCGCCATCCCGAGGTGGTCGCGGCCCGGTTGCTCGTCGCCGTCACCGCGCGGCTGGGCCGGTCCCGCCCCGACCCGCGGTCGGTCGTCACCATCCTGTCCGGCGAGCTGCACGTGACGTGCGCGGTGATCAGCGCCGACGGCACCGCGATCGAGGGCCTGGCCCCACCGGGCCTGCCCGCCGACGTGCTGGTGGGTTCGGTCGCGACGACCGTGGAGCTGGCCGAGGGCTTCGCCGCCGCCGTGCCGGTGGAGACCGACCGCACCGGTCACGTGCACCTGTGGCTCGTCGTGCACGCCGGCGGACGCAACCGGCGCTGGGCGCAGACGGTGCTGCAGATCAGCCAGGTCGCGTCCTGGGCGCTGGGCAGCTGGGTCGCCGCCGAACGGCTGGAGACCGAACGCAGGGCCCGCTCCCGCGGCTCGCTGCTGTCGGAGCTGCTCGCGGCCGGTGACCACGTGCCGCCGCTGCTGGTGCAGCAGGCGGTGCTCGCGGGGTGGCGGCTCGACGGCTGGCACACCGGCGTCCACGTGGTGGCGCCCCCGCCGGTGCCCGGTGTGCACGACCCCGGCCACACCGAACGGTTGCGCGTCGAGCTGTCCCGCCGCGGCCTGCACGGCCAGCTCGTCGAGGGTGCGGAGGGCTGGTCGTTCTGGCTCACCAACGACTCGGAGCCACCGCAGTCGCAGCACCGCGAGCTGACCGCGCGGATCGCCGCCGCGCTCGGCCCGAGCCGGTTGGTGGCGGGCATCGGCCGGCCGCACCCGGGGGCGGCCGGTGTCGGGCGGACGCTCGCGGAGGCGCGTGAGGCGGCGGCGATGACCGGCACGGCGAAGGTCGTGCACATCGACGAGCTCGGCGTGCGGCGGCTGCTGTCGATGGCGGCCGAGACGCCGGCGCTGGTCGAGCAGGCGACCCGGCTGCTGGAACCGCTGGTGGGGGTGGAGGACGGGCAGCTGCTGCGGACCCTCGCCGTGTACCTCGACGAGGAGTCCGTGACGTCGTCGGCCGCGGTGCGGCTGAAGGTGCACCGCAACACCGTGTCGCAGCGGATCAACCGGGCGGAGCAGCTGCTCGGGGTGAGCTTGCTGAACGCCGACGAGCGACTGGCCGTGCACCTGGCCTGCCGGGCGGCCCGCGCGTCCGACGAGCTCTAGCCCCGCTCCAGAGCCCTCGTCCGTGGCACAGGCAGACGCCGGTGAAGCTAGGTCGGGACGAACGCGGGTAGTACGGCGTCCACCTCGTAGCCGCCGTCCGACGTCGGGCCGGCGGTCAGGGTGCCACCGACCATCTCCACGCGGCCGCGCAGGCCGAGCAGGCCGGTGCCCGGTGTCGGCAGAGGACCGGGGGCGGTCGCGGGCGGGGTGTTGCGGATGACGGCGCGGACACTGTTCGGTCCACAGTGGACGGTGATGGCGGTCTCGGCGCCGGGCGCGTGCTTGTGGACGTTGGTCAGGGACTCCTGGACGACGCGGTACATCGTGCGGCGGACGGCGGGGGAGACGGTGTCGGCGTCGCCGTGCTCGGTCAGGGTGACGGTGAGGCCGGTGGCGGCGACGAGGCTGGACAGCTCGTCGGGCAGGACGTCCGGGATGCGGGCGGTGCGGCCCGCGCGCAGGACGCCGACCAGGTCGCGCAGCTCTTCGAGGGCCTTCAGGCCCGCGGTGCGCAGGTCGTCGGCGGCCCTGCGCACGGCGTCGGTCCGCGCGGCCATGCGGAGGGCACCGGCGTGCAGGACCACCAGCTTCAGGCGGTGGGTGACGACGTCGTGCATCTCGGAGGCCAGGCGGGTGCGTTCGTCGGCGCGGGCCTGTTCGAGCAGCAGGGCCTGAGCGGCCTGGGCCTGGCTGAGGCGGTGCTGGGTGCCCTGGTGCAGGCCGGTGAGGGCGGCGATCACGAGCAGGGCCGGGGTGGTGGGGTCCGGTGACCAGGCGCCGAGCGCCCACGCCGCGGGCAGCGTGGCGGCGACCCAGCGGCGGCGGGGCTGGGTGGCGACCGTGACGGCAACCGGGAACGCGGCGTAGCTCGGGGCGAGCAGGCAGAGCAGCCCGACCGCCGTGGCCGAGGTCAGCGGGCGGGAACGGCGCCACCACAGCGCGGCGGCGGCGAGCAGGTGCACCGCCAGGTAGGCGGCGGTCGGGGCGGCCACCAGGTGTGCGGGCGCGGTCAGCTCGCGCCACGTGCCCAGGGCTGCGACGAGCAGCACCAGTGCCAGGTCGCCGGCGGCTTTCACCTCCCTGACGATACTGCGCGGAAGTGGTCCGGATCACCTACGTCAGCAGGCTGTGGACCCTACTTTCGCAGGTGGCGACCGGTCCGGTTTCCGCCTGCCGGACACCGTTGTCCGGCAGGCGGTTCGAGGTCCTGTGTGGACTCGCGTCATGGCCTGCCGAACAGCACTGTCCACAGGAACGACCGGCCGAGCGCCACGGACGAAACCGGCTCGCCGGGTACGAGGACCGGTGTGCGGTTGCGCTCTCGTACACCGTATGGGAGCCTTGACCACATGATCTTCTGACACCACATCCGTGCATCCGAACTTCCTCCTCTCGGTAGTGGGTGGTGTCATGTCAGGTCAGTTGACGCTGAAGAAGATCAGCAAGAGCTTCGCCCACCGGCGGGTGTTCGACGACGTTTCGCTCACGGTCAGGCCGGGCGAGCGGGTCGGCGTCGTCGGTGAGAACGGGTCGGGCAAGTCGACGTTGCTGCGGCTGGCCGCCGGGGTGGACACCCCGGACGAAGGCGAGGTCACCGTGGTGGCGCAGGGCGTCGGGCACCTCGGGCAGGTGCTCGACCTGCCGCCCGGCGCGACCGTGGGCGACGCCGTCGACTCCGCGCTGGCCGACCTCCGGTCGCTGGAACGGCGGATCGCGGTCGCGGCGCGGGAGCAGCGGCTCGCGGAGTACGGCGACCTGCTCACGGCGTTCGAGCTGCGCGGCGGGTACACGGCCGACGCGCGGGTCGAGGCGGCCATGTCGGCGCTCGGGGTCGGCGGGATCGGCCGGGACCGCGAGCTCGGCGCGGTGTCCGGCGGGCAACGGGCCCGGCTCGCGCTCGCGGGCGTGCTGTCGGCGGAACCGGAGCTGTTGCTGCTGGACGAGCCGACCAACCACCTCGACGGGGAAGCGTTGCGGTGGCTGGAGAAACGGCTGCTGGCCCACCGCGGCACGGTGGTCGTGGTGACGCACGACCGGCTGCTGCTGGAACGGGTGGCCACCACGATCGTCGAGGTCGACGGCGACCGGCGGACCACCGCCCGCTACGGCGCCGGGTACGCGGGCTACCTCGCCGAACGCAGGGCCGCGCGGCAGCGGTGGGAGCAGGCGTACGCGGAGTGGACGGGCGAGGTCGGCCACTGGACGCGGTGGCGTGGCACGACAGCGCACCGGGTCGCGCCCGGCCGCCCGATCCCCGACCACAACAAGTGCAAGTACAACGGCGACGGGCGGCGGGTGCAGGCGTCCGTCCGGACACGGGTGCGCAGCGCCTCCGAACGGCTGGAGCGGTTGCGCGCCGCACCCGTGCCGAGGCCACCGGACCCGTTGCACCTCAACGCTCCGCTCGACGCGGCGGTGCGCGAGGGCGCGGTGCTGGAGCTGCGGGACGTGGTGGTCGGCGAGCGGCTGGCGCTGGCGGAGCTGACCGTCGACGCGGGGCAGCGGCTGCTGGTGACCGGGCCGAACGGTGCGGGCAAGTCGACGTTGCTCGACGTGCTCGCCGGGGTGCTGCGACCGGACAGCGGCACGGTCGAGCGGCACGGTGCGGTCGGCTACCTGCCGCAGGAAACCGTTGTCGCACAACCACGACAGCCGGTGCTGGCGGCCTTCGGCGGTGACGCCGGCGAGCTGGCGGCGCTGGGGTTGTTCCGGGAGGACGACTTCGCGACCCCGGTGGGCGCGCTGTCGGTGGGGCAACGGCGGAGGCTCGCGCTGGCGCGGCTCTTGCGGGCCGAGTGGGACGTGCTGCTGCTCGACGAGCCGACGAACCACCTGTCGCCCGCGCTGGTGGAGGAGCTGGAGGCGGCGCTCGCGGACTACCCCGGCGCGGTGGTCGTGGCGTCGCACGACCGGTTGCTGCGTCAGCGCTGGCACGGCGCCCGCCTCGACGAACGGCTGCGGGCCGAGGAGGCGCCGCTGGTGCGCCTGCTCGACCTGACCGGCGGTACCGACGAGGTGCGGCACCGCCGGGCGACCGGCGCCTGCGCTCACGGCCGGAAGATCGGCTCGATCCAGTAGTTGCTCGCGTTCCACGTCTCGGTGGGGAAGCCGCCGCCCTCGCCGTAGCGGTAGACCCCGGCCTCCACCCCGGCGTAGAACGGCGCGTTCGCCACGCCGCCGAGGAAGTAGCCCTCGGAGGCGACGTACCCGCCGGCCGGTGTGTAGTAGGAGACGACGTAGTCGACGCCCGGCTGCACCGGGACCGGGGTGACGAAGGTGATCCGCTGCGAGTGCGCGGCACCGGGCGCGGCCTGCTGCGCGAGCAGCGTGCCGTCCGGTCCCCAGACCCGTGCGGTCACGGGACCGGTGTAGCCGCCCCGGCGCAGGACGACGGCCGGGACCGAGCCCGCGCGGTCGAACCGGGTGCGCAGGCCGAGCTCGACGGCGGCGAGGTCGGGGTCGAGCTCGGCCGGATGGCCCGGCTGCGGCGGCAGGACCAGCTTGGTGTCGCCGTGCAGCGGCGGGGTGGTGCTGCCGCCGACGTGGATGGTGGTCGAGGCGGTGACCGCGCCGAGCGCCGAGGCGGTGCGGGCGCGCGCCCAGATCGTGACCGGGCCGGGAACGCTCGGGAACAGCACCGTCGACCACGTCTCGGTGCGCGCGTCGAGCGAGGTCCAGTTGACCCCGTCGGAGGAGAACTCGACGGTGGTGACGCCGCCGGACTCGCCGTTGACCGCGCCACCGGCGAGCACCAGCGGGGTGTTGAGCGGTACCGAGGTGCCCGTGCTCGGCGAGTGGATCATCGCGTACGGGGTGTCCGCCGCGAGGGCGGGCGCCGCCTGGAGCAGGAGCAGGGCCGGCAGGAGTGCGGCTAATCGCTTCATGGTGCGCAAGTGTCGCACCAGCGGCGGACGGCCCCTGCCTCGGCCGAACGACCGACCTCCGCCCGGGTTGCCGTCTGAAAGCACGACTTTTCCCGGCCCGCCGACCGATCCGGCCGGGTGCCGGTGATCGGCACGCTCGTCCACGTCGGACGGCGGGAGGGCGCGGGCGGTGCTGGATCAGGTGGTTCCCCGGTGGGTGGTGCGGATCGACCTCCGCTGGGTGTGGGCGGCGGTCGCGACCGGGGTGCTGGTGTGGGTGGCGGCACGCGTTCCCCACGGCGGTTCGCTGGACCTGCGGGTGTACCTCGCGGGCGGGGAGGCGCTGTGGTCGGGCGAGGGCCTCTACGGACCGGACTTCCCCGGCCCGCGGGGGTTGCCGTTCACCTACCCGCCGTTCGCCGCCGCTCTCTTCGGCCTGCTGGCACCGCTGCCGCTCGTGGTCGCCGCGGTGGCGTGGGCGGCGGCCGGGATCGTGCTGTTCACGCTCGCGTGCCAGGTCGCGGTGAGCCGGGCGGCCGCGCCGGGCACCGTGCCGCGGGCCGGGTTCGGGCTGGCGGCGGCGTGCCTGCTGCTGGAACCGGTGCGCGGCGGGCTCGACCTCGGGCAGGTCAACCTCGTGCTGCTGGGCCTGGTCGCCCTGGACTGCCTGCTGCCGCGCACCCCGTGGCCGCGCGGGCTGCTGGTCGGGCTCGCCGCCGCGGTGAAGCTGACGCCGGCGGTCTTCGTGCTGTTCTTCCTGTGCCGCGGGCGGTGGCGCGCGGTGGCGACCGCCGTGGCGGCGTTCGCGGGCTGCGCTGCCGTCGGCTGGGTGCTGGCGCCGGGGGAGTCGCGGCGGTTCTGGTTCGACGCCGTGCTCGACCCGCAGCGCGTCGGCGGCCTCGCGTACACGGCGAACCAGTCGCTGCGCGGGCTGCTGGTGCGGGCGCAGGCACCGGAGTCGCTGTGGGTCGTGCTGTGCGCGGCGGTGGTCGCGGTGCTGCTGCTCGTGCTGCCGCGGTTGCGGGACGACCTGACCGCCGTGGTGGCGGTCGCCGTCACCGGCCTGCTGGTCTCGCCGGTGTCCTGGTCGCACCACTGGGCGTGGGTCGCGCTCGCGGTCCCGCTGCTGCACGGCCGGGTGCGCGTCGCGGTCGTGCTGCTCTTCGCGGCCGGCGTGCACTGGTGGCTGCCCAAGGAGGCCGATCGCGAGCTGCGGTGGACGTGGTGGCAGCACCTCGCCGGCAACGCCTACGTGTGGCTCGGGCTGGCCTTCCTCGGCTGGTGTTTCATGCGAACACGCAAAGTTGCGCGTACGCAAGAATGGCGGCTACTCTCGGCGGCGTCGACCGACGCGGAGGAGAACGGCCATGCGGGGCAGGGGAATCGCGTACAGCACGGGGTTCGTGCTGAAGGGGGAGAACTCGTTGCCGGTGTTCGACCCGGAGGCGGTGCGGCGTGACCTGCGGGTCATCCGCGACGAGCTGCACTGCACCGCCGTGCACCTGGTCGGCGGCGACCCGGACCGGCTGGAGCGGGCTGCCCGGTGGGCGGCCGAGCTGGGACTGGAGGTCTGGTTCTCGCCGTACCCGCTGGAGCTGACGGCGCAGCAGCTCACCGCGTTGCTCGCCGACTGCGCCGAGCGGGCGGAACGGGTGCGCGCGGACGGCGCCGAGGTCGTGTTCGTGACCGGTGTCGAGCTGAGCATCATGAACCGCGGGTTCACCCCCGGTGACGACGTCCTGGACCGCGTCGGGCAGCTGCTGGGGAACCCCGCGCGGATGGCGGAGGCGGCCACCCGGCTGAACGAGTTCCTGGCGGACGCGGTGACGAGGGTGCGCGAGGTGTTCCACGGGCGGGTCACCTATGCGGCCATCCCGTTCGAACGGGTCGACTGGGACCTGTTCGACGTCGTGTCACTGGAGCTGATCCGCTCGGCCGAGGTCGCCGACCGGTACGCCGAGGGCATCCGGTCCGTTGTGGCGCAGGGGAAACCGGTCGCGATCACCGGGTTCGGCACGGCGGCGTGGCGCGGGTCGGGTGCGGTCGCGCCGCGCAGCATGGAGATCGTCGAGCACGACCGGGACGGGCGGCCGGTGGGGATCAAGGCCGGTTACGAGCGCGATGAGGACGAACAGGCGCGGTACCTGCGCGAGGTGCTGGCGGTCCTCGAGGTGGAACGGGTCGACAGCGCGTTCGTGTACCTGTTCGCGCTCAACGACTTCCCGCACCGCCCCGGTGACCCGCGGCGCGACCTCGACATGGCGAGCCCGGGCATCGTGAAGGTCCGCGAGGACGGGTCGTGGGAACCCAAGGCGGCGTTCGCCGCGGTCGCCGAGCACTACGCGCGCACCGGCTGAAACTCGCTTGGCCGCGCGGAAACCGTGCGGCCACAATCGGCTCATCATGAGCACAAGGCTGAGAGCGATCGCCCACGAGACCGTGGCCATCGCGCAGAGCGGTTCTTACCGCACCGCGGCGGGAACCGTGCCGGTCGACGTCGCCCCGGCGGTCAGCGGAACGCGGTTGTACGTCCCCGAAGACGTCGTGCCGCTGCCCGAGCAGGGCGGTCCGCCGCGCGTCGAGGTCACCGCCGAGTCGACGCTGGTGGCGACCCGGCGGCTGGGCGGGGACGTCGCGGCGCTGGTGTTCGCCTCCGCCCGCAACCCCGGCGGTGGTTTCCTGAACGGCGCGCAGGCCCAGGAGGAGAGCGTCGCGCGGGCGTCGGCGCTGTACCCGTGCCTGCTGGCGGCCGGCGACTTCTACGCCCACCACCGCGCGCACGACGACCTGTCCTACAGCGACCGGGTCATCCACTCGCCGGGCGTGCCGGTGTTCCGCGACGACCGCGGTGAGCTCCTGCCGCGGCCGTACCCGGTGTCGTTCCTCACCGCGGCCGCGCCGAACCTGGGCGCGATCCTGCGCACGCAGCCCGAACGCGCGCCGGCCGTTCCCGGGCAGCTGCGCCGGCGCGCGGTCCGGGTGCTGCACGTCGCGGCCACCCATGGCCACCGGCGGCTCGTCCTGGGCGCGTGGGGCTGCGGTGTGTTCGCCAACGACCCGGCGACCGTGGCACGGGCGTTCCACGACGCGCTGCGGGAGTGCCGCTTCTTCGACGAGGTGGTGTTCGCGGTGTTCGACCGGCAGCGGGACAGCCCCGCGCTGAGGGCGTTCACCGAGGTGTTCGCCGGGAGCTGACCTCCCGGAAAAAATTTCCGGGGTTCTGCTGAACCGCCGCGGCCCGCTGTCCGTGTGGGTGGCGTCGGGCCGCCAGCCGGCCGGTCGACGAACCCCAGGGAGCACCGATGCCAGCCACGCTGTTGGCCCTGTTCGCCATGCCCGTTTCCGGTCGAGGAGCGCGGCGATGAGCGACTACGACTTCGTCGTCGTCGGCGGTGGCACGGCGGGCTGCGTGCTGGCCGCGCGCCTGTCGGAGAACCCGGCGCACACGGTCCTGCTGCTCGAAGCCGGCCACCACGACACCCCGGACACGCCCACGGCTCACGTCCGCGCGCACCGCTCCAGCTACGACGCGTGGGAGGCGGCCGGGGCCACCGGCTGGAACTTCCAGACCCTGCTGCCGCACCTCAAACGCGCCGAGCACGCCGCGGGCATGGACCCGCGGTGGCGCGGTCGCGGTGGCCCGGTGGTCGTGTCACCGGCGCCGATGGCCGAGCCCGGCTCGTTCTACGACGCCTGCTACCGCGCGGCGGAAGAGGTCGGTGCGCCGTTCACCGCCGACGGCAACGGCCGGGTCGCGGAAGGCGTGGCGCGCACCGAGGTCAACCTCGTCGGCTTCACCCCGCAGAGCCCGTTCGCCGCCTACCTGAAACCGCTGCGCCGCCCCAACCTCACCGTCCTCACCGGTGCCCGCGCCCGGCAGCTGCTCTTCGCCGGACGGCGCTGCACCGGCGTCGAGCACGTGGTCGACGGCCGCCCGCGCATCGCGTTCGCCTCGCGCGAGGTCCTGCTCGCCGCCGGTGCGGTCGGGTCGGCGCAGTTGCTGCTGCTGTCCGGTGTCGGACCGGCGAACCGGTTGCGGGAGCTGGGGATCGACGTCGTGCGCGACCTGCCCGGCGTCGGGGAGAACCTCCAGGACCACCCCTTCGGCCACGTCACGTTCACGTCGCGCGTCTCCGCCGACGACGGGCGGGTGCCCGACACACCGCAGGTGCTGCTGCGCAGCGACCCCGTCGCGGACCCGGACCTGCGGCTGGTGTTCACGCACTTCGCGTTGCCGCACGGCAAGCCGGACAACGGCTTCTCCGTCATGTTCTCGTTGCAGCGCCCGCACAGCCGGGGTTCGGTGCGGCTCGCGACCGCCGATCCGCACGAGGTGCCGCTGGTCGACCCCGGCCACTACCGCGACCCGCGCGACCTCGACCTCATGGTGACGGGGCTGCGGCGGGCCAGGGAGGTGGGCGAGGCGGCCGCGTTGTCCCGGTGGCGGATCGGCGAGCACCTGCCCGGTGCGGGCGTCACGTCCGACGAGGAGCTGCGGGCGTACGTGCGGCGGGTGACCGGGACGTTCCTGCACTTCGCCGGGACGTGCGCGATCGGCGCGGTCGTCGACCCGCAGCTGCGCGTGTACGGGACCGGCGGGCTGCGGGTCGTGGACGCCTCCGTCATGCCGACGGTCGTCGCCGCACCCCCGAGTGCGTCCGTGCTGGCGGTCGCCGAGCGGGCGGCGGTGCTCGTGGCGCGGCGGTGGGAGGACGAACGAGCGGTGCGCGCGACCGGCTGAGGCCGGTCGCTTCGGTGTGGCCGGGCGTGGGCACAGCCAGGCCGTGCCCGGCCACACCTCGGCACCGGCGCCGTTGTCGGGACGGCACCGGTGGTGATCCGCTCCCGGTCGCGGCGGCGGCGCCGGCGCGACCGGGGCGTGTCAGGCGGCCGTCGACAACCCGGCGGCGCGGTCGAGCAGATCGGTGTAGACCGACGGGTCGTCGGCGTCGATCACCGGGAACCCGGTGCCGAACCCGCCGTTGACCCAGCGGGTGCGGATGCCGGGGTTCGCGAGGTTCGTCCCGTCGTGCAGGAACACGTGCGGGCTGCAGTTCACCCGCCCGTCCTTCGCGGCCTCGTACTGGCTCATGACGTCCGCACGGGCACGGCCGTCGTCGAGCGCGCGAGCCAGTTCGCCGACGTCCACGACACCGGTCGACCCGGCGATGTCGAGGATCTCGTGGCGCAGGGAGATGCAGCGGCCCTCCGCCCAGAACGCCCGGCGCAGCGCCAGGTCGAGCTGTTCGGAGGCGTGCCAGCCCTGGGCCTTCGCGGCCTGCACCGCCTCCAGCGGCGGCAGCATCGTGACCGGGTACGTCCAGTCCGGTCCCTGCCACAGCCGCCAGCCCGCGTCCGGTTCCAGCGCGCCGATCACGGACACCTCGGAGTCGACACCGGGGCGTTCGTTGACCGTGCGGTTGAACAGCTCCAGCGGGAAGGCCCGGTGGTCGAACCAGATCCGGCCCTCCAGCCCCAGCCTGCGCCGTGCCTCGTGCAACCGGTACACGGCCAGGTGGGCGAAGGAGCAGTTGAGGTCGGTGAAGACCGTGATCGTGTCGTGGCTCGACGGGAGCCGCGGGTCAGTCGGCATGCGCGAGAACCCTTTCCGGGAACAGGCGGCACAGCACGTCGTACAGGACCGCGGCGACCACGAACGGGACCACCGCGCTCAGGTCGATCCCGCCCGCCAGCCCCGCGAGCGGGCCGGTGTAGAGGGTGTTGCCGACGAACAGCAGTCCCAGCAGGACGGACGGCACGAACGCGCACACCGCGCGGAGGTTGAACCCGCCGGTGTACCAGTAGCGGCCCTGGCCGGCGGAGGTGAACGCGAGCAGGTCCGCGGCCGAGTAGCGGCCACCGTGCTGCCGGTAGCCCACCAGCATGATCGCGGCCCACGGCGCCACGAACACCAGCAGCACCAGCACGAACGCCGAGATCGAGTCGATCGCGTCGTACACCACCGCGCCCACGTACAGCGCGCTGACGCCGACCACCGACACCAGGACCGTCGCCACCGGCCGGGACAGCCGCCAGAAGATCGACTGCGCCGACAGGCCCGCCGCGTAGATGCACAGGCCACCCTGCGGCAGGGTGCCCGCGAGCCCGTAGGCCACCACGACGACCGCGAACCACGCCGGCACCACACCGGCCACACCGATGATCCACGGCTTACCGGGATCGGTCAGCAGCGTGGTGACGAACGCGCCCACGCCCAGCGCCACCGCGTTGCTCAGGTACATCGCGGAACCGTTCCACCACACGGCGGTCCGGTCGCTCACCGACCTCGGCAGGTAGCGGCTGTAGTCGCCCTGGAAGGTCGAGTACGAGATCGGCACCGTCGCGCTGAACGTGACCGCGAGCAGCCACGTCCTGGTGAAGTCGCCGAGCGCGTACGCACCGCCGGCGTACCCGGGGTCGAACTCCGGCAGCAGCACCACGACGAGCCCCAGCAGCACCGCGGCACCGATGATCGTCATCACCCGGTAGGTGGCCAGCAGCACCGCGTGGCCGTACACCGCGACGAGCACCACGACCACCGCCACGACCGGTGCGACCACGGCGAGCGCCGCACCGTCCGCGGGCGTGCCGAGCAGGCGTTGCCCGGCGAACAGGATCGCGGTCGCGCCGGTCCACACGGCGATCGAGAAGAACCCGATCGCCGCGCAGACCGTGATGACGTTGCCGATGACCCGCCCGCGCACGCCGAAGTGGGCGCCGCTCGACACCGGGTCGTTGGCGCCGGTGGCCTTGCCGAACCGCACCAGCGGCGCGACCACGACCGTGCCGATCAGCAGCCCGATCAGCAACGAGCTGATGCTCGCCCACCAGCCGAGCCCGAACGCCACCGGCACCGAGCCGAGCACGACGGTGCCCAGCGAGAACTGCGCGGAGTTCCAGATCCAGAAGAACTCCCCCGGCGACGACGTCCGCTCCTCGTCCGGGACGACGTCCACGCCGCGGGTCTCCACCACGACCTTCTGCGGAGTGCTCATCGGGCCTCCTCCGCCGCTGCCAGCAGCGCGCGGGCGGTGTCCGGGTCGGGCACCTCGGCGCCCTCCGCCAGCGGTGCCACCACGAGCTCGCGGCACGGTGGCCCAGTGACCTGCCTGCCGGTGGTGAGGTCGAACGACGAGAGGTGCAGCGGGCAGGTGATGCGCAGCGTGCGGCCGTTGACGTAGCCGTAGCGCAGCCGGCCGCGGCGGTGCGGGCAGGCGGACTCGGTGAGGATCCGCCTGCCCGCGACCTCCACCAGGATCAGGTCCTCCGCGAGCTGGCGCACCACGGGTTCGGCGCTCATGCCGCCCTCGCCCTGTCGATCGCGGCCTCGGTCGCCTCGGCCACGACCGCGCTGGTCAGCGTCACGCCGGTCCACACCTTCGCGAGGTCGACCGGCCGCTCGTCGGCCAGCGCCTTGATCGACGCCTGCATCTGCCTGCTGTGGTAGGCGTCGATGTAGAGGTG
Source organism: Lentzea sp. NPDC036949 (assembly GCF_055608075.1). Taxonomy (NCBI): domain Bacteria; kingdom Bacillati; phylum Actinomycetota; class Actinomycetes; order Pseudonocardiales; family Pseudonocardiaceae; genus Lentzea; species Lentzea sp. NPDC036949. The sequence goes on from NZ_JBVJRA010000013.1 coordinate 23,037, forward strand.
CTCGTCGTAGTACCTGCGGTTGACGACCCCCAGCCGGTCGCACGCCTGCGCGTAGCACCGGAACGCGTACAGCACGCTCGACTCGAAGTAGGTGTAGGCGCCGAGGAAGTACTCCGGCGCGGGCGCCCGTTCGGCGAGCCAGTGGAACAGGTTGACGTAGGCGAAGCTCTCGTCGCCGACCCGCTCCACGTACCAGTCGAGGTCGGTCGGCATGCCGAGCTCGGCCACCAGCTTGCCGTACAGCGCCGAGTGCTCCTGCTCGTCGTTGCCACAGCCGAACTCGTCGATCAGCACGCGCAGCACGGCCATCCGCGCCTTGTTCGGCAGCCGCGGCAGGATTCCCAGGTGCGACTGGGACTCCACCAGCCCGTCGACGGCGAACTCCCGCACCACCACGCGGAACTGGTCCAGCGTGGCCTCCTCGGCGAGGAACCGCTCGTGCTCGGACGGACCGGCGGCCTCCTCCTCCTTGAGGAACGCCTCGATCGCCTCCAGCAGCTCACGGCGGTGGCCGAACGACGGCGCCGCCGCCTCCAGCTCCGCGGCCTTGGGCACGACCCAGCGGCTCTCGATGTCGAGCAGGTCGGCGTAGGCGCCGAGGTCGAGGACCGAGCGGTTGTGCACGTAGAGCTGCCGCTGGTCGCTCATGTGCCCACCACCCGGTCTGTCTTGATGATCCCGCGCTCGCGCAGGGCCGTCTTGACGTGGCGGTACCAGTCGTCCTCGAACACGCCGTACTTCTCGCACAGCGCGTTGATCTCGTCCTGCCGCTCCTGCGTGGGCTCGGCGAGCATCTCCGTGCACACCTTCGGCTCCAGGTTGGCGAGCGGGCCGATGAAGCCCGCGACGCCCCGCGCCTCCAGCAGCAGGTTCTCCCAGCCCTCGAACACCGGCAGGCCGGGGCACTCGGCGACCAGCGCGCGGGTCAGCTCCGCGGAGCCGCTGGACTCCTTGACGCCGACGACGTTCGGCAGCTGCGTGCAGACGCGCCGCAGCGTCGCGGGCTCGATGCTGTTGCCGGACACGGCTTTCTCGTTGTAGAGGAAGAGTCCGACGTCGAGCGCCTCGGAGACCTCCCGGTAGTGCTGGAAGATCTCGTCCTGGCTGATGTCCGCGCGGAACGGCGTGGTGACCACCACCGCCGACACGCCGAGCCGTTCGGCCAGCCGCGACCGCTCGACCACCGACTCGGTGTCGGGCAGCTGAACGCCGGCCAGCACCGGCAACCCACCGGAGTGCTCGACGGTCGCGCTCACCATGTCGGTCCACTGCCGGGTGTCGAGCAGCCAGCCCTCGCCGGAGCTCAGCGTGGGCATCAGCCCGTTCACGTTGCCCCGCACCGACTCCACGAGCCGCGCGACGCTGTCGGTGTCCACCTGCCCGCTGTCGTCGAGCGGGGTCACCAGCGGCACGATCGTTCCGGAGTAAGCCATCGTCGTTCACACCCTCTCCGGAGCAACCCGCAACGCCAGCGACTCTTCGTAGAGCCGTTCCAGCGGTTGCGGGAAGTCCACCGTGGACTCTTCTGCGGTGTTCCACACCGACACCACCGCGGCGGGCAGGTCGGTGCGGGCGGTGAGCCGGCTGCTGGCCGTGTGCACGGTGGCACCGAGCCTGGTCGCCATGGCGAGCAGCAGCCGTTCGTGCCAGGGCAGGTCGGGCGGCCAGGCCCGGTCGAGGGCGAACTTGAGGTCCGTCTCCTCGTAGCCGATGCGGTCGATCCGCATGTCCGTGTGGAGGACGTCCATGAACGGGTAGTACGCGTCCTGCTCCGCTCTGGGGTGGCTCCACACCAGGTTGTCGCAAAACCCCACGTGTTCGAGGCTCATCGAGACCCGGCCCGCCATCCGCTGCGCGAAGAAGCTCTTGCAGCGGAGGCGGATCGTGTCGTCGGTGCTGTGCATGCCCATGAACAGCGAGGCGTCGATCATCGCCTCAGCGCTCATCGGACAGCAGCACCTCCCGCATCTTGCGCGCGGCGCCGGCGAAGTGCTCCGGCTGGCGGGCGAGCGCGATGCGGACGAACCGCTCGCCGCGGGCCGGCTCGTTCCAGTAGAAGAACGTGCCGGGCAGCACGTAGACCTCGTGCTCCAGCATGGAGGCCTGCAGCTCGGTGGCCGTCAGGTTCTCGTCCGCGATGCGGAACCACGCGACGCTGGTGTCCACGACCGGCTGGACGTACTCGAGGATCGTGCCCTCGAGCGCCTCGCGGATGGTGGCCCGGTTCTCGCTGATGACGTCGCGCACCGACGCGAAGTCGTCGGCGATGGAGTCCTCGACGTACTGGGTGAGGACGTTCAGCACGAACGGCGAGACGTTGAGCAGCACCGCCGTGTGGATGTTGTAGACCTCTTCGCGGATGTTCTCGCTGACCGTGATCATCGCGCACTTGGCGTCCTGCACCGGCCAGGTCTTGCCGGTGTCCTCGATCGCCATGTACGTGACGCCCGAGTCCTCCAGCAGCTGGTAGACGTCGAAGCGGTCCATGCCCTGGTCGCACAGCGCGAACGAGGCGAAGCAGAAGTCGATGACGAGCAGCTTGTCGTGGTCGACGCAGAAGCGGACGACCTCCTCGAAACCGCTGCGGCCGTCCTTGAGCAGCGTGAACCCGGTGGGGTTGTTGGGGTCGACCAGGTAGATCGCGTCGGTCTCGACGACCTTCAGGTTCTCGTAGATCGAGCCGACGTCGTGCAGCGCGGTCTCGGCCAGCGGCCGGGTGTCCACCCGCATGCACTTCAGCAGATCGACCAAGTTGTCGAAGCACGGTTCGACCAAAGAGACGGACATGTTGCGCTGCTTCATGTACATCGCCGCGACCATCGTGGAGACGCTGGCCGAGTAGGACAGCCAGGTCTTTCCCATTGCCAGCGCGGTCGGCTGCTTGTGCAGCCGGAAGAAAGCATCGATGAACTTCTGCTCGAAGTGGGCCTGCTGGTCGCGCTCAGCCTCGTACCACAGGTCAGGAAGTCGAGAAACGATCTTGTCCTGACTCGGCGACTGGTACTGGTGGGTGTGCGCGTCAGCGAGGTTGAACTTTGTTCGAAGAGCGAGCAGTTCGTGCTGTGTGAGATCGACGAAATCTTCCACAGCATTGTTGTTACTCACAGTAATTCCCCCGAGGAATTGTTGTGGGTGGTTTCGCGAACTCCCCAGCCGCGATGGGTGCAAAGCTATCCGAACGCTTCGAGAATTTGTGTAACGGAAAGGTAACGCCAATGTTTCTGCAAAGTTGCCTATGGGATTCCTGAGCTGCTTTTTCGGGAACGCCGAAATGGCGCTGCCCCTGAAGGGGCGCGCCATGCCGGTTTCTGGTGTTCTGCTTGTTATTTAGCGGAGGATGGTTAAGTTTTTTCTGTGTCCGTTTTGACTGGGTTCCGCGGTCAGGCCGCCGAACGCTTCAGGATTTCCTCGTAGACGTCGCTGTCGTCGGCCTCCACGACGGGCCAGCCGACGCCGTAACCGCCCTCCCAGCGCACCTGGATGCCGGGGTTGGCGTGGTCGCTGCCGTCGGGCAGGAACAGGTGCGGGCTGCAGTTCACGACGTCCGTGGCCGCGATGGCCGCCTGGTCGCTCAGCGTGCGGCGGGCCCGGCCGTCGTCGAGTGCCTCGACGAGCTCGGCCACGTCGACCGCACCGGTGTCCTGGGCGCAGTCGACGATCACCTTGCGGTTGCTGATGTTGCGCGACTCGGCCCAGAAAGCCTTGCGCAGCCTCAGGTCGAGCTGCTCGGAGGCGTGCAGGCCCTGCAGCTTGGCCGCCTGCACCGCCTCCAGCGCCGGGAGGACGGTCGACGGGTACAGCCAGTCCTGCACCTGCCACAGCTGCCAGCCGGCGGCGGGCTCCTGCGCCGCCATCCGCCCGACCTCGCTGTCCGTGCCCGAGCGCGGGCTGGAGGCGTTGTTCAGCAGCTCCAGCGGGAACGCGCGCAGGTCGAACCGGACGCGGTCCTGCAGGCCGAGCCGTTCGCGGGTGGCGTGCAGGCGGTGGATGCCGATGTGGGCGAAGGAGCACCAGATGTCGGAGAACACGACGATGGTGCCCTGCTCCGGCGTGAGGTCTGCCTTGGTGACGGTCACTGCGCACTCCTCTGGTCTGCTTCGTACTGGGCGAGCACCGACTCGACCTCGACGTCCTCGTCGGGCAGCCACGGGTCCATCGCGGGCACGCCGCGGACGGTCTCGATGAGCCGCTCGACGCGGTCGGTCGCGGTCGGGCCGTGCGAGCTGAGGACCCGGCGCGGCCGCAGCCGGGCGAGGTCGTCGAGGTTGCGGTCCCACTTGGCCTGGTCGACCAGGGCGGTCCACGGGGCGTTGGCGCGCGTGAAGAGCGCCATGCCCTCCAGGTACTCGCTCTCCTTGGCGTCCGTGGCGTCGTCGACCAGGTCCGGGATGATCGTGCCGAAGCTGTCCGCGCTGAAGAACGCTTCCTCCTGGTGCTCGTACACGGCGAGCGTGGAGGGGGAGTCGTAGGACGGCGGGCGCAGCAGCGTGATCTTGCGGTCGCCCAGGTCGAGCGTCCGGCCGGGGTTGACGAGGCGCACCCGGTTCGGCGGCACGTCCCACTCCTCGCCGAGGCGGGCGACGGCGAGGCCGTTGGTGATCAGCATGGCGTTCGGTGCCGCCATGAGGACTTCCTTGAGGTTCCCCGCGTGGTCGCGGTCGTCGTGGGTGAGCACGATCCACCGCAGGTCCACCGGATCGACCAAAGACCACAGCGACTCCAGGAAGTCGCTGCGGTCGATGCCCATGCCGGTGTCGACGAGGACGGGTTCCCGTGCGCGGACCAGGTGCGCGTTGACGGGCAGCAGGCCCGCGCCGGGAATCGGTAAGTACGACGGGAGGGTGAAGATCTCGGGAGCTGCGCGGTAGGGCTTGCGCATGTTCGGCGGCACGGGTGGTCCCCCCAAGTGCGTGGTGTCAGGTGAGTTGGACGAGTGCGGAACCGACGACCAGCAGCGCGAGGCCGGTGACGCGGACCGCGGTGAAGGGCCGGCGCGGCATCTGGAACAGACCGCGGCTGTCGATCAGCGCGGAGGCCAGCTGCTGGCCGGTGACGGTGAGCGCGACCGTGGTGGCGGCGCCGATCTCCGGGATGAGCATGAACGTCGCGGTGACGTAGGCGGCGGCGCACGCGCCACCGAGCCAGCCCCACCACGGCATCGTCTTGAGCGGCGCCAGCTTCGGCGCGGGCGTGCGGTTGAGCGCGCGCATGACGAGCAGCACGATGGTGATGGCGAGCGTGGCCACCACGAAGCTGATCATCGCGACGGTGATCGGCGCCTTGAGGTCGGCGCGCAGCTTGGCGTTCACCGCGCCCTGGATCGGCAGCACGGCACCGGCGACGATGCCGAGCACGATCCAGCCGGCCTGCTTCACGCTCGTGCCGGACGCGGACTTCGTCGCGACGGCGGTGCCACCGCCCGCGGGCGTGGCCGGTGCGGGCGCGGCGCTGGCGGGTGCGGCTGCCTTCTGCGCCTTGAGCTGACCGCGGATGATCACGGTGATGCCGGCCAGGACGGCGAGGGCGCCCACCGCGATGCCGATCGTGAGCGGCTGCCTCGGCACGCCGAACAGCCCGAACAGGTCCAGCGCGAGCGAGGCGAACATCTGGCCGGTGACGAAGAGGCCGACGGCCGCCAGCGCGCCCAGGCGCGGGAACAGCAGGATGCCGCTGGTGATGTAGAGCGGGCTTGCGAGGCCACCGAGCAGGTGCCACGGCTCGACGTCGGGCACGAGGGAGACCGCGCCGATCGTGCCGACCGCGACCGCGAGGATCGCGAGCAGTGCGGTGGCCACGCTGAGCTGCAGCGTCGAGGCGCCGTACGGCGTGCCGACCGCCTTGTTCAGCTGAAGGTTCACCGACGCCTGCACGGCGAGCAGACATCCGACCAGCAGCGCCGCCGCCAAGAGTGCGAAGTACACGGGACTACCCCCGACCTGAATAAGTGGACAGCGTGTCCATATGACCGCGTCAGCCTAAGGGGCAAGTGGACGCGCTGTCCACTTCCTTGCGGTGCGCGTAGGATTCGGCCATGGCCATCAGGGGCGGACAGGGTGAGGCCCTGCTCGCGGTGACGACCGGGCAGCCGGAGGTCAAGGAGCGCGTCGACGCCGCGCGCAACCGTGCGCGCGTGCTCGCGGCCGCGGAACAGGTGTTCGCGGCCAAGGACGCGCGTCAGGTCACGATGGAGGACATCGCCCGCGCCGCCGGTGTCGGCAGGGCGACGCTGTACCGCCGGTACCCGGACCCGGCGTCGATCGCCGCGGCACTGCTGGACGAGCACGAACGGCAACTGCAGGAGCAGTTGCTGCGCGGCGAGCCGCCGCTCGGTCCCGGCGCGACGCCGTCGGACCGGCTGGCGGCGTTCTACGGCGCGATGACCTCGTTGCTGGACCGGCACCTGCACCTCGTGCTGGGCGCGGAGGTCGGGTCCGCCCGGTTCGGCACGGGCGCCTACGGGTTCTGGCGGGTGCACGTGCGGTCGCTGCTGGTCGAGGCCGGCGTCACGGAGCCGAACGGGCTGATCGAGGTGCTGCTGGCCCCGCTGGCGCCGGAGGTCTACCAGGAGCAGCGCCGCCGCGGCGTGAGCAGGGAGCAGATCGCGGAGGGGCTCACGTGGATGAGCCACCGCCTGCTGATGCCCTGAGCCACGCTGAGCCAGCCTGAGCCGCCGGGTGCCACCCGGCTCGGTCGTGCTGCGGTCCGAAGGCCACTTCCGAGTCGCTGTGGCACCGCGTGAGCCATCCTGCTTCACTGCTGTGAGCTGCGACTATCCTTCCTGAGGCCGGATTTTGAGCCACGGTGATGCCAAATTGAGCCAAAGGTGCTTGTGGGTGGTGCCACCGTGTGCCATAGTGGTGCCATGGATCTGACCCCGTATGTGGCTTCCCTCGGCCGCGAGCTCCTCACCGCCGCCGAGATGGGCAGCGGCGAGGACAGCGCGCTGGTCGAGCGGTTGACCGTGTCGATGGAGTCGGCGATCCGGCTGGCGCTGCTCGAAGCGCTCTCCGCCGCCGCCGACGAGATCACCGCGGACCTGGCACCGGACTCGGTGCAGGTGCTGCTGCGGGGCCGTGACCCCCGGTTCGTCGTGACCCGCCGCGCACCGGAGCCGCAGCCGGCCGAGGTCGCGCCGGAGCCCGCCCCGGCACCGGCCGAGGACGCCTCCGGTTACGAGGACGGCGCCACCGTGCGCATCAACGTCCGCCTGCCCGAGCAGCTCAAGGCCGCGATCGACGAGGCAGCGGCGAAGGAGGGCCGGTCGGTCAACGCGTGGCTGGTCCGCGCCGCGACGGCCCAGCTGGCTCCCAAGCGCGACACCGGCACCGACTCCTGGCTGGGCGGCGTCGCCCAGTCACAGCGGTTCACCGGCTGGGTCCGCTAGCTCCCTGCCGCTCTTCACCTCACGTCTCTGACCTGCGGAGACGGTTTTCCGACACCTTCTGAGGGGACAGCCATGCCTTCTTACGACACGCCAGAACCGATTTCGGTGCTGCTCGACATCTACGCGGGCCACGTCGAGGTCAGGGCGAGCGACCGCACGACGACCTCGGTCGAGATCCGGCCGTCCGACCCGCGCGACACCTCCGACGTCGAGGCCGCGCAGAAGACCCGCGTCGACTTCGCCGACGGCACGCTGACCGTCCGCGGCCAGAAGCGCACGTTCGACTTCTCCAAGAAGACCAGGAGCGTCGACGTGGTCATCGAGCTGCCGACCGGTTCGAAGGCCGACCTCGACGTGACCGCGGGCGGCATCCGCACCAGCGGCGTGCTCGGGGAGACCGGCGCCGACATGTCCGCGGGCCACGTCCACGTCGACCGCACCGGCAAGCTGAAGGTCGACACCGGTGCCGGTCAGGTCACCGTCGGCGCCGTGAACGGCGACGCCGACGTGAAGTCCGGCAGCGGCAGCATCCGCGTCGGTGCCGTCACCGGCTCGCTGACGGTGAAGAACTCCAACGGCAACACCGAGATCGGCACGGTCGGCGGCGAGCTGCGGGCCCGCGCCGCCAACGGCGACATCACCGCCGAACGGGTCGGCGCGCTGCTGGACGCCAAGACCGCCATGGGGTCCGTCACCGTCGGCGAGGTCGTCCGCGACACCGCCACGCTCAGCACCGCGATGGGCAGCATCGAGCTCGGCATCGCCAGGGGCACCGCCGCGTGGCTCGACGTCAAGACCGGGTTCGGCCGCGTCACCAACACCCTCGACGGCAGCGACGGCCCCGGCGACTCCACCCAGACCGTCGAGGTCCACGCCAGCACGTCGTTCGGCGACATCACGATCCGCCGGGCCTGAGGAGCAACCCCGATGAACGCGATCAAGGCAACCGGCCTGCGCCGCTCGTACGGCGACACCGAGGTGCTCAAGGGCGTCGACCTGACCGTGCCGCGCGGCACCGTCTTCTCGTTGCTCGGCGCGAACGGCGCGGGCAAGACCACCACGGTCAAGATCCTCTCCACGCTGATCCGCGCCGACGGCGGCAGTGCTTCCGTTGCGGGACACGACGTTGCCGCCGACCCGGACGCCGTGCGCGCCGCCATCGGCGTCACCGGCCAGTTCTCCGCCGTCGACAACCTGATGACGGGCAGGGAGAACCTGAAGCTGATGGCCGACCTGCACCACCTCGGCAAGACCGAGGGCAGGCGCAGGGCCGACCGGCTGCTGGAGCAGTTCGACCTCGTCGACGCGGCGGACCGGTCGGCGTCGACCTACTCCGGCGGCATGCGGCGCCGGCTCGACCTCGCGATGACGCTCGTGGGCTCACCGCAGGTGATCTTCCTGGACGAGCCGACCACCGGGCTCGACCCCCGCAGCCGCCGCGCCATGTGGCAGGTCGTGCGGGAGCTGGTCGCCTCCGGCGTCACGATCTTCCTGACCACCCAGTACCTGGAGGAGGCCGACGAGCTCGCCGACCGGATCGCGGTGCTCGACAACGGCCGGGTCGTCGCCGAGGGCACCGCCGACGAGCTCAAGCGGCGCATCCCCGGTGGTCACGTCCTGCTGCAGTTCACCGACCCGCGCCACCTGGAGTCCGCCCTGCGGGTCGTCCGCACCGCCACCCGCGACGGCGACGCGCTCGCGGTGCGCGTGCCGAACGACGGCAGCGTGAGCTCGCTCAAGGCGCTGCTCGACCGGCTCGACCACAACGCCGTCCCGGTCGGCTCGCTGAGCACGCACACCCCCGACCTCGACGACGTCTTCCTCGCCCTCACCGGCAATCCCGAAAAGGTGGCCCAGCCATGAGCTACGTGCTGACCGACTCGGCGACGATGGTCCGCCGCAACCTGCGGCGGATGGTCCGCTACCCGTCGATGACGTTCCAGCTGCTGCTGATGCCGGTCGTCTTCCTGCTGCTGTTCGTCTACGTCTTCGGCGGCACGCTCGGCGCCGGCCTCGGCGGGCCGTCCGGTGGCCGCGCCGAGTACCTGAGCTACGTCACCCCGACGATCGTCCTGATGGCGATCACCGCGGCGGTGCAGGGCACGTCGATCTCCATCGCGATGGACATGACCGAGGGCATCGTCGACCGGTTCCGCACCATGCGGATCGCACGGGTGTCCGTCCTCACCGGACACGTCGTCGGCAGCCTCGTGCAGACCATGCTCGCCATGGCGTTCGTCTTCGGCGTCGCCGTGGCCATCGGGTTCCGGCCGCAGGCGGGCCCGGTCGAGTGGCTGGCCGTCATCGGCCTGCTGGTGGGCATGTCGTTCGCGCTCATCTGGCTCTCCGCCGCGCTGGGCCTCGCCAGCAGGTCCGTCGAGTCGTCGAGCAACATCGGCCTGCCGCTGATCCTGCTGCCGTTCTTCGGCAACGGGTTCGTGCCCACCGACTCGATGCCGGCGGTGCTGCGCTGGTTCGCCGAGTACCAGCCGTTCACCCCGTTCATCGACGCGCTGCGCGGCCTGCTCACGGGCACGCCGATCGGCCACAGCGGCTGGATCGCGCTGGGCTGGTGCGTCGTCATCGGGTTCGGCGGCTACCTGTGGTCCAAGAAGCTGTTCAACCGCGAGTCCACCCGCTGAGAAGGAGACTGAACCATGTTGCAAGGCTTACCGATGGACCGCGACGCCGGCCCGTTCGTCCCGCCCAGCGCCATCACCGCCGTGCGGTCGGAGCGCCCGGTCAGTCCGATGCTCTTCCCCGACGGCCACGAGGGGTGGCTGGTCACCGGCTACGAGGCCGTCCGGCAGGCGCTGGCGGACACCCGGTTCAGCTCCCGGCAGGACCTCGGGGTCCTGCACGTGCCGTACCCGACGCCGGGCTGGCCGGAGCAGACCGAGCCGTCCCCGCAGGAGCCCGGCCTGTTCCTGAGCATGGACCCGCCGGACCACACCCGGCTGCGGCGCAAGCTCACCGGCGCGTTCACCGTCCGGCGGATGAAGGCGCTCGAAGAGGGCATCATCGCGATCACCGAACGGCAGCTCGACGCGCTGGCACAGCTCACCCCGCCGGTCGACCTGGTCGCCGAGTTCGCGCTTCCGGTGCCGTCGCTGGTGATCTGCGAGCTGCTCGGCGTCCCGTACGCCGACCGGGAGACCTTCCAGGTGAACTCCTCCAGGATGATGGAGCGGGACATCACCCTGGAGGACAAGATGGCCGCCTACACGGCCATCGCCACCTACCTGGCCGGCCTCGTCACCGCCAAGCGCGCCGACCCCGCCGACGACCTGCTGTCCGACCTCGCCCGCGACGAGGACCTGAGCGTCCCGGAACTGGTCGGCATGTCCTTCCTGCTGCTGCTCGCCGGGCACGAGACGACGGCGAACATGCTGGCGCTGGGCACGTTCGCGCTGCTGGAGCACCCCGACCAGCTCGCGGCGCTGCGGGCGGACCCCGAGCTGGTCCCCGGCGCCGTCGAGGAGCTGCTGCGCTACCTCGCGGTCGCCGACGTGTTCTTCCGCTACGCAGCGGAGGACGTCGAGTTCTTCGGCGAGACGATCCCGCGGGGGTCGACGGTCGTCCTGTCACTGCTGGCGGGCAACCACGACCCCGCGAGGTTCACCGGCGCCGACGAGCTGGACGTGCACCGCAACGCACGCGGCCACCTGGCGTTCGGGCACGGCATCCACCAGTGCCTCGGCCAGCAGCTGGCCCGCATCGAGATGCGCGCCGGCTTCGAGGGGTTGCTGCGCCGGTTCCCGACGCTGCGGCTGGCCGTGCCCGCTGACGAGGTGAGGCTCAGGACCGACATGAACATCTACGGCGTGCACGCCCTGCCGGTCACCTGGGGGCAGTAGCGGTCAGGCGGTGAACCCGCCGTCGGCGTTGACGGAGGCACCGGTGACGTACGCACCGGCGTCCCCCGCGAGCGCCACCACCACCTCGGCGATCTCCGCAGCCTGCCCGTAGCGCCCCAGCGCGGTCAGCCCGCGGATCGTCTCCGCCATCGGCCCGTCCGCCGGGTTCATGTCCGTGTCGGTCGGACCGGGGTTCACGATGTTCGCGGTGATGCCCCGCGGTCCCAGTTCGCGGGCCAAGCCCTTCGTCATCCCGATGAGCGCCGTCTTGCTCGCCGAGTACAACGCGAAACCGGGGAACGGCGCGTACACCGCGACGTTGCTGCCGATGCTGATGATCCGGCCGCCGTCGCGCATGTGCCGTGCCGCCGCCCGTGCCGCGAGGTAGGGCGCACGGACGTTCACGGCCATGGTGTGGTCGAACTCGGCACGGCCGATCTCGTCCAGCGGCCCCACCTGGAACGTGCCCGCGTTGTTCACCAGCACGTCGAGCCGGCCGAACTCCGCCGCGGCCGAGTCGACCGCCGCGACCACCGCGTCCGGGTCGGCGCTGTCCGCCCTGATCGCGAACCCGTTGTCCGGCTTGGTGTTCTGGTACGTCACCGCCACCCGCGCACCCAGCGCGGCGAGCCTGGCGGCGACTGCGGCCCCGATCCCGCGGCTGCCACCGGTGACCAGTGCTGCTTTGCCTTCAAGTGATCCCATGGGGCAAAGCCTGGTCGAACGGCAGCCGCGGGTCTGGCGGGAATCAGACCGCGGGTTTGACCCGCAGCGGTGCGGCCGCCTCGTGCAGGTGCTCCAGCACGTACCCGTACGAGCGGAACAGCCCGCACTGGGCGTAGGAGATGCCGTGCTGCTCGCAGAACTCCCGCACGATCACCTGGGCGTGCCGCAGCGCAGGCCGGGGCATGCTGGGGAACAGGTGGTGCTCGATCTGGTAGTTCAGCCCGCCGAGCAGGAGGTCGACGAACCAGCCGCCGGTGATGTTGCGGGAGGTCAGCACCTGCTTGCGCAGGAAGTCGAGCGAGTGCCCGGCCGAGAGCACCGGCATGCCCTTGTGGTTGGGGGCGAACGAACATCCCATGTAGAGCCCCCACACCCCCTGGTGCACCAGCACGAACGCGATGGCGTACACGGGGGACAGCACCCAGAAGACGACGCCGAGGTACACGACGACGTTCGCGATCATCACGTACCGCTCCCGGCCGGAGTACCTGATCGAGTGCCAGTGCAGCGCAAAGCCTTCGAGCAGCAGCAGCGGGAAGAACAGGAAGGCCTGGCGGGCGGCGATCCAGCGCAGCGGCCCGCGCTTGGCCGCGCTCTGCCGCTGGGTGAACGCCAGCACCGAGATGTCGACGTCCGGGTCCTCGTCCTCGTGGTTGGGGTTGGCGTGGTGGCGGCTGTGCTTGCCCACCCACCAGTCGTAGCTGACGCCCACCAGTCCACTGTGGAAGTAGCCGGTGACCTCGTTCCAGTGCCGGGACGCGAAGATCTGCTTGTGGCCGGCGTCGTGGCCGATGAACGCCAGCTGCGTGGTCATGACCGCCAGCGCGACCGCCACCGCGAGCTGCCACCAGCTGTCGCCCAGCACCGCGAACACCACCCACAGCGAGGCGTACACCAGCAGGTTCGCGCCGATGCGGACGTAGTAAGAGCCGCGCCGTCGCCGCAGCAGGCCGGCCTGCTTGATCAACGCGGACAGCTGGGCGAAGTCGCTCGCCTGCCGAAGCACCATTCGTGCAGTTTGACGTGCTTCGGCGGCAAGTCAACGCACAACCGGTGACGGATGCGCAAAGGCCGCCCGCACCGCGCACCGGCGAGTTCGAGCTCGCCCACCACGGCTGGATGTCACCCGGTGTGATGATGTGCACACGCCTGAGCAGCCACTGCGGCGTCCCGCCCGCCGACCCGCGGGCCGGCCTCCGCGAGCCCACCGCACGGCGCGTCGCGCGACCCGTCCGGGTAGGTTCGGGGGCATCATCGACGCTGTGCGGTCGGGCGGCCGCGGCGGACCGGGCTTGGCTAGTGTGTGCGTCTGGTCCGTGCCGGGTCCGGCACAGTCGACCACGATGCTGGGAGGTCTCCGCCTTGTCTGGGCAGTCGTTCGTCCACCTGCACGTGCACACCGAGTACTCGATGCTCGACGGTGCGGCCAAGGTGGCCCCGCTGTTCGAGGAAGCCGAGCGGCTGGGCATGTCCGCGGTGGGCATGAGCGACCACGGCAACATGTACGGGGCCGACGAGTTCTACCAGACGGCGACGAAGACCGGCATCAAGCCGATCATCGGCATCGAGGCCTACCTCGCACCGCACAACCGGCTGCACAACAAGCCCGTGTTCTGGGGCGACCCGTCCCAGCGCGGTGACGACATCTCCGGTGCGGGCGCCTACACCCACATGACGATGTGGGCGAAGAACGCCACCGGCCTGCGCAACCTGTTCCGGCTGCACACCGAGGCCAGCAAGACCGGCTACTACTACAAGCCGCGCATGGACCGCGGCCTGGTCGCCGAGCACTCCGAGGGCATCATCGCCACGACCGGGTGCCCGTCCGGCGAGGTGCAGACCCGGCTGCGGCTCGGCCAGGTCGAGGAGGCCTACCAGGCCGCAGGCGACTACCAGGACATCTTCGGCAAGGAGAACTTCTTCCTGGAGCTGATGGACCACGGTCTCAGCATCGAGACGCGGGTCCGCGAGGACCTGCTCGCGATCAGCAAGAAGCTCGGCATCCCGCCGCTGGCGACGAACGACAGCCACTACGTCACCAAGGAGCAGGCGGACACGCACTCCGCGTTGCTCTGCGTGCAGTCCGGCAAGATGCTGACCGACCCGAACCGGTTCAAGTTCGACGGTGACGGTTACTACCTGAAGTCGGCCGCCGAGATGCGCGAGGTCTTCAAGGACCTGCCGGAGGCGTGCGACAACACGCTGCTCGTGGCCGAGATGATCGAGTCGTACGAGGACGTGTGGACCCCGCGCGACCGCATCCCGAACTTCGAGGTCCCCGAGGGCGAGGACCAGGCGTCCTGGTTCCGCAAGGAGATCCAGCGCGGCCTGGAGTGGCGGTTCAAGGGGCAGCCGGTCCCCGAGGAGTACATCAAGCGCTGCGACTACGAGGCCCAGGTCATCATCGACAAGGGCTTCCCGGCGTACTTCCTCATCGTCGCCGACCTGATCAGCTACGCCCGCAGCGTCGGCATCCGGGTGGGTCCCGGCCGTGGCTCCGCCGCGGGTGCCGCCGTGTCGTGGGCGATGGGCATCACGAACATCGACCCGATCCCGCACGGTCTGCTGTTCGAGCGGTTCCTGAACCCCGAGCGCACCGCCATGCCCGACATCGACATCGACTTCGACGACCGCCGGCGCGGCGAGATGATCCGCTACGCGAGCGAGAAGTACGGCGCGGACAAGGTGGCGCAGGTCATCACGTTCGGCACCATCAAAACCAAAGCCGCGCTGAAGGACTCGGCGCGCGTGCACCACGGCCAGCCGGGCTTCGCGATCGCCGACAAGATCTCCAAGGCGCTGCCGCCGCCGATCATGGCGAAGGACATCCCGCTCAAGGGCATCGTCGACAAGAGCCACCCGCGCTACGGCGAGGCGGCCGAGGTGCGGTCGCTGCTCGAGACCGACGTGCAGGTGAAGGAGATCTTCGACACCGCGCTCGGCCTCGAGGGCCTGATCCGCAACGCCGGTGTGCACGCGTGCGCGGTCATCATGTCGAAGGACCCGCTCACCGAGTCCATCCCGCTCTGGTACCGCCCCGACGGCTCGTTCATCACCGGCTGGGACTACCCGTCGTGCGAGAACATCGGCCTGCTCAAGATGGACTTCCTCGGTCTGCGCAACCTCACCGTGATGGGTGACGCGATCGACAACATCAAGGCCAACCGCGGTGAGGCCGCCGTCCCGGACTTCGACAACCTGTCGCTGGACGACCCGGAGACCTACGCGCTGCTCGGCCGCGGTGACACGCTCGGCGTGTTCCAGCTCGACGGTGGCCCCATGCGCGACCTGCTGCGGCGCATGCAGCCGACGACGTTCGAGGACATCGTCGCCGTCGGCGCGCTGTACCGGCCCGGCCCGATGGGCGTGAACGCCCACAACGACTACGCCGACCGCAAGAACGGCCGCCAGGACGTCAAGCCGATCCACCCGCAGCTCGAGGAACCGCTCAAGGAGATCCTCGGCGAGACGCACGGCCTGATCGTCTACCAAGAGCAGATCATGTTCATCGCCCAGGAGGTCGCCGGCTACTCCATGGGCCGCGCGGACGTGCTCCGCAAGGCGATGGGCAAGAAGAAGGCCGAAGTCCTCGCGAAGGAGTTCGAGGGCTTCCAGGCGGGCATGCGGGCCGACCCGCGCGGCTTCTCCGACGAGGCCATCCAGGCGCTCTGGGACACGATCCTCCCGTTCGCGGGCTACGCGTTCAACAAGTCGCACGCCGCCGCGTACGGCCTGATCTCCTACTGGACCGCCTACCTGAAGGCGAACTTCCAGGCCGAGTACATGGCCGCCCTGCTCACCTCGGTCGGCGACAACAAGGACAAGTCGGCGGTCTACCTCGCCGAGTGCCGCCGCCTGGGCATCAAGGTCCTCCCGCCGGACGTCAACGAGTCGGCGCTGCGGTTCAGCGCGGTCGGCACCGACATCCGCTTCGGCCTCGGCGCGATCCGCAACGTCGGCGCGAACGTCGTCGAGTCGATCATCAAGACCCGTGCCGAGAAGGGCGCCTACACGTCGTTCACGGACTTCATGGACAAGTCCGAGCTCGTGGTCTGCAACAAGCGCGTCATCGAGTCGCTGACGAAGGCCGGCGCGTTCGACTCGTTCGGCCACCCCCGCCTGGGCATCTTCCAGGTCCACGAGGACGCGGTCGACGGCGTGGTGCCGATCAAGCGCAAGGAGGCGGAGGGCCAGTTCGACCTCTTCGGCTCCGACAGCGCCGACGAGCCGGACGACAGCACCTCACCGCTCGCGCACCTCAAGATCGGTGCGGACGAGTACCCGCGCAAGCAGATGCTCAGCTACGAGAAGGAGATGCTGGGCCTCTACGTCTCCTCGCACCCGCTCGACGGCGCCGAGCGCATCCTGCGCAAGCACGCCCCGCGGCCCATCGCCGTGATCCTGGACGACCCGCCCAAGGACGGCGAGCTGATCGTCTCCGGCATGATCTCCTCGATCGAGCGCCGGGTGAACAAGAACGGCCAGCCCTGGGCCATCACCGTGATCGAGGACCTGGACGCCTCGATCGAGGTGCTGTTCTTCCCGAAGTCCTACGAGGTGCTGAAGGACGACCTGGAGCTCGACTCCGCCGTCTGCGTCAAGGGCCGCGTCAACTGGCGCGAGGACAAGATGGCGATCTTCGGCGACGGCGTCATCCCGCTCGACATCAGCGACGCCGAGCTGAACCCCGACGCCGACCCGCCGATCGTGCTGGGCCTGCAGGCGAAGAACCTCACGCCGGAGATCGTCGAGGAGCTGAAGCTGACCCTCAAGTCGCACGAGGGCCACGTCGCCGTGCACCTGGAGGTCCAGCGCCGCGACAAGACGAAGGAGCTGCTGGTCGTGGACAACTACCGCGTCCAGCCGACCCCGTCGTTCTTCGGCGACCTCAAGACGATCCGCGGTGTGACCGTCCAGAGGTGAATTCGGTTCGACGAGGACTGCTTTCCGCGTCAGCACCGCAAATGGCCTGAGCGATAACTCAGCCGTATCAGCGGAACTGGTCCGCAGGAGTGACGCGCGGGATTTCTGCGCATTGCTGTGGATGATGGGAAATGTGGACCACGGGTCGAGCGCGGTCAGCAACCAGGCGGTGGGGGCACGGGGGCCGGTGGTCCAGGCCGGCACCGTGCACGGGGGCGTCCACGTGCACCCGGACACCGCGCAGCGCCGCCACGTCCCCCGCCAGCTGCCCGCTACCAGCAGGTACTTCGTCGGCAGGTCGGACGCGCTCGCGGCGCTGACGGCGCTGGCGGAGACCCCGGCCGGGCGGGGGAACCGGGTCTGCGTGGTCGAGGGAGCACCCGGCGTCGGCAAGACGTGCCTGGTCACGCGGTGGGCGAGGGACGTCGTCGAGCGGTTGTTCCCCGACGGGCAGATCTACCTCGACCTGCACGGGTTCACGCCCGGACAGCCCGCCGTCAGCCGGGACCGGGCCACACTGGCGTTGTTGTCCGCGCTGCGGGTACCTCCCGGCGAGGTGCCGCCGGACAGCGACGAGCGAATGGCTCTTTTCCGCGATCTGGTGCACGACCGCTCTTTGTTGCTGGTGCTCGACAACGCGCGGGACAGCGGTCAGGTGCAACCGCTGTTGCCCGGTGACGGGTGTTTCGTGGTCGTCACCACGCGCCGCAGCCCCGCCGCGCTGCACGCGTTGTACGGCGCGGAGGTCCTGCGACTGGGAACGCTGACGCGCGCCGAGTCGCTGGAGCTGTTCGAGAACCACCTCGGCGCCGAACGGGCCGGTGATCCGCGGTCGCGCTGCTCGCCGAGGAGTGCGCCGACCTGCCGCTCGCCGTGTCGATCGCGGCGGCCTCCGCGGTGCAGCACCCCGGGATGGACCTGGAGCGCTTCGCGGGGGAGCTGCGGGAGCACGGTCTGCGGCTGGACATCCCCGCCGCCGACCTGGGCGCGGTCATCTCCAGCTCGTACGACCTGCTGTCGGACGGGGCCGCCCGCACGGTGCGGTTGACGAGCCTGTGGCCCGGTGACTCCTTCAGCGTCGAGGGCGCGGCGGCGGTGAGCGGGCTGACCGTGCGGGAGGCCGGCGGCCACCTGCGCGAGCTCACGTCGCACAACCTGCTGCTCGCCGACGCCGGCCGGTACCGCTTCCACGACCTGCTCCGGGTGTTCGCACGGGAACGGTGCGCGGCCGTCGACCCGGACGAGGTGCGCCGCGCGGCGATCACCGGCTTCCTCGACCACGCCCTGCACACCGCCCTCCGCGCCGACCGCGTGCTGAACTCGCACCGGCGGCCGATCGACACGCCCGCCCCGCCCGAGGGGATGGTCCTCCCCGCGGTGGAGGGCTACACCGAGGCGGTCGACTGGTTCGCGGCCGAGATCACGGCCCTGCTCGCCGCCGCCCGCATCGCGTTCGACCAGGGGGCGTTCGCCCATGCGTGGATGATCCCGTGGGCGCTCACCGACTTCCTGCACCTGCACGGCCGGTGGCAGGACTGGGCCGACTGCCACACCACCGCGCTCCAGGCCGCGGGTGCTGGCCGACGTGGCCGCCGAGAACCGCGTCCTGCGGTCGCTGGCCAGGGCGTACGCCGAGCTCGGTGAACCGGCGAAGTCGGCGGAGTGCTACTCGGCCGCGCTGGAGAACTACCGCCGCTGCGGCGACACCCACGGCGAGGCCAACTGCCTCAACGGCAGGGCCGGGAGCCACCTGTACGCGGGCAGGCCGGAGGAGGCGTGCGACGACGCCACCGCCGCGCTGCGGATCTACACCGCCCGCGCCGACCTGGCGGGACAGGCGAGCACGGTCAACCTCCTCGGCCGGGTCCGCACCGCGCAGGGGTCGCTGGACAGCGGGGTCGTGCTGCACGCCAAGGCGGTGCGGCTCTTCCGGCGGCTCGGCGACCGCTACGGCCAGGCGCAGGCGCTCGACGCGATGGGCGTCGCGCTGTCCTCGGCGGGACGACACCGGTTCGCGTTCGTCTGCCACCGGCGGGCCGTCGAGCTCAACGAGGAGCTGGGGAGCACCGTCCACCTGGCCCGCTCGCGGGAACGGGCCGCACTGGCGCTGGAGGCTTCGCGGTGAACATGCTGTTCCTGTCCGCTGAGGCGTCGGACGGCGAGCTCGTCTCCGCCCTGACCTGGTGGTCATGGTCCTGCTGCCGGTGGTGGCCGCCGCGGCGCTGTACTGGTCCGGTTCCCGCGAGGAGGTCGGTTCGCAACGGGACCTGCGCCGACGGCTGGGACACGTCGCCACGGGGGTCGCCCTCGCCGGCGCCTGGCTGTCGGGCGTGGTGTTCGACGTGGTCGTGGCGCTCGACGACGTCCCGGTCCGCAGCACCGTCCTGCTCACGATCCTGGGCGGTGGCGTGCTGGCCGTGCCGCTCCTGGTCCTGACGACCAGGCCGAGCCGCACCAGGAAGGTGGGGAGCAGGAGCCACTGGATGCCGTTCCTCTCGATCGGCAAGGCGCTCACCCTGGCCGTCCCGGTGGGACTCGCCGTCATCCACCTGACCGGTGGTCCGCACGTCTTCGTCGTGCCGTTCATCGTCCTGGCGAGCCTCTTCCTCGACGCGGCGCTGCGCAAGGACAAGGCAGAGGCGGAGAGGGACGTGGTCCTCCAGGCCGGCGCGGTGGTCTACATCCGCGGGTTCCGCCGCGAGCTCGACCTGTTCGCGCACACCTCCGCTGACCACGGGGTGAACACCGGGCTCGGCATCACGTACAAGCCCAACCGGTTCCGCCGCGGCAGGGCGTCGTTCGCCGAGTTCCTGGAGCCCACCGCCAGCGAGCTGCTGGGACGCTGGCAGCACATGGAGAACCTGCACGACCGCCTGCCCCTGCACGGGGGAACGGCGGCCTACACGGCCGACAAGGAGTGGCGCGAGCAGTTCGCGTGGCTGGTGGAGCACTCCCGCTGCGTCATCACGTTCCCGCACCCGTACCGGCAGCTGAGCTACGAGCTGGCGGTCATCAGGAAGGCGGGCGCGTACACGCGGCTCTTCCTGCTCTCCTCGCCGGAGTCCCCTTCTCGCCGGAGCGCCCTGCACGCGCGCCGCTGGGCTGCCGTCGCCGCCGCGGCTGCCCAGCCCCACAAAGACTTCGGCCTCGGCGGCTGCACCCTCGAAGACAACCCCGGGCCGGGCGCGGTCATCGCGTTCGACGACGACTGCAAGGCCGTCGTGCTGTGCCGGAACGCGAAGACCCCGGCCGACTACGTCCAGGTCGTCCGAGCCCGCCTGGAAGCGACCAGGAACGTCGGGAACCAGCAGTAGCCGTGGGCCGAGGTCGAGCCGGTGGTGGTCTGCGACGAACCCGCACAAAAGGAGAAGCAGGTCGAGACGAATCTCGACCTGCTTCTCCGGTGTACGCCGCCAGGGACTCGAACCCCGGACCCGCTGATTAAGAGTCAGCTGCTCTAACCAACTGAGCTAGCGGCGCTTGTTTGTGTGCCGGTGTCCTGCTCGTTCCGACGAGAAGAACGTTAGCACACGCCTGGGAACCGTTTTACGAGGGCTCCCCCCGACCCTGCGCGAAGCCGGTGTGCAGCAGCCACTGCGCGGCCGTGTAGGTCGGCATCACCCCGGCCGACGCGATGCGGGCGGCACGTCCTTTGAGGACGAACCGACTCGCGCCGAGCAGCGCGTCCGAGGTCATGAACAGGGTTGCGCCGCCGAGGACGCGGCGGGCGCCGGTGCCGCGGGCGGTGGACGCGGCGGCGACCATCGTGCCCAGGGTGAGGGCGTAGAGGGCGACCGGGCGTCCCAGCGGGCCGGCCGCGCGGCCGAAGAGCGCTGCGGCGGCTGCGGAAGCGGCGACGATCGGCACGACGGCGCCGCGGGTGCCGGGGCGGGAGCGGCGGGCCAGTGCCGCCGTGTACCCGAGGTGGGCGGCCAGGAACGAGAACAGGCCGGTGCGGAACGCGCGGTCGGAGTCGCCGAGCAGGGCCACGTCGCCCGCCCACGAGCCGGCGAGGCCCACGGCCATGCCGGGGTCGCGGGGTGGGCTGGCGACCGCCAAAGCGGGCATCAGCGCGGTTTTCGTCACCTTGCGCACGGAGGTGGTGCGGCGCGCGGCCGCGATCGAGTCCACGACCGCGGCCAGCGCGTAGGCCTGTTTCTTCACGTGCGCAGCCTAAAGCGGCCGCGGCACCGTCACGCGACGGTGATCTCCATCACCTTCTCACCGGTGGGGGTGGGCGAACCTCCTTGTGGCTCAACGGTGACGGCCACCCGTTCGGCGCCGGTGACGCCGCCGGTCAGCAGTGGTGCCGAGCCCGAGGGGAGCACGCCGGCCGAGTGCGGGCCGTCGGAGTTGATCACCCACAGCTGGTAGACGCGGTCGGTCGGCGGGGCGGGCATCGAGCGGCTGAGGAACAGCAGTTCGTTGCGGCTGGGGGAGATCACGGCGGTGGCGGTCGACCCGGCCGGTCCGTTCGCGGTCACCAGCCTGGCGTCCGGTGTGGACAGCAGGTCGGAGAACCGGCCGTACTCGCTCGCCAGCTGGGTCAGCTGGTCCTGCGACGAGTCGGAACCCGTGACCTGCACGGTCAGCACGACGGCCGCGACCAGGCAGGCGGCGGCGAGAAGGCCGCCGGCGGGACGCCAGCTGCGGGAACGGGCGGCGCGCGGGGTGTGCGGGGGCAGCTGGCGGGTCTCGCTCGCCGCCGCCAGCACGCGGGCGCGCAGGTGCGGTGGGGGCGTGAACTCGACGGCGACGCCCAGGCGGGTCGCGGTGGCCGCCAGCTCGGCGACCTCCACGGCGCAACCGGCGCAGTGGGCCAGGTGGGTCTCGAACGCGGCACGTTCGAGGTCGGACAGGGCGTTCACGGCGTAGGCGCCGGTGAGCGTGTGCAGATCGGGGGACGTGGTCCTCATCCGGTCACCCCCATGCAGTCGCGGAGCCGGATCAGGCCGTCGCGCATCCTCGTCTTGACCGTGCCGAGCGGCAGGCCCAGCAGGCTCGCCACCTCGGGGTAGGAGTAGCCCTGGTAGTAGGCGAGCACGACGGACTCGCGCTGCAGCTCGGTGAGGAAGCTCAGGCAGCGGCGCACCTGGCGTTGCTCGAACCGGCCGGAGACCTGCTCGCTCACCTCGTCGAACGGCCGCGCGGGGTCGAGCCGCGCCACGTGCTCCTCGCGGTTGCTCGCCGCCTGCGCGGACCGGACCCGGTCCACGGCACGGCGGTGCGTCAGGGTCATGATCCAGGTCGTGGCACTGCCCCTCTCGGGGTCGAACCTCGTCGCCGTCCGCCACACCTCGAGCATCACCTCCTGGAACACCTCCTCCGACTGCGCCTGGTCCCGCACCACTCGCCTGATCAGGCCGAACACCGAACCGGACACCACGTCGTAGAGCCGTTCGAACGCGGCCTCGTCACCGCGCGCGACCAGGGCCAGCAGCTCGTCGGCTGACGGTTCGGCCGGCTGGCCGGTGGCCGGTGGCAGGCCGTGCAGCGGCCGCTCGAGCTTCGGCATCCTGCGTCCTCTCCTGGAGCGTTGTCCTCTGGTGTTCGCAGCAGGAGCGCGAATGGATCGGTCGGTGTCCGACTGACTGGTTGAAGCGCAGGTCACCGCCCTCGACGCCGACTGTGGGCGACGGCTTCGGGTAACGGATCGATAACCGCACCCATCCGCTCACCGGGGGGTCGCGAATCACCGGCAGCAACCGCTCGACCACTCCCTGGAGATGTCCTGTCATGAACAAGACCGTCCGCACCACCGTCCTGGCCGTCGGCGCCGCCTCGCTCGCCCTCTTCGGCGCGGCCTGCGGCTCGGGTGACACGGCCGGCGGCAGCTCCACCACCGCGACCACGTCGGCGACCTCGATGGCACCGCCGTCCTCGTCGGCGATGGCCGACCCCGCCTCGAACCTCGTCGGCCCCGGCTGTGCCGACTACGCGAAGCAGGTGCCGTCGGGTGCCGGTTCCGTCGCGGGCATGGCCGCCGACCCGGTCGCCGTCGCCGCGAGCAACAACCCGCTGCTCACGACGCTGGTCAGCGCCGTGTCCGGCAAGCTCAACCCGAAGGTCGACCTGGTCTCGACGCTCAACGGCGCCGAGTTCACCGTGTTCGCGCCGGTCGACTCGGCGTTCGCGAAGATCGACGCCGCGACGATCGAGAAGCTCAAGACCGACGACGCCCTGCTGACCAAGATCCTGACCTACCACGTGGTGCCCGGCCAGATCGCGCCCGACAAGATCGCCGGCGACCAGAAGACCGTGCAGACCGGCACCGTCAAGGTCAGCGGCTCCGGCAACGCGCTGAAGGTCAACGACGCCAACGTGATCTGCGGTGGCGTGAAGACCGCGAACGCGACCGTCTACCTCATCGACACGGTCCTGATGCCGGCCTGACCCTCGTCGGTTGAGCTCACCAGAGGCGCTGCTCAGGAACCCGTGACGTTCCTGAGCAGCGCCTCGGCGACGTCGCGCAGCTTCCTGTTCTCCCGCTGGGACTGCTGCACCAGCATCGCGAACGCGTCGTCCGCCGTGCACGCGTGCACCGCCATGAGCACGCCCTTGGCCTGGTCGATGACCGCGCGCGAGACCAGCGCCGCCTCCAGGTGCTTGACGTGCTCACGCGAGCGCTGCCACTGGTGGGAGTTGCCGATCGACGCGCTGGCCGCCGTCGAGAAGAGCCGCATCAGGCCCTCGTCGAAAGGGTCGAACGCCGCCGTGCTGTAGCTGTAGATGTTCAGCGAGCCCACGTGCCGCGCGTCGCTGCGGTCCGAGGCGGGCAGGACCGACGGCACGGACAGGTAGGCCCGCACGCCGTGCCGGCTGGCGCAGGACTCGAACTCCGGCCACACGCGGGCGTTCTCGCCCACGACGGCCCGCACGGGCTTGAGCGTCCGCGCCGCCTCCAGGCAGGGACCGCGGTCCGCGTGGAACTGCGCCTCGTCGATCTCCACGAACACCTTGTTCGTGGCCGCCGCCGTCCGCGGCCGTTCCGGGTCGACGGTGACCGTCACGACGTCGGCGTCCTGCACCGCCGTCGCCGCCGTCTCGGCGAGCCGTTGCAGCACCTGGTCGAGCGGTTCCTCCGCGGAGATGTTCTCCTGCAACGCGGTGAGGGCGGTGGTCGCCTCGTCGAGCCGTTCCACCGGGTCCGACCGGTGGCTGTCGGCCCACGACGCGGCGGGCAGGTCGGGCAGCGTCGTCTTGTCATCCATGCCGCGGTGCCTTCCGTGGGAGAGCGACTTCGGCGCTGGATGCTCAACGCTCGGAGGGGAATCCTACGACCCGGCACCGACCGGCGTGCACACCCGGCGCGGTGATCTCGAACGCGAAGTGCGCCGGGGTTCCGCACACGGCAAGGTGGGAGGTGCACACGGTCGCAGAAGGGGGCGGTGGAGGTGCCGTACGTGCCACCCAGCGCGGCGGACTGGCGCCGCGACAGGGACCGGTTCGCCGCGGACGCGCGCCAGGCGGTCCTGCGCGACCGCCCACCGGCCCGCGACCACGGCGCACCGCTGGGGCCGCTGGCCCAGCAGTTCGCCACGCTGACCTGCTCGCTGCTCGACGCCACCACCGCCGGAGAAGTGCTGGAGCAGGTCGTGCGGGCCGCCGTGCTGTTCGTGCCGGGTGCGGAGCTCGTCAGCGTCACGCTGCGCTCACCCGACGGACGGTTCCACACGCCGGTCGAGACCGATCCCGTGGCGGTGGAGCTGGACCGGCTGCAGTACGACCTGCACGAGGGGCCCTGCCTCGACGTCGCGGAACCGTCCGGGCCCGCCGTCGTGACCGCGACCGGCCTGGCCACCACCCCGTTCTGGCCCCGGTTCGGCCCCGCCGCCGCGCAGCTGGGGATGGGTGCCGTGCTCGCCACCGCGCTGCTGCCCGGCGTCCGGCCGCCGCGGTTGTCCGGCGCGCTCAACATCTACACGCGCACGTCCTCCGGCCTGGACGAGACGGCGCAGGCGGCGGCGTTGCTGCTCGCCACCCACGCCTCGCTGGCGCTGGCGCACACCGGCGCGGTCGGTGCCGCCGAGCTGCAGGCCCAGCACCTGCGCCGCGCGATCGACTCCCGTGACGTCATCGGGCAGGCCAAGGGCATCCTGATGGCCCGGCGCGGCCTCACCGCCGACGAGGCGTTCGACCAGCTGCGGCACACCTCGCAGCAGCTCAACGTGAAGCTCGTCGCGATCGCCGAGATGGTCGCGAGCGGGCACCCCGGCCTGGACCCGTCAGGGGGAGACCGGCCGGAGGGAGACCTGCCACACGGAGATCAGCCGGAGGGGACCCTGCCGGCGGGGGACCAGCCAGCGGGGAAGTTGCCAGGGGGAACCCCGCCGGTGGGCGCCCCGCCGGCCGGGGACGAGCCTGGAGAAGACCTGCCCGGCGGCCCCGGTCCGGCGGGCTGACCGGCGGCCGGGACGCGCTCGCGGGAGGGCAGGCGGGACGACGGGTGGACGAGCGACGCCGACACCGGCTCAGCCGGCTGGTGGCCGAGTGCGGTGCGGCCGGTGCCGCACTGGGCCGGTCGCTGTGCGCGGCACTGCCGTCGCAGCTGCCGGGCGTCGACGGCGCGGCGCTGGTCCTGCACGGCAGCGACCGGGCCGAGGAGCTGGTCGGGGCGAGCGACCCGTGGGCGGCGGGCCTGGCGGAGGAGCAGTTCACGCTCGGCGAGGGTCCCGTGCCCGCCGCGATCGGCGCGGGCGAGCCGGTGCTGGCCGGTGACCTGGCCGCCGAGTCCGCCCGGTGGCCCGCGTTCACCGCGGCGGCGAGGGCCGGTGGGCTGGCGGCGGTGTTCGTGTTCCCGCTGCGGGCGGACACGGCCGTGCTGGGCACCCTCGCGCTGTACAGCAGGCGGGCGGGCGACCTGTCGGAGGACGCCGCCGCCGATGCCGCGGTGCTGGCCGACCTCGTGACCCGCGCGCTGCTCGCACAGCACGAGCGCATGGGCGACGAGGAACGGCTGCGCGTGGACCTGGCGTACCAGGAGGTGAACATGGCCTCCGGCATGCTGGCCGTGCAGCTGGGGGTCAGCCTCGAAGAGGCGTTGGTGCGGTTGCGCGCACACGCCTTCGCCACCGGCCGGTCGGTGCGGGAGTTGGCGAAAGACGTTCTGGCACGGCGCATCCCGCTGAGCCGGCTGGCCGACTGACGGTCCACAAAGGTCAGTCGTGCGCGACGACGAGGCGGAAACCGGCGTCCCACTCGTCGAGGGCCAGCAGGTCGCGGTGGTCCTCCTGCCACCGGCCGCTGGCCAGGTCCTCCCGCAGGCGGCGGACACCGCGGTCGACGGCGGCGGGATCGGTCTGCGCGAGCGCGGAGCAGGCACGGCGCACGCGCGGGTCCAGATAGGCGGCCGGGCGGCGCCAGTGCGCGGGGAACACGCCATCGGTGAAGTCCCAGGGCACCGGCAGCGGCGTGACGCTGTCGGCCCCCAGCTCCTCGGCGACGTCGGCCGCGGAGGGCCGGGTCAGCTCCAGCGCGGCGATCTCGGGCACGTACTCGCGGACGAACCAGAACTCGACGTGCCGGCGCGGCTCGTAGGCGAGCACCACCTGCCGCGGCGCCACCCGGCGCAGCTCGGCCAGTCCGGCCCGCCAGTCGGTCCAGTGGTGGACGGTGAGCACGGCCAGTGCGGCGTCGGCGGCGTTGTCGCGCAACGGCAGCGACTCGGCGACCGCGCGCACGGCGGGTGCGGCGCCGTGCGGTCGTTGCCGGATCATCTCCAGGGACGGCTCCAGCGCGAGCACCGTCCGCCCGGCGGGTTCGTAGGACCCCGTGCCCGCGCCCACGTCGACGACCGTCCGCGCGTCGCCGAGCGCGGTGAGGACGGCCGCCTCCCAGCGCGGGTCAGTGCGGCGGCCCAGTGAGTACCCCGCGCCGATGTCGTCGTACAGCTCCGCCCCGGCCATGCCGAACCCCCCGGTCGATCGACTGACGGGCAGCCTATCGCCGTTCACGAACGGCTTGCCGGCACACGGAGTCCGGCTTCCGGTATTGACAGGGTTCGTCTCCGCGCACAACCATGGAAGCGCTCTCATAACCGGTCTGGACCAGTTGTCGGACCGGAGGACCCCGGCCGCCCTGAAGCCGGTCGGGGACCTGCCGGCGGAGCACCCCCTGCACAAGGAGTCCCATGCGCACTCGAACGAAGTGGTGGAGCGCGCTCGCCGCACTGGCGGCGACCGTGTCGACCGCCGTCGCGATCCCGCCCGCACAGGCGATCGGCCCCGACCTGCTGCCGCTCACCGTCACCAACAACAGCGGCCGGTCCGAGGCCGTGCACCTGTACGTCCTGGGCACCGACATCCGCAGCGGCCGCCTCGGCCACGTCAACCAGGCCGGCGCCTTCACGCCGTGGTCGCCGGGCGGCAACCCGCCCACCCCCGCACCGGACGTGTCGATCGCCGGTCCCGGCCAGGGCGGCACCGCCACGCTGAAGGTGCCGCGGTTCATCTCCGGCCGCGTCTACATGTCGTTCGGCGAGAAGCTCAAGTTCTTCCTGACCCCCGACGGCCTGGTGCAGCCGGCACCGTGGGCGTCCGGCGACCCGAACAGCGGCATCCTGTTCGACTGGAGCGAGTTCACCTACAACGACGCCGGCCTGTGGCTGAACAGCTCCCAGGTGGACATGTTCGCGGTGCCGCACGCGGTGACCGTCACGGGCGCGAGCGGCACCACGAAGAAGACCGGTGAGCTCAAGCCCGGCGGGCGCGACGCCGTCATCAACGGCATCCGGAACCAGTCCGGCTGGGGCGGGTCGGTCATGTCCCGTTCGGACGGAACCGTGCTGCGCGTGCTCGCACCGGGCAAGGCCGCCGACGTCGGCCAGTTCGACCGCAACTACCTCGACCCGTACATCACCCAGGCGTGGAACGCCTATGCGGGCAAGACGCTGACCGTGCAGCCGTTCGGCGACCGCCCGGACGTGAAGTACTTCGGTCGCACCTCCGGCGCCACCATGAACTTCACGAACACGTCCGGTCAGCAGGTGGCGTCGTTCAGCAAGCCGACGACCTCGAACGTGTGGGGCTGCGACGGCGCCCTGCACGCGCCCAACGACCAGGTGGTCGGCCCGATCGCCCGCACCCTGTGCGCCGCCCTGCACCGCAGCACGCTCGGCCGCATCGACGTGCAGCCCGGCGGCGGCCCCGCGGACTTCTACCAGGGCACGATCACCAACCACTACTCGCGGCTGGTGCACCAGAACATGGTGGACGGCAAGGCGTACGGGTTCGCGTTCGACGACGTGCAGGCGCAGGAGTCGCTGGTGCACGACGGCGACCCGCGCTCGGCCGGCATCGTCCTGACCCCGTTCACCGGCGGCGGCTCCACCCCTCCGCCCGCGAACGGCTTCAGCAGCGTCGTGAGCGACTGGCACGGCAAGTGCATCGACGTGCCGAACTGGAACTTCGCCGACGGCCAGCGCCTCATCGTGTGGAACTGCACCGGCGGCACGAACCAGCGGTTCGAGTGGGTCAACGGCACCCTGCGCACCGAGAACAACAAGTGCGTGGACGTGGCGTGGGGCTCGACGGCCAACGGCGCGGCCGTGCAGCTCGCCACCTGCTCCGGCAACCCGGCCCAGCAGTTCGTGCTGTCCGGTGCGGGCGACCTGGTGAACCCGCAGGCGAACAAGTGCGTCGACATCGCGGAGTGGAACCCGGACAACGACGCCGTTCTGCACATGTGGGACTGCGTCGGCGGCGCCAACCAGAAGTGGCACCGCGGCTGACATCGCACACGGTTTCGCAACCGGGGCGGAAACGGAGATCGGGAACAGCTCCGGAAATGCAGAGAAGCAGGTCACAAATCTGTGACCTGCTTCTCTGGAGTACGCCGCCAGGGACTCGAACCCCGGACCCGCTGATTAAGAGTCAGCTGCTCTAACCAACTGAGCTAGCGGCGCTTGTTTGTGTGCCGGATGTGGTGCTCGTTCCGACGGGAAGAACGTTAGCACACGGCTGTCGCACGCTCCCAATCGGCTGGTCAAGGGTGGTTTTCGGGTGCATCGGGCACGTAACGATCCGGCCACTCGCGCAACGTCACCGAGCGAGCTGGCGTCACCTGTTCGGGGGACGCCAATACGAGCACGTGCGGGCAGTCTCGGGAGTGCGACGAGTAGATCGGAAGTGCGTCGATGGGGATGTGGGGCAGGCGCGGTCGCGGGGTGGTCGCAGCGGGGGTCGCTGTGATGCTGATCGCAGGGTGTTCGGGTGGCAGCGCGGGGGGCTCGGGTGCCGCCGAGACCCCGTCGAGTGCTCCTCCTCCGCCCAAGCCCGTCACGCTGACGCTGGCGTTGAACGACGGCGCGGTGGACGTCTCGCCCGGCCTGCCGGTCATCGCCACCGCGGCGGACGGGAAGCTCACCGAGGTGACGCTGACGAACCCCGACGGCAAGGTCGTCGAGGGCAAGCTGAACCCCGAGGGCACGCAGTGGAACAACATCGAGCCGCTCGGGTACGCGAAGACCTACAAGCTCACCGCCACGGCGACGGGTGCGGACGGCAAGCCGCAGACCAAGACGTCGTCGTTCACCACGGTCAAGCCGCGCACGCTCACCTACGTGTCCACGAACCCGGTGGACGGCACCACGATCGGCGTGGGGCAGCCGCTCGCGTTCTACTTCGACGAGCCGGTGGCCGACCGGGTCGCGGCCGAGCAGATGCTGGAGGTCACCACCGAGCCCAAGGTGGAGGGCGCCTTCTACTGGTTCAACAAGAAGGAAGTGCACTGGCGGCCGCGGGAGTTCTGGGCGGCCGGCACCAAGATCACGATGCACGTCAAGGTCTACGGCAAGCACGTCGGTGACGGCATCTACGGCCAGGAGGACCGCGTCATCACGACCACCGTCGGCGACGCCGTCATCCACGAGGCCGACGGGCAGACCCACCAGGTCGTGACGAAGGTCAACGGCCAGGTCGTGCGCACCATGCCGACGTCGATGGGCAACGCCGCCAACACCACCCCCACCGGCACGTACGTGCTGATGGAGAAGCACTCGCACATGATCATGGACTCGACCACGTACGGCCTCGCGCTGGAGAACGGCGGCTACAAGACGCCGGTCGACTGGGCGTACCGGATGTCCAACAGCGGCATCTTCTTCCACAGCGCCCCGTGGTCCGTCGGCGACCAGGGCCGCCGCAACGTGAGCCACGGCTGCCTCAACCTCTCGCCGGAGAACGCCAAGTGGGTGTTCGACAACAGCAAGCAGGGCGACGTCGTGATCGTCCGCAACTCCGGCGGGCCGGTGCTGGAATCGTGGGACGGGTTCGGCGACTGGCAGGTGCCGTGGGAGACCTGGGTCAAGGGCAACCGCTGAGCAGGTTGCCCGATGTTGTGCCTGTGACGCCCCGAAGTCTCGCCCCTGGCTCGCCTGGGCAACAACGAGGAGGGGGCGGGCAAGACTTCTGGCAACAGGCTTAGAGCATCGGAAAGGGGCCGCGCCACGTCGGGTGCGGCCCCTTCCGCTTGTCCTCAGTGGACCGTCACCTGGCCGTCGGCCACGGTGACGCGGCGGTTCACCTGCACCGCCTCCAGCATCCGCCGGTCGTGCGTCACGAGCAGCAACGTGCCGGTGTAGGTCTCCAGCGCCTGCTCCAGCTGCTCGATCGCCGCCAGGTCGAGGTGGTTCGTCGGCTCGTCGAGCACCAGCAGGTTCACCCCGCGGCCCTGCAGCAGCGCGAGCGCCGCCCGCGTCCGTTCGCCGGGGGACAGGGACGCCGCCGGGCGCAGCACGTGCGCGGCCTTGAGGCCGAACTTCGCCAGCAACGTCCGCACGTCGCCGGGCGTCATGTCCGGCACGGCCTCCTGGAACGCGTCCACGAGCGGCAGCGGGCCCAGGAACAGCCCGCGCGCCTGGTCCACCTCGCCCACCACGACACCGGAGCCCAGCGTCGCGTGGCCGGAGGACAGCGGGGCCCGGCCCAGCAACGCGGCCAGCAGCGTCGACTTGCCCGCGCCGTTCGCGCCGGTGATCGCCACCCGGTCCGCCCAGTCGACCTGCAGGTCCACCGGGCCCAGCGTGAACGAACCGCGGGAGACCACCGCCGCCCGCAGCGACGCCACGACCGCGCCGGAACGGGGTGCGGCGGCGATCTCCATCCGCAGCTCCCACTCCTTGCGCGGTTCCTCGACGACCTCCAGGCGTTCGATCATCCGGTCGGTCTGGCGGGCCTTCGAGGCCTGCTTCTCGGTGGCGTCGGCGCGGAACTTGCGGGCGTTCTTGTCGTTGTCGCCCGCCTTGCGCCGGGCGTTCTTCACGCCCTTCTCCATCCACGCGCGCTGCATCCGGCCGCGGGCCTCCAGGGAGGACTTCGTGTCGGCGAACTCCTCGTAGTCGTCACGGGCGTGCTGCCGCGACCGCGCGCGTTCCTCCAGGTACGACTCGTAGCCGCCGCCGTACGAGCGCACCTGGTTCTGGTGCAGGTCGAGCTCCAGCACGCGGGTCACCGTGCGGGCCAGGAACTCGCGGTCGTGCGAGACCAGGACCGTGGCGGCGCGCAGGCCCGTGACGAACTTCTCCAGCCGCTCCAGGCCGTCGAGGTCCAGGTCGTTGGTCGGCTCGTCGAGCAGGAACACGTCGTAGCGGCTCAGCAGCAACGACGCCATGCCCGCCCGTGCCGCCTGACCGCCGGAGAGCGACGTCATCAGCGCGTCCAGGCCCGCGGTCAGGCCGATGTCGGCCACGACCTCCAGCGAGCGTTCCTCCAGGTCCGCGCCGCCCAGGGCGAGCCAGCGGTCCAGCGCGTCCGAGTAGCCCTCGTCGTCGCCCGCGGTCAACGCCTCCGTGGCGCGGTCCAGGTCGGCCTGGGCCGCGGCGACACCGGTGCGGCGGGCCAGGAAGTCCCGCACGGTCTCGCCCTCGCGGCGGTCCGGCTCCTGCGGCAGGTGCCCGACGTTCGCCGAGGGCGGGTTCAGCGAGACGCGGCCCGACTCGGCGGGGATCAGCCCGGCCAGGGTCTTCAGCAGCGTCGACTTGCCGGCGCCGTTGACGCCCACGAGCCCGATCACGTCGCCGGGCGCGACCACCAGGTCGAGGCCGGAGAACAGGACGCGGTCACCGTGACCTGCGGCGAGGTCCTTCGCGACGAGCGTGGTCAACCAGGTACTCCAACGCTGGGGGGTTCGGGGGCCGAGCCCCCGACTGGGGTCTGGGGGCTCGGCCCCCAGAAAACACCGAAGCCGGGCTATATCTGCGCTTTCCGCAGATATAGCCCGGCTGCTCGGGTGAGTGACGGGACTTGAACCCGCGACACCTGGGATCACAACCCAGTGCTCTACCGGCTGAGCTACACCCACCATTGCCAGTCGTTGACCGGCGAGGAAAGCATAGCAACGGCATCCACCGAGATAAAAATCAGGGGTCTAGTCGACGTTCTTCAGCAGGTCAGCGGCCACGGCCTGGGCCTGTTCGCTCGTCGGTCCCGGCTGCGGCACGAACGCCGTGCGCCGGTAGTACGCGAGCTCCCGGATCGACTCGACGATGTCGGCGAGCGCCCGGTGCGCGAGGCCCTTGCCCGGCTGCGCGTAGTAGATCCGCGGGTACCAGCGCCGGCACAGCTCCTTGATCGACGACACGTCGACCATCCGGTAGTGCAGGTGCGCGTCCAGCGCCGGCATGTCGCGGGCGATGAACCCGCGGTCGGTGGCGATGGAGTTGCCGGCCAGGGGAGCGGTCCGGGGGTCCGGCACCCACTCCTTGATGTAGGCGAGCACGGCCGCCTCTGCCTCCTCCAGCGTCACCGCGGAGGCGCGCACCTCCTCGGTCAGGCCCGACCTGGCGTGCATCTCCATGACGACGTCCGGCATCGAGGCCAGCACTTCGTCATCCGCGTGGATCACAACGTCCACGCCGTCGCCGAGCACGTTCAGCTCGGCGTCCGTGACCAGTGCCGCGATCTCGATCAGAGCGTCCTTGCCCAGGTCGAGTCCGGTCATCTCGCAGTCGATCCACACCAGACGATCCATCACGCCCCGAACATTACTGCGCGGAGCGTCAACTTCGAGTGGCGGCGTGCAGCAACCTGGTTACGCTCCCCGTGCATGACGGCTCAGGCTGAGATCGCTGCGGGATACGCCTCCGAGGGCGCGGCCATCGAGCTCGGTGCCGTGCTGGTCGGCGATCAGGTGGAACCGACCGCCCACGTCCGCATCCCGTTGTCCATGGTCAACCGGCACGGACTCGTCGCCGGCGCAACGGGAACGGGCAAGACGAAGACCCTCCAGCTGCTCGCGGAACAGCTCTCCGCCCACGGCGTTCCGGTGCTCATGGCGGACGTGAAGGGCGACTTGTCCGGTCTGTCGCGGCAGGGGGAGGTGAGCGACCGCACCACCGCCCGCGCGCAGGACACCGGCGACGACTGGCAGCCGCAGGCCTGCCCGGTCCAGTTCCTCTCCATCGGCACCGGCGGCATCGGCGTGCCGCTGCGGGCGACGGTCACGAGCTTCGGACCGATCCTGCTGTCGAAGGTGCTCGGCCTGAACGACACCCAGGAGTCGACGCTCGGCCTGATCTTCCACTGGGCCGACTCGAAGGGCCTGCCGCTGCTCGACACCAAGGACCTGCGCAGCGTCGTCCAGCACCTCACCGGCGACGAGGGCAAGGGCGACCTCAAGGGCATCGGAGGCGTCTCCAGCGCCACGGCGGGCGTGATCCTGCGGGCGCTGGTCAACCTGGAGGCGCAGGGCGGCGACCGGTTCTTCGGCGAACCGGAGCTCGACCCGGCCGACCTGATGCGCGAACGCGACGGCAAGGGCGTCGTCAGCCTGCTCGAACTGGCCGAGCTGCAGGGCAACCCGGTGCTGTTCTCCACGTTCCTGATGTGGCTGCTGGCGGAGCTGTTCGAGACGCTGCCGGAGGAGGGCGACGTCGAGAAGCCCAAGCTGGTGTTCGTCTTCGACGAGGCGCACCTGCTGTTCGCGAACGCCTCGAAGGCGTTCCTCGACCGGGTCACCCAGACCGTGAAGCTCATCCGGTCCAAGGGGATCGGAGTCTTCTTCTGCACCCAGCTGCCCACCGACGTCCCCAACGAGGTGCTGTCGCAGCTCGGCGCCCGCGTCCAGCACGCACTGCGCGCGTTCACGCCGGACGACCAGAAGGCGTTGGCGCGCACGGTGAAGACGTACCCGACGACACCGCACTACGACCTGGAGAAGGCGCTCACGTCCCTCGGCATCGGCGAGGCGGTCGTCACCGTGCTCAGCGAGAAGGGCGCGCCGACGCCGGTCGCGTGGACCCGGCTGCGCGCCCCGCGGTCGTTGATGGACACCATTGGCACCGACGCGATCAGGCAGGAGGCCCAGGCGTCCGACCTGCACGGCAAGTACGCCGAGACCGTGGACCGCGAGTCGGCCTACGAGCAGCTGATGGCCAAAGTCGCGCCACCGCACCAGGAACGAGCCCAGGAAACTCCTCCTCCGCAGCGGCGGGAGGAGGAGGAACCGGGGCTCGTCGAGAAGGTCCTCGGCAACAGCGCCGTGAAGTCGTTCCTGCGGTCAGCGGGCAGCGCCCTGGCCCGCGAGATCACGCGGGGCGTCTTCGGCACCTCGCGCAAGCGACGCTGAGAGCACCGCGGCACCGGTGCAGAGCGCGCCCGCGACGTACCAGGCCAGGTCGTAGCTGCCCAGGTGGTCGCGGGTGAGCCCGGCAGCGGACGCCGCGATCGCCGCGCCGACCTGGTGCGAGGCGAACACCCAGCCGAACACGACAGGACCGGACACGCCGAAGTACTGGCGGCACAACGCCACCGTGGGCGGCACGGTCGCGACCCAGTCCAGGCCGTAGAAGATGATGAACACCAGCATCGACGGGTGCGCCGACTCGCCGAACAGCTGCGGCAGCAGCATCAGCGACAGCCCGCGCAGCGCGTAGTAGGCCGCCAGCAGCATCCGCGAGTCGACCTTGTCGGTCAGCCAGCCGGACGCGATCGTGCCCACGACGTCGAACACGCCCACCAGCGCCAGCAGCCCGGCCGCGGTCGTCGTGGGCATGCCGTGGTCGTGCGCGGCGGGGATGAAGTGCGTGCCCACCAGGCCGTTCGTCGAGGCGCCGCAGATCGCGAAACCGCCGGCCAGCAACCAGAACGGCCGGGTCCTGGCGGCCGAGAGCAACCCGCCGATCGCCCGCCGTGCCGCGCCACCACCGGGCGGCGGCGGGGTGTCCTCGGTCGCGCCCAGCGGCAGCAACCCGACGTCACGCGGGTACTCGCGCAGGAAGAACGCCGCCAGCGGCACCACGGCGAGCGCCGCGATGCAGATCACCAGGGACGCCGGCCGCCAGCCGTAGCTCTCGGACAGCCATGCCACGGTCGGCAGGAACACCAGCTGCCCGGCCGCGCCACCCGCGGTCAGCACACCCGTGACCAGGCCGCGGTGCCGCACGAACCAGCGTCCGGTGATCGTGGCGACGAACGCCAGCGCCATGGAGCCGGTGCCGAGCCCGACCACCACGCCCCAGAGCAGCACGAGCTGCCACGACTCGGTCATGAACACGGTCAGTCCGCTGCCGATGGCGACCATCGTCAGCGCGTAGGTGACCACGATCCGCACGCCGAACCTGTCCATCAGGGCGGCGGCGAACGGCGCGGTCAGCCCGTACAGCAACAGGTTGATCGAGATCGCGAGCGAGATCGTGCCGGTCGACCAGCCGAACTCGCTCTGCAACGGCTCGATCAACGCACTCGGCGCCGCGCGGAACGACGCGGCACCCACCAGGGCGATGAACGACACACCTGCGACAACCCAGGCCCAATGCAGTCTCACGCCGACAAGGTTCGGTGATGACCGACCCGGCGACCAGTGGCCCGATGGCCAACATGTGAAAGAATCGGGCCATGCACCGGATCGCCGTCCTCGCGCTCGAACAGTCGGTGGCGTTCGACATCGGCAGCTCGACGCACATGTTCGCCCGGCTCACCGACCGCTACGAGGTGGTCGTCTGCTCGCCGGACCGCCGCCCGATCCCCACCAGCGGCGGCTTCACGATCGCGCCCGAGCACGGCCTGGAGGTGCTGCGGGACGCGGACACGGTGCTCGTCCCCGGCACGCACTACCGGCCCGCACGGGAGGGGTGGCTCGAACCGGCGGTGCGGGAGGCGCTCACGACGACGAACGCCCGGCGGATCATGTCGATCTGCACCGGCGCGTTCGTGCTGGCCGCCGCCGGGCTGCTGGACGGACGGCCGGCGACCACGCACTGGCGCACCACCGAGGAGTTCCGCGCGCTCTACCCGGAGGTGCGGCTCAACCCGGACGTGCTGTTCATCGACGACGGCGACGTGCTCACCTCGGCCGGTGTCGCCGCGGGCATCGACCTGTGCCTGCACGTCATCCGGTCCGACCACGGCAGCGAGGTGGCGAACTGGGTCGCCCGCTACTGCGTCGTCCCCGCGTGGCGGCAGGGCGGCCAGTCCCAGTTCGTCGACCGCCCGGTGCCGAGCTACCCGGACACCTCCACGGCGCTCGCCCGCGAGTGGGCCTTGGAGCGACTCCAAGAACCGCTCGACCTCGCCGCGATGGCCGCGCAGGTGCGGATGAGCGTGCGCACGTTCACCCGCCGGTTCCGCGCCGAGACCGGCATGTCGCCCGGCCAGTGGCTGACCCAGCAGCGCCTCGACCGCGCGCGGCACCTGCTGGAGTCCACGGACCTGCCGGTCGACCAGGTCGCGAACCACGCCGGGTTCGGCACGGGAGCGGCGTTGCGGCAGCAGCTGGCGGCGTCGATCGGGGTGTCGCCGAGCGCCTACCGGCAGACGTTCCGCACGGCCTGACGCCGGGCGGTCAGCCCTCGACCAGGAACGGGCGCAACAGGTCCGGCACCGCCTCGTCGGCGAGCGCCAGCCCGTCGGACTCGCCGACGTCGGTCACGCGGTAGATGCCCGCCCCGGCCGCCGTCGTGGCGCCGACGGTCAGCAGACCGCTGCGGCGCTGGAAGAACGACCGCTGGATGCGCCAGCCGATGATGCCGGTGCGTTGCAGCGCGACCGTGCTGCGGACCAGGGAACCGTTGCGGGTCACCAGGTAGCGCGGGTCCAGCGCGTGGCCGAGCGAGCGGTAGTTGTCCCAGCCGACCAGCGCGGAGAACGGCAGGACCACCAGCGGGATCGGCCACGCCCACGACGGCGCCCAGACCGCCAGCCCCGCCGCGATCACCACCCACGGCACGACGTGGCGGACCAGGCTGCGGCGCAACGCGGCGAACGGGTGCCCGCGCAACGCCCTGGTCGTCGGGTCGTCCTCGACCCGCAGCACGTCGCGCGCCACCTGGTGGGCCACCGCGATCGGCGCGGGCGGCAGCAGCAGGCTGCTCTCGCCCTTCGAGCCCAGACCCGTTGTCACCGCGACGGCCTTCGCGCCCTTGCCGGCGCGCACCAGCAGCGGTTCCTGGACGTCGACGCCGCGCAGCCGCTGCTCCTCCACCGACACCGAGCGGGTGGTGAGCAGCCCCCGTTGCACGCGCAGGGTCCTGTCCGGTTCACGGGTCAGCCGGTAGTTCCAGAACTGCAGGACGTACAGCGGCACGGACAGCACGAGCCCCAGGACGACCAGCGCGATGGCGAACCCGCCGAAGAGCTGGAAGCTCGGGTGCTCGAACAGCCAGCCCCACAGGTCGTGCACCACGTCGAGACCGAGGTCGTCGGCGTAGTTCGACAGCACGCCGAACACCGCACCGATCGCGACCAGGCCCGACAGCGACAGCGGCGCGAACCGCAGCCACCGCGGGTCGAGCTGCGAGATCACCTCGGACGGCGCGGGGTCAGCCGGTGCCGCGCCGTCCTCGGCCGACCGCGGCTGGGCGACCGCCTTGCGCAGCAACAGCACCCGCAGCCGCTCGGCCTCTTCGGACGTCACGGCGTCGAGCGTGAGGCCGTCGGTGCCGGGGGTGTCCTGCTGCCCGGTGCCGATCCGCACAGCGGACAACCCGAACACGCGGTGGCCGGGCTTCGAGGTGAGGTCGACCGTCCTGATGCGATCGCGCGGCACCGAGAGCTGCTTGCGGGTCAGCAGACCTGTGTGCAGCTCCACCTGGTCGTCGGTGATGCGGTACTTCGTGGTGCGCCACAGCAGGAAGCTGAACGTGAGGATCATCGTGACCGTGGCGCCGCTCGCGATGAGCCGCCACTTCTCGCCGTCACCGGTGAAGAGCAGCACCAGGATCGGCACCAGCATCGCCATGCCCTCGTTCAGCGGGCGCACGATGAGCATCCGCACGTGCAACCGGTGCCACTGCGACAACGGTTCCGCGAACTCGGGTGCGGCGGGCAGCCCCGCTGGCAGGTTCGCGGGTGTCGTCACGTGGCATCACCCGGCGTGGCCTGGGTCGTGGTGGTGAGCTCCTCCACGAGCCTGCGCGCGGTCTCGTGGTCCAAGCCCTCGATCTCCACCGGTCCCGCCGCCGACGCGGTCGTGACGGTGACCGTGGCCAGGCCGAGCAGCTGCTGGAACGGACCGCGCTTGGTGTCGACGGTCTGGATGCGCGAGACCGGGGCGACCCGCCACTCCTGGTTCAGCCAGCCCGACAACGTGTAGACCGCGTCGGAGGTCGTCTCCCAGCGGTGCACGCGGTAGCGCCAGCTCGGTTCGACCGCCGTGTGCACGAGCCCGACGACACCGGTGGCCACCAGCAGCACCAGCTCCCACGTGGGCGGCTGGGGCACCAGCAGGAACACGACGAGCTGCGGGATGAAGAGCACCAGCCAGAACACGGCGGCCTGCATCGTCCACAGCAGGACCGACCTCGGGCTGACCTGGTGACGTGGCGCGCGCAGTTGCAGAGTCACCCCACAACTGTGCCTCACCGGTGCGCACCCGTGTGGCCAGGTGTGTCAATTGGTGTGCCGGTGCCGGTGCGGTCGCGCTTGCGAGGGAGGCGGGACCGCACCGGCACCGGCCGGGGTGATCAGTGCGCGATGCTGTACGGCGGCGTGAACAGCTCGGCCGGGTCGGCCGACGCCGTCGCGGAGATCGCCGCTACCGCGCCCAAACCGAGGATCACGGCGGCGATGGTCCGAGCGATACTGTGCAACTTCATTGAGGTGCTCCGTTCCGATTGGTGGCGACCGTGGATGAGGGCAGGAAGTCTTTGACGAGGTTCGGCGCGCGGTTGCGGGCGGTTCGGCTGCAACGCGGTTTGTCGCAAAAGGACCTCGCCTGCCCCGGCGTCTCCATGAGCTACGTGTCGAGACTGGAGTCCGGCGAACGCGTGCCGTCGCCCGCCGTCGTGCGCAGGCTCGCCGAGGTGCTGGGCGTCGACCCCACCGAGCTGGTGGTCGACGAGGACCGCACCGCCGTGCAGGACGAGGCGCTGGCGTGGTGCGAGGCCCTGTTCGCCTACCACGACGGCGACCTGGTGACCGCCGCCGACCTGTTGGAGGCGCTGGGGAAGCGGGCGGACGAGCAGATGTTCGGCTGGAGCGCGCGCTGGACCAGGCTCGTGGTGCTGGCCAGGCAGCACGACGACGAGGGGCTGCTGCTGGCGGCGGCGGAGCTGCGCCGGTCGTGGTCTCCCGGCCCCGCGGTGGACGCGCTGGTGGAGGTCCTGCGCGCCGCGGCGTTGCGGCGCCTTGGCCGGTCCGCCGAGTCCGTGCGGGCCGCGACCGAGGCCGTCGAGCTCGCCGGCGGTGACGGCGACCGGGTGCGCCGGGTTGGCACCCGCGCCCTGATCGCGCTGTGCGCCGAGCTCACCGCTGCGGGCCGGCTCGCCGACGCCGAACAGGTCGTGGAGCAGCTGTCCGTGCGGCTGCCCGAGCTCGGCCGCGACCGGCTGGCGATCTCCACGTGGTGGGTGCGCGCCAGGGTGGCCGACCGGCTCGGCGACCGCACCGAGGCCGCGCACTGCATGCGCGAGGCGCTGGCGCTGCTCGCCGGCCACGACGGCGACCCCGAGTTCCGCTGCCGGGTCCGGCTCGCCGGTGCCGCCCTCGCGCTGCGGGCACCGGGTGCGAACCTCGACGAGGTCGTCGCGCTGCTGGACGAGGTGGAGAGGGCCGCCGCCGCGCTGCGCCGCCCGGACGGGCTGCTCGCCCACGCCCGCGCGGTGCGCGCCGAGCTGGCGTTGCGCGACGGGGAGGTCGACCGCGCGCGGGACCTCGCGGAGCAGGCGCTGGCGACCGGTGCGCTCGAAGCCGAGCACCAGCTGCGGTGCCACCTGCTGCTCGTGCGGGCCGCGGACGAGGTCGACCCGGACGGCGGCGGTGCCGCGCGCACGGCGCTGGCCGCGCTGCTGGAGCACATCAACCCCGAGGGCGTCGATCCGCTCCTCTGGCGCGACGTGGCGCGCATCGCTCTGCGCAAGCACTGAGCGCGGGCCGCATTGCCCGGTCATGACCGCCCCTCGCTCGTGATCGGGACACCTTGTTAACGGAGCATGACACAGACCAGATACCCGTCACATCACCCAATTCAACCGTGACGACATGGGTAAATCACCCGGATTCCGGCACCACCCCGTCAGCGGCAAGCGGCCGAACGGTCGATCGCCGAGCAGGCCGGTCGGGGCAGTTGTCAACCGGTTGACAACGCATGACTACGAGTCGGTCAGGCTCATCCACCACACGACGGCGCCGGAGCGCCCGTTGACGTCGAGCGTCGAGTAGATCCGCTGGAGGTGGTTCTGCACCGTTTTCGGCGACAGGCCGAGCGCGTCGGCGATCATCGTGGTGCTCGCGCCCGCCGCCACGAGCCGCAGCACCTCGATGCCGCGCTTGGTCAGCCCGGCCCGCAACGCCCGTGCGATCCGGGTGTTCGTGTGCTCGGCGGTACCGGTCTCGCGCAGCTCGCCGGTCTGCGGCACGCGCACCACCGCGTCCTCGCGCTTGGGCTCGAAACGCCTGTGCGCCAACTGTTCCACCAGCCGCGAGGACGGGTCGTGCTCGCGCATCCGCAGCAGGTCCCTGCCCTCCTGCAGCTCCCACAACCGGTACTGCTCCAGCTGCACCCGCGCGTGCCGCAACGCCCGTTCGAAGTCGCCGGCCCGTTCGTAGGCCTCGCTCAGCTGCTGGTGGGCGTGCACCGCGACCTCGCGCGCGAGGCAGCTCATGGCCAGCTCGGCTGCCTGCGTCAGCTGGGTGATCTGCTCGGGGTAGCGGCCGCGCGCCCCGCTCAGCCGCGCCCGCGCCATCAGCGCCTCCGCACGCGCCACCGGCCGGTTCCTTCCGGCAAGCAACTGGTCAGCGCGCTGCCAGCTGCGGTGCGCGCGGTCAAGTTCGCCCAGATCGATGCGCACGTGTGTCAGCAGGACGTTGACCACGGCCATCCGCACCGGGTCGCCGACCTGCTTCCACCGGTCGCGCACCTGCGCGCACAACGCCTCCGCGCGCCGGAGCTTGCGCACGCACGGTTCGCCGTCGAGGCTGCAGCGGCTCTCCTCGGTGCGGATCATGCAGTGCTCGTGGTACTGCATGCGCATCACCCGCGCCTGCTCGAACAGCACCGAGCCGATCAGCTCGCTGTCGCCGGTGAGCTCGGCCAGCCCGAGCGCGCGGGCGAACGAGGTGAAGCTGCGTTCCCGCGAGTCGAGGCGGAGCTCCACCACCGCGCGGGAGAAGCTGCACCGCGCCTGCAGTCCGATGTGGCGGTTCGCCGCCGCGATCTCCTGCACCCGGTCGATGGTGTCGAGCGCGCTGGGCCACAGACCGCGCTTGCCCAGTGCCACCGACTGGGCGAGCACGCCCTCCGCGACGCCCTCGACGTCGTCCAGCCAGGAGAACGCGGCGACGGCCTTCTCCGCGAACTCCAGAGCTTCGCCGGGCCTGCCCTCGTCCAGTGCGATGCGGGCCTCGCGCAGGTTGTGCACCGCGGTGGACCGCGGGTCAGCCGTCCGGCCGGGAACCGTCATGGACCTCTAGCCCCCTCACTCCGGGGGCAGACTCTAGCCCGTTCCCCGCAGCTGCCGTTTCACCACTTTGCCCGCCGCGTTGCGGGGCAGCTCGTCGACGAAGAAGACCTCGCGGGGCACGGAGAACCGCGCCAGGTTCGCGCGCACGTGGTCGCGCACCCGGTCGGCCGTCAGGGTTTCGTCGCCCACCACGTACGCCACGAGGCGCTGGCCGAAGTCCTCGTCCGCCACACCGAGCACGGCGACCTCGGTGACGCCGTCGAGCTGGGAGAGCAGGTCCTCGACCTCGCGCGGGTAGACGTTCTCGCCGCCGGAGACGATCATCTCGTCGTCGCGGCCGGCCACGAACAGCAGGCCGTCCCGCAGGTACCCGAGGTCACCGGTGGACATCAGGCCGTTCAGCGACTCCTTGCTGGTGCCGTTGGTGTAGCCGTCGAACAGCATCTCGTTGCCGACGAAGATCCGGCCGGTCTCGCCGGGGGCCACCGGTGCGCCGTGCTCGTCCACAATGGCCAGTCGGGTGCCCAGCGGCGGCTGACCCGCGGTTCCGGGGTCGCGCAGCATCTCCTCCGGTGTCGCGATGCTCGCCCAGCTCACCTCCGTCGACCCGTAGAGGTTGTAGAGGACGGGTCCGAACTCCTCCAGGGTGCGGGTGGCGACCTTGGGCGGCAACGAGGAGCCGCTGGAGGCGATGACCCGCAGCTTCGGCCGGTGCGGTGTCTCCAGCATCCGTTGCAGCATAACGGGAACGACGAACATGGCGGTGCACCGCTCGGCGTCGCGCAACGCCTGCTCGGGGTCGAACCGGCGGCGCAGCACGAGGGTGGCGCCGAGCACGAGCCCGAGCTGAAACGCGGCGAGGCCCCAGGCGTGGAACAGCGGCGAGGTGATGGAGATGACGTCACCGTGCCGCAGCGGTATCCGCGACAGCAGGGCGGCGGCCGGGGCGAGGCTCGCGGGCTCCGGGCGGCGCGCGCCCTTGGGGCTGCCGGTGGTGCCGGAGGTGAGGATGATCAGGCGTCCGCGCGGGGGACGGCGGGGCAGCGGTGCGCCGGAACCGTTGCGGGCCAACGACTCCAGCTCGTCGGTGAAGATCGTGGGGCGGTCCGGCAGCACGTCGGCGAACTCGCGGTCGGCGACGAACCGGTCGATCCGCTGGTCCTGCGCGACCTGGGCGAGCTGACCGCGGCTCAGGCCGGTGTTGAGCAGCACGGCGTCGGCGCCGATCTTCGTGCAGGCGGTGAGCGTCTCGATGAAGCCGCGGTGGTTGCGGCACAACAGCCCGATGCGTTCCCTCTGGCGGAAGGCGTGCGCGAGCCGGGTGGTGCGCTCGTGGACCTCGGCGTAGGTGAGCACGCCGTCGTCGTCGATGATCGCCGCGCGGTCCGGGTGGCGCCCGGCGCCGGTCTGGTACCCCCACGCGAGCGTGATGTTCCAGTGGAGGAACCCGGTCGCCGTGGCGGCGAGCCCGCGCGGGCCCAGCGGGCGGATCACTCCGGCCTTGACCAGGGTCAGCAGCACGCGGGTCAGCATGCGCCCCACTCTGCCACTTACCTACTTGCGAGTAGGTAACGGTGTGATCGCGATCACAAGGTACTGATCCGGTTCAGGCCTCGGTGTTCGAGGCGGCCACGACCGCCTCGCGCAGGGCGGCCCGCAGCCGGCCGACCTCCAGCGGTGTCAACACGGCGGCTTCGCCCGGCGGCACGTTGATCACGATGTGCCCCTGGCTGACGAACACCGTCATGTCCCGTCGGCGCGAAGCGATGTCGCGGCAGCTCACCTGCCACTCCTCATTGGCTCCCACGGGTGTGCTCCTCCAGCTCGTCCGGCGCCGGCCCGGACGGCCCCGGGCGCTCGCATCACTGAGACGCACGTGACCCAGGGTCATGACGGAGATTTTCGCTTTCTCCGCCGCGCGACCGCGCCGAGCTGCGGATAGCGTCGCACGTGAGACGAGAGCACGTCACCTGAAGGGGTGAAAGATGGCGGAACCGCAACGCATCGTGATCGTCGGGTCCGGTCTGGCCGGTGCCACGGCAGCGGGCGCGCTCCGAGACCGCGGCTTCGGCGGGCGGATCACCGTGCTCGGCACCGAGCTGCACCGCCCGTACGAACTGCCCGCGCTGTCCAAGGACGTGCTGCTGGGCAAGGCGGCCGAACCGGCCTGGGTGCACGAGACGAGCTTCTACTCCGACAACGAGATCGACCTCCAGCTCGGCGTCTCCGCGCTGGAGCTGCGCCCCGGCGACCACGCGCTCGTCGACTCGAACGGCGCCGTCCGCACCTACGACCGGCTGCTGCTCGCCACCGGCT
This sequence comes from Lentzea sp. NPDC036949, assembly GCF_055608075.1. Lineage (NCBI taxonomy): Bacteria > Bacillati > Actinomycetota > Actinomycetes > Pseudonocardiales > Pseudonocardiaceae > Lentzea > Lentzea sp. NPDC036949. Next base: position 67,075 of record NZ_JBVJRA010000013.1, read on the forward strand.
CCCGCCCACGCGTTCTGCCTGGCGCACAAGGACATGTGCTCAGGACGCTGGACGACTCCCACGCCCTGCGCTCGGCGTTGCGCGAGGACCGGCACGTCCTGGTGATCGGCGCGGGCTGGATCGGCTGCGAGGTGGCCGCCGCCGCCCGCGGCCACGGCTGCCGCGTCACCGTCGTGGACCCGCTGGCCGAACCGCTGGTGCGCGTGCTCGGACCGGAGGTGGGCGCGATGTTCCGCCACCTGCACGAGTCGCACGGCGTGGAGTTCCGCCTGGGCACCGGCGTCGCCCGCTTCTCCCCGTCCGGCGTGGTGCTGGAGAACGGTGACGAGCTGCTGGCCGACGTCGTCGTCCTGGCCGTGGGCGCCGCACCCCGCCTGGAGCTCGCCGAGACCGCCGGCCTGGACCTGGCCGCCGGCGGCGTCGCCGTCGACGCGACCCTGCGCACCTCGGCACCCGACGTGTTCGCGGCCGGCGACATCGCGGCCCACGACCACCCGCGGTACGGCCACCGCGTCCGCGTCGAGCACTGGGCGAACGCGAAGGACCAGGGCACCCACGTCGCCGGCTCGTTGCTGGGCCTCGACGAGCCGTACCAGAAGTCCCCGTACTTCTTCACCGACCAGTACGACCTGGGCATGGAGTACCGCGGCCTGGCCGGCCCTGACGACGAGCTGGTGGTCCGCGGCGAGCTGGAGTCGCGGCAGTTCATCGCGTTCTGGCTGCGCGACGGCCGCTTGCGCGCGGCCATGAACGTCAACGTCTGGGACCACGGCACGGCACTGCAGGCCCTGGTGGACGCGCAGGCGACGGTGACGCCGACCCAGCTGCGGGAGGCCGACCTGGGGTCGCTGGCCTAGTTCGGCTAGATGCAGGAGCCGTGCGTCGGCCCCTCGCCGTGCGACAGGTCCTGCAGGGCCTTGCGGATGGTCTCCATCTCCTGCGGGGAGAAGCGGGCGTGGAAGGCGCGTTCGACCTCGGCGAGCGCGTCGCCCGCCTCCTTCTGCAGCGCGCGGCCCTTGTCGGTGATCACCGGCGTGCGCACCCTGCGGTCGGACGGGTCGGGCACCCGCACGAGCAGCTCGGCGCGTTCCAGCTTGTCGAGCTCGCTGGTCAGCGTCGTCTTGTCGAGGCCGAGCATGGCGCCGAGCGCGAGCTGCGTGCGCTGGGCCTCCTCGGTGGCGAGCGCCTGGAGGATCAGCTGGCCGCGCAGGGAGATGCCGAACCGCTGGATCTCCTCGGCGAACGCGGCGCCGACGCGTTGGGCGGCGCGGTGCAGCAGCCAGTTGAAGTCCCACTTCTCCGCGCACGCGGCGATGAGTTCCGGCTGCTCCTGCATGTGACCCATCCTACCTCCCGGAGGAGATGTTCTCAGTTCGGAACATCTTGACTCGGAAGTTCTTCACTCGTATGTTCTGGGTATGACCAACCTGCTGCACCTCGACTCGAGCATCCGCTACGACGGGTCCGTGACCCGCGACATCACCAGGGCCTTCGCCGACAGCTGGCGCGCGGCCAACCCGGAGGGCGGCTACACCTACCGGGACCTCCACGCCGTGCCCGTGCCGCACAAGGACGGCACCGAGCAGGGGATCGCGGCCGAGCTGACCGCCGAGCTCAAGGCCGCCGACGTGCTCCTGATCGGCGCGCCGATGTACAACTTCTCGATCCCGTCCACGTTGAAGGCGTGGATCGACCAGGTCGCGACCTCGGAGTTCTTCGCCCGCGAGGACGGCACGTGGCCGCTGGGGGAGAAGCGGGTCGTCGTCGTGACGGCGCGCGGTGGTTCCTACAAGCCGGGCACGCCGCGCGAGGGCTTCGACTTCCAGGAGCCGTACCTGCGGGCCGTGCTGTCGATGATCGGCCTGGACCGCACCCTGGAGTTCGTGCACGCCGAGCTGACGCTGGCCGACGTGGTGCCGCAGATGCACCAGTTCCGCGAGCTGGCCGTGGAGTCGCTGGCCGACGCGCACCGCGTGGTCAAGGAGCTCGCGTCCGCCTAGCCTGGCGGCATGATCGACAAGATCGCCTGGATCCTGCTGGAGAACGGCCGGGTGCTCGGCACCCGCTCGGCCGGCAAGGACACGTACTACCTGCCCGGTGGCAAGCGCGAGCCGGGGGAGACCGACGTCGAGACGCTCGTGCGCGAGATCCGCGAGGAGCTGTCCGTCGACATCGATGCCGCCTCGGCGCGGCACGTCGGGACGTTCGAGGCGCAGGCGCACGGCCGTTCGTCGGGGGTGACCGTGCGGATGACCTGCTACACGGCGTCGTTCACGGGGGAGCTGGCCGCCGCGAGCGAGATCGAGGAGCTCGCGTGGCTCACGACCGCCGACGTGGACCGGATCTCACCGGTCGTCCGGATCATCTTCGCCCACCTGCACGAGGCGGGCCTGCTGACCTGAGGCAAGCGCTTGCCACGTGATGCGCGTGACTTTCGGTGCAACCGGGACTCACCGGCCGCGGTCCGTCGTTGCAGCAGGTGCGGCAGGGATCGCGGCCCGTCACTCCATCTGACCGGCCGTCGATCGCGCGGGGGCCTCGTGCGCAGTGAAGCGGCGCACCCGGTCCCCGCGCGTCCACCTCCACCACGACCACGCTGACCGGCGCGAAGAGCGCCCAGGCGGTCACCCGTTCGAGGTGCCGCGGTGCGCTGTCACACTGGGCGGCGTGTCCGAGCCGACGACCGCGGTGCTGTTGCGCGCCGCTGAGCTCGCCGCCTCGGGGAAGCCGCGGCAGGCGATCGACCTGCTGCGTCCCCTGGTGACGGCGAACCCTCGGCACGCCGAGGCCTGGTGCCGGCTCGCCGCCGCCCACCTCGACCTGCGCGAACCCGGCCCCGCCCTCGACTCGGCCAAGCGCGCCATGGTGCTCGACGGGGAACGGGCCTGGTCGCAGCGGCTGGCCGCGCTCGCGCTGAGCGACCTGGGCCGCCACCCCGAGGCGGCGGCCGCGGCACGGGAGGCCGTGCGGCAGAAGCCGGGCGACTGGCGCGGGTACGTCGTGCTGGCCGAGGTGCTCGCCGACGTCCCCGACGGCGCGGTGGAGGCGTTCGACGCCGCACTGCACGCCTCGCAGCTCGCACCGTCGGAGGTCCGCGCGGCCCAGGTCCTCGGTGACGCGGCGCTGCGGATGCGCGACTGGGGCACCGCCGAGCACGCTTACCGCCAGGCGATCAAGCTCGACCCGTCCGACGCCGACTCGAAGGCGAACCTCGCCACCGTGCAGCGCCGCCGCACCGCCAAGCCGCCCACGCAGCTCAACAAGGCGCAGGTGTGGCGGTCGCTGCGCACGCTGGCGTTGCTGCTGGTCGGCGGCGGGTTGCTGGCGCTGCTCGCCGGCATGCCCCGCCCCACTCCCTACCTGGCGTTCCTGACCTCCGCGCTGGTGCTCGGCTGCCTGGTCGTGGGCCTGCGGCTGCGGCCGTTCAAGGCGCTGTGGCACCTGCGCAAGCTCGCCGTGACCGTGTCGCTGCTCGGCGCGTCGGCCGCGTTGCTCGCCGGCTGGACCGTCGCGCTGGTGCTGGGCGCCACCACGATGCAGCCTCTTGTGCTTTCCTGGTTGTGCGCCGTGCTCGGCGGCGCCCTGGTCTACGTCGGGGGAGGCAGGAGGCGGTGATGCGGCGCAACGCGGTCGCGCTCGCGATCATGCTGTTCCTCGGACAGCTGTTCGTCCTCGCCGCGCCCGCACCCGCCGCCCACGTCGGGGGCTCGGTCGTGCAGCACACGCACGACGTGGCGAACCTGCCAGGAGCCGTCCCCAAACCGCACAACCAGCAGGCCGCCCAGGTGCCGCTGGCCCAGCTCGCCGCCGACGTGCCGCCGGTCGCGAAGCCCGCGCTGCCCGTCCGGTTCCTCGTCGCGTTCACCCGGCGCGTGCACCGCACGCCCGAGGGCGTCCGCTGGACCCCGCGGCGGGACCGCTCACCGCCTTCCGGTCGCTGACACCGCGTTCTCAGCCACCACTTTCCTCCCGGAAGGCTCTCTCACCCATGTCGCGCGACACCGCGCGACGAGGGCTGCTCGTGCGCGCACTGCTGTCGCTCGGCGTCCTCGTCGCCTCCGCTTTCCTGCTGCTCACCACAGATCCCCGCCTCGGCCTCGACCTGCGCGGCGGCACCCAGATCGTCCTGGAGGCCAAGGGCGACTCCGACTCCACCGACCGCGCCCTCGAAGTGCTGCGCCGCCGCGTCGACGAGCTCGGCGTGGCCGAACCCGTCCTGGCCCGCTCCGGCGAGAACCGGATCGTCGTCGAGCTGCCCGGCGTGCAGGACCCGGAAGAGGCCGTGAAGGTCCTCGGCCGCACCGCCCAGCTCACCGTCGAACGCAACGGCGCCCAGGTCATGACCGGTGAGGGCATCTCCGACGCCACCGCCGTGCGCAACCAGCAGGGCGCCGGCTACGTGGTCAACATCCAGTTCCAGGGCGACGCGCCCAAGACGTGGCAGAAGGTCACCGGCGAGGCCGCCTGCGTGCCCTCCGGCGACCCCGGCCGCCAGATCGCGTTCAAGCTCGACGGCAACGTCGTCTCCTCACCCGAGGTCAGCACCGACACCCCGTGCGGCGGCGGCCAGCCCGGCGGCGCCACGACCATCACCGGCCGGTTCTCCCAGGCCGAGGCCAACGAGCTGGCCCTGGTGATCCGCTCCGGCGCACTGCCCGTGCCCGTCGAGGTGATCGAGCAGCGCACGGTCGGCGCCACCCTCGGCGCCGAGGCGATCGACGCGAGCGCCCAGGCCGCGATCATCGGCATCGCGCTGACCTCGCTGTTCCTCGTCTTCGCCTACCGGCTCGCCGGCTTCCTCGCCGTCGTCGCCCTGGTCGGTTACGCGGGTGTCGCCTACGCCGGACTGCTGGCCGTGGGGGCGACCCTGACCTTGCCGGGCCTGGCCGGCTTCGTGCTGGCCATCGGCATGGCGGTCGACGCGAACGTCCTGATCTTCGAACGGGCCCGCGAGGAGTACGCGCGGAAGGCGAACCTGCGGCGGGCCTCCGAGGCGGGCTTCCGCGGTGCGCTGAGCGCCATCGCGGACTCCAACGTGACGACGCTGCTGGCGGCCGGCCTGCTGTTCTGGCTGGCCACCGGGCCGGTGCGCGGCTTCGGCGTGACGCTGACCATCGGTGTCCTCGCGTCGATGTTCAGCGCGCTCGTGCTGTCCCGCGTGCTGGTGCTGTGGGCGATGGGCACGCGTTTCGTGGCCAAGCGGCCCCGGCTGAGCGGCCTGGACTCGCTCGGTTTCGTCCGGTCGAGGCTGAAGCTCGTCCTGTACCGCCGCCCGTGGCTGTGGCTGAGCAGCGCCGCCGTCCTGGTGCTGGTCGCGGTCTCCGGCCTGTTCCTGCGCGGCCTCAACCTGGGTGTCGAGTTCACCGGCGGCCGCATGCTCGACTTCACCGCCGGCGGCCCCGTCGACGCCGGCCGCGTCCGCGGCGCACTGGCCGACGCGGGCTTCGAGGACGTCGTCGTGTCGTCCTCCGGCAGCGACGTCTCCCTGCGCACCGGCCCGATCGACGACGCCGCCTCGAACCGCATCGGCGAGGTCGTGAATTCCGCGGTCGACGGCGGCGCCCGCCAGTCGAGCAACGAGCTCATCGGCCCGTCGCTGTCCTCCGAACTGCGCCGCAACGCCGTCATCGGCCTCGCCATCGCCGTCGCGGCCCAGCTCGGCTACCTGGCCATTCGCTTCGACTGGCGCCTCGGCGTCGCCACGGTCGCCGCACTGCTGAGCGACGTGCTGGTCCTCGTCGGCATCTTCGCGTGGCTCGGCAAGACCGCGGACGGCGTGTTCCTCGCCGCCCTGCTCACCGTCATCGGCTACTCCGTCAACGACTCCGTCGTCGTCTTCGACCGCCTCCGCACCCTGCGCGGCTCCCGCCTGAAAGCCGCCTACCAGGACGTGGTCTCCGACGCCGTGGTCCAGACCGTGCCACGCACCGTGAACACCGGCATCGGCGTGCTGTTCGTGCTCGCCGCACTGCTCGTGCTGGGCGACGGCTCACTGGCGAACTTCGCGACCGCCCTGCTCATCGGCCTGATCTTCGGCACGATGTCCACAGTGGTCACGGCGGCGCCGGTCGCGATCTGGCTGGAGCAGCGGTGGCCGCGCCCGGTGCGGGCGGCGACCCGCAAGGCACCGGCGGGAGCCCGCGTGTAGCTCTTCCTCACGCCGCGGGACTCGTAGCAGAGTAGGGGCCATGACCTCTTTCGCCGCGTACCAGAACGAGATCTACCTCCAGGGGCTCGGCGGCACCGTGCCGCCGTTCACCACCGACCCGGACGCGCTGGAGGACTCCGCGCGGTCCCGGCTGGGACCGGGTCCGTTCTGGTACGTGGCGGGAGGTGCGGGCTCGGGTGCCACCGTGCGGGCGAACCGCGAGGCCTTCGACCGGGTGCGGATCGTGCCGCGGATGCTCACCGACGCCACCGAACGGCACCTCGGCGTCACGGTGCTGGGCACCGAGCTGCCGGCGCCGGTGATGCTCGCACCCGTTGGCGTGCAGTCGATCCTGCACCCCGACGGCGAGCTCGCCACCGCGCGGGCCGCGGCCGAGCTGGGCGTGCCGATGGTGTTGTCCACGGCGTCGTCGCACACGATCGAGGAAGTAGCGGAGGCGTCCGGCGCCGGGCCGCGGTGGTACCAGCTGTACTGGCCGAACGACCAGGACGTCTGCGCATCGCTGCTGGAGCGGGCGAAGAAGGCCGGGTACACGGCGCTGGTCGTCACCCTCGACACGTGGACGCTGGCGTGGCGGCCGCACGACCTCGACCAGGCCTACCTGCCGTTCCTGCGCGGCGTCGGGACCGCCATCCCGTTCAGCGACCCGGCTTTCCGCGCGGGGCTCGCGAAGTCGCCGGAGGAGGACCTGCCGATGGCGATCCTGCGGTGGGTGCAGCTGTTCACCGGCACCGACAAGTCGTGGGACCGGCTGGCGTTCCTGCGCGAGCACTGGGACGGGCCGATCGTCCTCAAGGGAATCCAGCACCCCGACGACGCGCGCAAGGCGGTCGAGTCCGGAATGGACGGAGTCGTCGTGTCCAACCACGGCGGGCGCCAGGTCGACGGCGCCGTCGGGTCGCTCGACGTGCTGCCCGCCGTCGTGGAGGCGGTGGGGGAGCAGGTCGACGTGCTGTTCGACTCCGGCATCCGCACCGGCGCCGACGTCGTGAAGGCGCTGGCGCTGGGTGCCAAGGCGGTGCTGGTCGGGCGGCCGTTCGCGTACGGGCTGGCGCACGGCGGGCAGGTCGGCGTGAAGCACGTCCTGCGCGGCCTGCTCGCGGACTTCGACCTGACCCTGGGGCTCTCGGGTCACCGCAGCCCGGCCGAACTGGGCCCGGACGCGCTGCGGTTCTCCTGAGTCCCGCTACGGCATCGTCGCGGTGAGCCGGGCGAGCGTGCCGAAGTCGGCCGGCTGCACCCGCAGCCAGCCCTCGCTCTTCGCCGCCACGTACCGCCCGCTCACCGTGTCGAGGTAGGTGAGCGGGGCGGCGCAGCGCTGCTTGCGCCCGGTGTGGTCGCGCTTGGCCGAGTACAGCTGGCCACCACCGGTCCGCGGCTCCGACATGATCGTCTTGAGCTGCGCGACCAGCTGGTCGTTCGGCGTGCTGGTCGGCCGGCTCTGCTGCAGGAACGAGCCGGTGTCCTCGTAGGACGGCTGCCGCTTCTGCTGCAACGCGTCCTCCGGCAACGTGATCGGCGCGCCCTTCCCGGCCGGCGTCGGCGGCAGCGCGGCCACCAGCGACTGCGGCGCCTCGTCCGCCCGCACCGGCTCCAGCACGAACAGCTGGTCCGGCGTCAGCACGACCCGCAGCGCGTCCTGGCCGTTCGACACGACCAGGACCGCCTGCTGAGGACCGTCCTTCTGGCTGAAGAACGCCCAGTACTCCGCACCGGCCTCGACCACGAGCCGCAACGCGCCGGCGAGGTCCGGGTGGATCTCCCCGCCGCGCGCGAGCCCGGTCTGCTCCAGCTGCGCCCACGCCGTGCGCTGCAGCCGTTCCAACCCGCTCAGGTCGCCCTCCTCGAGCGACTCCGAGTCGAAGTCGACCTGCGTGACCAACGCCCTGTGCAGCTGCGGCAGACCCGCGACCTGCCACGCCTGGTACAGCGCGACGACAGGGATGGCGACCCTGCTCCGAAGCACAATTCCCCCTTAACCGCCGATGACCGGCGGAGCGACCATCGTCCCGTCGCCGAAGATGTCCTCGGTCTCCTGCAGGTACGACGCGGACTTGTGCTCCTTGTCCTCGTCACCCTGACCGCGGCCTCCGGCACCACCCATGCCGCCCATGCCGGCCGCACCAGCGGCACCACGACCACCGGCCGCACCCGCACCCGCGGGCCCGAACCCGCCGGCGCCACCACGTCCCTGCTCGGCACCGGCCACACCGGCCGCACCACCGAAGCCGCTACCGGCACCCATGCCGCCCATGCCACCGGGCCCCTTGCCGAGCCCGGCCGCGGCGGCACCACCGATGCCACCGGCACCCGGCGGCCGCATGCCACCACCGGCACCGCCACCACCGCCCCCACCGGGCCTGCCACCGCCGGGCACCCCGGGCCCACCGGGCCGGTTGCGCGGGTCGTTCGGCCCACCCGGCCGGTTGCGCGGGTCGTTGGGGTCGAACCGCCCGCCCGGCGGGATGGTGGGGTCGAGGCCGGGAGGCCGGTTGCGGGGGTCGTTCGGGTCCACGAAGACCGGCGGCCGGTTGCGCGGGTCGTTCGGGTTGAGCTGCGACGGGTTGGTGTCGTCGCCACCGGAGCCCGGCGGCTTCCAGCCCGACGTGCCGGTGTCGTCACCGGGGCCACCGATGCCCGGCGGCGTGCCGGTACCGGGCGGCATTCCCGTGCCCGGCGGCGTGCCCGTGCCGGGAGGCGTGCCGGTACCAGGAGGCTGCACCCTGTCGATCGGCGTGCTGACCTGCTCCTGCATCTTCGCGGTGTCGGCGTTCGGCGAGATGAAGGTGGGCATCTGGTTCGTGGTCTGGTTGACCGACTCGGCGTACTGGTTGAACGCCCGGATGTTCTGGGCGCTGACTTCCTGGTTCTTCTCGACTGCCTTGTCGTAGTCGGTGTCCCAGGGCGCCCAGTCGTTCAGGAACGGCTTGTCCGGGACCTCGGGCGGCTTCGACATCTGGAACTTGGCGTTCGAGTAGGCCTCACCGATGGAGTCGGCGGTCTTGCCCGCGTCTTGCGCGGACTTGCTCGTCACGTCCGCCCAGGTAGCGAGGGGCGACGTGGTGCTGCGAGCGCCGTCAGCCGCCTGCCCCTCCCAGGCGGCGCCGGAGTCGCGCACAGCCTTGTTGATGAGCTCGGCGATGTCGTTGTGGCTGCTCGCGAGGTTGCGCCAGCCCTCACTGGCCTGAGCCGTGCTCTGGCTCGGCCCCTGGCCCTTGTCGAACCAGTTGTAGATCGTCTCGCCGCCCGCGAACGGGAGCAGCGCGAAGTTTGCGATGTTCGGCTCATCCCCAGCCATGGCCTACCCCTTCAGATTTCCGATGACCGTCGCCGCGAGCTTCTCGGTCTCCGTGCACGGCTTCTGGGTCGCGACCTTGTTCTTGGCGAGGTTCATCGACACCCCGACACTGCCCGTCTTGCCCGCCTCGATGACGGTGAGGCACATGCGAGTGCCGTCCGTGCTGTCCCTGCTGAAGGTCCGCACGCCGTCGATCGTCTTCTCGCTGAAGACCGCGGCACTGCGAGAGCTGGCCAGCTGGCTCTCGAAGACCTGGTCGGTGGCGACCGAGATCTCGTAGGTCGAGTCGTCGAGTGCTTCCTTGCCGTCCCACACGCACGCCGGGCCCAGAGCGCCCTTCCGCGGCCTGGGGGCCTGGACGTTGCCGAGGGTCGTGACCTGGGCAGCCGTCAGGGCGTCACAGGGCTTGTCCTTGATCTTGTCGAGGCTCAGCTCGGTGGCCGGTGCCCCCGTCGAACCCGTGTCGCTCGTCTCGGTGACCGGCGGCTGCGTGTTGCCGGTCGTGGGCGTGCCGCCTTTGACGTCGGAACAGCCGGCCAGGGCGGCTGCCACGAACAAGGTCGCCAACAGGGTCGTGCGCTTCAAGGCGGTACTACCTTCCCATCGCGTTCGATGCGTCGTCATCGGTGCCGCGGTACTGCGCGAGAGCTGCTTTGATGTTCGCGACCGTCGTGTCCAGGGCGTCCACTGCCGCCTGGTTCGCCCAGGCGTAGCCACCGGCCTCCTCGCCGGCCGCCCGGCGCATCGCGATGGTGGCCAGGCCGCTGTAGGGATCGGGACCGGGCGACCCGGTGGACTTGAGGATCTCCGCGTCACGCATCAGGTCCTTCAGCTGCCTCGAAGCCTCTTCCAGCCCCGTGATCATCTTCTGGGCCTGGTCCGGGTCGACGGCGAACCTCGTGGTGCCCGCTCCGGCGGCGCCGGCGGCGGCACCTGCGGCGGCAGCGGCTGCTCCGACGGCCTTCCCGACCGAGGACCAAGGTGTCACCGCGTCGAACATCAGCATCTCGGCCAGCTCCCCTCAGAACTTCCACACACCCCTGTTGGAGGATTTTTGCACAGCGCCGGTTCCCCCGGCGGGCGAACGAGTGAGCTGACCTGGTCACATGGCCGTTTCGTCCAAGACGTGGCGCGACCAGGCGGCTTAGGTTCGCAGGCATGATCGAACGCGCGAGGGACTTCATCTGGCACAACGCCCGCACGCTGGAGCAGCGGTGGTTCGAGTACGCCTTCGACGGCGGCAGCGGGGACGCGATGGTGCGGGCGGTGCTGGCCCACCGCAACGACGACGGCGGGTACGGGCACGGGCTGGAGCCGGACCACCGGGGACCGACGAGCCAGCCGTTGCACGCGTTGCGGGCGTTGCAGATGTTCGCCGAGGTCAGCGCGCCGGAACCGGCCGGGTCGGTGCTGACCTGGCTCGATGCGACCTGTCCCGACGGGAGTGTGCCGTTCGGGCTGTCCACGTCGAAGGGGCACCCGGTGGCGCCGTGGATCACGCTCGACGACCAGGGTGGGTTGTTGCTCACCGCCCAGATCGCGGCGGCCCTGCACGCGTTGGGGGTCACCCACCCGTGGCTCGACCGGGCCACCGACTACTGCTGGCGGCAGGTCGAGGCGCTCGGCGAGACCCACCCGTACGAGCTGCGGGCCGCGGTGATGTTCCTCGACGAGGTGCCGGACCGGGAACGGGCGGAGCTCGCGGCGGCGCGGATCGGGCAGCTCAAGCCCAGCACGGACGGGTACGCGCAGGGGGAGGGCATGGCGCCGCACTTCTTCGCGGCGCGGGCTGGCAGCCTGGCGCGGTCGTGGTTCAGCGAGGCGGAGCTGGAACGCGACCTCGACGAGCTGCAGGCGGGGCAGCAGGAGGACGGCGGCTGGAACTTCGGCTTCCCCGCGTTCACGCCGGTCGTCACGTTCGAGTGGCGGTCCATCGCCACGATCGACGCGTTGCTCACGCTGCGCAGCTACGGCCGGATCAGCTGATCAGCTGCCTCAGCGACACACCGGCCAGCGCGCGCACCTCGCGGGAGAGGTGCGCCTGGTCGGCGTAGCCGGCGTCGGCGGCGACCGCGGCGAAGGGGCGGCCGGCCCACGCCAGGCGCAGCGCGTGGTCGAAGCGCAGCACCCGCTGCAGCACCTTGGGCGGGTAGCCGAACGCGTCCAGGCACCGCCGCCGCAGCTGCCGCTCGCTCAGCCCGATGTCCCAGGCCGCCGACCTGACGTCACCGGTGCGCAGCAGCGCAGCGGTGCCGGCGAGGGCGGGGTCGACGACCACGCGGGCCGCGCAGAACGACACCACCTCCGAGAACGCCGACAGCCGCGCGGACGGCACCAGCTCCGCCAGCGGCACCCGCAGGTCGCGCACCTCGCACGCCGGCACGCCGAACACCGACGGGAACGCACCGGGCGGCAACCGCACCCCGTACAACGTGCCGGGCGCGACGGAAGCGAGCTGCGCGCGGGTGTCCGGACCGGCCACGAACAACGCGCCCGTCGTGGGTGTCCACATCAGATCCGTGCACCCGTCGGGCACCACGCGCTGCACGGTCTCCGACGACACCGTGCGCGTCCACAGGCAGGCCAGACCGGCGGGGGCGGGACGTTCGGCGTACACGGGTCAATCAAAGCAAAAGGCGCCACATCCCGGGGGATGCGGCGCCATGAGCGCGAGAAACGTGGACGATACTGGGATTGAACCAGTGACCCCTACCGTGTCAAGGTAGTGCTCTCCCGCTGAGCTAATCGTCCTCGTGGTGCAGGACGAGATTCTAGCGGACGGGCACGGCCCGATGAACACGAGGGTCTAGAGGCCGAACTTCACCCAGTTCGCGCTCACGTACGCCGCCGGCTGGCCGCTCGTGAACGTCACGTACACGTCGTGCGTCCCGGAGATGTTCGAGATGTTCGCGGGAATGGTTCTCCACGAGTCCCAGCCCCCGGTGTTGCCCACCGCGATCGATCCCACGGGCGCCGCCGTGCGCGACCCGAGCCGGACCTCGACCAGACCGCTCACGCCGCCGGCGGCACCCGAGGCGACGCGGGCGTAGAACTGCCGCGCCGGACCGGAGCCGAAGTTGACGCCGGAGAACTTCAGGTAGCCGCCGTTGGCGATCTGGTGGACACCCGAACCGCCCTCGGCCGGAGCGACCGAGCCGCCGGACCGCTCGGAGGCGTTCTCCGCCTGGAGCTCGCTGTACGCCGAACCACCACCGCCGGGGTTCGAGGTCGTCGTCGTGGTCGTGGGCGGAGTCGTCGTCGAACCGCCAGCCGTGTAGACGGCCACGTAGTCCACGACCATGGAGTGCCCGGACTGGGTGGCAGCGACAGGGGTCGGCTGGTTGTTGTTCAACGCGTTCGGGAACGCGCCGCCCATCGCCAGGTTCAGCAGGATGAAGTACCCGGCGTGCGACGTCATCCGGTCCCACACGCCCGCGCCGAGCTGGGCCTGCGTCACCGTGTGGTACTGCTGGCCGTCGACGAACCACTTGAAGGACTTCCCGGCGTCGTCCCACTCGAAGCGGTACGTGTGGAACGCCGTCTGGCACGACGCGCCGGGGCAGGCCCGCGAGTTGCCGATGCCGGTGAACTCGTTGCACGCACCGCCGGGTGCGACGTCGCAGTGCAGCACGCCCCACACCGAGTTGATGCCGTTGACGTTCTCCATCACGTCGAACTCACCGATGCCCGGCCAGTTCCAGTAGTTGCCGCGGAACGGCGAGCCCAGCGCCCAGAACGCCGGCCAGTAGCCCAGCGCCGCCTGACCGGTGACGTTCGGCATCTGGATGCGGCCCTCGATGGCGAGCTTGCCGCCCGGCGCCGGCTTGAAGTTCGACCGCTGGGTCTCGATGCGCGACGACGTCCAGTTGCCCGCGCCGTCCTTCAGCGCGGTGATGCGCAGGTTGCCAGCACCGTCGAGCTTGATGTTGCTGGTGCTGTTCGTGTAGTTCTGGATCTCCCCGGTGCCCCAGTTCGCAGGTCCGCCGGGGTAGCCGTGGCCCAGGTCGAAGATCCAGTTCGAGCTGGACGGCAGGGTTCCGCTCGCTCCGTTGAAGTCGTCGCCCCACACCTGCGTCCATCCCGCTGCAGGGGGTGGGATCGAAGCGTTGGCGGACATGGCGGCGATCGCCAGGGGTACCGCGGCAAGAAGAGCTGTCGTGGCCGCGAGGATGCGACTGCGTTGCCTCATGCGCGAGTGACCTCCTTGTCACGGGTGCAGTCCATTTATGAGAGCGCTCTCACGACCCGTGGACAAGCGGCCATTCGGACGAACGGCCACAAAGCGCGCTGGTGCCGCTACGTCTCGTTTGGACACGCGAGGTGCGCGGATCTTGCCGACGGCCCTCACTTCGCGTCCGCGTAGCACTCCACCGGCACGGCGTTCATCGGGAACCGCACCCGTGTGTCGCCGAACAGCAGCCGGGTCGCCGCCTGGCCCGCCTCCGCGATGGCCGCCACCACCCCGTCGACGTCGGCTGCCGGGCAGTGCACGAGGACCTCGTCGTGCTGGAAGAACACCAGCGCCGCCTCGCGCGGTAACCGGGTGCGCAGCACGCCGAGCAGGGCGGCTGTCCAGTCCGCGGCGCTGCCCTGCACCACGAAGTTGCGCGTGAAGCGGCCCCAGTTGCGGGCGGCCTGGCGGGAGGAGCTGGACACGTTGCCCGCGTCGTCGGCGCCGTTGACCAGGTCTTGCCACGACGCGGACGGTTCAGGGGAGGTGCGGCCGAGGCGGGTGCGCACCATGCGGCCCTGTTCGCCGGCCTGGGCCGCGGCCTCCACGTAACCGACCGCGATCGGGAAGCGCTTGCGCAGCACGGCGAGCAGCGGGCCGGCCTCGCCGGAGGTGCCGCCGTACATGGCGGAGAGCATCGCGATCTTCGCGCGGGGGCGTTCGCCCTTGAACGAGTCCGCGGCCAGCGCGGCGTACAGGTCGTCGTCGCCGCAGACGTCGATCAGCCTCTCGTCGCCGGACAGCGCGGCCAGGATGCGCGGCTCCAGCTGGGAGGCGTCGGCGGCCACCAGGCGCCAGCCGTCGTCCGCGCGCACCGCCTGGCGCAGCAGGCGCGGGATCTGCAGCGCCGCGCCGCCGCGGGAGGCCCACCGGCCGGTGACGACGCCGCCGACCACGTACTCCGGACGGAACCGCCCTGCCGAGACCCACGTGTCGAGCCACGACCAGCCGTGCGCCGCCCACAGGCGCGCGAGCTCCTTGTACTCCACCAGCAACGCCACCGCGGGGTGGTCGACCTTCTTCAGCACCCAGCGCCGCGAGGACGACACCTCGATGCCCACGCGCTTGAACGCCCGCACGATGCTGGCCGGCGCGTCCGGGTTCACGTCGTAGCCGCCGAACGCCTCCCGGATGCGGTCGGCCAGCCCCTGCAACACCTTCGGCCGCGCGCCGGGGCCGGGGCGCGGGCCCAGTAGGTCCTCCAGCAGCGCGAGGTGCACGTCCTCCCGCCACGGCAGCCCGTGGTGGGTCATCTCCGCCGCCGCCAGCGCCGACGCCGACTCGGCCGCGATCAGCAGCGACAGCGCCGGATTGCGTTGCTGCGCCTGGAAGACCAGCGACAGCGCCGCCAGCTCGTCGGTGCCGCCGGGCAGCTCCACCGGCTCCGGTTCGAACAACGTCAGCGCGACGTCCTTCTTGCGCGGGCCCACGTCCGCCGGCGCGGGCAGGCGCAACGCGCGCGCCACCGCCGCCGGCAGCTCGCGCGGTTCGCGGTGCCTGCCCTCGGCGCCCAGCAGCAGCGCCTCGGTCAGGTGCAGGTCCCAGCACCGGTCCACCCGCACGCCGGCCGCCAGCAGCGCGGGGTAGGCCTCCGCGGTGTCCGCCCACAGCCACCGCGGTCTGTGGGCGCGCTCCAGCGACGCGACGGCCGAGGCCAGTGACGGCGCTGACGTCGCGGGACCCGCCGGGGTCCCGTCGTCGTTCAGCTCCTGCCACCGCCCCGCGCCGTCCGCTTCGGGGACGAGGGAGACCAGCACGCCTCTGATTGTGCCCAGGGGGTCTGACAATTTCGGTCGAGCCGGCCATCTACACCGCCGTCAGCACCACAATTCCGTTGGAGTTCCTCCAAGCCAGCCAGCGAAGGAGTGAAGGAAAAACGCGAAGATTCCCCGATGGTGTGGTCTTGCTGTCCCTCACCTGACCACCGGCCGACTATGAAGCCGTGGATCGAGCACTCAGCGTCGCCGCACTGCTGGACCCCACCCACCAGGTGGTCCCCTTTCACGGCAGAGAACCCGAACTCGACGCACTCGTGGCGTGGCGCGACAGCCCCGTCCCGCAGGCGTCCCTGCTCGTGCACGCCCCGGCGGGCGCGGGCAAGACCCGGCTGCTCCAGCGGTTCGCGGAGCTGTGGGACGACGACGCGCACGGGCGGCTGCTGGTCCTCGACGACGCCGACCGCCGCACCTGGCAGCAGGTCTTCGAGCAGCTCCAGGACACCCTGCGGCACGGCCCGCAGCGCACCAGGGTGCTGCTGGCGAGCCGGATCACGGGCTGGTGGTGGTCCTCGACCCGCCAGCGCGTCGCCGACTTCGACCACGAGGTCACCGAGCTCGCGCTCCCGCCGAGCCCGGCCGACCGCGCCGAGTCGTTCACCCTCGCCTGCGAGCACTTCGCCAAGCAGCTCGGCGTCACCGCACCCGACGAACCACCGCCGAACATCGCCGACGAGACCACCCTCGACCTGCACATGGCCGCGCTCACCGCGGTGCACGGCGACCCGTGCGAGGTGAACCGCACCCAGCTCGTCCGCCAGCTCCTCCGGCGCGACAGCGGTCCACGCACCGGCCGCATCGCCGAGGACTACCTCGCCGTGGCCACCCCGGACTCCCCGGACCCCGACCTGCTCGCCCGCGCCGCCCTGCGCTGGCCCGCACTGCGGCCGCGGCTCGACCGGCTCGTCGCCGAGCACCCGGAGGTCGTCCGCGACATGGCCCGCGACAGCCTGCGCATCACCGCGGAGATCGGCTCCCGCGCCACGGCGGAGCACCTGGCCCGCCGGCTCTTCCGCGACGAGCGGTTCGCCACCGACGCCATCCCGTCGATGCTCACCCGCAGGCTGATCGAGGGCGCCGAGGACACCCTGGAACGCGCCGAGATGTACGGGATGCTCAGCGCCCGCACGATGGTGTGCGGGCTGCGGCACGAGTCCGTCGAGGCCTCCCGCCAGGAGGTCGAGTGCTACCGGGAGCTGGCGCGGCGGGACCCGGAGAACCGGCCGCTGCTCGCGGACGCGCTGGGGGACCTCGGCCTGCGGCTCATCAACGCCCAGCGCCGCGACGAGGTGCTGCAGGTCTCGGAGGAGGCCATCGGGCTGTGGCGCGAGATCGCGGAGGACGACCCGGAGACCATTCCGCAGCTCGCGTCCGCGCTGGAGCAGATCAGCTACCGCTACCAGGCGCTGCACCAGGACGAGGCGGCGATGACGGCGCTCAGCCGCGCCACCCTGCTCTTCCAGGAGCTGGCGAAGAACCACCCCTCGCTGTTCCGCGGCGACTACGCCAGGGTCGCCGCCGCGATGGCCCGCCGTTTCCACGCCGAGGGCGAGAAGCAGCACGCCGCCGAGTCGATGCAGCTGTCCATCGCGAACTGGCGGGTACTCGCCCAGGAGGACCCGCGGTTCGAACCGGAGCTGGCCCGCAACCTCGCCATGGCCGGTGTGATGCTCACCGACCTGCGCCGCGCGGAGGCCGCGAGCGAGACGCTGCGGGAGGCCGTCGAGCTGTTCCGCCGGCTCGCGGTCGTCAACCCCGACACGTTCCGCTCGGAGCTGGCGGACGCGCTGACGCGGTACAGCAGGGCGGTGCACGAGCTCGGCGACCCGGACGCCCGGCTGGTCGCGCAGGAGGCCGTGATGCTGTGGCGTGAGACGGACGACCGCAAGGGCCTCGGCACGGCGCTGCTCACCGTGGTGCACGTCGCGGACGACCTGCACGCGGCGGAGGAAGCCGTTGCGGTGCACCGGGAACTGGTCGCACGGGATCTCGTGTGGAACCAGGTCGACCTGGTGCTCGCCCTCGCCGTCCTCACCGAGCAGGAGCTGCTGCACGACCGGCACGAGGCGGCGCTGCGGCACGCGGACGAGTTCCTGGAGATCTGCGACCGCCTGCCGTCGCAGCTCATCGACTTCTTCGGCACGAAACTGGCGCCGGGCCTGCAACCGGTGGTCCGTGCACTGTCCGAAGCGGACCACCACGTCCGCGCGCTGCGGGCATCGGAGTTCGCGCTCGGCGTGTGGCGGGTGCTGATCCCGAAGACCGGACCGGTCGCCCACCTCGCCGCGCTCCAGCAGCACGCGTGCAAGCTCCGTGCCGCGGAACGGAAGGAGGAGGCCAGGAACACCGCGCACACCGCGATCGTGCTGTGGCACCTGCTCGGACCGGAGCTGGACGAGCAGCCGGGGTACGCCGACGCGCTCACCATCTACAGCAGGCTGTGCGTGGAGACCGGGTTCGAGGTCGACAAGGCGCTCCGGCTCGCCCACCGCGCGGTGCGGATCGCACGCGAGGTGGGCGACGAGGCGAAGCTGGAGTTCGCGCTGGAGACAGCAGCCGCGGCCGAGAGCGCGCTCAGCTGGTCGTGAGCAGCGACCGCACGAAGAACGCCACGTTGGCGGGGCGCTCGGCGAGCCGGCGCATGAAGTAGCCGTACCACTCGTCGCCGTACGGCACGTAGACGCGCATCCGGTTGCCCTCGGACGCGATGCGCCGCTGCTCCTCCGGCCGGATGCCGTACAGCATCTGGAACTCGTAGGTGTCCTTCGACCGCGTGGACGCGAGGTCGGCGGCGATGGCGATCAGCCGCGGGTCGTGCGAGGCGACCATCGGGTAGCCGGCACCCTCCATCAGCACCTTGAGGCACCGCACGTACGACAGGTCGACGTCGTGCTTGTCCTGGTACGCAACGGAAGCGGGCTCCTGGTAGGCGCCCTTGCACAGCCGCACGCGGGAACCGGCGTGCGCGAGATCGCGGCAGTCCTGCTCGGTGCGCTTCAGGTAGGCCTGCAGCACCGCACCCACCCACGGGAAGTCCACCCGCAGCTCGCGCAGGATGCCCAGCGTCGAGTCGGTGGTGGTGTGGTCCTCCATGTCGAGCGTCACGGTCGTGCCGACGACGGCGGCCGCGGCGCAGATGCGGCGGGCGTTCTCCAGCGCGATCTTCTCGCCGTCCACCGGCAGCGACTGGCCGACGGCCGACAGCTTGACCGACACCTCGGCGCCGTCGGTGAGCCCGTGCCGCTCCAGCTGCGCCAGCAGCGTCAGGTACGCCTCGACGGTGTCGTTCGCCTGCGACTCCTCGACGGTGTCCTCACCGAGGTGGTCCAGCGTGACCAGGCGGCCGTCACCGAGCACCTCGGCGGTCGTGTGGATCGCGGAGGAGACGTCGGCACCGGCGACGAACCGCTCGACGACGGGCCGGGTCAGCGGCGTCGACTCGACGAGCTTGCGGGTACCCGCGCTGCGGGACGCCAGGAGGAGGCTGGAGCGCAACATGGTTCACGTCCTCGGGGTGTGAGAGGTGAGGGGAACGTCGAAGTGCTTGTGGCGCAACGACGTTCCCCTCACCCAGGAGGGCCTGGTCTAGCCCTGGTGCGGGTGGAGGTGGGAGGTGGGGGCCACGAACGTCTCCTTGATGGAGCGCGGGCTCACCCAGCGGAGCAGGTTGTGGACCGACCCCGCCTTGTCGTTCGTGCCGGACGCGCGGCCGCCGCCGAAGGGCTGCTGGCCGACGACGGCACCGGTGGGCTTGTCGTTGACGTAGAAGTTGCCCGCGGCGAACCGCAGCTCCTCCTGCGCGTGCGCCACGGCGGCGCGGTCACGGGCGATGATCGAGCCGGTGAGGCCGTACGGCGCCGCGCTCTCCATCTGCTTGAGCACCGTCGCGTAGTCGGCGTCCTCGAAGACGTGGACCGCGAGCACCGGGCCGAAGAACTCGGTGGTGAACACGGAGTTCGCCGGGTCGGAACCGAGCAGCACGGTGGGCCGGACGAAGAAGCCGTCCGAGTCGTCCGCGGTGCCGCCGGCGGCGATCTCCAGCGAGGAGTCCGCCCGCGCGGCCTGCAGCACGCCCGACAGCTTGTCGAACGAACGGCGGTCGATCACCGCGCCACCGAAGTTCGAGAAGTCGGTGACGTCGCCGTAGGTCAGCGCCTCGACCTCGGCCAGGAACTGGTCCTTGATCTTGTTCCACACCGAGCGCGGCACGTAGGCGCGCGACGCGGCGGAGCACTTCTGGCCCTGGTACTCGAAAGCACCGCGGATCATGGCCACGCGCAGCACGTCCGGGTCGGCCGACGGGTGCGCGAGGATGAAGTCCTTGCCGCCGGTCTCGCCGACGATCCGCGGGTACGAGCGGTAGTTCGCGATGTTCGCGCCGACCTGCGCCCACAGCTTCTGGAACGTCGCGGTGGAGCCGGTGAAGTGGATGCCCGCGAGGTCGGGGGAGCTCAGCGCGACCTCGGAGACGGCCAGGCCGTCACCGGGCAGCAGGTTGATGACGCCGGGCGGCATGCCCGCCTCCTCCAGCAGCCGCATGGTGAGGTGCGCGGCGAACGACTGGGTCGGCGACGGCTTCCACAGCACCACGTTGCCCATCAGCGCGGGCGCGGTCGGCAGGTTGCCGGCGATGGCGGTGAAGTTGAACGGCGTGATCGCGTAGACGAAGCCCTCCAGCGGGCGGTGGTCCGTGCGGTTCCACACACCGGGGGAGGAGATCGGCTGCTCGCTCAGCAGGTTGCGGGCGAACTGCACGTTGAAGCGCCAGAAGTCGATCAGCTCGCAGGCCGAGTCGATCTCCGCCTGGATCGCGGTCTTCGACTGGCCGAGCATGGTCGCGGCGTTCAGCGTCTGCCGCCACGGGCCGGCGAGCAGGTCGGCGGCGCGCAGCAGGATCGCCGCGCGGTCGTCGAACGACATCGCGCGCCACGCAGGGGCGGCCTCGCGAGCCGCGCGCAGGGCGTCGGTGGTGTCCTGCTGGGTCGCGCCGGCGAGGGTGCCGAGGACCGAGCGGTGGTTGTGCGGCTGGACGACGTCGAACCGCTCGCCGCCACCCATGCGCTGCTCGCCACCGATGGTGAGCGTCAGCTCGAGCGGCTCCTTCTGCAGCTCGGTCAGCTTGGCCTGCAGCTCGGCGCGCTCCGGGGTGCCGGGGGCGTACTGCAGGACCGGCTCGTTGACCGGGGCGGGAACCTGGGTGACCGCGTCCACTCGCAACTCCTCGTCGAATCGTCGGTGCCCCAACCGTAAGTCCGGTCAAGCCGCCATCCGTTGTCCGACCAACCAAATTTCACCAGTTCAGGTGTACGATCGGACAGTGTTGAAGTGCACGCGGGGAGCTTTCGTACCCCAGGAGGGAACGCGGGGCCCCCGCGTGCCGGAGCAGCAGGAGCGGCGGGGGTGGGGCGGGGATGAGTTTGCGGCACATTCTGATCGCGCTCGGTGACCCGCTCGTCGAACTGCAGGTCGCGCCCCACGGCCTGGAGGTCGACGTGCGCGACGTCGTGATCATGGACCCGGACGACCCGCCGGACGTGGCGGCGGGGGACCTCGCGCTGGTCATCGGCGCACGTGGCCGGGCCGCGTTGCCGCTGGTCAGGGCTGCCGGACGGGCGAAGGCCGCCGCCGTCGCCGTGAAGGAGAGCTCGCCGGCGCTGGAACAGGCGGCGACGGACGCGGGCGTGGCGTTGCTGGAGGTCAGGCCGGAGGTGCGGTGGGCGCACCTGGAGTCGTTGGCCAAAGGCGTGCTCACGACGACGACCGACGACGGCGAGGTGCTCGGCGACCTGTTCGCGCTCGCGCAGACGATCGCCACCCTCACCGGCGGCATCGTCAGCATCGAGGACACCGCGAGCCGCGTGCTGGCCTACTCGCGGTCGTCCGACGAGGTCGACGAGCTGCGCCGGCTGTCGATCCTCGGCCGCCAGGGGCCGGAGCCGTACCTGAAGATGCTGCGCGAGTGGGGCGTCTACAACCTGCTGCGGTCGGGCGAGGAGGTGGTGCGCATCGATGAACGCCCCGAGCTCGGCATCCGCCGCCGCATCGCCGTCGGCATCCACGCGGGGTCGCAGCCGCTCGGCACGATCTGGGTGCAGGAGGGCGACCAGCCGCTCACCGCCCAGGCCGAACGCGCACTGCTCGGCGCCGCCCGCGTCACCGCCCCGCACCTGATCCAGCAGCGCAACCAGCCCACGTCCCGGTTCCGGGAGAACCTCCTCGCCGCCCTGCTCACCGGCCGGATGGACGCGGCCACCGTCGCCGGCCAGATCGGCGCCGACCCCGGCAAACCCGCCGCGGTGGTGGTCTTCGCGCTCAGGAGCGCCGAGGGCGACCGCAGCGAGCACGAGCTGCGCAGGGCCGAGATGACCGGCCTGATCTCCGTGCACGCGGCGGCGTACCGGCGCAGCGCGCTGGTCAGCGAGTCCGGCGGCCGCACCTACGTGCTGCTGCCCGACCTCGCCCCGAACGCGCAGCTGCTGAACCTCACCCGCGAGATCGTCACCACGGCCCGCCGCCACCTGCACACGGCGGTGCAGGCGGCGGTCGGCTCGACGGTGGCCACGCTCGACGAGGTGCGGGTGTCACGGCAGGAGGCCGAACGCGTGCTCGACGCGATGGCCCGCGACCTCGACGCCGAGGTCGCCACGCTCGCCGACGTGCGCTCGCAGGTGCTGGTGAGCGAGATCCTCGCGCTGCTGCAGGACAACCCGAGGATTCGCGACCCCCGCATCGACGCGCTGGACCCGGAGCTCGCGAAGTCGCTGCTCGCCTACCTCGACGCGCTGGGGGACGTGCGGGCCGCGGCGGACCGGCTGCACGTCCACCCGAACACGCTGCGGTACCGGCTGCGGCGGATCGACCTGGACCTGGACGACCCGCTGGTGCGCCTGATCGCCCAGCTTCAGCTCAGGATGCGGTAGAGCAGCGCCCGTTCCGCGATCGTCCACGTCGTCGTGGTGAGCAGGTACAGCCCGGCGGCCAGCGGCAGGTAGGCCGCGACCAGGATCGTGCCGAACGGCAGCACCTTCACCAGCCCGGTCATGAACCCCGGCGCGGGCGTGGCGGTCAGCTGCGACCGCTGCCACCGCACGGTCAGGTACGCCACCACGGCCAGCGCCGCGAACAGCGCGAAGAACACCCACGCGAAGCCGGTGGTGAAGTGCGAGCCGAGCGAGACGCCGAACAACGTGCCCTCCAGCAACGGGTTCGGCGTGGTGACGACCTGGTAGACGACCATGAAGAACGGGGCCGTCGCGAGCATCGGCAGCAGTCCCGCGAACATCGAGACGCCGTTGCTCTGGTAGACCTTCTGCGACTCCTCCGAGAACCGCACCAGGTCCTTGCCGTGCTTCTTCTGCAGCTCCCGGATCTCCGGCGCGAGCTTGGCCTTGGCCTTCTCCCCGCGCACGGCGGCGCGGTACAGCGGGTGCAGCGCGAGCCGCACGACGATGGTGAACAGGACGATGGCGAGCGCGGGCGTGCCGAAGCTCGCCAGGGCAGCGCCCAGGTCAGCGAACAAGGGTTCTTTCTCCGTCTTGAGTCGGGTGTGCGGGACGTGTCAGAACGTCCGGCACCCCGGTGCTCGGGGACGGGGCCGACCAGCGGTGTCGGGGTTGCGCAGCCGCAGCTGCGCCGATCGTTCAGCGCGTTCGCGGATCGCGAGCGACCGGGCCGGTGCCACCGAGCGCGGCACGAGCGCGACCACGACGAGCAACGCGAGCGCCAAGGCGGTCACGGCCGCGACGACCTCGGTCGGCGAGGACAGCAGCGTGAACGCGTAGAGAGCGGGCAGGAAGACGGCGAGCAGCAGCACCGCCCGATTCCTGGTCTCCTGCCGCATCACGTCCCCGAGTGTACGGCCACGGCGGGGGCGCGGTCCCGGGAACGCCGCGTGGAGCAGGGACGGGTCACGACTCGACGAGGCCCGGCCGGTCGGGGTGGTCGTAGCGCACGACCAGGTCGGCCACCGGCTCGTAGTCGTCGAACGCGGGCAGCGTCCACTGCTCGGCGGTCTTGCGGCGCAGCGCTCCCGGCGAGAGCCACAGGTGCACGGTCAGCTCCGCGGGCAGCCACCGGTCGAGCAGCAGGGTGCCGTCGACCAGCACCACGCCGTTCTCCGGCACGTCCACGTACTCCGCGCGGCTGGCCCGGTCGGTGGCGGCGTTCCACAGCGACGGCAGCACCTTGCCGTCCAGCGCGGGGTCGAGCACCTCGCGTTGCAGACCGGCCAGGTCGAACCAGTCGTGCCGGTAGGAGTACGGGTCGGTGCGGCCGTGCTCCAGCCGCACCGACGCCGGTCGCAGGAAGTCCTGTGTGGACACGCGCTGGACGGAACGGCCCGTGGCGCGCAACGGTTCCACGAGCGCGTCGGCGAGCTTGCCCGGTTCGGCGGCGGGAGCGCCGTCGAGGAGCACGCGCACCCGGCCGTCCAGCGCGGTGACGCGGGAGACGATCTCGGCGACCAGGGTGTCGTGGGAGAGCGGCCGGACCTTCATCGCCACCCCGGTGACGGCGCCCAGTCCGCCCAGGCCGTGTCCCACCAGATCTCACCGGACGCCAGCATCTGCTCGATCTTCACGCCCTCCGCGCGGATCGCCTCGGCCTCCGCCGCGGAGTACTTGCCGGCCGCCACCTGCTCCTCGAACTCGTCGAGGTCGCGCTGCTGCCACGTGCCGTCGGGCGCCATGGTGTAGTCGAGCGCGTGGTCGAGGGTCTCGAAACCGTCGGCCGTGCGCCGGTAGGGCGCCTGCAGGTTCAGGTAGTAGTTGCCGAAGCGGCGGTCCTCGCCGTGCCAGAACAGGTCGACCGAGTAGGCGTCGTCCGGGCGGTGCAGCATGAGCTTGCCGTGGCCGCGCCAGAAACCGCGTTCCGGCCGGTCCCACGGGTGCGGGTGGTGGTGCTCGGGGTAGGTGAGCGGGGTGCCCGGCTCCACGAACACCGCGAGCAGCCCCGGCTCGTCGACCACGACCCTGGTCGGCATCTCCGACCAGACCCTGCCGTGCAGCACCTCCCGCCGCACGACCACCTCACCCGGCGTGAACAACCTCATGCGCCGAACTTACGTGATCACGCTCGGCCGCGTCCCTCGCCATCATGCGCCGCTTGAGCGCGGGAACGGCGTTCGTGACGCGCAGGACCGTGCGGAACATCGCGAGCACGACCCGGCCGATCACGGGCCTGTGCAGCATGCCGGTGCCGTCCATCTGCTCACGCGAGGCGAGCACGGCCTTGAACCCGTACTCCACCATCTCGGTCTCGTACTCACCGATGGCGGTGACCACGTCCTTGCCGCGGTGGGCCTCGGTGAGCTTGCGGGTCAGCAGCTCCGCGTCGCGCAACGCGGTGTTCGCGCCGATGCCGCGGCCCGGCGTCATGAGGTGCACGGCGTCACCGATCAGCGTGACGTTGCTGGGCTTCCACGGCCGAACCGGCTCCGACGTGCGGACCTTGATCCGGAACACGGTCCGCGGGTCGGCCAGCCGGAAGAGCTCGCGCAGGTTCGGGTGGAACTTCGGCGTCATCCCCAGCACGACCTGCTTGAGCTGCTCCTGGTCCAGCCCGTCGAGCTCGGGGAACTTGTCGTGTGCCGCCGCGTAGCCCCACATGATGTAGTCGTCCTCGACGCCCGCGGTGTCGAAGCGCATGACGTGCAGGATCACGAACGAGCCGCGCGGGCCGTGCAGCAGCGTCACGGCCCGTTCCGCCTGCGGTGGCAACAGCGCCAGGTTCTCCGGGGTGAGCGGCAGCTTGCCGGCGATCGAGGTGATGCCGGTGTCGGAGATCCGCGCGTGCGGCAGGTACTGCTTGCGCAGCTTCGACTGCGCGCCGTCGGCTCCGACGAGCACGTCACCGGTCTCGGAGGTGCCGTCGGCGAAGAACGCGGTGACCGAGCCGTCGTCGTTGCGGCTGAAGCGGGTGAACGCCTTGTCGAACCGCACGACGTCCTCCAGCCCGGTCAGCAGCGCGGTCCGCATCGCGATGCGGCTCACCGACTTCTCGCTGCGGGACTCGTCGCTCTGCTCGGGCAGTTCCGCGACCAGCAGCTCGCGGTACTTCTCGGTGCGCATGTTGATCAGCTTCGGCGGCCGGGCCGTGGTGCGCACGAACTCGGCGAACACCTCCTCGGGTAAGCAGCTGTGCAGCGCCTTGCTGCCGTCCGGGCTGATCCCGACCCGGTAGCCGATCAGCATGCTGCGCGGCGTGCGGTCGCGTTCGAACAGCGCCACGTCCACGCCGGCCTTCTTCAGCCCGTGTGCCAGGCACAGGCCACCGGTCCCCGCTCCGATGATGAGTACGCGCATGACTTCCCCCTCAACCAAGTATCTTAGTTGAGAAGATATTCATGTGCTGAGAGTCTTGTCAATCGTCCTGGTTGAGCCTCCGCAGCCGGGCGGTCGTGATCGCGACCCGCACGTCGTTCGGCGGCAACAGCCTGACCAGCTGTTCCATCGCCTCGGCGTCGTGCTCACCGGAGTCGGTCTGGACGAACGTCCACAGCGCGTTCGCGTCACCGCGCGACAGCACGGCCCGGCGCACACCGCTCGCCAGGTCGTCGCGCTCGGCCAGCACGACCGGCGCTTCGGAACGGGGGAGCAGTGTGCCGCGGTAGCGGGAGGCGGCCAGCGGGACGTCACCGTTGCGGAGGGCGGCGCGCACGGCCAGGAAGTCGGCCTCCACGTGCGCGGTCAGCCGGTACGGGCGGGTCGCGAGCACGCCGGCGCCCAGCTGCGCGCGCAACCGGTGCAGCTCCGCACGAACGGTCGTGGGATTGCCGCGCTCGCCGTAGAGCCGCAACGCGAGCTGGTCGGCGGTCAGGCCGCCGTGCACCGTCAGCGCGCACAGGATCTCCGCGTGCCGCAACGAGATCGGCACCTCGCGGGCGTCCAGCACCACCTTCGGTTCGGGCAGCAGGAACGACAGCGACAGCACCGAACGGCGCACGAGCCGCTGCCGGGGAACGCGCAGCAGGTACCCGTGGGCGAGCGGTTCCAGCACGGCGTCACGGCCGTCGGGCAGCCGCACCCGGTCCGACGACACGTCGACGCGCGGCGGTACCAGCCCGTACGGCTCGGCGGCGACGACCCGGCCGGTCGGGCTGAGCAACGCGCCCGGCTCACCGCGCAACGCGACCAGGTGCCGCATGTTGCGCGCCCGCAGCTCCTCGTCCTGGGCGCTCATCCTGGCCAGCAGCGCCGACTCGGCGAGCCGGGCGGAGGCCGACACCAGCGCCACCATCGACGGGTGCATCGTCTCCATCGGACCGCTCAGGTCGACGACGCCGATCACCTCGCCGGTGTCCGGGTCGCGCACCGGGCTCCCCGCGCACGTCCAGTGGTGGTAGGTGCGCACCAGGTGCTCTGCGGAGTGGACGGTGACGCTGGAGTTCACCGCGAGCGCGGTGCCCATCGCGTTCGTCCCCGCCGCGTCCTCCGACCAGAGCGTCCCCGCGCCCAGGCCGACGTCCTCGGCGTAGGAGCGGGTCGGGTGGGAGCCCTCGCACCACAGGATGTGGCCCTGGGCGTCCGCGACCACCATGATGTGCCTCGCCTCCTCGGCGAAGCCCAGCAGCGTCTCGCGCAGCACCGGCAGCGTCGGGTGCAGCGGGTGCCGTTCACGCAGGTCCGGCAGCTCGTCCTGGGCGAACACCGTCGGCGCGGTGTGCAGGTCGGGGTTCACGTTGGCCGCGAGTGACCGCTGCCACGACGCCGAGATGACGGAGCGTGGCGAATCGGCCGTGCGAGTGCCACTCAACACGGCATCTCTGACCCGGCTGAGCAACAGTGCGTGTTGCCGGTGGTCGGCGGTCACTGGTCCATCCACGGCTTGCAACGAGCATGCAACGTTCTGCTGCCTACTTTCTCATTTCCCCCACCTCAGGCGATCGGTGGGCCATCTTCCGCAGGGAGTCGAGAATGACGCAGTACGCGGCACCGGGGCAGCCCGGCAGCGTGGTCGCGTACCGGCCCAGGTACGACCACTTCATCGGCGGCGACCACGTGCCACCCGTCGCCGGCGAGTACGCCGAGAACGTGACGCCGGTGACCGGCGAGGTGTTCACGGAGGTCGCGCGCGGCACCGACGCCGATCGCGCCCGTGCGCTGCACTCGGCCGGCGGTGCCGCACAGGCCTGGGGGCGCACCACGGCACGGGAGCGCGCCACGGTCCTGGGTGAGATCGCCGACCGGGTCGAGGAGCACGCCACCGAGCTGGCCGTCGCGGAGACGTGGGACAACGGCAAGCCGGTGCGCGAGGCGCTGGTCAACGACGTCCCGATGCTGATCGAGCAGTTCCGCCAGGTCGCCGCCGTCATCCGCACCGAGGTCGGCACGGTCGAGCAGCTCGGCTGCGGCACCACCGACTACCGCACCCACCAGCCCGTCGGCGTGGTGCAGCGCAGGCTCGGCTGGGCGTTCCCGCTGCTGCACGCCGCCCGCGTGCTCGCCCCCGCGCTCGGCGCCGGGAACACCGTGGTCCTGGAGCCCGCGCTGCAGACGCCCGCGTCGGTCCACGTGCTCATGGACGTGATCGCCGACCTGCTGCCACCCGGTGTGGTGAACGTGATCACCGGATCTGATGACCACCCGGCGGTCGCCGGCCGCTGCCCGAACATCTTCTTCGCCGACGTCACCGCCCAGCGCGACGACTTCCTCGACAAGGCGCTGGAGGGCTTCGCGATGTTCGCCGCCAACCAGGGCCAGGTGGCCACGGCCCCGTCCCGCGCGCTGGTCCAGACCGCGGGCTACGAGGAGCTGCTGCACCTCGCGACCGAACGCACCCGGCAGCTGCGCACCGGCAACCCCCTCGACACCGACACGGTGGTCGGCGCCGTGGTGTCGCTGGCCCAGCGCGACCGCGTGCTCGCCTACGTCGCCCGCGGCAGGGCCGAGGGCGCCCGCCTGGTCACCGGCGGCGAGGCCTCCGGCCACTACGTCCAGCCGACGATCTTCGAGGGCGACCACCGCTCCGGCGTGTTCGCCGACGACGTGCTCGGCCCGGTCGTGTCGGTGACCAGGTTCGACGACCGCGACGACGCCGTGAAGATCGCCAACGAGGCCACCGCCCAGATCGGCGCCGGCGTCTGGTCCCGCGACGTCGTGCTGGCCCACCGCCTCGGCCAGGAGCTGCGCGCGGAACGGGTCTGGGTGAACAACTACCACGCGTACCCGGCGAACACCGCGGTGCTCGCCGAGTACCGGCGCGTGAAGCACCTGCTGGTCAGCTACACCGACCGCGCGCAGGGCTACTTCTGACCGCTCACTTGCGCCAAGGCACCTGGGGGGAGGCGTAGTAGCCGATGCCCATCGCCTCCCACCGGGGTGCCTGCGCGCCCAGCCGCGGCGCGAACCGCTCCCAGTCGTGGACCGAGGCGGGTGCCCAGCCGAGCTCGGCCACCACGGGCAGGCGCGGGAACGCCATGTGCTCGACGTCGGCCGTCGTCCGCAGCGTCTCCGTCCACAGTGGAGCCTCGACGCCGCGGACACTGGCCTCGCCGACCCCGTCGAGGTACGCGCCGGGGTTCCAGCTGTAAGCGTCCTTCACCTCGACGTACCCGGCCCAGCTGAGGCCGAGTGCGGTGTTCTTGTCGTACTTCATGTCGAGGTAGACCCGGTTCGCCGGCGACATGAGCACCTTGTTGCCGCGCTGGGCCGCCGCGGCCACGTCCGCGTTGGTCGTCTTGGTGCCCCAGAACTGCGGGACGACGGAGGTGTCGGTGGTGGTCTTGACGAACTCGTGCCAGCCGACGGTGGTCTTGCCGTACTTCTTCACGATCGGCAGCGCGCGGTCCATGAACGTCTGGTAGTCCGCGTCGGAGGTCGAGTGGGCCTCGTCGCCGCCGAGGTGGAAGTACGGACCGGGCGTGATCGCCGAGACCTCGCGGACGACGTCCTCGACGAACCGGTACGTGACGTCGTTGTTGATGCACAACGACGAGAAGCCGACCTCGATGCCGGTGTAGAGCGGCCGCTTCTGGCCGTCGCAGTTCAGCTCGGCGTAGCTCGCCTGGGCGGCGTTGGTGTGACCCGGCATGTCGAACTCGGGGATCACCGTGATGCCGCGCGACGCCGCGTGCGCGACGAGGTCCTTGTACTGCTGCTGCGTGTAGTAGAGCCGGCCGGTGCGGCCGCCGACCTCGGTGCTGCCGCCGATCTTCGTCAGCTCGGGCCACGACTTGATCTCCAGCCGCCACCCCTGGTCGTCGGACAGGTGGAGGTGGAAGTAGTTGACCTTGAACGTGGCGAGCTGGTCGACGTAGCGCTTCACCTGGTCGGTGGTGAAGAAGTGCCGGCTGACGTCGAGCATCGCGCCGCGGTGGTGGTAGCGCGGGAAGTCCGTGATGCTCGCGCCCCTGACCTGCCACGGCCCGGGCTGCTTCCGCTTCGCCTCCGCCTTGGCGGGCAACAGCTGGCGCAACGTGGCCACGCCGTTGAAGTGGCCGGCCGCCGTGTTGGCGCGGATGACCACCTGCCTCGGCGTCACGTCGAGCTGGTAGCCCTCGGGACCGACCTTCCGGTCGGCGCCGCCCGCGAAGACGATCCCGGTGTGGCCGAGCCGGTCGGTGACCGGCAGGCGGAAACCGGTGGAGGGCCGCAGGGTGTCGGCCAGGAGCTCGGCGGGCGCGGCGGCGTGCCGCGTGGTCACCTGGATCTTGGCGGACGGCGACAGCGTGAAGACGCCGGGACGCGCGGTCAGCTGGGCGGGGTGCGGAACGAGCTGCGGGGGCGGCGGGGCTGCGTCGGCGGTACCGGTCACCAGGACTCCAGATGCGGCGATCAGCACGGCCGCCAGGGCGGATTTGGCTCGATGTCGTGCCACGACTCGTCCTCCAGGGCAGGGAGCGAAGTGGCGGCGGCGCTGGGGATCACGGTTTCAGCGCCCGGCCGGGATGTCAAGGTCCAGACCAATTGTGCCGGTTCCCGGAGGCTTGCGCGAACGGGCCGGGGGCGGGACGTCCCGCCCCCGGCCCGACCCTGAATCCCTGCGGTCTAAGGGTGTTCCTTCGACAGCCTGTGCCACAGCGCCGGAAGCGCCGCCTCCGTCCGGTGGGCGAGCTCCACCTCCTGCCCGTACAGCAGCCCGAACGTGAACCCGTTGTCGTCGCCCCGCCCCAGCTCCAGCAGCACCGGCCGGGCCACGACGGAGTCCTGGTGGTCGCCGAGCAGGGTCTGCACCTCCTTGGCGCGCTTGCGCAGGGCCGTGGCGTGCTTGCCGAGCGCGGGTTCGGCGACCTCGGCGGAGTAGCGCAGGCGCTTCGCGGCCTTGCGGGCCTCGTGCAGGGGCGTGTCGCTGTCGTCGGTGGCGAGGGCGGTCTTGATGCGGGCGTCCAGGCGGTGGCGGGCCTTCTCCACGAGCTTGGGCAGGACGTCCTTGGCCCTGCCCGCGGCGAGCGGGGTGAGCGGGGGATCGGTGAGCAGGGTGTCGATGGAGTTCAGCAGGGCGAAGTAGCGCTCGTCGTCGAGGGCGGCGACGGAGGCCTCGTGGGCGGCGGCCTCGCGCGGGGCGAAGTGGCGGGTGAGGCGTGCGGCCACGTCACCGAGGGCCAGCTCCGGCGGGAGGGCGTGCAGGGCCTGCTCGAAGCGCGTCCGCAGCACCTCCAGGTCACGGGAGGTGCCCAGGACGCCCGCGAGCCACTTCAGCTCGTCGGTCAGGGTGCGGGTGGCGTCGCGGTCGACGACCTTGCCGAACGCCTGCAGTGCCGAGCGCATGCGGCGGGTGGCGACGCGCATCTGGTGCACGGCGTCGTCCTCGCTGCGGCGCACGCGCGGGTCCTCGTTCTGCAGGGCTGCGCGTTGCTCGTGCAGGTAGGCGAGGACGACGTCCCCCGCCGTGGACTTCTTCGTCACGCGCGGGACCGGGTCGCGCTTGACGCCGATCACCTGCGAGAGCTTCGAGGCCGACGACGAGCGGTGGATGCCCGCGTCGCCCAGGTGCTGTTCGACGGTGTCGAGCAGGGCGCGGTCGCCGGTGCCGAGCTCGACCTCGATCTCGCGCCACGAGGTGGTGCGGGTGGACGACCCCATGGTCTGGGCGGTCACCACGTCGTCGACGACCTCGGCCAGCACCTCGCCGTCGCCGTTGGACAGCTGCCAGCGGCGGCGGTTCGTCTTGATCTGCGCCACCGGCGCCAGGGACGAGCCGCGGGTGTGGGCGCGCACCAGGGACGTGAGGTCCTTCGGCGGTGTCTTCACGGCGCGGCCGAGCGGGGCGTGCAGCTCCTGGCGCGAGTCGGTGCCGGCGGGCAGCTTGAGGTGCCAGCCCTCGTCGTGACCGCCGACGCGCCTGCGCAGGGTCACGCCGGCGCGGGCGAGGCGGTAGTCGTCGGTGTCGAAGTAGGTGGCTTCGAGGTCGAACTCCTCGGGGCCCGTCACGACACCGGTGATCTCGGTGAGGTCCGGCAGACTCGCGTCCGATGGGGCCTCGTACTTGCGTTCGGTCTCGGTAGCAGAGGTCGCCATTTCCCATTCATACCCCGCTTCGGCCCAGTTCACCCGCGTCGTGACGGTGGGTGAGGGCGGGTGCCTCGGCCGGGCGGAAGCGGTACTCGATGGCGTGCAATCAGGAGTACGCGCCTTGGCCGGTCGGGCACCGTCCGGTTCGCTGGTCGCGTGCCCACGGAGAAGGAACGCCTCGACGTCGTCGAACCGCAGGTCGCCACGCTGATCAGCCACGTCGGCCAGCTCGCCGCGGAGCTGGAGCGGGTGACGGCGCGGCTCACGGCGCTGGAGCGCAGGCTGTCCGGTGCCGGCGACGGCGCGCTGGTGGACCTCGACGCGGTCGCCGACGACATCGCGCCGCTGGTCAGTGCGCTGCGGACGGCGTGGGACGCGGAGCAGGAGCTCCTCGCCGACCCGATGCGGGTCGAGCTGCGCCGGGAGGTGCTGGAGTTCGAGGGCCTCAAGGCGCGCCGCGACGAGGCCCGCTCCAGGCTCGCCAGCGGACGGGTGCCGCGCTTCGAACGCGACGCCCTCAGCCACGAGGTGCGCCAGGTGGAGTGGCTGATCCACGCCAACGAGGCCAGTGCGCTCCGCGCGGCCGAACGGCTGGCGGCCGACGAGGAGGCCGTCGGCGAGGAGTGGCGCACCGAGGCCGTGCGCGCGGGTGAGAAGGCCCGCGCCGAGATCAGGGACGCCGCCGCCCGCCGCATCTCCGACGCGCTCGGGCAGTACGCGCGGATGCCGGTGTGGTTCCGCGTCGGCCTGGGCGAGATCACCGCGCCGGACCCGTCGTTCTGGCTGGAGTCGGCGATCGCGGTCCTCGCCTACCGGCTGGAGTACGGCGTCACCGACGCGGTCTCGCCGCTGGGCACGCCGCCGTCCGCGAGCAGCGGCACCGAGGCGTGGGTGCGCCGGTCCGACGTCCACGCCGACGTCGCCGACCGGCTGGCGACGCTGGCCGCCACGTTCCACCTCCAGTAGCCTTGCTGCAACCGCACGGTTGCAGGAGGGCTCCGCAGGGTGAAGCAGGACGATCAGGACCGGGTCAGCGAGGTCCTCGCCGCGCTCGCGGACCCCATGCGCCGCCAGGTCCTCGACCTCGTCGCCGCCCGCGGCCCGGTGTCGGCGTCGGCGCTCGCGGGCGAGCTCCCGGTCAGCCGCCAGGCGATCGTGAAGCACCTGGCCGTGCTCGAACGCGCCGAGCTGGTGACGTCGCGGCGGGCCGGCCGGGAGAACTGCTTCTCGGTCCGGTCCGACGCGCTCGACGCCACCGCCTCCTGGATGGCGTCGCTGGCCTCGCAGTGGGACAGCCGCCTCGCCAGGCTCAAGCGGATCGCTGAGGCATGAGGTTCCCGCCGACCATCGTGGCCAGCACGGGGATGTCGGCGATCGCGTCGCTGGTGCGCGGGTCGTCGCCGAGCACCACGAGGTCGGCGAGCTTGCCAGGGGTGAGGCTGCCCAGCACGTCCTCCTTGCGGCACGCGTAGGCGCTGCCGAGCGTGTACGCGCGGATCGCCTCCTCGACGCTGATCGCCTCGTCCTGACCGACCGCGCGACCGCCGGACGACCGCCGCCGCACCATGAACTCGATGCCGCGCAACGGTGCGCCGTCCGCGACCGGCCGGTCGGAGCTGCCCGCCACGGTGATGCCGTGGTCGAGGAACGACCGCCCGCGGTACAGCCAGGGCGCCCGGCCCGGTCCCATGATCTCGCTGTAGTCGTCGCCGTAGGCCCACAGGAACGTCGGCTGGACGACGGGGATCATCCCGAGGGCCGCGATCCGTCCGAGCTGTTCGGGACGCACCAGGCCGCAGTGCTCGACCCGGTGCCGGGCGTCCGGGCGCGGTCGTGCGGACTGCGCCCGCGCCACCGCGTCGAGGGTGAAGTCGATCGCCCGGTCGCCGATCGCGTGGACCGCGAGCTGCCACCCGGCGTTGTGCGCGTCGGCGATTGCCGCCCGCACGAGCTCCTCCGGCTCGGCGAGCTGCCCGACGTTGTCGCTCCCGGCGTACGGCTCGGTCAACGCGGCCGTGCGCGCGATCATGCCGCCGTCGGTCCACAGCTTCATGGCGCCCAACGACAGCATGTCGTCGCCGAACCCGGTGCGCAGCCCGAGGTCGATCGCCCGTGCGATGCCATCGGCCGGATCGGCGGCCACGTCGTGCAGCACGTGTGCGGACACCATGAGCTGCATCCGGATCGGCAGCTCGGCCCGTTGGTAGGCCAGGGCCTCCAGCGGGCTCGACGCGATCAGCCCGGCGCCGATGCCCGCCTCCGCGCACATCGTCACGCCCTCGGCCAGCACCTGCTCCGCACTGCGCCGCAGCTCGTCGACGACCTCGTCGACCGAGTAGGGCAGCCGCAACGACCGCGCGGCCAGCTGTTCGTTCTCGGTCAGCCAGCCGTCGCTCGTGATGCCCGGCAGCCGGCGCAGCACGGCGGAGTTCACGACGCACGCGTGCCCGGACAGGTCGGCCACGTACACCGGCCGGTCGCCGCTGATCGCGTCGAGGTCCACCGCGGTCAGCGGGCGGTCCATGATCCGCCGGTCGTAGCCGGACGCCTCGATCCACGCCGTGCCGGGTGCGTCGGCCAACGCGTGCTGCACGGCGGCGACGGTGTCCAGCCCGGTCACGTCGACGGTGCGCCGGCCGTTCCACGCCAGGTGCGTGTGCGCGTCGATGAAACCGGGAAGCACCACGGCGCCGCCGAGGTCGATGGTCTCGGCCGCCGACAGGTCCTCGACCTGCTCGTCCAGCCCGGCGATGCGGCCCTGCCAGATGCCGATCGTGTGCGCGGCGGGGCGGGCCGGGTCCATCGTGAGGGCCCGGCAGCCCGTCAGCTTCAGGTCGAGTCTCACGCGGTCGCGAGGACCGGCACGGGGGTGTTGGTCAGCACGGAGTCCAGGATCTCACCTGACCGCACCGCGACGTTGGACAACAGCGACGACGTGATGCCGTGCGAGTGCTCGGTGCCGCCCTGGACGTAGATGCCGCCGCGCAACGACGTCCGCACGCGGTAGTCCCGGCCCACGACGAGCCGCCCCGCGGCGTCACGGGCGCACGTCGCGTCGAGCGCACCGAGGGCCGGCGTGGCCTCGTCGTACCCGGTCGCGAGCAGCACCAGGTCGGTGTCGAGGAACTCCTGCTCGCCGGTGACGAGCGACTGCACCACGGCACGGGCGCCGGTCGCGGACTCCTCGACCGCCACGAGCCGGGTCATGTTCATCATCCTCAGCCGCTCGGTGCCGAGCACCTTCTCCCGGTAGGTGGTCCGGTACAGCTGGGCGATGAGGTCGACGTCGACCACGGAGTAGTTGGTGTTGCGGTGGTAGTCCATCAACCGCTGCTTCACCGCGTCCGGCGCGTCGAAGTAGTGGTCGACGGCCTCCGGGTCGAAGATCCGGTTCGCGAACGAGCTGTCGTCGGCGGGGCTGTAGCCGTAGCGGGAGAACACCGAGCAGATCTCGGCACCGGGGAACTCGCGGTGCAGGTGGGCGACCGCTTCCGCCGCGCTCTGCCCGGCACCCACGACGACAAGGCGCTTCGGGTCCTTGAGCTCACCGACGCGGTGCAGGAACTGGCTGTTGTGCCACACGCGGTCCGACAGCACGACGCCCTCGGGAACGGTCGGGCGCAGACCCGTGGCGAAGACGAGGTTGCGGGCGCGGTAGACGTCACCCGTGGCGGTCGTCACCTCGAACAGGTCGTCCTCGACCGCTTCCACGCCAACGGCTTCCGCGCCGTAGGTGACCAGGTCGTCGACCTGCGCGGCGGCCCACTCGAAGTAGTCGTGGAACTCGACCCGCAGCGGGAACAGGTTCTTGTGGTTGACGAAGTCGACGAGCCGGCCGCGGTCCTTGAGGTAGCACAGGAACGAGAAGCGGCTGGTCGGGTTCCGCATGGTGACCAGGTCCTTGAGGAACGAGACCTGCATCGTGGCGTCGTCGAGCAACATGCCGCGATGCCAGCCGAACGCCTGCTGGCGTTCCAGGAACACCGCGGTGACAGGGGTTTCGGCCTGCTCGTTGTGCTCGGTGAGAGCGATGGCGAGCGCCAGGTTGGAAGGTCCGAACCCGATGCCGACGACGTCGTAGATGGGGTGCACGAGCATTCAACTTAGGGCAGCCTAAGCTTATCTGCAAGCACTTCGTTAGGTTAGCCTGACCGTATCTCACCGCGTCGAAGGAGGACACCCCCATGAGGGTCGTCATGTTCGGGTTCCAGACCTGGGGTCATCGCACCCTGCAGGCACTTTTGGCATCTGAGCACGAGGTCGTCCTGGTGGTGACCCACCCGAGGGGTGAGGGCGTGTACGAGAAGGTCTGGAGCGACTCGGTCGAGGACCTGGCCCGCGAGAACGGCGTCGACGTCCTGATCCGCGAACGGCCGGAGGACCAGGAGCTGCTCGACGCGCTCAAGGCCGCCGACCCGGACGTGATCGTCGCGTGCAACTGGCGGACGTGGATCCCGCCGCAGGTCTTCGCCCTGCCCAAGCGCGGCACGCTGAACGTGCACGACTCGCTGCTGCCGAAGTACGCGGGCTTCTCCCCGTTGATCTGGGCGCTGATCAACGACGAGAAGGAGGTCGGCGTGACCGCGCACATGATGGACGACACCCTCGACGCCGGCGACATCGTGCTGCAGCGCTCGGTCCCCGTCGGCCCGCGCGACACCGCCGCCGACCTGTTCGCCAAGACGCTGGAGCTGTTCGGCCCGATCACCGTCGACGGCCTCGCCGAGATCGCCTCCGGGCGCACGGACTTCACCAAGCAGGACCGGTCGCAGGCCTCCTTCTTCCACAAGCGCGCGGAGGAGGACCTGCGCATCGACTTCACCTGGAGCGCGGAGGAGCTGGACCGGCTGGTGCGGGCGCAGTGCGCGCCGTACCCGAGCGCGTTCTGCTTCCACCGCGGTGAGCGCCTGGAGATCATCGAGGCCGACGTCTCCGCCGAGGTCTACGGCGGCACCCCCGGCCGCATCTTCTACCGCGAGGGCGACGGCGTGGCGGTCGTCGCCGGCGCAGAGGCCCGTCGCGGTCGCAGCAAGGCGTTGCTGGTCAAGAAGGTTCGCACCGCGGACGGCACCGAGCTCAAGGCGCAGGAGTACTTCCGCACCATGGGCGGCTACCTGACCTCGCGTCCGCAGTAACACCGCTCGTCCGGCATGCGGAATCACGGGCCGGGTGACCTGCCCGTGACCCGCATGGTCGATCATTGCCGCATGAATCGCGCTGCGGTGACGTCACTTGTCGTCTTCGTGCTGCTGGTGGCAGTGGGCTGGTACCTGACCGAGCTCCAGTCGAAGGACGACGGGCCCACGACGACCAGCACGCCGGCACCGCGGCCGGGCAGCTCGACCGACCTCAACGCGCTGCAGATCGCGCCCGAGGGCAAGATGACCGGCTACAGCCGCGACCGGTTCCCGCACTGGGCATCGCAGGGGGACTCCTGCGACACCAGGGAGATCGTGCTGCAGCGCCAGGGCGCCGACGTCACGACGGACAAGGACTGCAAGGCCGTCTCCGGCACCTGGACCAGCCCGTACGACAACGTGGTGGTCAAGGACGCGGCCGAGATCGACATCGACCACACCGTGCCGCTGGCCGAGGCTTGGCGCTCCGGCGCCGACAAGTGGACCGACGAGCAGCGCAAGGCGTTCGCAAACGACCTCGGCGGCATCCAGCTGGTCGCCGTGACCGCGAAGACCAACCGCGGCAAGGGCGACCAGGACCCGGCGAAGTGGAAGCCGCCGGTGGAGTCCTACTGGTGCACCTACGCCCAGCACTGGATCTCGGTGAAGATCAGCTACAAGCTGACCGTCGACCAGGCCGAGCACGACGCGCTGGCCGCGCTGCTCAAGGCCTGCTGACCGCCTCGGGGGCACGTCGCCGGTGGGCGACGACATCCGCGCGGTGACCGGGCCCGGCCGTGGACGGGCCCGGTTGGCTTGTCGGTCGCGGCGTTCGGGGATGGTGGCCCGGATGTCGCGGCGGCTCAGGCGGGTGCGGACGGGCTTGCTGGAGCAGCCCTTGTCCGCTCGGGCAGGGCACGCCACGACACCCCGGTCTTGGCCTTGAACAACACCCGTTCCCCGCACGCCGGTCATCCACCCGCGGACGACCACTCACACCCGAGACCGGCTGCAACCACATCCGCGCGGTGACCCGGCCCGGCCGTGGACGGGCCGAGTCGAGCCGGAGCTAGCCGACCTGGACCGACTCGAACAGGCCGGACAGCTTCCAGTGCGTCACGTAGCCCATCGCCTCGGCCGCGATCAGCACGTCGAGCTTGCCCAGGTTCGTGCGCTTGGGCATCTGGTAGGCCTTGCCGCGCCGCGCGTCGAGCACCATCGGCGTGGCGCCCGGCAGCGTGCCGGCGGTGGTGTGCTGCAGTATCCGCAGGCCGACGTTCGCCGCCTCCCTGGTCAGCGGCACC
The DNA here is from genome assembly GCF_055608075.1 of Lentzea sp. NPDC036949. Classification (NCBI taxonomy): domain Bacteria; kingdom Bacillati; phylum Actinomycetota; class Actinomycetes; order Pseudonocardiales; family Pseudonocardiaceae; genus Lentzea; species Lentzea sp. NPDC036949. Next base: position 105,417 of record NZ_JBVJRA010000013.1, read on the forward strand.
TCCTTGGTGTGGACGAGCACCGCGTAGGTGGAGCCGTCCTTGCGCCGCAGACCCAGGTGCGGGCGCACCCGGAGCGTGAGCTCGCCGGCCCGGTAGGTGGTGCCCTCGACCGGCACGCCGGTCGCCTTGAACGCGGCGAGCCAGGGCAGGAAGCCGTCGGCGATCTCCTCGAACGCCCGCGGCTGGCCGGTGCGGTTGGCGGCCATGACGGCCTTCTTCAGCTCCAGCTCGGGTTTGGTGGAGTTGACCGCTCGGCGCATGGCGTCGCGGATCGGGTTGTAGAAGCCGCAGACCCTCGGGTCGTCGGTCAGGTACATCCCCCGTTGTTCCGACACGATGTTGATGCGTCCACGCTGACCGCTCATGACGTACTCGGTGAACGACAGTGCGGTGACGCTGACGTTGTTGTCCGGCAACGTTTTCTCCCCTCGTACCGCCTTCTTCACCTGACGTTAGCGGAGGGGTCTGACAAAAACGGTGCTGCTCCGAACGGGCTAATGATTACGTAGTGTTGCTTGTTCACTCAATCGTGTGGCACTCAGGGCGGTGCTTTGGACCTCATTCGGTGAACGGACCGTGACGGACCGGCGACCGATCAACCACCCGACCGCTCGTCTGCCGTTCGCCGACGCTCACCCAACGCTCACCGCACGACCAGCAGGAGTAACCCTGCGTAGAAGATCAACTGAAGACAATGGGTTCACCAGGAGATTTCGCAGCGAGGGAGCACGATGGCGGGAAAGGCGGTTCAGGCCGCTGGATGTTCACCCGAAAGGGAGGGTGACCGTCGGCCGATGAGGTGGCCCGTCCGCCTCGGCCAGTGGCCGCACGCCGCGCAGGTGACGGTCATCCTCGTGCTGATCGCGCTGCTGCTGTGGGCCATCGCCCTCACCCTCGGCCCTGACCAGGCGTTCATCGTCGGTTCCGCCGGTGTCGCTGCCAAGCTCATCTGCATGTACCTCGACACCCGCACCGGGGACTAGCGCGCGTAGCGCTCGGCGGCCCGCGCCTTCGCCTTGGCCGCCTCGACCTCGCGGTCCTTCGGCGGCGCCGACGTCACCAGCGCGTCGAGCAGTTCCTGCGTGGCCGCCGCGACGGCCGCCACCGCCCGGTCGAAGGCCTCCTGGTTCGCGGCGGACGGCTTGGCCGCCCCGCTGACCTTGCGCACGTACTGCACCGCGGCGGCCTGCACCTCCGACGAGGTGGCCGGCGGTTCGAAGTTGTGGAGCACCCGGATGTTTCGGCACATGCGCCCACTCTATGACCGCTTCGGCGGCGCGGCGCGGGTGTGGATGCGTTCGCCCTGCTTGCCGAACAGGCTGATGATCTCCGCGGGCCTGCCGTCCGCGCTGCTCATCGCGTGCGGCTGGCGGCAGTCGAACTCGGCCACCTCGCCGGCCCGCAGCACGACCTCCTTCTCGCCCAGGCGCAGCCGGACCCGTCCGCTGAGCACGTAGAACCACTCGTAGCCCTCGTGCACGCGCGGCTCGTGCAGCCGGTCGTCGGTGATGATCATCTTCCACGCCTGCAGCGGGCCGATCGAGCGGGTCAGCGGGACGGCGACGCGGCCGTGGTCGAGCTGGCGCGGCTTCAGCTGCACCCTCGGGTCACCGACCTCCGGCGCTCCGACCAGGTCGTCCAGCGTGACCTGGTAGGTGCGCGACAGCGGCAGCAGCAGCTCCAGCGTCGGCTTGCGCTGGTCGGTCTCCAGGCGCGACAGCGTCGACTTGGAGATGCCCGTCCTCTCGGACAGCTCCGCCAAGGTCAGGTCGTGCTCGGCCCGCAACGCGGCGAGCCGATGTCCCAGTGTTGCCATTTCAGCAACATACGTTGCCGTTTTCAGGCTGTCGACCACATCCTCGGTCCCATGGACTACGAAGTGGTGATCATCGGCGGGGGAGCGGCCGGCCTGAGCGCCGCCCTGATGCTGACCAGGGCGCGGCGCAGCGTCTTGGTGGTCGACAGCGGTGAACCGCGCAACCAGCCCGCCGCGCACATGCACAACTACCTCTCCCGAGACGGTTTCTCGCCGCTGGAGCTGCTCAAGCACGGCCGTGCCGAGGTCGAGGGCTACGGCGGCGAGATCGTGCGGGACGAGGTGCGGTCCGTGGCGAAACGGGACGACGGGTTCGCCGTCCGGCTGGCGGAGCGCACCGTCGGAGCGCGCGCCGTGCTGTTCGCGACCGGGCTGGTCGACGAGGTGCCGGAAAACCTGCGCGAGCGCTGGGGCCGCGACGTCTTCGGCTGCCCGTACTGCCACGGCTACGAGGTGCGCGACCAGCGGCTTGTCGTGTTCGGCGAGGAGAAGAAGGTGGCGCTCGTGCGGCAGTGGTCCGCCGACGTCACGCACGTCGAGTCGGTCGACGGCGTCGAGGTGGTCGACGACCGGCTGGTCGCGGTGATCTCGAACGGCGAACGCCACCCGGCCGACGCGCTCGTGTACTCCGCGCCGGTCAAGCCGCGCGACGAGCACCTGCTCGCCCTGGGGGCCGAGACCGAGGACACCATCGCCGGTCCGTTCGTGCGCACCGACCGGTTCGGCCGCACCAGCGTTCCCGGTGTCTACGCGGCGGGCAACGTCACCGACCCCACCGCCATCGTGGTCGTCGCCGCCGCGCAGGGCGCCCAGGCCGCCGGGATGATCAACATGGACCTGCTCACACCGGCAGGCTGATCCGGAACGCCGACCCCTCGCCAGGGGCGCTCGTCACCGACACCGTGCCGCCGTGCGCCTCCACCAGGTGCCGGGTGATCGCGAGCCCGAGCCCGCTGCCGCCCGTGCTGCGGCTGCGCGACTTGTCCGCGCGCCAGAACCGGTCGAACACGTGCGGCAGGTCCTCCGCCGCGATCCCGGTGCCGGTGTCGGTGACCTCGACGACCGCGTTGCCGTTGTCCTCGAACAACTTCACGACGACCTCGCCACCGGCGGGCGTGTAGCGCACGGCGTTCGCGACGAGGTTGCCCAGCGCCTGCCGCAGCCGCACCGGGTCGGCGGTGGCGTGCACCGGCGTGGTCTCCGCGCGCAGCAGGACCGACCGGTTCTGCTGCGCGTTCACGACCTGGTCCACGACGTCGTCGAGCGCGATCGGCTCGGGGTGCAGCCGCAGCGTGCCCGCGTCGGCCTGCGCCAGGTCGTGCAGGTCGTCCACGAGCCGTTGCAGCAGCAGCGACTCCTCCAGCAGCATGCCGACCAGGTGCGGGTCCGGCTCGGCCAGCCCGTCCTGGGTGGCCTCCAGCCAGCCGGTGATGGTGCCCAGCGGCGTGCGCAGCTCGTGCGCGACGTCGCTGACCAGTGCCTGCCGCTGCCGTTCGGTCTCGGCCAGCTTCTCCGACATCGCGTTGAACGACCGCGCCAGCTCGCCGATCTCGCCGCTGCCGCCGTCGACCCGCGCCGTCCGGTCCCCCTCGGCGGTGCGCTTCGTGGCCGCGGTGAGCGCCCGGATCGGCCGCACGAGCTGTGCCGCGGTGAGCCACGACGCGAACCCTGCGAGCGCGAGGATTCCCAGCGCCACCAGCGTGATCCGGGTCGTGCCGGTGGTGGACAGGTCGATCGTCATCGGCTCGTCGCCGGTCACCGGCGTGAGGAACAGCTGCGCCTGCTCGGCGACGTGCGGCCGCAGCTGCTCGCGCCGCGCGCGGTCCATGCACGCCACGTCCTCGGGCGGCGAGTCGCGGACGGTCGTGATCTCCCAGTCCAGCGCCGCGGGGCCCGGCGACTTGGCCATGACCCGCCCGCCGGGGAACTCCTCCTCCAGGCACTCGGCGAACAACCGCTGCAGCTCCCCGTACGCCGCCTTCTCCGTCACCGTGAGGGTGTAGAGCCGTTCCCCGGCCTCGCAGTCGTCCCAGATCGAGAGCCGGCCGGGTTCGTCGCCCGCCAGCCGCGGCCGGCCGTTGGGCGCGTCCACGGTCCTGATGGAGGAGTTGCACTGGCCCAGCCGGTCGGCGTGGGCGTGCAGCGTCCGGTACTCCTCGTCGGTGAGCTTGAACGGTCCCACCGCCCGCGGGTCGATGCGCCCGTTGACGTTCAACGGGTCGATGATCGCCTTCGGGGTGATGGGCAGCTTTGGCGAGCTCTCGTTTCCGGTGTCCACCAACTTCTTGCCGCTGTTGTCGGTCAGGGCGATGCGCCGGTCGTGCTCGCGCGCGATGCGGTCCACTTCGGACTTCGCCGCGCTCCAGTCGCGGTGCGCCGCCGCGTACGCCACCAGCTCGTCGATGATCCGCGCGTCGGTCTCGAAGGCCTCGCCCTGCTCCTGCCGGATCGTGCCGGTCGTCGCCTGGCTCGCGAGCCAGGCCGTGACGGCGATCGAACAGGCCGCGATCACCAGGGAGAACAGGAAGAACCGGACCAGGAGGCTGTTCATGCGAGCTTGTAGCCGATGCCGTAGACGGTGAGGAGCCGCTCGGGTCGCCGCGGGTCCTTCTCGATCTTGCGGCGCAGCTTCATCATGTGCACGTCCACGGTCCGCGCGGTGATGAACCCGTCCTCCAGCAGCTGTTCGCGCGTGAACACCCGCTGCGGCTGCGCGGCCATCTTCGCCAGCAACCGGAACTCCGCCGGGGTCAGCGCCACCGGGTCGTCGCCGAGGTGCACCTCGTGCCGGACCGGGTCGACCACCAGGTCACCCACCCTGAGCACCGCCGCGTTCGTCTCACGCGCCCGGCCGGCACGCCGCAGGATCGTGCGGACCCGCGCCACCATCTGCCGCGGCCGGAACGGCTTGGTGATGTAGTCGTCGGCGCCGAGGTCGAACCCGAGCAGCACGTCGTCCTCGGTGGAGCGGGCGGTCAGCAGCACGATCGGCACGTCGGACTCCGCGCGGACCACGCGCACCACGTCGATGCCGTCCACCAGCGGCATCATCACGTCCAGCACCAGCAGGTCGGGGTTGCGCCGCCGGGTCTCGTCGATCGCCGCCCGCCCGTCGTGCACGACGACCACGGAATGCCCGTCGTGCTCCAGGTAGCGGCGCACCAGCTCGGCCTGGTGGACGTTGTCCTCGGCGACGAGGATGTGGGCGCACACGTGGGCAGTATGCAGTCCTTCACGACAGTCAAGCGGGTCGCAAACAGGTTCTTCATCAGTTACGGCGAGCGTGGTCGCCATGAAGAGGCTGTACGTGTCGCTGGGGGCGTGCGCGGTGGCGGCGGTGCTGCTCACGACGACCCAGCCGGTCGCGGAGACGTCCCCGGCCGCGGCGCCGACGACCACCACGTCGACAACGCCGTCCGCGGCACCTGCGGCGCCGCCGGTGGCGCGCGTCTACGCGTCCGGCTCCGACCTGCCCGACGGCCCGGACTTCCCGGTCGCGGGCGCCGGCACGTTCCACGTCGTCCCCGCCGAGGGCCAGGTCGTCGGCACCGGCGGCCCGGTGCACACCTACGCCGTCGAGGTCGAGGACGGCATCCCGGTGGATGAACAGGCCTTCGCCGCGTTCGTCGACGCCACCCTGGCCGACCCGCGCGGCTGGACCGCGACCGGCGCCCGCCGGGTGCAGCGCGTCTCCGGGGCCGCCTTCGTGCGCATCCGCCTGACCTCGCAGCAGACGGCCCGCGCGGTGTGCGGGTTCGAGATCCCGGTCGACGTGTCGTGCCGCGACGGCGGTCTCGTCCACCTCAGCGCCGCCCGCTGGACCCGCGGAGCCGTCGCCTACCTCGGCGACCTCACGGGGTACCGGCGGTACGTGGTCAACCACGAGGTGGGCCACGCGTTCGGCCAGCCCCACCGGCCCTGCGCGGCTGAGGGCGGACCGGCGCCGGTGATGATGCAGCAGACCTTCAGCGTCTCCAACGACGAGATCGTGCGCATCACCGGTGGCGTGCCGCAGGGCGCGGTCATCCCGCGGGACGGCAAGACGTGCGTGCCGAACCCGTGGCCGCATCCGTGACCGTGGTCGTCATGACGGCCGAGCTAGTGGACCACCAGTTCGCGCGCGTGTTCCCGGTCGCTTGACAGCACACGCGCCCCCGCGCGGTACTCGCTCGGGCTGACCCCGTGCACCCGCTTGAACGCGGCGCTGAACCCGAACGCGTCCGCGTACCCGACCCGCTTGGCCACTGCGGCGACCGTGGCCGTCGAGTCGGTCAGCAGGTCGGCGGCCAGTGCCATCCGCCACTCGGTCAGGTACGTCAGCGGCGGCGTGCCGACCAGCTTCGCGAACCGGCCGGCCAGCGTCGTGCGCGACACCTTCGCCTCCCTGGCCAGCAGTGCGAGCGTCCACGGCCGTGCCGGGTCCGCGTGCATCGCCCGCAACGCCGGACCGGCCACGTCGTCGGCTAGCGCGCCGAACCAGCCGGTGCGGTGCTCGCTGTCGAACCAGGTCCGCAGGCCGCACACCATGATCCAGTCCAGCAACCGGTCCGCCACCACGCCCGACTCCTCGTCGAGCGTGCCGTAGAACTCCGCGCACCCCTCCGTGCCGTGGGACACCAGCACCTCGGGCAGCACCGCGGCGAGCCTGCTCGCGACGGCACCGGTGAGGTCGTAGGTCCCGGTCACCACCTCGGCCCGCCCGGTCAGCGTGAACGGTCCGCGCGCGACCAGGACGTCGCCCGCCCGCGCGGTCTCGCCCGCGACCTCCACCCAGCCGGACACCAGCGCGTACACGGCGAGGCGGTCGCACTCGACGGTGCCGATGACCTCCGACCGGCGCAGGTCACCGCCGTCCGCGCGCACCCCGCGCAGCAACTCCTCGAACGGGTCCATGACACCCACGATAGTGGCTCGAACGATCGAACATCATCGATGAACTCTCGGACATGGGCCGATCGCGCCGGTCCCGGTTGGCTGGACGCCATGACACAGGAGATCTTGGTTCTGGGCGCCACCGGCAAGACCGGCCGCCGCGTGGCCGACGCCCTCCGCGGCGCCGGCGCGACCGTCCGCCCCGCGTCCCGTTCCAGCGCGGTCCGCTTCGACTGGACCGACCGCTCCACCTGGCGGCCCGCCCTCACCGGTGTGACCGGCGCGTACCTGATCGCACCGCACGACCCGGCCGACGCGGCACCGTTCGTCGAACTGGCCGAAGAGCAGGGCGTCCGCCGCCTGGTGCTGCTCTCCGGTCGCGGCCTCGACCGGACCCCGCGCCACGTGTTCGCGGGCATGCACGCGGCCGAGGACGCCGTGCGCGCCTCCGGGCTGGACTGGACCGTGCTGCGCGCCAACAACTTCACCCAGAACTTCTCCGAGGAGATCTGGGAACCGGAGGTCCGCGCCGGCCGGTTGTCGCTGCCGGTGGACGACACCCCGGAACCGTTCGTGGACGTCCGTGACATCGCCGACGTGGCGGTCAAGGCGTTCACCGAGGACCACGCCGGGCAGACCTACGACCTGAGCGGGCCCACCGGGGTGACGTTCGCCGACGCGGTCGCCAAGATCGGCGCACGGACCGGGCGCGCGATCGAGCTGGTCCGGCTGACGCCGGAGGAGTACCGGGACGTGTTGCTCTCGTACGGCGTCTCGGAGGAGGAAGCCGCGGAGCTGAACGGCATGTTCGAGGGGATGCGCAAGGGCCTGCTCGCGACCCCGGCCGACGACATCGCACGGCTGCTCGGCCGCCCGGCCACCGACTTCGACACCTACGTGGCCGACACCTGGGGCTGACGCGGCAGCAGCAGGTGCACCGCGAACCCCGCGGCCGCCGTCAGCACGGCCTGGTAGACGACCGAGAGCCGGTACTGCCCCGCGACCAGGAACGCGGCCTCCAGCCCGGTCGTCCACCAGCCGGCGAGCGCACCGAGCCCCAGCACGTGCCACCCGAAGAACCCCGCGCACCAGCCGACCACCGCCCAGGCCGCCCGCCCTCCCCGGCGCACGAGCAACCCGGTCGACACCGCCGCCACCGCGTTGAACGCGAGCGCGATGCCCGTCAGCGTCGTGTCAGCGCTCCACACCAGACTGGCCAGGGTCTGCACGACGAGCACCGCGACCACCACACCGATGCCCACCCGCGTCTTGTCCACGCGTCACGGTAACGCGCGGAATCGCGAGGCAACCGGTTGACTGTCACCGGCGTCGTCATGATCGGAACCAACTGGGGAGTTGATCTCGTGAAACCACTGTTGATGGCGGCGGCGCTGCTGGTCGGTCTGGCACCGGCGGCGACCGCCCAGGCCGGGTCCGGGGCCCAGACCCCGGCGCTGTCCTGGCAGGACTGCCAGGACGGGTTCCAGTGCGCCACCGCCGAGGTACCGCTCGACCACGACCAGCCGCGTGGCACGAAGATCGACCTCGCGCTGATCCGCCTGCCCGCGACCGACCCGGGCAAGCGGATCGGCTCGCTGTTCGTGAACTTCGGCGGCCCCGGCTCGTCCGGCGTCGACCGGCTGCGCGCCCGCGCCAGGTGGGAGTGGCTGTTCTCGTCCGAGCTGCGCTCCCGCTTCGACGTCGTGTCGTGGGACCCGCGCGGCATCGGCAGGAGCGCGACCGTGCGCTGCTTCGACTCCGTCGAGGACCAGCAGGCGTTCCTGAACTCCATCCCGCTCTACCCGGTCACGGCCGCGGACGAGCCCGCGTTCCACGCCAAGCACCAGGAGTTCGCCCAGCGCTGCGAGGACAGGTCGGGCGACCTGCTCGACCACGTCTCGTCGGCGAACACCGCCCGCGACCTCGACCTGCTGCGCAAGGCCGTCGGTGACAAGAAGCTGACCTACCACGGCATCTCCTACGGCACGCACCTCGGCGCGATCTACGCGAACCTGTTCCCGGACAAGGTGCGCGCGCTCGTGTTCGACGGCTCACTCGACTTCATCGGCAACGCCACCGGCCACGGCAACCAGGGCAGGACCGTGCCGCTGGACACCCGCCAGGACGTGCCGCGCGGCACCGCCGAGACGTTCGACCAGTTCCTGACCCAGTGCGCGGCAGCAGCCACGAAGTGCGCTTTCGCCGGCGGTGACCTGAAGAAGAAGTGGGCGGACCTCGTCACCAAGGTGACCGCGACACCGATCACCACACCCGACGGCACGTTCGACCGCGCCGCGCTGATCGGCACGGTGTGGGACGCGATGTCCCAGCCCGACACCTGGCAGTCCACCGCCCAGATCCTGCAGACCGTGTGGGAGACGCAACCCGCGCTCACCCGCATCGCCGCCGCGGCACCGGACTACATCTCCAACCGCACCGAGGCGTTCAACGCGGTCCAGTGCTCCGACAGCAACTTCCCGCGCGACACCGCCGCGTACACCAGGTACGGCAAGAGCGAGGACGAGCGCGTCCCGTACTGGGGCCGCCCGATCGTGTACGACATGATGCCGTGCGCGTTCTGGCAGGGTCGTGACACCGACCGCTACACCGGCCCGTGGAACCGCTGGACCTCCGCGCCGATCCTGTTCGTCAACAGCAGGTTCGACCCGGCCACCCCGCTGCACGGCGCGCAGGACGGCGCCGCGGAGATGGCCCGCACCGGCTTCCTGACCGTCGAGGGCTCCGGCCACACCTCGATGTACGTCCGCAGCACGTGCGCGGAGAAGGCCAAGCGCGAGTACCTGTTCACCGGCGTCCTGCCGACCCAGCGCACCTGCGCCGTCGACCAGGCCCCGTTCGCCTAGCACCCGCTCGGCACCGTCCGGTGTGGACGGTGCCGAGCTCACTCCCGGCTCCGCCCCATCCGCACCAGCACGTCGAGCTGCGCCGAGTTGTACAGGTCCACCAACGCCCGCCCCGCAGCCTCACTGGCGTACTTCGCCCCACGCGGCGCGTCGGCGTAGATCCCACCGGGGAACATCACCTTCATCTCCCGCACGATCGGCAACTCCAGCATCGCCTCCGCAAGCCGCTGCCGAGTCCCCTCGTCCGCGTCCTCGGCCAGCTCGTCGAACTCGACCTCCACCGGCCACCGCCCGTGCTCCCGCACCGACTCCGCATACCGCGCGAACGTCTCCGGCGCCAACACCTGCGCCAACACCACGGAAAACGCCCGATCCGCCGCAGACAGGTCCGCCTCCGCCACCACCTTCGCCACCGCCGGCGGCAACTCGGTGGGCGACGCCTGCCGCAGGATCACCCCCAACTCCACCCGCACCCGCTGCAACCGCTCAATGGTGCTCGCCAACTCCGCATCAAGCGCCCGCAACGCCTCCTCGGGGTGCTCATCCGCATCCCCGAGCTCAGCGATCCGCGCCAACGACAACCCAAGCCCGGTCAACCGCTTGACGCGCAACACCCGCACCAGGTGCGCCACCCCGTAACTCTTGTACCCGTTGGCCCTGCGCTCCGGCTCCGCCAGCAACCCCACCTCGTGGTAGTGCCGGATGGTGCGCAACGTCGTGCCGGCCAGCTCCGCCAACTGCCGGGTGCTCCACCCCACGCCCCGCACTCCCTTCGCCGCGTCCAGTCAAAACCATGCCGCAACGGCAGACTCAACCAGCGCTTGCCTCATCGACAATGCCAAGAGGCGAGGTGCAGTCCACGTTTCCGCGGCTGCCCTCGCCTCTTGAACAGAGAATGCGTGAAGCAGTGTTCAGACTGCTGGCCGAGCAGTCCTCTGATAGGTGTTCACTCCGCGGCGTATGAGCTCACCGAGCACGAGACATATTCCTGTCACCCAGACAGCCTTCACGAGAATCTGTCCAGCCACTGCGGTGAGGGTCAGACCGAACCCGGACAACCACAGGAACAGCATCGTGTCTGCGACAGAGCCGACAGCGTTCGATGAAATCAGCGCCAGGCGCCAACTGCGGGCTCGCAACTTGCTGTACACCACCATGTCGAGAAACTCAGACAGAGCGAACGCCGCGCCGGAGGCAAGAGCGATACGTCCGTCAGCCACGGCGACCGACAACACGGTGCCGGCAGCGATGCCGATCCACACCCATGTCCTGCCGGCGAACTCCTGCACCGCGTCGCGCAAACTCAACGCAAGAGCAGCCGTATAGGTCCCCGCAGGCACCAGAAGTCCGAATCCGGCTGCTACCAAGCCGAACTCGCTTGTGACGATGTTCGCGAGGAGCACAGTACCCACGTATGCCGTGACAGCGAGTATGAGAAGAGGTCGATTCATCGGTTCGAGGATCGCATTCTCTTGCTCTTGGCGTGCTTGCGGTAGGTGTCCAAGAGGTGGTTCGTCAGCAGTTGGATGTCCTTCGACGTGTTCTGCAGTTCGTTCCACCTCCGCACAGAACCGTCCTTGAACTCCCAGTTTCCCTGAGTCCAGCGACAGATCGGTGCAAGCGCCTTGAGCTCGACTTCGAACTCTTCGACGGTGAGTGGCTTACCGGTGGACTTGATCTTGATGATCTCATCCATCACGAACCCGAGGCTGATGATGCCGACACCGTGAGTGAGCCGTGACTTGGTCGGCTTGAGGTCCCACGGCAAACTGAAGACACGAGATACTGCAGTCCAGTAGTTCTTCAAGATGTCCAGCATCGCAGCCACGTCGCCGTCGCCTGCGCCAGCGTTGCGGTGATCGTGCAACGCGCCGTTGTCGAGACTGTTCTCCAGCATCCGCAAGATCGAATTGTCCTTGACGAAGCCATCCGGCATCGTCGTCGTGTGGATACGGTGCCTGAGCGGTGAGCCCTCGTCGTAGTTGAGACGTTCGAGCAACAGCGCAGGGAACTGACGCAACTGGAGAGGCAGGGGTAGTTGCCCGGAAGCGGTGGGCAACAGTTCGTGGATCAGCCCCTTGGGCAGCGGCTTGGTGTTGTTGACCAAGATGAATTGGGAGCGCTGCTCTGCAGCGTCGTCGGTGATGAACGCCGTCACGCAGACGGGGAAGCTCTCGACTCGGGCTTGGCGGATCGCAGAACTGCGCTGCTGACCGTCGACGATCCAGCCGGGCTTGTCGGACTCCGTCCACTCCTCGTCCACAGGGATGATCAGCATGCCGGCCCGGCTGTGACCATCTGCTGGAGCCCCCTTCATCGGCTCGAAGGTGACGCGCTTGTCGAACGCCACGACGAGCGCATTCGGCAGCATGGCGTCTGCGGATTCGATGTAGCGCTTGATGGCGTTGATGTGCGAGGTGACAGCGGTGCGCTGGTAGCCCTGCAACTGCGCGTCTTCATCACGACGGATGCGGGCGATCGTCGCTACCTTGGGCAACTGCTTCCCATCGATGGCGAAGGTGTAGAGCGTCCTGCTCGGGCCTTGCTTGACCTCGATGGCGGGGATCCGCAGCGTCTGCTCGGGCTCTATCAGGCTGTCGGTCGCGGTCACGCGGTGCTCCCTGCTACCAGTTCTCGGTCGAGTTTCTTGCTGAAGACGTACAGGTTGTGAAAACCGCGGCTCTTGTTGCGTTCCGAGCCTCGGAACAAGATCACTTCAACGCCGAGCCGAGTGCAGATCGCACACGGGCACTTCTCCCACGGACGATCGGCGAGCGTCGTGCGGTACGCGTTCCTGTGATCCTTCTTCGGGTCGTACAGCTTCTCGTATGCGCACAGAGCCTCGACGACTTCGTCGATGCTGCTGCTCCCGGCAGCGTAGGACCGGACGAGCTCCAAGCAGGTTTGCTCGTGCTTGAAGGCAAGATCCTGCTCGATGCGACCGGCGCTGATCTCTTTGCGCAGGCGAGGACTGCCGTCCACCTGGGGAATCCTAACGGCCACGTAGTTGCGCTCAGGACCGTAGTAGTTGTCCTTGTCGTCCTTGAACGACTGGCGGAACGCGGATGTGGTGTCGAAGCTGGTCACGCCGTATTTCTCGAACTCCAGGACCTGCTCGCAACGACTGATGCCGAGGAGGTGGAGCTGGGTCTTCGGGTCTCGATCTGCATCGATCCGGCGCAGGCTCAGCAAGATGTCTGCAGTCTTGAGCGGCACCATGCCACCGAGGGCGATCCGCGTATAGCCGATCTTCTGCAGTTCGGCCACAGAGTGAGCGTACGAGTCGGGATCCCATCCCTGTGCGACGCCCATCGGGATGAAGTCAACCTTGCGGAGCTTGCACAACTTCCAGAACTCGGCTGCGAGTTGCAGAGTGATTTCCTGGCGGCGCGTCCATTCGGGAAGTTTGGGCTCGTCAGGAGGTGTGATCGGCTTGAAGCCGAAGATCACGTGGTCGACCGAGATGCCGATGTGCAAGCCGGTCTCTTGATAGAAGTCGATGACCTCGTCCGGGGTGTACGGCGGGTACTCCTCGCCCACGTAGTTGAATGCGCCGCAGTCGCCCATGATCTTCAGGTCTTTGCTCTGGTTGGCAAGGCGGAAGAACTGCTCAGCGCCTTCTCGATAGAGCCTGTGCCGCTGTGCAACGGTGTACTTGCCGGTGCCGCTCATCGTCCCGTCGACGATGGCCTTCGACACGAGCAGTCCGTCGAAGGGCGGCTCAGTGAGCGCTTCGTGAGCGTAGAGGTCATCGCGTTGGCGGATGCGGAACGCCTTCTTCTCCTCGGTGATGAAGTCGAACGCTGGATCGATCTGATCCTGCGAGTCAGGGAAGAAGAACTTCATGGCGTGGGCGTCCTGCCGCTCGTGACGTAGGTGCGGATGAGGAAGTTGGACAGCTCTTGTATGTGCTTCGGGACGTTCTCGATGGCGTTCCACTTCATGCCGAGTTCCTCCCATGTGCCGCTGGTCCACCGGCACATGGGAACGATCTTCGCAAGCTCGCGGCGCACGAGTTCCGGCGCATCGTCCCGGAGGGGGTCCACTGCGATGAGCACACGATCCATCAGCCGACCCATGGCGCGGATGCCGGCACCATGACTCAGCCTGCTCTTGGTTGGAGGCTTGCCCCAAGCTTCAGGAAAGGTGTCCTTCACTGCGTTCCAGAACACCATGAGTGCGCGCCAGACCCCGTCGACGTCGGTGTTTCCGCTGCTCATGTTGCGGTACTGGAACAAACAACCCGTGTCTTTGAGGGATTCCTCCAGCATCTTGACGATGCTGGTGTCCGTGATCACCGCTGTCTTTTGGATCTTCGTGTCCGTCGATGAGCGGACGATGAGTCCGTGGAACGGAGACTTCTCATCATAGTTGAGCATGTTGCACAATTGCGATGCCAGCTGCTTGAGAGTCAGTCTCCGAGGCAGTTCTGTGGCAACCTCGGGCAGCAGTTCTGTGACCAGGCTCCGTGGCAACGGTTTGGTGTTGTTCACCCGGATGAACTGATCCCGCTGCACCGAAACCTCATCGGCGATGAACGCGGTGACCGGTACGGGGAAGTTCTTGTTCGCAGCTTGCGCCAGAGCAAGCGCGCGCTGCTGACCGTCCACGATCCAGCCCGGCTTGGGGCGGTCAGGCGGAACGAGTGGGATCTCGATCATTCCCGCCGTCGCGTAGCCGTCCTTGGTCTTCGGTCCCCGGCTTCCGGTGAAGTGGACGTCGGACGACAACGCAAGAATGATCGGATTGGGGAACAACACGTCGTCGCCGTCGAGGTAGTCGACGATCTCCTGGATGTGCGCTCGCACCGGAGCTCGTTGGTAGCCGATCAGATCTCCGGCCTCATCACGGTTGACTCTGGAGATCTCAGCGACCTGGAGGATCTCGGCTGCGGTCAAGGTGAAGAGGTACAGCGGTCGCTGCGTGCTCTGCTCCACCTGCAATGCTCGTCTGCTGATGATGAGTGATGATGCGTTCGCCATCAGTTGCCCCCCACCGCATTGAGGAACAGTTGGCGGAACCTGGTCTGCTCACAGGCGAATCCTGCAGTTCGGAGCTCACGCAACATCGAAGTGTGTGTGCTCCTCGGAGTCAGTCGTTCTGCGATGAACCCCAGTACTTCGGCGTCGCTCATCGGTACGCGCTCGAACTTGCGGCGTGGTGCACTGCTCGAACGCAACCGCAGCAAGTGCTCTGTGAGTGCCGACCTGGACAGGTCGTCGCCTTGGAGAAGTGCTGCAGCGATGCGCACGTTCAGCGAACCGAGGCTACCACCCAAACTGCTTTGCAGTCTGGCGTCAGTCGGCAGGAGGTAGCGGTCCCACTCGCCGGCGGACGACGCGCCAGCCGAGATGATCGACAACTGCTCGGCGTTCCGCAGTTGTCGCCCGGCGTTGACGAGGTCAGGTCCGATCGCACGCAGGTAACTGCTGGAGAGCACGGCGATGAAGGTCGCATCGGGGTCGCTGTCCGCGAGAGCAGCCAATGATCGCGGTGAGGTCGTGCTGGGGCCGCGCCAGGTCGACAGGTACTGCCACCATTGCTGGAGCTTGGTTGTCGTGTTGCCAACGCTGTCCAGTTGATCGGTGGCGAAGGTCGCGGCGTACGGCCTCAACTCAGCATCCAGCGTCACCAAGCCATAGCCCGCTGAGCAAACCCAGGTGCGGGCGTTCTCCGTCTTGGTGTGCAGCTTGCGTGCGATCTGCCACTGATCACCCGCATAGAGTTGCTGTGCCTCGACTGCCGGGACGGCAGAAGTGCTCAAGCGCTCGATCCACGCGTCGAAACGACCCGCTGTCCCCAGTTGGGTCAAACTGCGGACCTGCAGGGTTTCAGGTACGGGTTGCTGCTTGCGGTTGGTACACGTGACGATGATGTGCGTGCGAGACGTACCCATCACGTCGTCTCGAGCGTGTACGCACCGCGGTGAGGCCACTCTGTCACTGCGTATGCCGCATGGTCGTGAATGCTCTCGTCATTGGTAGCGCGAACATGGAATGCGCGCACCCGATCATCGGCGCGCAGTCGTTCAGCAACCGATCGTGCCATGTCCTCGACGAACACCGGGTTGTCATACGCCTGCATCGTGACAAAGCGTTCATCAGGGCGCTTGAGCAATGGGTAGACAGGTGCGGAAGCCGCCGATTCTGCAAGATCGAACAAGTGCGAGAGGCTCACTGGCTCGACGATGTCAGCACGCTCGTCAAGCAGAACACCGATGGTGATGTGACCGCGCTGGTTGTGGGCGCCGTAGTCGCTGATCGCCTTGCTGCAGGGGCATACGCTCGTCACGGGGACAGTGACCTCTACCCGAGTCGAACTGGCACGTTCGTCACCTACCACTGACCAGAGAACGCGGTGGCCGAGCAAAGCACGCGCGCCGCTGACCGGAGCACGGCGTTCGCGGAAAAATTCGGTCTCGACACACACCTTCGCCCACGGTGCAGTCAGCCTGCGAAGCACCTCGTTGTGGACAACGCGCATGCCGATGGCGCTGACCTCGGATGCGCACTCGTGCAAGATCTCCACGAAACGGCTCATGTGTGTGCCCTTGACCTCGGCAGGCAGCGCCACTGCGAGCGCGAACTCGCCAATGCTCTCCTGCTTGCCTTCAGGTCCCTCCGAGATCAACACCGGATACCTCAACCCGGAGATTCCGACCTCGTCAAGCGCGACGCCGCGAGTGTCCGGACGGTTCTGGACGTCTTCGAGCGTCATGCTGCGTCTCCTCGGTACACACAGCCGGAAGTGCACGTCTCCCGCACCACGATCTTCGACAGCGGAAGTTCGGCGGTCAGTTGATCCCAGATCCACCGCGCCAGGTTCTCGCTCGTCGGGTTCTGCAAGCCAGGCACTTCATTCAAGTAGCGGTGGTCGAGCTGGGCGTCGACCGGCTCGAACGCTTTCTTCACATCACCGAAGTCCATGATCCAACCCGTGGCGGGGTCCACGTCTCCCGTGACGTGGACCTCCACCCTGTACGAGTGGCCGTGCAAACGAGCGCACTTGTGACCCTCCGGCACGTTCGGCAGCCGGTGGGCCGCCTCGAAGGTGAACTCGCGGAAGATCTCCATCAAGCGATTCCTAGGTACTTGTGCGTTTGCAGGCTGAGGCTCCACTGAGGATTCTGCAGGCAGTACTCAACGGCGGCCTTGGTGTTCGTCTCGACCTCCGGCCCGTCCATCGGCTGAAGCCTCAGGTGGGTGAAGTCGAGGTTTTCGAACCTTTCCGGTGGCGCCGCCTCTTGTGGGTAGACGAGCTTGAGTTCGTCTCCGGAGGTGAGCACCAGTTCGCTGTCCGCCTTCGGACTGACGCAGATCCAGTCCAAGCCAGGGGGGGCCGGCTTCGTGCCGTTCGTCTCGACAGCGATCTCGAACCCGGCTTCGTGCAAGGCGTCAACCAGAGGCGTGTCGAGTTGCATGAGTGGTTCGCCGCCGGTGCACACGACGAATCGCTTCGTGCGTGGTCCGGTGACGCCTGACCACGCATGGCTGATGCCTTCCGCCAACGCCGCAGCGGAGTGGAAAGTCCCACCGCCAGGGCCGTTGGTGCCGACGAAATCTGTATCACAGAACTGGCAAATCGCCTTTGCGCGGCCGGACTCACGACCGTTCCACAGGTTGCAGCCGGAGAAACGGCAGAACACCGCAGGTCGGCCAGCGTGAGTTCCCTCGCCCTGCAGCGTGTAGAAGATCTCCTTGACCTGGTAGGTCACGAAGTCACCGACTTGGCAAGAACGGGATCGGCGAGGCCGAGGTCTTCGAACCCGCGCTTGCGAAGCAGACAGGAGTCACAAGTCGCGCACGCTTGTCCGGAAGGACTGGGGTCATAGCACGAGTGAGTGATCGCATAGTCCACGCCGAGTTCCAGGCCGCGCTGGATGGTTTGCGCTTTGGTGAGGTCGACGAGAGGTGCGTGCACCTTGAACTTCATACCGCCGTCGGCGCCGGCAACCGTGCCGAGGGTTGCCGTGGTCTCGAAGGAGTCGAGGAACGGTCGTCGGCAGTCCGGGTAGCCGCTGTAGTCCAGTGCGTTGGCTCCGATGAAGATGTCGGTGGCACCAAGCGTTTCGGCCCAACCGGCAGCAACCGAGAGGAAGATCAGGTTCCGAGCGGGCACGTAGGTGATGGGAGCCGCGCTTGAATCCAGTTGGTCGACGCTGTCGTGGTGCGGCACGTCGATGTCATCCGTCAGTGCAGATCCTCCGATGGCCCGCATGCCGAGGTCGAACACGATGTGCCGTGCTGCGCCGAGTTGGTCCGCGACGCGTTGAGCGGCTTCCAGTTCGACGGTGTGTCGTTGGCCGTAACGGAAGCTCAGCGCGAACGTCTCGTAGCCTTCTGCGTTGGCGATGGCCAGAACCGTCGCTGAGTCCAGGCCGCCGCTGAGCAGCACAACAGCTCTGCGTGGTGTGTCCACCGATGCCTCCAAGATCAGATCCGGCTCGCGAGAGCTGGATCGGTCAAACTGTGACGGTGCCAGAATCCTAGCAGTGCACTTTTGTGGCGCCATGTTGCACATAAACTGTAGTGGCAGGCATGCCTGACTGCCTGCGGGACGGTGGGTCGCGTGTCAATGTCGCCGCTGCGTAGCGCAACGCCAATTCGGGGCGTGACTGGCGGATCGCGTTGTGTTGACGTCGGCATCATGAGTTCTTGACGGGCTATGCGGCGCTTGCGAGTGGTCAACCCCGTAAAAGATCAAGGGGTGAGGTGGATCCGCGCACTGCGCGGATCCACCTCACCCCTCAACACGAGCGCCCCTGGCAGGATTCGAACCTGCGACCTCGGGATTAGAAGTCCCTCGCTCTCTCCACTGAGCTACAGAGGCTGGAGGGGTGCGGGAGCGGCCACGATGCGTGGTCGCCCGCTGCCCCCACCGGACACATCGTCCGGAGTCGATCGTCCGTTTCCGCCCTACGGCCAAACGGGTGGCGGAAACGGGGTAAACGTGACGCGAATCACGTTCTGGGGGCCGTTGAGGCTCTCTCCACGAGGGAAACGTCGAGTCTCGTCGGCTGGGGCGGTCTGCTGCCGGCCAGCAGTTCCAGGGCCAGTTCGCCGGCTCGGCGGCCCTTGTCGGCCAGGGGTTGACGCACCGTGGTCAGCGGTGGGTCGCTGTAGGCCGCCTCGGGGACGTCGTCGAAGCCTGCGATCGACACGTCGGAGGGCACCGAAAGGCCTAGGTCGCGGGCGGCCCGGAGTGCGCCGAACGCCAGTTGGTCCGAAGCGCACAGCAAAGCGCTCGGCCGGGGCGTGCGGGTGAGCAGCCACCGCGCGCCGAGACGTCCGAGCTCGCGATCACTGCCGCGCGCCTCCCACACCGGAACATTGTCCGGTTGCACCCCGGCTTTTGCCAAAGTGTCCAGGTAGCCGGCCAGGCGGTCGCGGCTCACGCGGAACGGCACGGCCGATCGGCGGTCAGCGGAGACCGGGCCGGATGCGCCGTCCGGGTGAAGCGCGAACATCAGCACGCCGAAGCGGGTGTGGCCCAGGGACAGCAGGTGTTCCGCCGCGAGCGAGGTGCCCCGGTGGTCCTGGACCTCGACGCGTGCGGAGTCGGGCAGCTCGGGCTGGTCGATCACCACGAGCGGCAGGCCGCGGGCGGCCACGGCGTCCAGTGCCGGTGCGGAGTCGGGAAGTGAGTAGGCGACCATCACGTCCGCTTGCGCGCGCGTCACGATTGAGGGGCGTGGTCCGCCTGTGGTGTCGCCGGGCATGAGGACGAGGCTGTGGTCGTGGCCGTCCACGGTCTGTGCGAGGCCGTCGAGCACGATGGACAGCGCTGGATCCGTGAACGCCCCACGGAGGCCCTGCGGCAGCATGAAGCCCACGGCGGCTGACGACCGTGTGGCCAGAGAGCGTGCAACGGGGTCTGGGCCTGCATAACCCAGAGAGCGCGCCGTCTCGAGGATGCGTTCGCGCAACGACGACGAGAGTTGGTCGGGGCGGTTGTACGCGTTCGACACCGTTGCCCGCGATACCCCGACCGCGGCGGCGACGGTGTCCAGCGTCGGCCTGCGGCGGCGGTCGGAGTCCACGGACAGCATCGTAGGCGAGGAGGCGTAAGAAGGGAGTTGGCGACTCTGAAGCGCTTCAGTCATGCTGGGGGACATGTCCCCACGGCTCGTCACGTTCGTCGTCTTCCTGCTGAACGGCGCCGTCTTCGGCACTTGGGCCTCCCGCGTGCCCGCACTCGCCGGCCAGGTCGGTGCAGACGAGGGCGTCCTCGGGCTCGCGTTGCTCGGTGCGAGCGCCGGGCTGGCGTTCACCGCGCCCGTGGCGGCCCGGATCTGTGCCGTCTACGGGTCGCGAGGGGTGCTGATAGCGAGCACCCTCCTCTGTCCGCTCCTTCTACCGGTGCTGGCGCTGTCGCAGTCGCCGTTGCAGATGGGGCTGAGCCTGGTCGCGTTGGGCGCGAGCGTCGCCGCGATGGACGTGTCGATGAACATCGCCGCCGTCACGGTCGTCCGCGACCTGCGGCGGCCGTTGATGCCGCAGTTCCACGCCGGCTTCAGCGTCGGCGGCCTCATCGGGTCGTTGGGCAGTGCTGCCGCCGCTCAAGCGCAGTGGACGCCCATGAGGCACTTCCTGGTTGCGGCGCTCATCGGCCTGATCGTCACGGCGATTGTGGCGAAGAGCATTCCTGGAGGAGTGGGGGAGCGGCATAGGCAAGAGGCCACCGAACGTGCCAGCGTCCTCAAGAGCCCTGTCTTATGGTTGTTGGCGGCCGTGGCGTTGTGCAGTGCCATCGCGGAAGGGGCGACAGCGGACTGGTCGGCGTTGTTCATGGTGCGTGAGCGCGGCATGGGTGACGCGGCGGCGGCGTACGCCTATGCGGGATTCTCGGTCACGATGGCGCTCGCACGGTGGTTCGGTGAGCCGGTGCAGCGGAAGCTCGGGCCGCACCGCCTGCTGGCCGCCGGTGGCGGGCTGGCCGCGACAGGGCTGGCGCTCACCGTCCTCGTGCCGGTCCCGGCCGCGGGTTACGCCGGGTTCGGGCTGGCCGGGCTGGGGCTCGCGTTCTCGTTCCCGGTGGTCATGGACCTGGCGGGCGAAGCGGGCAAGCGCGCGGACGGCAGTGGCGGGGAACGCGAGCTGGGGCTGGTGACCACGATCGCCTACACCGGGTTCCTCGCCGGGCCGCCGATCGTGGGCGGGCTCGCGCACGTGAGCTCGCTCGTGCTGTCGCTCGGGTTCGTGGCGCTGGTCACCGCGCTCATCATCCCGGCGACCTGGCTCGCGAAACGGGCTACGAGGCAGCCGGCAGGCGTTTGAGGGCGGTCTGGGCGACCGGCTCCAGCAGCTTCGTCGCCTGCGTGCCGGTCGAGGCCTTCTTGCTGATCGCGACCAGCAACGACTCGTTGCGCGACACCGCGATCGTGGCCGTGCACACCATGTTCTCGCCCTCCTGGCCGCAGGACAGCCACGTGGCGTGCTTGAGCGTCTGGACCTCGGAGCCCTTCGTCTGCCGGCTCTTCGACTCGTCGAACGACCGGTACGGCACCGCCACCATCACCTGGGCGTCCTCGTTCAGGACGAACAGGCACGAGTGGGGGATCTTGTCGTTCTGCGGGCTCGGCTTGTACTTGGGCGTGCCGATCGACTTCAGGTCGTCGTCGCCGATGAGCGTGCACGGGTCGACGTTCGCCGTCTTGCGCGGTGTCGCCACGGCGGGGCCGGGCGGCAACGGTGCGGCCACGGGATCGCCCTGGACGCTGTACGAGCAGCCGGCCAGGACGAACGCGACCACCAGCAGGAGGGGAGAACGGCTCACACAGGGCAACACTAGAGGGTGCGTAGGCTCCAGGCCGTGGCTATCGAGCGCTCGACCAGAACAGGTCTGATCCCACTCGTCGTCATCGGCTTCGCGGTGGCGGCGCTCGTCGCCGTCGCGCTGAGCGCGCTCTCGCCCAACCCGCCGGCCGGTCTGCTCGTCGTGCGCGTCCTCACCGAGGTGGGTGCGGTCGTGACCATTGGCTCGTTGCTGCTGGCGGCGTTCCTCGTGCCACCGCAGCAGTCCGGGAACCTCGCGGCCGACGGGTACGCGGCGTTGCGCACGGCCGGATGGGCGTCCCTGGTCTGGTTGGTCGGCGCGGTGCTGTCTGTGCCGTTCACCACTGCCTCGGCCATCGACCGGCCGGTGTCGTCGTTCACGGTCACCCAGATGATCGACACGTCGATGTTGCTGGAGCAGTCGAAGGCGTGGGCGCTGACGGCGATCGTCGTGGCGCTGCTCGCGCTCGGCTGCCGGCTGGTGCTGTCGTGGGGCTGGACCGCGGTCCTGCTGTTCGTGGCGATCTTCGCGCTGGTGCCGGTCGCGGTCACCGGCCACTCGTCGTCGGGTGGTTCGCACGACATGGCCACCAACAGCCTGTTGTGGCACCTCGTCGCCGTGGTGCTGTGGGTGGGCGGTCTGATCGCATTGCTCGCACACGGGCGCCGTGGCGGTGCGCACCTGCCGCTGGCCGCGTCCCGCTTCTCGAAGCTGGCGCTGGTCTGCTGGATCGTCCTGGCCGTCTCCGGCGTGGTGAACGCGCTGGTCAGGATCACGCCCGGCGACCTCGTGACCTCCACCTACGGCTGGCTGACGCTCGGCAAGATCGCCTGCCTGGTGGTGCTCGGCGTGTTCGGGTACTTCCAGCGCGAACGCGGCGTGAAGGGCGTGGTCGACGGCCGGCCCTCGGCGCTGCTGAAGCTCGCGGGCGTCGAGGTCCTGCTGATGATGTTCACGATCGGGCTCGCCGTCGCGCTCGCCAGGACACCTCCGCCCACCGGCAGCGTCGCGCTGCCCAGCCGCACCGAGATCGCCATCGGCTACGAGCTCGACGGGCCGCCGACCCTGGCGCGGATCTTGTTCGACTGGCGGTTCGACCTCATCTTCGGCACGGTCGCGGTCATCCTCGCCGTGCTCTACGTGCTGGGCGTGCGCCGGCTCACCAAGCGCGGCGACAAGTGGCCGGTCGGGCGCACCGCCGCGTGGCTGTGCGGGTGCTTCTCGCTGCTGTTCGCGACGTCGTCGGGCATGGGCCGCTATTCGCCCGCGATGTTCAGCGTGCACATGGAAGCGCACATGGTGCTGTCCATGCTCACGCCGATCCTGTTCGTCCTGGGCGGCCCGGTGACGCTCGCGTTGCGCGCCCTGCCGGTGAGCAAGGAGGTGCCGGGGCCGCGGGAGTGGGTCCTGGCGTTCGTGCACTCACCGGTCGCACGTCTGCTCACGAACCCGTTCGTGGCGCTGGCGTTGTTCGTCGGCTCGTTCTACGCGCTGTACTTCTCGGGGCTGTTCGAGGCCGCGCTGCCGTTCCACTGGGCGCACCTCGCCATGAACGCCCACTTCATCCTCGCCGGCTACGTCTTCTACTGGCCCGTGATCGGCGTGGACCCGTCACCGAACAAGCTGCCGCCGCTGGGACGGCTGGGCCTGTTGTTCGCGTCGATCCCGTTCCACGCGTTCTTCGGCGTCGTGCTGATGAGCTCGCAGAACGTCATCGGCGAGCAGTTCTACCGCGGGCTGGCGCTGCCGTGGGTGCAGGACCTGCTGGAGGACCAGCGGCTCGGCGGCGGCATCGCGTGGGCGGCGGGGGAGCTGCCGTTGCTGGTGGTGATGGTGGCCCTGCTCACGCAGTGGGCCCGGCAGGACGGCCGGGACGCGAAGCGGTTGGACCGCAAGGCCGACGCCGATGGCGACGCCGACCTCGAGGCCTACAACGCGATGCTGCGGAAGATGTCCGGGAAGGACTAGAGCGACAACGGCCTGCGGAAGCCGCGGACCGCGAAGAACGCCCCGATGGCGGCGATCACGCCGCTCGTGACCAGTGCGCCGGCCACGCCCGTGACGGGGTGGGCGAGTGCGAGGCTGCGGGCGGCGTCGACCGCGTAGGTCAGCGGGTTGACCTTGGCGACCGCCTGCAACCAGCCCGGCAGGCCGTTGATCGGCACGAACGCGCTGGACGCGAACATCAGCGGGAACATCGCGAGGAAGCCGACGGTCTGCATCAGCTCGGCCTTGCGCACCCACGCCGCGATCGCGATGAACACCCAGCTCAGCGCCCATCCCACGACCAGGGCGAGCCCCAGCGCCGCGAGCGTGCCGAGCACACCGCCGTCGGGCCGGAACCCGAACACCAGCACGCCGAACGCGATCATCAGCACGAGCTGGAACGCTGTCCGCACGGCATCGGAGAGGTTGCGTGCCAACAGAACCGTGCTGGGCCTGATGGGCAGCGAACGGAACCGTGCGAGCACACCGTTCGACATGTCCTGCACGAGCCCGATGCCGGACGCGAGAGAGGACTGCATCGCGGTGTTCACGAGGATCGCGGGCAGCAGGAAGTTGATGTAGCTCATGCCCGGCGGGAAGTTCGCCGTCGAGGTGATGCTGCTGAAGATCTGGCTGAACAGCGTCAGCATGATCAACGGCTGCAGGATGCTGAAGAACACCAGCGCGGGCGTGCGCAGCAGTGCGCGCAGCGAACGGCCGGTCAGCACGAGAACCTGTGTCGGGTAGCTGCTGCCGTGCCAGGTCAATGTCGCCATGATTTCCCCCTAGTTCGCGGCGAGCGTGAGGTAGACGTCGTCCAAAGTGGGCTCTTTGAGGCCGATCTCGTGTGCCTCCAAGCCGTTGTCGTCCAACGCGCGCACGACCGTCGCAAGGTCGCGTGAAGCACTGACGGGAGTGGTGAGCGTGAGACCTTCTGCGACCGGGTGGAGGCCGACCGAGGTGATCGCCCGCACCGCGGTGTCCACATCGGACGCCGAGTCGAGCGTCACGGTCACCGTGCGCTGGCCGACCTGGGCCTTGAGCTCCGCGGACGTGCCGGACGCGACGACCTTGCCGTGGGACAGCACGGTGATCGAGTGGGCGAGCCGGTCGGCCTCGTCCAGGTACTGCGTCGTGAGCAGCACGGTCGTGCCGTCCGCGACGAGCTTCTCGACGATCTCCCACATCGCGAGGCGGCTGGCCGGGTCGAGACCGGTGGTCGGCTCGTCCAGGAACAGCACCTCGGGGCGGCCGACCAGCGACGCGGCCAGGTCGAGGCGGCGCCGCATGCCGCCGGAGTAGGTCTTGGCGTTGCGCCTGGCTGCGTCGGTGAGGTCGAACTGCTCCAGCAGCTCGTCCGCGCGCTGGTGGGCCTGCCGTCCGCTGGCACCGAGCAGGCGTGCGATCAGCACGAGGTTGTCGTGGCCGCTCAGCTGTTCGTCGACGGCGGCGAACTGGCCGGTGAGGCCGATCCGGCTGCGCACCTCGTGGCCCTGCTTGACGACGTCGAAGCCGGCGACCCGCGCGTCGCCACCGGTGGGCGGCAGCATGGTCGTGAGGATGTTGACCAGCGTGGTCTTGCCGGCGCCGTTGTGGCCGAGCAGGCCCAGCACGGTGCCCTTCCTGGCGGTGACGCTCACGCCGTCGAGCGCGGTCACGTCACCGAACCTCTTGCTGACCTCGTGGGCCTCGATCATGAGCTCACTCATGTGTTCCCCCTTTGAGCGCGCCGTGCAGGAAGAGCTCGACGATGGCGGCGGGTTCGGCTTCTGTCTCGCCGAAGCCCGCGCCCATGCGGTTGGTGAAGACGGCGCCGAGCAGCATCCGCCCGGCGAGGTCGGGGCTGACGCGCAGATCCGCGTCGCCGAAGAGCTCCGCGACCGCGTCCGACAGCTGCTGCATGCCGATGGGCGGTCCCTTGTGCTTCTTGTGGTCTTCGTCGTGCGGTCGGTAACCCGTCTCGCGCAACGTGCCGATGAGGCCCCACATGCGGTCCAGGTAGCCGCTGAACGTGGCGACCCCCGCGGTCAGGCGTTCCTCCAGCGGTGCGTCCGCCGGGATCGCCGCGAGCCGGGCGACCTCCTCGTCGGAGTGCAACGCGCGCTGGACGCACGCGTCCAGCAGCTCCGCCTTGTCCCTGAAGACGCGGAACACCGTGCCCTCCGCGATCCCGGCCGCGGCGGCGATCTGGCTGGTGGTGACGTTCGCGCCGGCCTTGACGACGAGCGGCAGCGTCGCCTGGACGATCGCTTCGCGGCGGTCTTCCGGGCTCATCGCCGGGGCGCGGCGGCGGCGTGGTTCCTCTGGCACGTCCGCCACTGTATGAGTGAGTACTCACTCATGTCAATGAGTGGGCACTCACTCACTCGCGCGGGTCGAGTGGCGCACTAGCACACGGGGCCGACAATTCCCCGGTCCGAGGCGGTTCAAGATCCCGACCTGTCCACAACCCGCGAGTAGTCCACAGATCCCCGTCCACGCCACCACCCCGCCCCGCCGCCGGAGCAACCTGGACCCGCAACCCCTCGACCTGGAGGCGAGTCCCATGGCCTGGAATTCCACCGTGATCACCGTTGTTGGCACCGTGGTCGGCGACGTCAGCCACCGCGTCGGCGAGGACGGCAGGAGCAACGCCTTCTTCCGCATCGCCTCGACCGAGCGCCGGTACAACACCGCGATCGGCGACTGGGAGGACGGCGAGACCCTGACGCTCGGGGTCACGTGCTGGCGCAAGCTCGCCGACACCGTGCGCACCGCGGTCGGCAAGGGCGATCCCGTGGTGGTCCAGGGCCGGCTCCGGACACGGGTCTACGAGAAGGACGACCAGAAGAAGACCGTGCTGAACGTGGACGCGAGCACCATCGGGCTCGACCTCAGCCGGGTCCAGTCCCTGGGCGCCGCCACGGTTGTAGAACCGCGAGTGAGCGAAGATCTCGCGGGGAACCCGGCCGTGGCGACCGCACCGTTCTGATCTTGCGCCGATCGGGGCAACTCGTACCGGAGTTCGGGAACCCGCACGATCCGGCGGCACCGCCGGAGATGATGTACGCACTGCGATCCGAGAAGGAGGGAAGCTCGTAGATCGGGCCGACGAGGACCGATCGCCGAGGGTCGTTCACGTTCGAATGGAATGAGCTGGTCACCGTCTCGCGTGCCGCTCGATCCGGACCTGGACACCTGCTTGTCGGCGACCGAGGTCAACGGCCTCCGGGCACCGCTCTACGATCGCCGCCATGGCCGAGTTCATCTACACCATGAAAAAGGTGCGCAAGGCGCACGGTGACAAGGTCATCCTCGATGACGTCACGATCATGTTCTACCCCGGCGCGAAGATCGGTGTGGTCGGTCCCAACGGCGCCGGCAAGTCGAGCGTGCTCAAGATCATGGCGGGGTTGGACACGCCCAACAACGGCGAGGCGTACCTGTCGCCCGGCTACACCGTGGGCATCCTCCAGCAGGAGCCGCCGCTCAACGAGGAGAAGACCGTCCTCGGCAACGTCCAGGAGGGCCTGGGCGAGATCAAGGTGAAGCTCGACCGCTTCAACGAGATCGCCGAGCTGATGGCGACCGACTACTCCGACGAGCTGATGGAGGAGATGGGCAAGCTCCAGGAGGAGCTCGACCACGCCGACGCGTGGGACCTCGACTCCCAGCTGGAACAGGCGATGGACGCCCTGCGCTGCCCGCCCCCGGACGCCGACGTCACCAAGCTCTCCGGTGGTGAGCGCCGCCGCGTCGCGCTGTGCAAGCTGCTGCTGAGCAAGCCCGACCTGCTGCTGCTCGACGAGCCCACCAACCACCTGGACGCGGAGAGCGTCCTGTGGCTGGAGCAGCACCTCGCGCAGTACGCCGGCGCCGTGCTCGCCGTGACCCACGACCGGTACTTCCTGGACAACCTGGCCGAGTGGATCCTCGAGATCGACCGCGGCCGGACCCACCCGTACGAGGGCAACTACTCCACCTACCTGGAGAAGAAGGCCGAGCGGCTCGCGGTCCAGGGCAAGAAGGACCAGAAGCTGCAGAAGCGCCTCAAGGACGAGCTGGAGTGGGTGCGCTCCGGCGCCAAGGCCCGCCAGGCCAAGTCCAAGGCGCGTCTCGACCGCTACGAGGAGATGGCGGCC
The DNA here is from genome assembly GCF_055608075.1 of Lentzea sp. NPDC036949. NCBI lineage: Bacteria > Bacillati > Actinomycetota > Actinomycetes > Pseudonocardiales > Pseudonocardiaceae > Lentzea > Lentzea sp. NPDC036949. The sequence continues at coordinate 132,851 of NZ_JBVJRA010000013.1, forward strand.
GAGGCGGAGAAGACCCGCAAGCTCGACTTCGAGGAGATCCAGATCCCGCCGGGCCCGCGACTGGGCAGCGTCGTGGTCGAGGTCGACAAGCTGAAGAAGGGCTTCGGCGACCGGGTCCTGATCAACGACCTGTCGTTCACGTTGCCGCGCAACGGCATCGTCGGCGTCATCGGTCCGAACGGCGTCGGCAAGACGACGCTGTTCAAGACCATCGTCGGTCTCGAGGAGCCGGACGCCGGCACCGTGAAGGTCGGCGAGACGGTCCTGCTGTCCTACGTCGACCAGAACCGCGGCGGCATCGACCCGAAGAAGAACGTGTGGGAGGTCGTGTCCGGTGGGCTCGACTACATCCACGTCGGCAACGTCGAGATGCCGTCCCGCGCGTACGTCAGCGCCTTCGGCTTCAAGGGTCCTGACCAGCAGAAGCCCGCGGGTGTGCTGTCCGGCGGTGAGCGCAACCGCCTGAACCTCGCGCTCACGCTCAAGCTCGGCGGCAACCTGATCCTGCTGGACGAGCCGACGAACGACCTGGACGTCGAGACCCTGGGCTCGCTGGAGAACGCGCTTGAGCAGTTCCCCGGCTGCGCCGTGGTCATCTCCCACGACCGGTGGTTCCTCGACCGCGTCGCCACGCACATCCTCGCGTGGGAGGGCACGGACGAGGACCCGTCGAAGTGGTACTGGTTCGAGGGCAACTTCGAGGGGTACGAGAAGAACAAGCTCGAGCGCCTGGGTGCCGACGCCGCGAGGCCGCACCGCGTCACCTACCGCAAATTGACACGGGACTGAGAGGGCAACGGCGACGTCGTGGCGGCGAGGGGCGAGACGCAGGCGAACGTCGAGGTGAGCACGCTGGCCGTGCCCGCCTGGCGGCTGCGTTGGCGGGCACCGGAGCTCGCTCTGGTGCTGGGTGAGCGCGTGCTGGCGCTCACCTCCGCTCGTCAGGACGACGCCGAGCGGTTGCGGGCCGAGGCGCTCGTGGTCTTCGCGGGCAACCGCGTGGGCCGCGGCGTCCGGGTCGCCGACCGGGCACTCGACGCGCTGAAGGCGGCCGAGGCCGCCGGGGACCAAGAGACGGCGTGGCTGCTGCGGGTCGAGCTGGCGGCGTGCGCGCGTGCCGTGGGCGCGCCGCTGACCGGGTTCGCAGCCGTCATGCCCGTCCTGGAGGCGGCGGACGTGCCCGCGGAGCTGCGGGCGTCCGCTCTCGTGCAGGCCAGCGAGTGCCTGGTCACCGTCGGCCGCGGCGACGAGCCGACCCGCGCGCTCGCCGAGGCCGACCAGCTCTACGTCGCCGACACCGAGCTCGACGAGGACATGCGGCTGGTGCTGCGCGGTCTCATCCGCGCCGTGCAGGCCGCGCAGCACCGCCGGTGGGGCGACATCGCCGCCGCCATCGGTGCCGCACGCGAAGGCCTCGACCTGCTGAGCCGGCTCGCCGACCAGTCAGCGGACAGCGGCCAGGCGCACGGCCGGCTGACGCTGGAGCTGGCGCTCGCGTTGATGGACGCGAACCGCATGCTCGACGCGACCGAGGTCGGCGCCCCACTGCTCGACCGCCCGGTGCGCGCACCGGGCGCCTCCACCGCAGGCTGGCTCCGCCTGGCCCTCGCCACGCGGGTGCACCTGCCCGCCGGCCGGGTCGCCGTGGCCCGCGACATGCTGCGCGACGCCGCGACCAGCGCCGAACGCCACCAGCTCGACACGGTGCTCGCCGAGAGCCTGCTGGCGCTGGCGCACGTGCACGAGGTGGCCGGTGACCTCGCCGACGCGCTCACCAACCTCCGTTCCGCCCACGCCGCGGAACGCCGCCGTGCCCGCGCCGTCTACGCCGTGCGCGCCCGGTTCGCCGCCGAGTTCTCCGGCGTCCACCGCCAGCCCGCCGACCTGCACCGGCAGCTCGCGGACCTGCTCCGCCCGATCGAGGGCATGACCAGGCCCGCCGACGGCCTCCTGCCCGCCGCCCTGAAGCAGCAGCTCCGGCAGTGGCGCCCGGTCCAGGTCCGCAAGGCGGACGGCCTGAAGGTCAAGCGGGCACGCCGGGCTGCCGAAGACATGACCGTGGAGGGTTTGTCCGCGGCACGAGCACACGCCGCCGATCGCTGGCGCTTGGTCCAGCCCTTCGGCGAGCCCGGCGACAAGACGCCGGACCCGGTCGAGCCGCCACCCGTCTCCGAGCGCACGGTTCCCGCGTCCGGTCTCATCGCCTCGGCCGGCGCCATGGTCAGCGGCCGCCGCCGTGCCGCCCGCGTTGCCGCCGGCGAGATCGAGGACACACCTGCTGCCGCCACCGAGGTCATCCCCGTCATCCCCGCGTCGCCCGAGGATGCCCCGTCGGCGAATCCCGCGCCGGCCGAGCCGCAGCTGAGCGCCGACCAGGAGCGCAAGCGCAAGGTCGAGCAGCAGCTCATGGAGTTGCAGCGCGAGGCCCGCCGCCAGATCGAGGCAGAACGCGCGGCGCGCGCCGAGGAGCGCGCCAAGGTCGAACGCGAGGCCCGCCAGGCCGCCGAGGAGGCCGCCCGCCAGGAGGCTGCCCGCCAAGAGGCCGCTCGCCGGGAGGCCCAGCGCCGGGAAGCCGCGCGGCAAGAGGCGGCCCGCCAGCAAGCTGCTCGGGAGGAAGCCGCCCGGCAGGAGGCGGCCCGTCAGGAGGCAGTCCGTCAGGAGGCGGCCCGTCAGGAAGCCGCGCGGGAGGAAGCCGCTCGCCAAGAGGCGGCCCGGCAGGAGGCGGCTCGCCAGGAGGCGGCTCGCCAGGAGGCGGCGCTTCAGGAGGCCGCTCGCGAGGTCGCCGCCCGTGAGGCTGCCCGCGTCGAAGCTGCCCGAGCCCAGGCCGCCCGCGTGGAAGCGGCTCGGCAGGAGGCCGCCCGCCTGGAAGCAGCGCGCCAGGAGGCTGCGCGTCAAGAGGCCGTGCGCGAAGAAGCCGCGCGTCAGGAAGCCCTCCGCGCCTCCGCGGAACGCGAGGAGGCCGCACGGCAGGAGGCTGCGCGCCACGAGGCAGCAAGGCAGGAGGCGGCCCGGCAGGAGGCGGTGCGGCACGAGTCCGCTCGTCACGAGGCTGCGCGGCAGGAGATACCGCGGCAGGAGGCAGCGCGGCAGGAGATACCGCGGCAGGAGGCAGCGCGGCAGGAGGCAGCGCGCCGGGAAGCGGCCCTTCACCAGGGTTCGCACCAGGAGAGTGCGGGCCAGGAAGCCGCTCTCAAGGGTGCTGCTCGCGCGGCCGCCGACAGCGACACCGCCGGTGGCGACACCGCTTATCCGGACACCGCATCTCCGGACGGCGCGGCCTCCGGGGGCGGCGTCGCGGACCCCGACCGCCAGGCCACCCTGCGCACCAGGTCGCCGTTCGCGCAGCCGCCGTTCGTGCCCTCCTCGCAGGAGGAGAGCGTCCTCGACAAGCTCAAGGCGCAGGGCCTGCGCGCCGGTGGTCGCCGCCGTGCCCCCGACGCCACCCGTTCCGCGCCGGTCGAGTCCGAGGCGGACGCCCCGTCGTGGCGCGTCGACCCCCCGGACCGGCTGCGCGACGAGCGCGTTCCCGGCTACTCCGCGGACGCCGCGGACCCCGGTACGTCTCAGTCGTTCTTCGCGGACCTCTCCACGAGTCTGCCTTCGCAGGCGGCCTCCGATGAGCCGTCAGGCCCTCCGGAGACCACCGGCCCGAACCTCTTCGGCGACCCCGACCAGCCGGACCGCACCGCCCGCCCCGGCCTGGCGGCGGCCTTCTCCCGCCCGCCGGCCGCTCCCGACTTCGGCCCGCACGTCGACGACCCGGCCTATCCGCTCTTCACCCCGGCATCAGGCTTCCCGGCGGCCGAGCCGACACCTCCCCCGGCTCCCGAACCTGCTGAGCCGGACCTGGACCTGCCGGATTTGAGCCTGCCGGACCTGAAGCTGCCCGAGCTCACGCTGCCGGAACTCGACTTCAGCTCCCTCGACCTCGGTGACCTCGCGGCGCGCTCGCAGTCCGCCAAGCCCGACTGGTCGACGTCCTCGATCCCACACCCGGAGCCCGCCGAGCCGCCGGACCCCCCCCAGCCCCGCCCCACCCCGGAGCACGAGCCGGAGCCGGTGCCGCCCGTCCCGGACCCGGTGCCGTCCGTCCCCGTGCCGGACGAGGTCCCGCGGCCCTCCGAGCCGGACTTGCTGACGAACACGTTCCTGAGCGCTGCCGACGTCGACGACGACCTCGCCGACCTGCCGACGGCTCCCGTCCAGCTCCATCCCGACGCGCACACGGCCCGGACCCCGCGCTCCGCCGGGTTCTCGTCCGCAGTTGCCGTACCGTCGGAGCAGGGCCCGGGCGAAACGGCAGGACCGGGCGTCGAGGCCGACCCCGCCGCGGCGACCGAGGCCGTCGGTTCGCCCGCTCCGGTGGAGGACACGCCCGCGAAGCCGTCGAACGGCCGCCCGAGCAGCCGCCGCAAGCCGAGTGACCTGAGCCTGGCCGACCTGCTGGCCGAGGCCCTGGTCGCCTACGAGACCGGTCGCCGCGAGGACGAGGAACAGTTCCAGGCCGCCGACCTGGCCACTGAGGACTGGTCGACCGTGGACGGTGACCAGCCGACGCCCGCAGTGCCGCTCGGCCAGGACGAGCCGCAGCCGGGCCTCCCGTCCACGCAGGACCAGACACCGCCCGCGTTTCCGCTGATCCCGGACCAGCCGACCGGTGCTCCGGCACCGGGTGAGTCCGGCTTGCCGTTCATCCCCGGCCAGCCGCTGCCGCCCGACCTGGCGCTGCCCCAGCTCCCGGTACCGGAACCCTCTCCGGTCCAGGAGCAGCCCCTCCCGTCCGGCGACGGTGCGCCGTTCGGCTCCGGTCGACCGTCGTTCGCCGACCAGCCGTTCGTCCCCGGCCACCTGCTGGGCTCCGGGCAGCAGTTCGGCGCGGAGCCGTCGTTCGGCTCGCCCGCGCCGCAGTTCGGGGCGAACGCGCAGTTCGGTCTGCCCGCGCTGCCCTCGACCGAACACCCCGTCCCGGCCGCGGACACGTCGGGGAACCCGCCCACGACCCCGCCCGGCGGCCTGTCGGTCGAGGCCAGCCGCGAGGAGACCACGGGCCCGATCGTCCCCGTGGGCACCGCGTCGGAGGAAGAGACCACCGGCCCGATCCGTCGTGTTCAGACCGACGGTGTTGGCGGCTGGACCCTGCCGGGTACCTAGGTCCGGCGAGAACAGATCCACTCAGGACTGCCGGGAGGACCCGGCGGTCGGTGGAAGGCCGCGCCGAACAGGTCGGCGGTGGTGCGCCGGCCCGGTTGTGAGAGGTGCGGAATGAGACAGAGGAACGGAGGTGTGGCGAGTGTCGCTCGTGCACGTCGTGGGATTGCGTCCACCATGCGGAATGCCTTGGGATCACTGGTGAAGTGACTCGATTCAGCCCTCGATTCAGTGGTTCGACAGTGCCCCTCCCGTTGCCGGTGACGGCCGCCACCCCATCTAGGGTGGGGGCGGACCCGGCACACAGAGGTGCCGGATAGCGTGGAGTCGCCTGAAGATGACCTCGACTGGAGCCCCGACCCGAACCGACGACGTCTCCGCGGTGACCACCGCGGACGGCGGCAGTCGACCGGCCAGTCCTGAGCAGGTCCGTGACGAGCTGATCGAACGGGCCGCCGCCAATGCCCCCGAACTCGCTGATCTGATCCGCCTGTTCTACCGCCACGTGCCCGCCGAGGAAGTCAACGACGACGACCCGGTGGACCTGGTCGGTGCGGTGCGGTCGAACTACCGGCTGGCCGAGAGCCGCGTGCCCGGGAGGGCAGCGGTCAGGATCTTGAACCCGACCCGCTCGCAGGACGGCTGGCAGTGCCCCGTCACCGTGGTGCAGGTCGTGACCGACGACATGCCGTACCTGGTCGACTCGGTCGCATCCGAGCTCACCCGCGGCGGTCTGCAGGTGCAGCGGGTGGTGCACCCGATCGTCGTGGTGCGCCGCGACCCGGTGACCGGTGAGCGCCTGGAGGTGCTGCCGACCGCGGACCCGGCCGATCCGCCGGCCGACGCGCTCGCCGAGTCGTGGATGAACATCGAGGTCGACCTCATCACCGATGCCGACCGGGCGCGGGAGCTGGAGTCCCGGCTGCTGTCGGTGCTGACCGACGTCCGCGAGGTCGTCGAGGACACCGACCGGATGGCGTCGACGGCGTTGCAGCTGGCCGACGAGCTGGACAAGGGCGCCTCCGACGAGGCGTCCGCGGATGCCGCGAAGCTCCTGCGGTGGCTCGCGGACGGGCACTTCACGTTCATGGGCTACCGGCAGTACGAGCTCGTGCAGGAGGACGACGACCCGGCGTTGCGGGCCGTGCTCGCGAGCGGGCTCGGGGTGTTGCGGCAGGACAGCCTCGCCGCGCGGAGCCTCACCGAGGGGCCGGACAACGGCGCGCAGGCGCTGAGCCCGAACCCGCTGGTGCTGACGCAGGCGAGTGCGCAGAGCAGCGTGCACCGCAGCGTCTACCCGTACTACGTGGGCGTGAAGACGTTCGACGGTGCCGGCAACGTGACCGGGGAGCACCGGTTCCTCGGCATCTTCAGCACCACGGCGTTGCACGAGGACGTGCTGGACATCCCGGTGATCGAGCGCCGGGTGCGCGACGTGATCCACCGCGCGGGCTTCCCGCTGCAGTCCTACTCGGGCCAGCGGATGCTGGAGGTGATCCAGAACTACCCGCGCACCGAGCTGTTCTCGGTGGACGAGGAGTGGCTCTACCAGACCACGACGGGGGTCATCGCCCTCGCGGAACGCCGCCGGCTGCGGCTGTTCCTGCGGCGCGACCCGTACGGCCGGTTCTTCTCCTGCCTGGTCTACCTGCCGCGCGACCGCTACACGACGACGAGCCGGCTGGCGATGCAGGAGGTGCTGCTCGCGGAGCTGGGCGGGCTGAACCTGGAGTACAGCGCGCGCATCGGCGAGTCGGCGCTGGCGCGGGTGCACTTCATGGTGCACACGGACCCGCACCGGACGCTGGAGCCGGACACGCACGCGATCCAGCTGAAGCTGGCCGAGGCCATCCGCAGCTGGGACGACCGCATGGTCGAGGCCGTCGTCGGCGACGACCTGGGCGCCGAGTCGGCCACGGAGCAGGGCCAGCGGTTCGCCGCGGTCTTCCCGGAGGCCTACAAGGAGGACTTCCCCGCCTCCACGGGCCTGGAGGACTACCGGCGCATCGAGGCGCTCGTGCAGGGCGACCTCGACATGGTGTTCTACGTGCCCGAGAACGCCGAGCCGGGGGAGCGGCGCTTCAAGCTGTTCGTGACCGGCGACGGCATCACGCTCTCGGACGTGCTGCCGATGCTGCAGCGCATGGGCGTGATCGTGGTCGACGAGCGGCCGTACGAGATCGCGCGCGAGGACGGCGTGCAGTGCTGGATCTACGACTTCGGCCTGCGCATCGACAAGGCCGCGCTGTCGCAGCTGTCCGAGGCCGGCCTCGACAACGTGCGGGTGCGGTTCCAGGACGCGTTCGCCGCCGTCTGGCGCGGCGAGGCCGAGGTCGACCGGTTCAACTCGCTGGTGCTGCAGGCCGGGCTGACCTGGCAGCAGGCCGCGATGCTGCGCGCGTACGCGAAGTACCTGCGGCAGGCGGGCACGCCGTACTCGCAGGACTACATCGAGGACGCGGTGCTCAGCCACACGAGCGTGGCGATCGCGCTGGTCGCGTTGTTCGAGGCGCGGTTCGACCCGCGGCTCGACGACGCCACGCGCACCGACCGCACCGAGACCATGGTCGTCGAGACCGGCAAGCTGATCGACGACGTGACGAGCCTCGACGCGGACCGGATCCTGCGCAGCCTGCTCACGCTGATCAACGCCACGCTGCGGACGAACTACTTCTTCCGCGACGCCGACGGCAACGCCCGGCCGTACCTGTCGGTCAAGCTCGACCCGCAGGCCATCCCGGACCTGCCGGCACCGCGGCCGAAGTTCGAGATCTTCGTGTACTCGCCGCGCGTCGAGGGCGTGCACCTGCGCTTCGGCAGCGTCGCCCGCGGTGGTCTGCGCTGGTCCGACCGCCGCGAGGACTTCCGCACGGAGGTACTCGGCCTGGTCAAGGCGCAGGCCGTGAAGAACGCGGTGATCGTGCCGGTCGGCGCGAAGGGCGGGTTCGTGGTCAAGAAGCCGATCGCCCCGACGGGCGACCCCGGCATCGACCGCGAGAACTTCATGTCCGAGGGCATCGCCTGCTACAAGATGTTCATCTCGGGCCTGCTCGACCTCACCGACAACCTGATCAACAACGAGGTCGTGCCCGCGCCGCAGGTCGTGCGCTACGACGCCGACGACACCTACCTGGTCGTCGCCGCGGACAAGGGCACCGCGACGTTCTCCGACATCGCCAACGGCGTGTCGCAGAGCTACGGCTTCTGGCTCGGTGACGCGTTCGCCTCCGGTGGCTCCATCGGCTACGACCACAAGGCCATGGGCATCACGGCCAAGGGTGCGTGGGAGAGCGTGAAGCGCTCGTTCCGCGAGCTGGGCCTCGACACCCAGACCGAGGAGTTCACGGTCGTCGGCATCGGCGACATGAGCGGTGACGTGTTCGGCAACGGCATGATGCTGTCCGAGCACATCCGGCTCGTTGCCGCGTTCGACCACCGGCACATCTTCATCGACCCGAACCCGGTGGCGGCCACGTCGTTCGCCGAGCGGGTGCGGCTGTTCTCCGTGCCGCGCTCGTCGTGGGACGACTACGACCGCTCGCTGATCAGCGAGGGCGGCGGCGTCTTCCCGCTGACGGCGAAGTCGATCCCGATCTCCGAGCAGGCCCGCGTCGCGCTGGGGCTGCCGGAGGGCGTGCAGAAGCTGTCCCCGCCGGAGCTGAAGAAGGCCATCCTGCTCGCGCCGGTCGACCTGCTGTGGAACGGCGGCATCGGCACGTACGTGAAGGCGTCCATCGAGTCGCACGCCGACGTCGGCGACAAGGCGAACGACTCGATCCGCGTCAACGGCGCCGACCTGCGGGTCAAGGTCATCGGCGAGGGCGGCAACCTGGGGCTGACCCAGCGCGGCCGCATCGAGTTCGCGCGCACCGGCGGCAAGGTCAACACCGACGCGCTCGACAACTCCGCCGGCGTCGACTGCTCCGACCACGAGGTCAACATCAAGATCCTGCTGGACCACCTGGTCCGGGAGGGGTCGCTGGAGCAGCAGCAGCGCAACGAGGTCCTCGCCGAGATGACTGACGAGGTCGGCCGGCTCGTGCTGGCGGACAACTACTCGCAGAACAACGTGCTGGGCGTCAGCCGGGCGCACGCCGCCCCGATGCTGTCGGTGCACGCGCGGCTCACGGCCGACCTGGAGGCCCGCGGCGCGCTGAGCCGCCAGCTGGAGGCGCTGCCGAGCCCGGCGGAGTTCAAGGCGCTGGAGAAGGCGGGCGAGGGCCTCACCTCGCCGGAGCTCGCGACGCTGCTCGCGTTCACGAAGCTCACGCTGAAGGAGGAGCTGCTCGCCAGCGACATCCCGACGATCGACACGTTCACCCGCAAGCTGCCGGACTACTTCCCGAGCCTGCTGCGCGAACGCTTCGGCGCCGCGATCCCGAACCACCCGCTGGCCAGGGAGATCATCACCACCGTCGTGGTCAACGAGGTCGTCGACGGTGGCGGCATCTCCTACGCGTTCCGCCTCGCCGAGGAGACGAGCGCCTCGGCCACGGACGCGGTGCGCGCGTACGCCGTGGTCACCCAGGTCTTCGACCTGCCGTCGATCTGGCGGGAGATCGAGGCGCTGGACACCGCGGTCTCGACGGACGTGCAGGACAGCATGGTCCTGGAGACCCGCCGCCTGCTCGACCGGGCGTCGCGCTGGCTGCTGTCGAACCGCCCGCAGCCGCTCGCGGTGGGCTCGACGATCAGCCGCTTCCGCGGCGTGGTGGAGCAGCTGAGCCCGTCGGCCTTCGACCTGCTGCAGGGCAAGGAGCTGGCGGTCGTCGCGGGCAAGGCCGAGCGGTACGTCGAACAGGGCGTTCCCGCGGAGCTGGCCCGCAAGGTCGCCGCGCTGCTCTACATGTACGGCCTGCTCGACGTCACCGAGATCGCCGAGCTGGCCGAACGCGAGTTCGGCCCGACCGGCGGAGCGGGCCCGGAGCGCACCCACCGGGAGACGGCCGAGCTGTACTTCGCGCTGTCCGACCACCTCGACATCGACCACATGCTGGACTCGGTGACGAGCCTGGAACGCGGCAACCGCTGGCACGCGCTGGCCCGGCTCGCGCTGCGCGACGACTTCTACACGTCGCTGCGGGCCATCTCGGTCGACGTGCTGAGGGCGAGCGACGAGGACGACACGGCGGCCGAGAAGATCGCCAAGTGGGAGCAGGCCAACGCCTCGCGCCTGGCCCGTTCCCGCGGCGCGCTGGAGGAGATCAACCGGGTCCACCAGCTCGACCTGGCCACGCTCTCCGTCGCCGCGCGGCAGGTGCGGAGCATGGTCCGCTAGCAGGCACGGACGACAGGGGCGCCGCGGAGGAGTTCTCTCCGCGGCGCCCTTGCCGTTCCACCCGTTCCGCGAGGGGACTCGCTCGTGATGCGGCGGGGTTTGCTCGGTAGGGTCCGTGCATGGGTGTCTTCGTCACTGGTGTGCGACCGCGGTGGTCGGACATGGATGCGTTCGGTCACATCAACCACGCGAAGACGGTGACACTGCTGGAAGAAGCCCGCATCGAGCTGCTGTTCACCGAGGCCGCCCGCCACGGGGTCAAGGAGATGGCCGAGGGCATGGTCGTGGCGCGGCTGGTGGTCGACTACCTCGCGCCGATCGTGTTCACCGGCGAGGAGATCGTCGTGGAGATGTCGGTGCGCGAGCTGCGGTCGGCGTCCTTCACCCTCGACTACGTGGTGCGGAGCGGCCGGGAAACGGGTAGCCCGGTGGTCGCCAAGGCGGAGACGCTGATGGCTCCCTACAACTTGACGACTGCGCGCCCGCGTCGTCTGACCGAGGCCGAACGCGACTTCCTCGCGGGTTGGCGTGCCGGAGGTAACGGTGCCTGAGCTGGTGTTGGCCGACGCGGCCGAGAGAGACGACCTCGGCGCGTTCGCCGCGCGCGCGGTGCGGCTGGACGGGCAGACGGTGGTGCGTCTGCGCAACCGCGACGAGGAGCTGCTGGACGCGTGGGTGGCGACGCCGTTCGACACGCTGGCCACGCGGACCGTTGCGGGGCAGGCGAACCCGGCGGACGTCACGGTGGCCGGGTCGGAGCTGCTGACCGGACTCGCGGTGATGCGCGACGAGCGCATCGACCCGGGACCGGCCAAGGACCTGATGTGGCGCTCGGCCCTGCCGCCCGCGGAGGGCTGGCTGCTGGTGGACCGGTTACCGGTCGAGGTCGTCGCGAAGCTCGCGGACGAGGGCGTCGAGGTGGCGCGGGAGAACACCGGCCCGCAGGGCACGCCACCGGCCTCGCTGCTGGACCAGGTCGTGCTGACGGTGACCGGGTCCGGGCTGGACGTGAAGATCCCGCTGCGGTGCCTGTTCGCGTTGTCCGGCATGGGTTTCCTCGGCGAGGACGGCGAGGTGCGGGTGACCGCGACGGACTCGTGGCTGCGGATCGACGCGCGCTACGGGGCCGTGGTGCGGCGCCGGCACTCGATGCTGCCGCTGATCGTCTGACCCGCTACCGGCGGTCGAGGGCGACCTCCGGCCGGGCGGGCAACGCCAGCAACGACAGCCCGCCGAGCACCAGCAGCCCGCCGGCGACCGTGGCCGCGGTGATCTCCTCACCCAGCACCAGCACTCCCAGCGCGGTCGCCACGACCGGCTCGGCGAGCGTCAGCGTGGCCACGGTCGCGGCGGGCAGCACCTTGAGCCCGGCACCGAACAGCAGGTACGCCACCACCGTGGGCACCAGCGCCAGGTACACGGCGATCGTGATGCCGCCGGTGGAGTCGAGGCCGCCCGGCCACCGCCAGATCAGCATCGGCACCAACACCAGCGCACCCACGCCGAACATGAGCCCCATCGCGCCGTGGGAACGCTGGCCGTGCGCGATCAACCGCGACCCGGCCACCGTGTAGACGCCGTACCCGAGCCCGGCCAGCAACGACGCCGCCACCCCGAGCCACGACACACCAGTGCCGCCGCCGGTCAGCACCGCCACGCCCGCGACCGCCAGCGCCGTGGCGGCCAGCCAGCGCGCCGACGGCGTCCTGCGCGTGCTCAGCCACTCGACGACGCCCGCCCACACGGGCCCGGAGCCCAGCGCCACGACCGTGCCGACCGCGACCCCGCTCAGCCGCACACCGGTGAAGAACCCGATCTGGAAGGCGACGACCCCGACCGCTCCCGCGACCACGACGGGCCACGAGAAGCGGGTGCCGCGGTAAGCGCCCGACACCTGGGCGACGGCGAACAGGACCGCCCCGGCGAGCACGACGCGGGCAGCGCCCACCGCGAGCGGGTCGAGGCCACCGGGACCGAGCTCCTGCGCGGTCCCGGTCGTGCCGAACAGGACGGCGGCGGCGAGGACGGCGAGGACTCCACGGGAACGCACGCCCGCCATCCTCACCGGCCCCGCCGCCGCGGTCGAACGAATTGCGGTGTCAGACCAGCCACACGGCGGTGTCCGGCGGCAGCTGGTCGCCGTCCATCGGACCGGACGACAGCAGCACCCGGCCAGGGGGCAGCGGCACGGACGCGCCCGAGGTGTTCAGCGCGCAGATCAGCCCGCCGCCCTTGCGCCGGAACGCGAAGCAGCCCGCCGGGGCGCCGTACCACTCGAGCTCGTTGCCACCGAACGCCGGCGACGTCTTGCGGTGCTCCAGGGCCTCCCGGTACAGCGAGAGCATCGAGCCGGGGTCCTCCAGCTGCGCCTCCGCGGTGAGGTGGTCCCACTCGTTCGGCTGCGGCAGCCAGGTGTTGACCGCGGTCGAGAAGCCGAACGGCGGGGCGGTGCCCTCCCACGGGATCGGCACCCGGCAGCCGTCGCGGCCGCGTTCGGTGTGGCCGGAGCGCTCCCAGGTCGGGTCCTGCAGGGCCCAGTCCGGCAGCTCGACGTTGGGCAGGCCCAGCTCTTCGCCGTTGTACAGGTAGATCACGCCGGGCAGGGCCAGCTCGACCAGCGTCATCGCCCGCGCGCGCTGCTCGCCCAGCGCACCGCCGCCGTAGCGGGTCACGTGCCGCACCACGTCGTGGTTGGACAGCGTCCACGCCGCGGGCGTGCCGCTCAGGGCCACCGCGGCCAGCGTGTGCTCGATCGCCGAACGGACGGCGTCGGCGTCGAAGCCGGCCTCGACCAGGCGGAAGTTGAAGCCCAGGTGCAGCTCGTCGGGGCGGACGTAGGCGGCGAAGCGCTCGTCGTCCTTCACCCAGATCTCGCCGACGGCCATGGTGCCGGGGTAGCCGTCCATGACCTTGCGGATCATGCGGTGGATCTCGTGCACGCCCTCGTTGTCGAACCGCGGGTCGTGCGCGTCGTCGCTCAGCACGCCCGGCGCCTGCGGGCGGATGTCCATGTCCGGCAGGCCCTCCGGCTTGGCCATGCCGTGCGCCACGTCGATGCGGAAGCCGTCGACACCGCGGTCGAGCCAGAACCGCAGCGTCTGCTCCAGGTCGGCGCGGACCTCCGGGTGCTCCCAGTTCAGGTCGGGCTGCTCGGGCGCGAACAGGTGCAGGTACCACTGGCCGTCCGGCACGCGGGTCCACGCGGGACCACCGAAGACCGACGTCCAGTTGTTCGGCGGCTGCGAGCCGTCGAAGCCGCGGCCCTCGCGGAAGATGTAGCGGGTGCGCTCCATGCTGCCGGGACCGGCCTGCAGGGCCTCCTGGAACCACTCGTGCAGGTCGCTCGTGTGGTTCGGCACCAGGTCGACGGTCACCCGGATGTTGTGCTCGTGCGCGTCCGCCACCAGCCGGTCGAACGCGGCCAGGTCGCCGAACAACGGGTCCACGTCGCGCGGGTCGGCCACGTCGTAGCCGTGGTCGGCCATGGGGGAGCGGTAGAACGGGGTGAGCCACAGGGCGTCGACACCGAGCAGTTCGAGGTAGCCCAGGCGGGACCGGATGCCGTCGAGGTCGCCGACGCCGTCGCCGTTGGAGTCGGCGAAGGAACGCACGTAGACCTGGTAGAAGACGGCGTCACGCCACCAACCGGACTCTTCGGCGATCTCGGGGCTGAGGTCGGAGGATCGTCGCACGGGGGGTCATCCTGCCATTCGTGTCGCTGCGTAAGGACCCGATCGGGTGATGGGCGATCAAGACCAGCTGTTCATCAGGCTGTTCGCGGCCATCTCCAGGTAGTCCCAGAGCTGCTTGCGGTGGGCCTCGTCGAGTCCGGCCTCGTCGACGGCGACCCTCATGCAGCGCAGCCACGCGTCCCGCTCGACCGGTCCGATCGTGAACGGCACGTGCCGCATTCGCAGCCGGGGGTGTCCCCGGTTCTCCGAGTACGTGTGCGGGCCGCCCCAGTACTGCATCAGGAACAGCCGCAGGCGCTCCTCCGCAGGTCCGAGGTCCTCCTCCGGGTAGAGGGGGAGCAGGACGTCGTCGGACTTCACCTCGTGGTAGAAGCGCGCGACGATGCGGCGGAACGTCTCCTCGCCGCCGACCTGTTCGAAGAAGCTGACCGGGTTGCCCACACACCCATCCTGACTCACGCGCGTGCGCGCGTGCAGGGCGCCCCGCCTGTTGTCTCGGTCATAGGCCTGTGAACTGGTACGACACCGGGTGATCACCGTCTCGAATGCGTGTTCTACCTCACCCGGCATCCAGGTTTGAACCCGGGCCCGCCTACTTCGCGGTGAAGCCGGCTTCCTCCAGCGCGGGCATGAGCTGCGCGCGCAGGTTGCGCTGGACCGCCCACTGGCGGCCGGGGCGCGTCTTCACGGTGACCCGCAGGGTGATGCCCTCCGGCGTGAACTTCTCGACGCCGAGCACGTCCGGTTTGGCCGTGATGTCGTTCTTCAACGGCTCCTTGTCGGCCGCGTCGGCGGCTCGGCGCTCCAGCACCTTGGTCGCCTCGGCGAGGTTGGCGCCGTAGCTCAGCGGCAGGTCGACGACCGCGACCGCGAAGCCCTGCGACGAGTTGCCGACGCGCAGGATCTCGCCGTTGCGGACGTACCAGACGGTGCCACCTGTGTCGCGGATCGTGGTGGTGCGCAGGGCGACCGCCTCGACGGTGCCGGTGATGGACGGGCCGAGGTCGACGACGTCGCCGACGCCGTACTGGTCCTCCATCAGCATGAACATGCCGGACAGGAAGTCCTTGACGAGGTTCTGGGCGCCGAAGCCGATCGCGACGCCCAGGATGCCCGCCGAGGTCAGCACGGGCGTGATGTCGAGCGTCAGCACGATCATGATCTCGAGGAACGCGATTCCGAAGACCAGGATCGTGACGACGGACTTCAGCACGGAGCCGATCGTCTTCGCCCGCTGCTCGCGGCGCTCGGAGATCAGGTTCCCGAGCGCCTGCGGAGCACGTTCGCGCAGCGGCTTGAGCAGGCCGGGCTTCTTGCCCTCCTTGCCCGGCGTGGTGATCCGGTCGATGACCTTGCGCAGCAGGGCCCTGATCACGAACGCGGCGATCAGGATCACGAGGATCTTGACCGCGCCCGCGATGATGTCCGGCCCGTACCTGTCGAAGAACTCAACCGCCTCCGCGGTCTTGTTCGCGGCGTCATCCACCGGATTCGTCGCCAACACGTGGTCGTGCCCTCCTACAACTCCATGCCCGTGGCATTCGCGAGAAACGTCAGCTGGTCCACGGCGAGAGCCACCGTCCGGCTGACCGACCGGCCCGCGTGACCGACCTCGGTCTCGCGGCGGATCAGCACCGGGTGCTTGGTCGGATCGCTGGACGAAGCGTGCTGCAGTGCCGCGCACATCTTCCTGGCGTGGTTGGGGTCCACACGAGAATCCGACTCGAACACCGTGAACAAGACGGAAGGGTACTCAACGTCCGTTACCACTTGGTGATAAGGCGAGTAGGAGAGCAGCCAGCCCAGTTCCTCGGACACGCTCGCGCTGCCGTACTCGTCCGCCCACAGCCGCCCGAGCAGGAACTTCTCGTAGCGCACCATGTCGAGCAGTGGTGCTGAGCACACCACGGCCGCGTACAGGTCGGGCCGCTGGGTCAGCGCGGCGCCCACGAGCAGACCGCCGTTGCTGCCGCCCATGATCGACAGCTGCTGCGGGGTGGTCCACCCGGTGCGCACGAGGTGCTCGGCCGCGGCGTGGAAGTCGTCGAAGACGTTCTGCTTGTTCTGCCGCATGCCGTCGACGTGCCACTCCTCGCCCTCCTCGTCGCCGCCGCGCAACGACACGTGCACCCACACGCCGCCGGCCTCGACCCACGCGAGGGTGGTGGCGCTGTAGCCGGGGCCGCGGCCGATCGCGAAGCCGCCGTAGCCGGTCAGCAGCGCCGGGCGGGGCAGGTCGGGCTTCTGCTCGCCGCTGACGACGAACATCCGCACCGTCGTGCCGTCCTTGGACGTGTACGCGACCTGCTGCGTCGTCACCGCGGGCAGCTCGACGCGACCGGGAGCGGCCTCGTGCAGCACCGTCTGGCCGGTGGCGGCGGAGTAGCGGAACACCGAGGCGGGCGTGACGAAGTCCGTCCACCCGAACCACAGCGCGTCCTCGTCGTGGCCGGTCAGGGCGTCCACGACGGACAGACCGTGCACGGAGCCGGTGCCGGGCATGGGGACGACCTGCAGGTGCGCGCCGGTCTCGGCGTTGTGCAGGTGCAGCTCGGACACCGCGTGCCGGGTGCGCAGGACGACCAGGTCGCCGTTCAGCCAGCGCACGCCGTCGAGCACCGAGTCCGGCTCCTCGCTGATGAGCTCGGTCCACTCAGCCGGGTTCGCCGGGTCGGCCACGCACAGCCGCTGCCGGGGCGCGCCGAGGTTGGTGTGCAGGTAGAGCCGTCCGTCACGGGCGACGAACGCCGAGCACTGCGCGCCGGCGTCGGACAGGAGCACCGGGTTCAGCACCGCGTCGCCGTGCAGGTCGGCGATCCACACCGAGTCGTGCTTCAACGTGCTGGGCGCACCGCTCACGACCAGCCAGCGGCCGTCCTGCGAGACGGTGAGCGAGTAGTAGAACGTGTGCTCCAGGCCGTCGCCGTGCACGTTGAGGTCGGTCTCCGGGTCGGTGCCGACCCGGTGGCGCCACACGCGGCGGTGGAAGAGCTTCTCGTCCTCCGGCAGCAGCGCCGGGTCGAGCTGGCGGACGTAGTAGAACTCCTCGCCGCCGGGCAGCCAGCCGACGGAGGAGTAGCGGCACCGGTCGATCGGGCCCTCGACCAGCTCACCGGTGTCCACGTCGAGCACGTGCAGCAGCGAGTGCTCGTTGCCGCCGACCGACACCTGGTAGGCCAGGCGCGTGCCTTCGAGGCTCGGGGACCAGCGGTCCAGGGTGGTCCTGCCGGACGGGTCGAGCACGCTCACGTCCAACAGCACGCGCTCGGTGCCGTCGGTCTCGCGCACGACGACGACCGGGTGGTCCTGCTCGGGGCCGCGGCGGGTGAAGAACGCGCGGCCGGCGCGCCAGGTCGGCGTGGACACCGAACCCGTGCGCATCAGCTCCCTCAGGCGCTCGCCCAGGCGGTCGCGGCCGGGCATCGCGTCCAGCCAGGAGCGGGCCAGCCCGTCCTGCGCCTGCGACCACGCCTCGGTGCGGGGGTCCGCGGTGTCCTCGAGCCAGCGGTAGGGGTCGGCGACCTCTCGCCCGTGGAGCTGCTCGACGAGGTTCAGCCGCTCGGCGATCGGGTACGTGATCGTCGCAGGCAGTGGTGTGGAAGGGGCTTCTGTCACCTTGGCAAGGGTAGCGGCTGTTGAAAACGATCCCCGATAGGGCGCTGGTTCACCCCGGGTTCGATCACACATCCGTGACGCGTCACTTATCACACGTGATTTTTTCCTGGTAAGTGTGGTCTCCTAGGGCTGAACCGGTGGAGGTGGTCGCGTGCCAGACCGACAACCGACCCCTATCGGCGCCTCGCCACCAGGCGAGACGGCGCCGACGGTCCCCCCATGCCGAAATCAGCCCGAGCTGCGGGCAGTGCCCGACGGGGGCCGCGACGGGGGAGGTTCCGGTCCGACGCCGGCGGTGTTCCCCTGGGGCAGACGCAAGGTCCTGCTGCTCAACGCCACGTTCGAGCCGCTCACGGCGCTGTCGCTGCGCCGGGCGGTGGTCCTGGTGGTGTGCGGGAAAGCCGAGGTCGTGCACGGTGACGCCTCCGGGCTCGTGCTGCACTCGTCGAAGTCCGAGGTGCTCGTGCCCTCGGTCATCCGGCTGAGCACCTACGTTCGCGTGCCCTACCGCGGCCGCGTGCCGATGACCCGTGCCGGGCTCATGCACCGCGACCGCTACCGCTGTGCTTACTGCGGCGGACGGGCGGAGACGATCGACCACGTCGTGCCGCGTTCGCGTGGCGGACCTCACACCTGGACGAACTGCGTCGCGTGCTGCGCGAAGTGCAACCACCGCAAGGCGGACAAGCTGCTGTCCGAACTGGGCTGGCGGTTGCGCGTCGTGCCGGCCGCGCCCCGTGGTCCGCACTGGAGACTGCTCGCGGGTGTCGCCGAGGCCGACCCGCAGTGGTTGCAGTACCTGGGTGAACCCGCGGCCTGAGCTGCCGCCCCCTGGTGGTTCAGGCCGCGAGGGTGAGCTCGTCGCGACGGGCCGTGATGCGGACCGAGTCGTCGTCGCACGCCGTGATGCGGACGGAGTCGTCGGTCGCGGTGATGCGCACCGAGTCGTCCGTGGCCGTGATCCGGACCGAGTCGTCCGTGGCAGTAATCCGGACCGAGTCGTCCGTGGCCGTGATCCTGACCGAATCGCTCGCCGTGATGCGCACGGAGTCGGTCATCGTGATGCGCACCGAGTCCCCGGCCGTGATGCGCACGGAATCGGCCGCGGTGATCCGAACGGAGTCGTTCGCCGTGATGCGAACGGAGTCACTTGCGGTGATACGCACGGAATCGTCCTTGTAGCTCGGAAGAGTGACGGACAGGGCCTGGGGGCGGGTCATCGTTGACATTTCGTGTCCTCCAGGACGCTCGGGGCGGGTGCGCAAGACCCGTATAGGTGAAAAGCTAGGAGGTGGGTGTTCCGGGAACAAGACCCCAAACCGGCACCCGTTCGCCGCCGACCGGGTGAGGACTGACCGGGTGTAACCGCTGCGCCGCACGAGAGTGCTCATTGGCTCTACTGGTCGGTACGCACACGCTCCGTGACGTGAAATTCGGCCTGAAGTGATGTGCGTCATAGTGCAAATGGAGTGCTCAGGCGGAAAAACCGGGACGTTTTCCGGTGCTATATCACAGGAACAGCACTCGCGGGTGGTTTTGAGCGGGCCCGAACGGTCCGAATCCGGTCACCACGCCGGTGACGGTGATCGCGCCGGCGCGGTCGTACCGCTGGTCGTCCCGCATGTGGACGCGCGAGAGGACGGGACGCGGTCGTCCGGTGAGTCGTTCGTGGGATGTGGGGGTGACCGGAATGCTCGCCGAGAGGTGCAACTCGTTTGGGGCCTGACAACGTCGTCACTGCTGGTTGTCGTCGCAACAACAGCAGTGCTCTACTCCAACCAGGTCTTCCTCAAGGGCGAACCGGGTGGTTCACGGGCTCGTCCGGTGCGCGGTGCTCCCGGCTCTGCTAGCCCTCGCGGCTCGCCGCGCGGTGGCCCGGCCACTCGTGCGCGACCGAGTTCGGCTACGGTACCGCCCGTGACCATCGTGGAGACCGTTCTCGTCTTCGCGCTGATCCCGCTGGCTATCTACGGCGTGATCACGCTGCTGACGGTGAGGCCAAAGGCCACCCGGATCCCCCGGTACCGGCCCGGCCAGGAGTGGGGCTACGCCCCGGTGTGGTGGAGCGCGAACCCGGCCGGGCTGAGCGCGGACCACCGCGGTTCCGCCGAGTCCGCCGCGGCGGGTTCGACTGCCAAGGGAGGCGCTCGTGGCAACTGGTAAGGCCATCGCGGCCGTTGACCCGTCGTCGCTGCCGCTCGGTGCGGTCGTGACGAACAGCGGTCGCGTCTCCGCCGCCAAGATGTACGAGCCGCACACCCCCGAGCTGCCGTTCTCGCCGACCCAGCTCGCGCAGCTGGACGAGGCCCTCACGCTGTCCAGCCGCGCGACCGGGCTCGACTTCAGCGTGTACCTCGGCGAGCTGGGCAGCTCGTCCCGCCAGCGCGCCGAGGAGCTGCACGCCTCGACCGAGCGCCCCTCGCACCACGTCCTCGTGGCCGTCTCGCCGGGCGAGCGCGTCGTCGAGGTCGTGACCGGCGAGGAGTCGCACCGCCGCCTCGCCGACCGCGGCGCCAAGCTCGCGGTGATGAGCATGGTCGCGTCCTTCAAGGAGGGCGACCTCGCCGGCGGCCTGGTGTCCGGTCTGCGCATGCTGACCGACCAGGCGGGCAACGCACCGCGTTCCTGACCCGACCTCGCGACAGCCCCCGGCCACCTCCGGCCGGGGGCTGTCGCCGTGTCAGGGGCTCAGCCGCGCGGCGACCTGGTTCTGCGCCACCACCAGGTCGGAGATCCGCTCCCAGCCGAGCCGGCGGTAGAGGTGCACGCCGTCGGCCGAGGAGAACAGCAACCCGGTGTCCGCGCCGTCCGCGAGCGCCTCGTGCACCAGCGTGCCCATGACGACGCTGCCCAGCCCGCGCCGCCGGTGCCCGGCCGCGGTCTCGATCCGGTGCGCCACCGCGTCCGTGCCGACCACGGCCATCAACCCGCTCGCCGCGAGCTCACCGCCGGCGAGCACCCGCACCCGCAGCACGGGCTCGCGCGTCACCTCCACCGCGTACCCGGCCGGCGGCGCGGGCAGCGGGTGACCGGCGAGCGCACGCCGCATGAACGTCTCGTCCGGCCGCGCGACGACCAGCCCGGCCCGTTCCAGCTCGCCGACCACCTGCGCCGGGTCGGAGGTGGGCACGCTGAGCCAGTTCGGTTCCCGCGTCGCGGCCACGAGCGCGGCCAGCTCCGCGACCTCGGCCTCGTCGGTGGCGAGCCACTCGTACTTCCGGTGCGGCCGGTCGACGTGCACGACGAGGTGCCCGTCGCGAACCTCGGACGTGAGCCCGTCGGCGGCGGTCCAGCCGCGGTGCCAGCGTTCGACGAGCGTGCCGATGTGGTTCACGTTCCCCCTTGCGGTGATCGCTTCGTGCCGGCTCTGCGCCGAATCGGTGAGGCGGCTGCGCCGGTCCGCCTCGTCGCGCCCCGCGTCGTTCCTGGCGACGACGAGGTCCGCGACCCGTTCCCAGCCGTGCTCGCGGTGGTCGTCCCCGGCCACGACCAGCCCGGTCCCGCTCCGCAGGACCGTCCGCTGCGGCTGCAGCTCCAACCCGTTGCGCAGCAGGGTCTTCGCGACCTCGGCCGGCGAGTGCGTCACCACCGCGATCCGCTCACCCCGCGTCGACACGGCGGCGTCGGCCGCCACCAGGTCGAGCTTCCAGCGGCGGTTGTCGGTGAGCACGTGCTCGCCCGCCTCGGCCAGGCGGCCGGCCAGCTCGTCCAAGGCGGACCTGCGGTCCAGCTCGGTGGAGGCGCAGTCCAGCTCGACCACCACCCCGTTGGCGCGCGACAGCTCCACGACCTCGAAGAACAGCTCACCGACCGACTCCAGGGCAGTGCGGGCGTTGCGCCACCCGAGCGTCGACCCGGCCGCGCGGGCGTCTGCCAGACAGGCCAGGAAGGAGTCGAAGTGCCGGCCGAAGTACTGGCCGGGCCCCGCAACGCCTCGCTCAGCGCCAGGTACAGCCCGGGTTCGTCGGTGACGTGCCCGCCGTCGAGGTGGAACGTCCCCGCGCCCAGCTCCGCCGTGCTCTCCCAGTCGACGAACGTGAGGTCGAGCCACGACCGGCGTTCCTCGGTGCCCAGCTCCGCCCACAGCCCGCGGTGCCGTGGCTGGCCCCGCCGCCAGAGGTCCCACACCGCTGCCGCGGCGGGCGACGGCCGTTCCCGCCACCTCGGCACGGGGTGCGAGCCCGACTGGTCGAGCACCACGTCGAACCGTCCGTCCGCGCGGGGACGCACCTCCGTGATGTCGAGGTCGAGCCGGACTTCGCCCATCACGCGCCCGGTGACGTCCAACGCGCGCACACCGGTCCACAGGTCATAGCGGTCGCACGGGAGATCCGGCGTGTCGCAGCCGAGCACCGTGACCGGCGGCCACGACCAGCCCTCCCACCTGTCCGGCAGCCCCTCGACCTCGCACCGGCCCACGAGCCGGTGCCCCTGGAAGACCCGGTACCGCGGCTGTGCCGGCCGGTGCAGCGCCTGCGGACGGTCTTCCTCCTGCAGCGCGACGGAAGCGGTGACGACGACGTGGTCGGCCTCCTCCCGCACGACGGGGTCGAGCACGTCCCAGAACCACAGCCACTGCCGTCCGTCGAGCACCTCGATCGTGAAGCCACCGGACAGCGCCGCCACGTCCAGCTCACCGCGCAGGACGAGCTCACGGCGTTCGAGCGGGAGGGCTTCCGCGAACAGCCCCTCGACGTCCTCGGCCCCGGTCAGCACCTCGTGCAGCTCGTCGTCGCCCACCTCGTACCGCCGCACCACTTCCCACATGATCCCCCCAGCCCGTGAACAGCCGGCCGACGATACGCGGAAGCCCCGCACCGCGCGAACGCGTTGCGGGGCTTCCAGGACCGGTCAAGAGCGGTCGAACTCCTGTGCCGCAAGAGCGCGCACGATGCCCGCACGGCCTTCGGACACCAGGCGGCGCAGGGCCGGCGGGTGCTCGTCGGCCAGCCACGCGTCAGCGGCCTCCACAGTGGACTTCGCGATCGACCACGCCGGGAACATGCCGACCACCATCGACTGCGCGCGTTCCGAGGAACGGCGGTCCCACACGCCCTTCACGTCGGCGAAGTAGCGCTCGACGTACGGCGCGAGCAGCTCCTTCTGCGAGGGGTGCGAGATGCCGGCGATGATGGCCTCGCTGACCGCGTTGGGCAGGTCGTCGTCGTTGACCGCCCGGTCCCACGCCTCGTCCTTGGCCTCGGCCGTCGGGCGCAGGGCGCGGGTGGACTGGGCGCGGCGGTGACCGGTGGAGGTGGGGTCGCGCTCCTCCTCCGCGGCGATCTCCGGCAGGTCCGCCCTGCCGTGCGCGACGAGGGCCTGCAGCAGGCGCCAGCGCAGGTCGGTGTCGACCTCAAGGCCTTCCAAGCCCGCGGAACCGTCGTACCAGCCGCGCAGCACGTCCAGAGTGGACTCGTCCAGCACCGAGGAGGCGAGCGCGTTCACGAACGCCAGCTGGTGGTCCGAACCCGGCTCCGCGGCCCGCGCCAGTTCCAGGGTCTTCGTGACGAACCGGCGCCAGCCCTCCGCGCGCCACGAGTCGTCCGCGTAGGACGACAGCGAGGTCTGGGCCTGCAGCAGGAGCCGCTGCACGACACCGACCTCCGACTCGGCGTGCAGACCGCCGAGCACCAGGTTCACGAAGTCGCGGGCCTTCAGCTCGGCCTCGCGGGTCATCTCCCACGCGGCCGACCAGCACAGCGTGCGGGGCAGCGGCTCCGCGATGTCGGAGATGTGGTCGATCAGCCCGGCCAGCGAGTCGGGGTCCAGGCGCATCGTGCAGTACGTGAGGTCGTCGTCGTTGACCAGCACGATCTTGCCGCGGTGCACGCCGACCAGCTCGGGGACCTCGGTGCGGTCGCCGGTGACGTCCAGCTCGTGGCGGTGCGTGCGGACCAGCTTGCCGCTGCCGTCGTCGTCGTACACGCCGATGGCGATGCGGTGCGTGCGGAACTCGCCCGCACCCGGACGTGCGCCGCCCTGCAGCACGGCGAACTCGGTGAACTTGCCGTCCGCGTCGACGGTGAACTTGGGGCGCAACAGGTTCAGGCCGGTGGTCTCCAGCCACTGCGCGCTCCACCACGACAGGTCGCGGCCGGACGCCTCCTCCAGCGCGCCCAGCAGGTCCGCGAGCGTCGCGTTGCCCCAGGCGTGCTTGGCGAAGTAGACCCGCAGGCCCGCCAGGAAGTTCTCCAGGCCGACGTACGCGACGAGCTGCTTCAGCACGGAAGCGCCCTTGGCGTAGGTGATGCCGTCGAAGTTGACCTCGACCGCCTGCACGTCCGGGATGTCCGCGGCGACCGGGTGCGTGCTCGGCAGCTGGTCTTGCCGGTACGCCCACGACTTCTCGATCTTCGCGAACGTCGTCCACGCCTGGCGGTACTCGGTGGCCTCCGCCTGCGCGAGCACCGACGCCCAGGTGGCGAACGACTCGTTCAGCCACAGGTCGTCCCACCAGCGCATGGTCACCAGGTCGCCGAACCACATGTGCGCCATCTCGTGCAGCACGGTCTCGGACCGGCGCTCGTAGAGGTAGCGGGTGACCCGGCTGCGGAAGACGTAGTCCTCCAGGAACGTGACGCAGCCCGCGTTCTCCATCGCGCCCGCGTTGAACTCCGGCACGAAGCACTGGTCGTACTTGCCGAACGGGTACTTCACGCCGAACGCCTGGTGGAAGAACCCGAAACCCTGCTTGGTCTCGGTGAACAGCCGCTCGTGGTCCATGTGCGGGGCGAGCGAGGCGCGGCAGTAGATGCCGAGCGGGATGCGGAAGTCGCCGTCCACGAACTCGTCGCGCCATTCCGCGTACGGACCGGCGACGAGCGCGACGATGTACGTCGACATCGGCTTGGTCGTGGCGAACGTGTGCACGTCCGCGCCGCCCTCGCCGTCCTCGGTGCCGGTGATCTCGCCGTTGGAGATCACCTTCCAGTCGTGCGGCGCGGTGACCTTCAGCGAGAACACCGACTTCAGGTCCGGCTGGTCGAAGCACGCGAACATGCGCTTGGCGTCGGCGGTCTCGAACTGCGAGTACAGGTACACGCCGCCGTCGACCGGGTCGACGAACCGGTGCAGGCCCTCGCCGGTGTTCATGTACCGGCAGTCGGCCTCGATCGTCAGCTCGTTCGTCTCCGCGAGGTCCGACAGCCGGACGCCGTCCTCCTCGCGGTAGTCGGAGACGTCGATCTCCTCGCCGTTCAGCACGGCCCGGTGCACGGTCGCCGCCACGATGTCGATCCACGAGGAAGCACCCGGAGTCCGGCTGCGGAACACCACGGTGGTGGTGGAGCGGAACGTGTCCGAACCCGGCTTTCCGCCGCCGTCGGTCAGGTCCAGCTCGATCCGGTAGGACTCCACTTCCAGCAGCCCAGAACGTTCCTGGGCCTGGTCGCGGGTGAGGTTGGGCGCGGCCACTGTTCACCTCGTCTGCCACGCGTGTGGTTACGCGCTGACGTCGTCGGGAATGGTTATGACTCCCGCATCCAATCACGGAACCGGCGTGCGGGAAGAGATGACGGGGTGATCTGGTTGGGCTGTTGGGGGGGCAACCCCACCTACCGTGACTGAAGGGGCACCCATGGCTGAGAAGGCCAAGGTCGATTTCTACTTCGACCCGCTTTGTCCGTTCGCGTGGATCACCTCCAGGTGGATCCTCGAAGTGGAGCAGGTCCGCGACATCGACCTCAGCTTCCACGTGATGAGCCTGGCCGTGCTGAACGAGGGCCGCGACCTGCCCGAGCAGTACAGGGAGCTCATGACCAAGGGCTGGGGTCCCGTCCGCGTGGCCATCGCGGCCGAGCAGAAGTTCGGCAACGAGGTGCTGCCCCGGCTCTACGCCGCCATGGGCACCCGCATCCACAACGAGGGCAACCAGGACTTCGACGACGTCATCAAGCTGGCACTCGCCGACGCCGAGCTGCCCGCGGAGCTGGCAGAGGCCGCGCACTCGACCGAGTACGACGAGGAGCTGCGGGCCTCGCACCACCGCGGCATGGACCCCGTCGGGATGGACGTCGGCACGCCGACCATCCACATCGACGGCGTCGCCTTCTTCGGCCCGGTGCTCACGAAGATCCCGCGCGGCGAGGAGGCCGGCCGGATCTTCGACGGCGCCCGGCTGCTCGCCGGCTACCCGCACTTCTTCGAGCTGAAGCGCACTCGAACGGGTGACTTGGACTTCAGCTGAGGTCCGTGCCGCGGCTTCGTCGACGCGCGGCGAATTTTCGGGGCGACTTTTCTGCCGGGGTGCCGGCGGACGTGGCGCCGCGCCGAGGTTTTTCACGACCCGGTGCGGCGCCACCGCCGTTTCACCGGAGCGGGCGTGCGCATGGCCGATGACCACCGCCCACCCGATGTGACAGTCTGGACGTCGTCCGCGCCAAACCTGTCACATCCGTCTGGAGGGCTCTCGTGATCGAGGTCGTCAACCCCGCCACCGAGGAAGTCGTCGGCACGCTCGCCGAAGGCACGCCGGCCGACGTCGACGCGGCCGTGGCCGCTGCCGTCGCCGCCTTTCCGGCGTGGTCGCTGACGGCGGTGCCCGAGCGGGTGAAGGTGGTGCGGGCGATCGTCGACGGGCTGCGAGAGCGGGCCGACGAGCTCGCGGCCACCATGACCCGGGAGATGGGCACGCCGCTGGCGTTCAGCCGGAAGGTGCAGGTCGCGAACCCGATCGGGATCGCGGAGGGTGTCGCGGACGTGCTGGAGCGCGGGTACTTCGAGCCGGAGGAGATCGGCAACTCGCTGGTGCTGCGCGAGCCGGTCGGGGTGGTCGCGGCCATCACGCCGTGGAACTTCCCGTTGCAGCAGATGGTGGCGAAGGTCGTCCCGGCGCTGGCCGCGGGCAACACCGTGGTGCTCAAGCCGAGCGAGCTGGCACCGCGGACCGCAGACCTGCTGGCGGAGATCGTCACGAGCGCCACGCCCAGCGGGGTCTTCGGCCTCGTGCACGGCACCGGGCCGGTGGCCGGGGAGGCGCTCGCGGCGCACCCGGACGTCGACATGGTGTCGTTCACCGGGTCCACGCGGGCGGGACGGCGGGTGTCGGCGGTGGCCGCCGAGACGGTCAAGCGGGTCGCGCTGGAGCTGGGCGGCAAGTCGGCCTGCGTGGTGCTCGACGACGCCGACCTCGGGCGGGCCGTGAAGATCGCCGTCGGGAACTCGTTCATGAACAACGGCCAGGCGTGCAGCGCGTGGACGCGGTTGCTGGTGCCCGCCGACCGGCACGACGAGGCGGTGCGGTTGGCGGTCGCCGCGGCGGCCAAGTACGTGCCGGGTGACCCGGCGGAGCCGGCGACGCGGATCGGGCCTGCCGTGTCCGCCGCCCAGCGGGACCGGGTGGTCGGCTACATCCGCAAGGGTGTCGAGGAGGGCGCGCAGCTGGCGGCCGGTGGGCCGGACGCGCCGTTGCCGAAGGGGTTCTACGTGGCGCCGACGGTGTTCGGCGGGGTCACGCCGGAGATGACCATCGCCCAGGAGGAGATCTTCGGGCCGGTGCTGTCGGTCATGCCGTACGCGGACGAGGACGACGCGGTGCGCATCGCGAACTCCACCATCTACGGGCTCGGGGGTGCCGTGTTCTCCGCGGACACCGACCGCGCGCTCGCCGTGGCCAAGCGGTTGCGCACCGGGCAGGTCGACATCAACGGCGGTGCGTTCAACACGAGCGCGCCCTTCGGCGGGTACCGGCAGTCGGGCAACGGGCGCGAGTTCGGCAGGTTCGGCCTCGACGAGTTCTGCGAGATCAAGTCGATCCAGCGGTAAATGAGCTGCGGAACCGGCCGTGGCGGCGTATCACTGCCGCCATGGCCGACTCGACGCTGAGCATCAGGACCATCGACCGCTCTGACCTCGACGACTTCCGGCGGGTGTTCGCCTGGGCGTTCCTCGACGAACCGCGCGACAGCGAGCACCGCTGGACCAAGGTGCTGGAGCTCGACCGCACCCACGCGGTGTTCGACGGTGACGAGATGATCGGCACCGGCGGGATTCTCAGCCGCGAGCTCACGGTCCCCGGCGGCGCGCTCACACCGGTCGGCGCCGTGACCGTCGTGGGCGTCAAACCCGGCCACAGGCGCCGTGGCGTGGCATCGCTGCTGATGAAGACCCAGCTGCACCAGATGCACGAAGCGGGCGACTCGATCGCGATCCTCTGGGCGTCGGAGGGCGGGATCTACCGGCGGTTCGGCTACGGCGAGCACGCGTCGAGCCGGTCGATGATGACGATGCCGACGCGCATGCCGTTCCACCCCGGCGTGCGGGTCGGCGACGCGCGCATCCGGCAGGTCACGCGCGACGAGGCGCTGCCGTTCATGCGCGAGGTCCACGACCGCGTGCGCCGCACCAGGACCGGCTGGCTGAGCCGGGTCGAGAGGTCGTGGGACGTGCACCTGTCCGACGACGAGTCCGACCGCAACGGCCTCTCGTCCTACCGCTACTGCCTGCACCCGCAGGGGTACGTGGTGTTCCGCGTGAAGCACGAGTGGGACAACAGCGGGCCGCGCAACGAGCTGCACGTGCGCGAGCTCGCGTGCGAGACCGAGCAGGCGTACGCGGACCTCTACCGGTTCCTGCTCGACGTCGACCTGGCCGCTCGGATCTCCTTCTACACCGCCACCGATGAACCGATCTTGCACATGGTCGCTGACCCGCGGAAGGTGCGCCAAGAGCTCGGGGACGCGCTGTGGCTGCGGATCGTCGACGTGGACCGCGCTCTGCCGCTGCGCCGCTACCTGTCCGATGTGGACAGCGTGCTGGCCGTCGAGGACGCGTTGTGCCCGTGGAACTCGGGCCGCTGGCGCCTCACGGTGAAGGGCGGTGAGGCGGTCGTCACCCGCACCGAGGACCCCGCGGACGTGTCGCTCGACATCGCCGCGCTCGGCAGCGCCTACCTCGGCGGCGTGCGGCTTTCCGTGCTCGCACGAGCACATCGCGTGGTCGAGCACACGCCAGGGCATGTCGACGCGCTGACGTTGGCGTTCCTCAACACACACGAACCGCACTGCCCCGAGGTGTTCTAACGGAACTCTGGCCCGCTTTTGCTCGTTGACGGTTTGTCTGCCGTGGGAGGTAAACCGTGGGCACGATCGTGTGGGTCGTTGTGCTGGTGCTGCTGGTCGCCGGCGTGTTCTACCTGGTCAGCCAGAGCAACGCGCGCAAGGCGCGGGAGCTCGACGACGCCAAGGCCGAGGCACGTCGCTGGGTCGAGCGGCTGGGTGGTCAGGTGATGAGCCTCACCGGCAGCAACACCGCCTCCACCCAGGCGCTGGCCGACGCCTCCGAGCGCTTCACCGCCGCCGGTTCCCAGATGGAGCAGGCCCGCACGATCCCGCAGGCCCGCCTGGTCACCCAGACCGCGATGGAGGGCCTGCACTACGTCCGCGCCGCGCGTGAGGCCATGGGCATGGACCCCGGTCCCGCGCTGCCCGAGATCGCGGGCCAGAAGCAGGCCGGTGCCGTCAGCGAGGACCGCCGGGTCACCGTCGAGGGCCACGACTACGCCGCCTCGCCGCAGTCGGGCGCGGGCACGCCGTACTACTACCCCGGCGGCATGGTCGCCGGCCGCCCGGTGCCCCGCGGCTGGTACTCCGAGCCGTGGTGGAAGCCCGCGCTCGTGGCGGGTGCCTGGGGCGTCGGCACGTTCCTGCTGATGGACGCCATGTTCTCCGGCATGCACGGCATCGGCGACTACGGCGCGGCCGACCTGGGCATGGGCGCCGACGCGGGCATGAACGACATGGGCGGCGACTTCGGTGGCGGCGACATGGGCGACTCGGGCGGCTTCGACTTCGGCGACATGGGCGGCGGGTTCGACTTCTAGCCGGGCCGTGAACGACACGAGGCCGCCCCCGCACACGCGCGGGGGCGGCCTCCGTCGTTGTCGGGTGTCAGGCCTGGCAGACGGGGCACCAGAACAGGTTCCGCGCCGCCAGCTCCTTCGTCAGCACCTCGGTGCCGCACACCAGGCACGGCTCACCG
The DNA here is from genome assembly GCF_055608075.1 of Lentzea sp. NPDC036949. NCBI lineage: Bacteria > Bacillati > Actinomycetota > Actinomycetes > Pseudonocardiales > Pseudonocardiaceae > Lentzea > Lentzea sp. NPDC036949. The sequence goes on from NZ_JBVJRA010000013.1 coordinate 162,560, forward strand.
GCCCGCCGGTACACGTACACCTCACCGCCGTGCCGGTCCACGCGCGGCGGGCGCTTCATCGCCCGCGGCATGTGCTCGCGGCGCACGGTGTCGATCCGCCCGACCTTCACGCCGTCCTTCATCAGCACGACCAGGTCGTTCCACAGGTCGTCCCACAGCTCGCGGCTGACCTCGGTACCCGGCGTCATCGGGTTGACGTTGTGCCGGAACAGCACCTCGGCGCGGTAGACGTTGCCGACGCCCGCGATGACCTTCTGGTCCATCAGCAGCACGGCCAGCGACTGGCGGGAGCGGCTGACCCGCTCGTGGGCCAGGTCCGGCCGCGCGTCACGGCGCAGCGGGTCGGGGCCCAGACGAGCCCGGATGGCCTTGACCTCGTCGGCGTTCAGCACCTCGCACGCCGTCGGGCCGCGCAGGTCGGTCCAGTGGGTGACGCCGACCATGCGCATCCGCACCTGGCCGACCGGTAGCAGCACGGGCGGGGTGTGCTCGGTGAACGTGCCGTAGAGGCCGAGGTGCACGTGCACCACCGCGTCCGGGCCGTACACGTGGAACAGGTGCTTGCCGTGCGCCTCGGCGCGCACGAGCGTCCGTCCGTCCACAAGGGACGCCGAGAAGCGGCCCTGTGGACTGGAGACGGCCACCGGGGCACCCGCGTACCGGCGCTGGTGCAGCCGCGCGAGGCGGTGCAGGGTGTGGCCCTCTGGCATCGGTCAGCCGGTCTTGCCGGAGTTCTCGTAGGCGCTGACCTGGTCGATGCGCCGCTGGTGGCGGGCGTCGCCGGAGAACGGCGTCTCGAGGAACGCCACGACGATCGCGGTCGCCTCCTCCGCGGTGTGCTGGCGGGCGCCGATGCCGACCAGCAGGGCGTCGTTGTGCTGGCGGGCCAGCTGCGCGGTGTCGACGTTCCACGCCAGCGCGGCGCGGGCACCCTTCACCTTGTTCGCGGCGATCTGCTCGCCGTTGCCGGAGCCGCCGATCACCACGCCGAGGCTGCCGGGGTCGTTCACGACCCGCTCGGCGGCGTCGACGCAGAACGACGGGTAGTCGTCCAGGGCGTCGTACTCGTGGGCGCCGACGTCGACGACCTCGTAACCCTGCTCCTTGAGAGCCGTGGACAGGTGGGACTTCAGCTCGAAGCCAGCGTGGTCTGCTGCCAGATAAACGCGCACGTCACGGAGTCTGACACGCTGGTGCCCATGTTCAGCCAGGAGGGGTACCGGCTGCGGCTGGAGTGGGGGCCCGAGGGGATCGACGCGCTCAAGGGCTGCGACGTGCTCGTGGTGGTCGACGTGCTGTCGTTCACGACGTCGGTGGACCTGGTCGTCGGCAACGGGGGACAGGTCCGGCCGTCGCGCTGGGGACCGGAGTCCGGGCGGACGCCGCGACCGGCGTCACTGGCCGGGGCGACCGGGCTGGTGGAGCTGCCGTCGCCGAACGGGTCGAACCTCAGCTCGCTCGCGGCCGCGACCGGTGCGCACGTGCTGGCGGCCTGCCTGCGCAACGCCGAGGCCGTCGCGGAACGCGCCGCGCAGCTGGGCGAGGTCGTCGGCGTGGTGCCCGGTGGCGAGCGCTGGGGCCTCGACGTCCTGGGCACCGGGCCGCGCGAGTTCGGCCCGCTGCGGCCGTGCGTCGAGGACCACCTGGGCGCCGGCGCGGTGCTGGCGGCGCTCGCGAGCCGGCTGCCCGCGGGTCAGGCCTCGCCCGAGGCGGAGCTCGCGATCACGGCGTTCACGCACGCCGACGTCGTGCGGGCCGTGCGGGAGTGCGGGTCGGGGCGGGAGCTGACCGGGAACGGGCACGCCGCCGACGTCGAGCTGGCGGTCGCCCTCGGGGTCAGCCGGGTCGTGCCGCAGCTGGTGGAAGGGGTCTTCCGGTGATCGAGATCGCGGACGGCGTGTTCGTGCTCCGGCACGCCGAGCTGGACCTCACCCTCGGCCTGATCACTGGATCGGGTAATTCGCTGCTGGTGGACTCCGGCATGGACGAGGGCCTGGCCGAGCGGCTGAGCCCGTCGCGGATCGTGCTGACGCACAACCACTTCGACCACGTGCTCGCGACGGAGGCGTTCCTGCCGTGCGAGGTGTGGGCGCACGAGGACTGCGTGGTCGACGAGAGCCTGCTGGAAAGCCGCGCCCGGTACTACGACGAGCCGTTCACGGGCAGACTCGTCGCGCCGACGCACACGTTCCGCGACAGCACCACGCTCGACGTCGGGGGCCGCCGGGTCGACCTGCACCACTTCGGTCCCGCGCACACCTCGCACGACGTGGTCGTGCACGTGCCGGACGCCGGCGTGGTCTTCGCGGGCGACCTGGTCGAGGAGGGCGCTCCCGCGCAGGCCGGTCCGGACGCGACGCCGGCGAACTGGCGGCACGTCCTCGACCGGGTGCTGGCGCTCGGCCCGCGCATCGTCGTGCCCGGCCACGGCAACCCGGTCGACGCGGCGTTCGTGCGCGCGATGGCTATCCCGGCGGCCAGCTGAGGCCGCGCCCGCCGAGCACGTGGCAGTGCACGTGGAACACGGTCTGGCCGCCGTCGCGCCCGGTGTTGAACACGAGCCGGTAGCCGGACCCGTCGACGCCCTCGGCCTTCGCCACCTGGTGCGCGGTCGCGAGGACCTGCCCGGCGAGCAGCGGGTCGAGGTCGCCGACGGCCCGGTGGTGCTCCTTGGGGATCACCAGGACGTGCGTCGGGGCCTTGGGGTCGATGTCGCGGAACGCGAGTGTGGTGTCGGTCTCGGCCACGACGGTCGCCGGGATCTCACCCGCGACGATGCGGCAGAACAGGCAGTCGGTCACCCCGCGATGGTATTGGTCCCGTTGGACCCTGTTGTTCCTGGCGCGCGACGGTCAATCATGTCGGGGTGAAGGGCGCCAAGCTCCTGCTCGTGGTGCGGTGCCTCATCAGCTTCGCGATCGGCGTGCTGCTCGTCGTGCTCGCCGTCCGCTTCGGTGAGGCGCTCTGGCGGGCCTTCCACTCGTGATCGCCTTTGGACGAACCTGCGCTAGTCGCGCACGAAGCAGAACTCGTTGCCCTCGGGGTCGCGCATCACCTGGAAGCTGCCCTGTTCGTCGGTGTGCACCACGCCCTCGCGCGTGCCGCCCAGGTTGACCGCCCGCACGACGGCGGCCTCGATGTCGTCGACCTGGAAGTCTAGGTGCAGCCGGTTCTTCACGTCCTTGCGCTCGGGCACCGGCTGGAACGACATCCGCACCCCGCCCGGCGGCTCCACGTGCGCCCACCCGAGCGCCCGCTCGACGGGCTCACCGCCGAGCAGCTCCGCCCAGAACCGCACGAGCGTCGCCGGGTCGTTGCTGTCGATGACGATCTGTTCCAGCCTCACGTCTCCACCAGGTCCTCTCGTGCCCAGTCGCGCAGCCTACCTCCGCGGCCATGGCGAAGATCGTTGTTTTCGGGGCCTGCGGCCAGGCCGGACGGGGGCGTGGCGGTGAGCGCGGTGCACGCAGGTCGGGATCGTCTCGATGTGAGCCGCATCACGAAAAAGGGCCGAGTGCGGGTGCACTCGGCCCTTCGTGTCGAGCGGGCGACGGGAATCGAACCCGCGTAGCTAGTTTGGAAGACTAGGGCTCTACCATTGAGCTACGCCCGCTTGCCGCCCGTTGTCGGGGCTGCGATCGATACTTTAGCGGGTGGCGGTAAGCTTGGTGCAACCGGGGCGTGGCGCAGTTTGGTAGCGCACCCGCTTTGGGAGCGGGGGGTCGCAGGTTCAAATCCTGTCGCCCCGACGGTTGAAAGCGCAGGACAGGGCTGGTTTCCCGGATAGGGGACCGGCCCTGACTTGTCTCCCAAGGGTTCTGAGGAGAATCTGGGGAGACGATCATGGTTTCGGAGATCACTACGCCAGCCCCTGAGTCACCCGGCGGACGTCGTCTCGAGCCAGCTCGTTGACCTTCCGGGCCCGCGCCCGCAGCAGCTCGTCCAGCGCCGCCACCAGCGACCGCGGGCTCACCGCGAACCGGGCGTCCAGCGACGCTTCCCACGCAGCCGTCAGGTCGTCGAGCAGTCGGACGCGCATCTCCTTCGTGGTGTGGTCGCAGCGCGCCTGAACCGAGCCGTCGAGGTGTCTTAGCCGGTCATCCATCAGCGGCGGCGGCGTGCCCACGCTTCGCATGAGCGTCTTGTGCGAGTGTCGCATCCCGTGCGGCGTAAAGCCTTTCGCAATCGGCACCCAGCACGAGTCTAGGCCGCCCGCCCGCCCGCGTTGCGGCCGCGCGCCGGCACTCCAGGCCACGGCTCGCCGAGCACCGGAACCGGCCGGGCATTGTGCGGCGCCTTCTTCGGAACCAGCCCATCACCGCAGGCTGGAACAGCCACGTCGCGAACCCGTTTCGGCGCCAGTGAGCCGCCGTCTCCCCGTCGCGTGCACTGCGGACGAAGCCGAGCTCGGCGATCGCCTTCTCCACCTGCAACCGCGTCGCCTCGGCAACGCGGTCCGGGTGGTTGAGCACGTTCGAGACGGTGCCGCTGGACACGTCGGCCCGACGCGCGACGTCGACGAGCTTTGCGCCTGGTCGACGGGCTGCGCCGTTCGCCATACCCAGGCTGCGGAACACGTACGTCCGGCCGTGGCAGGCACGGCTTCGGGCCGGTGCGGGCGATGTGGTCGGAGATGAGACGCGACAGGAACGCCAGCATGTCGATGTCGCGGTACGAGTCGTCCTTGGGTGGGCAGCGGTGCAACTCGCTCGTGTCCAGTTCGTACAGCTACCACTGCACGCGGATCGACCGCAGCTGGGCTTACTCGGTCTCCAGGCCGACGAGTTCGCCCCACCGGCCCTTACCCGATGAGGTACGCGCCGGTTAGGCGCCGTCGGGCTGCGCCACGACTGCAGCACGTGCTCGAAGCCGAGCCTGGCGGTCGGCAGACGCACGACGGATCCAAGCGTCAGGATGCAACTTGAGCACGGGTGCGGTGCCAAGTTGGCGTGCGATAGCGCGAAGCCGCTCGCGGTGCGGGCGATCGCGATCCAGCATGTCTGCTGCACGTGAGGCCCACATGCAGCTCACGCCTAAGATCCACATGCGCGAGTTGTCGTTCAGGGGCTTGTTGGGCTCGACACTGACCACAACGTGCTCGCCTGGGCGCAGGTAGGAATCCACGATGGCAGGCCCGGCGTGCGTCAGGCCAGACAGGACCCGATAGAGCGCGTATAGCTGGGGCCCAAGCGGCGCGAAATCTCCGCAAAGTTGCTGGAACGACCGGGCAGCGCCATCAGCCGATGAGTGCTCGAACGCTGGCGGCTTGTCCAGCACCGCAGCCACCTCCTCGGCGTTTCTCAAGCCACTCTCTAGAAGCGTCCTCGCGAAGTTCCGTCGCTGCCGCTCGTGCTCGTTGGCGAATCCCGCCACAGCTGCGTCCTCGTACTGACTGATCCACTGGGTGGTCAGTCCATGTTCCAAGGCGCCGCGGACCAGCGGTACGGCCTCCAAGTCCGCGCCGGCGTCGCTGAGGAGCAGTGCGGCCCGTGTCAGCCGGTGCGTGTGAGCTGCGAGACTTAGCACGACCGCCAGTCTGGCCGGCGTGACCTTTCGTCCTCGCCCAACCGACGCGAGTGCAGATGGACGGTCTTCCCAGATCGTCAGCAGTTCCTCGAGTGTTGCCCGCAACGCGGGGTCTTTCTTGGGATCATCACGGTGCGCCATCGGCGTGGATCACCTCCTTGAAGATCGCAAGTTATCCACAGCTTGCGATCGATCTCCGCTGATCATGTCTGCGCTCGGTTACGGTTGCGAGCAGGTTGAAGCTGACCTCTGAGATTGATCTTATTCCTCCGTTTGGGTGACTACTGCGAGGTTTCCCGAATGTCGATCTTGTTCGCATTAGTGTGCTGCCGTTCCGCCACCGAGCGGGGAGGGAGCCTATGGACGGAGACGAGCAGGATGCGATTGAGGGGGTGCAGGATGGAGGACTGCCTCCAACTGCACGTCAAGAGCAATTCCACATCGCCTTCGTGAGGATGGTCGCGGCGGCGGCTGGGTTCTACGTCAAAGACCACACCACCGACTACGACGGTGTTGACATCACCGTGGCTTCCTCGGCCAGGTACAGGCGCTTCTACTGCCCGCAGTTCGAGCTGCAGCTCAAGTGCACGACGCAGCGGGATGTGGTCGGTGAAGACGAGGTGTCGTGGCAGATGAAGCGCAAACCGTTTCTAAAACTTGTGGGCGATGACCGGTACATCCCCGCGCTTCTGGGCATCCTTGTCATCCCGGCCGACGAGCCGGTGCTCCACGTGACTGACGACCACTTGCTCACCCGCAGTCGCATGTACTGGCAGTACGCGAGTGAGCTCGGTGACATCGCAGATGGCGTCGCCAGCAAGACAGTGAAGCTACCGAGAAGTAACCTCTTCGATGTAGAGGGTTTGAAGGGCATCATGCAGAGGATCGGCGACGGAGGTGAGTGGTGAAGCTTGACTCCATCAGTGAACTTTTCACCGAACTTCAGCCAGCCACCGTGCACCAGTACCTCGCCGCCAACGAGTGGCAACTCGAGCTTGAGGTTCCCCATGTCAAGGAGATCTGGCGGCTGGGGGACGACGCCAGGATCATGCTGCCGCTAGCCACGAACTACGCCGACTTCGGTCCTCGCTTCAAGGACACGCTGTTCATGCTGGCCGACGTCTACGACTGGGACGCAGACGAGCTCGTCCAGAAGATCCTGGCTACTCGAGCGGACCTGTTCTACGTCCGCCTCGACCAGGTGATGACCGATGGCACCCTGCCGTTCAGACAAGCACATGACGCGCTGGAAAGCCTCTACAAGATGGTGAAGGCAGCGGCGACCACGGCGTACGACCCGACGCATTCCCATCGAGGGAAGCGCTCCGCGACCGTCAACGAGTTCCTCGATGACGACGTCCGCCTCGGTCACACCAAACGCGGAAGCTTCGTCTTCACGGTCGTAGCGCGTCTCGGCGAGCCAGCGCCAGTTCACACTGACGATGCGCCAGCGGTTAACTTCCCGCGTCTCGTCATGCAAACGTTGGCTACAGGCCTGCACACGGCGAAGAGCCTCTCGTTGGAACCTGACCCGCAGGTCATCGAGCACGCCGCAGAGCATGGGCTCAGCGCGAACCTTGTCGCTTCGCTGCAGGAGTTGACGGACACGGGGACGCTCCGCGAGCTCGACCTGTCGTTCGACTGGTCGACCTCGCTCCCCGCCCCAGAGGTGCCAGCCTCTCGCATCGTTGTAGATCGTGACGCGATGGCCGGTCTGCCGAGGGTTCGAGAGCGGCTGATCCGCCGTGAAGAGCCTCCTCGAGTGGAGACGTTGATCGGCAGAGTCCGATCGCTGACTCGTGAAGAAGAGGACGATCAAGAAGAGACCATGATCGTCCTCAGTACCGAAGTCAACGGCCGCTCCCGCAAGGTCCACGTGCCGCTCAGCGGGCAAGACTACGAGTGGGCCATCTACGCCCACCGCGAGAAGCTCCCGTTCACGGTGACCGGCGAACTAGCGTTCGAGAAGCGGGCATGGCGTTTGACCGGGCCAATCACGGTCGACTCTAGCTTCTTGGAACACCACCAGAATCAGTGACGCCAGCCAATTTTGGTTCGACGGTGTGAACTCGGTCCGTGGGAGAATTTCGGGAGACGTTCTCCCACGAGAGAGCAGTTCCTGCCGAGTCAGGCCGATGCAGACCGACGGCTTGACCTGCGGTGATGTTTCGGGGTGCTGGTCGGGGGAGTGGCCGTACCTTGTTTGGGAGCGGGGGCGCAGGTTCAAATCCTGTCGCCCCGATCGGTTGCCGAAAACCCGCAGCGCTCGCCGCTGCGGGTTTTCGCCTTCTCCACCCCCGCAGGTAGCGGCTGGCCCACGTCGCCAGCACCCGCGCCACGTACGTCGCGTCCGCCCGGTCGGCCAGCAGGTGTTCCACGTGGGCGGTGTCGGCGGAGGCGCCGATGGTCGACGACCGCGAAAAGCGTTTCTCCACGTCACTACTGTCCGGTCCGTGCGCTACCAGTACCTCGACGCCCGGCTGCGGCAGGCCTTCGACGACGCCGGGCTCAGCCGGTGCCAGCGGGCGTTGCTGCAGGGCGTGCTGCGCGCGCTCGACCCCGATGCGCACCTCGGCGAGCACGTCGCCGGGCTGGGCAGTGCGTTCCTGGCCGTCCAACGCGCGCAGACCGCCCTTGCCAGCCACGCCGCCGAGGACCACCCGCGGTGGAACCTGCTGCGCCGCATCATCAGCACCTCCGTCACGGTGATGGACGCCGCCGCGCCCGCCTACGCGCACGGCGGTGCGGAGGAGCTTGCCGAGGCACGGCGGACGTTGCTCGACGTGGACGCCGCCATCGCCGCCGACGGGCAGAAGCTCGACCCCGCCGTCACGGCCGCGGCTGCCGCGAAGCTCGACCCCGAGGCGCTCAGGGCCGCGGTCGAGCGGTGGCTCGCTCCACTGTGGAACGGCGTCGAGCTGCCGTTGCGGGCCAGGATGATCGCCGAGGTCGCGGTGGTCACGGCCGACCACGGGCGGGACGGGCGGCACCTGCGCACCGACCTGTTGCGGTTCCTCAAGAAACCGGACGACCTGGCGCAGGTGCTGTGGCCGCTGCCGCGCAGGCACGTGGTGGCGCTGGTCGTGCGCGGGGCCAGGGTGCTGCGGCACCTCGACGAGCTGCTGCCGGGGGCGCGGCAGGAACCGTTGCACCGCAGCAGGTTGCCGAAGGACGACTTCCTCAAGGACGTGGTCACCGGCTCGTCGGCGCTGGTCCGGCTGCCGGTCACGGCCGCGGACGCGCACACCGCGGCGGTGCTCGGCAGGCGGGTGCTGAGCGAGGCGCTCGACCAGTACGCGGCGGGGGAGCGGCTGACGGAGCTCGACATCGCGCCGGTGTGGCAGGTCAGCGGGCCGACCGGGCGGGTGACCCGCGGCGGGGAGCACCAGCGCACGGTCGGCAACGCCTACCCGCTCACCCCGTACTGGCCGGGTGAGCTGCGGTCGGCGATGCGGGTCGCGAACCTGGCACGGCAGGTCGACGCGCCGATGGCGGCCGCGGGGCTCGCGTGGAGCGCGCTGGAGGCGACCGGGCTGGACCCGAGCCGGATCGGCTGGCTGGCCAAGGCGTGCGCGCTGCAGGTGTTGCGGCAGCACCTGGTCAGCCTGCACGTCGTCGTCACCCACCACGACCGCGAGCTGAGGGCACCGCTCGACGCGCACGTGCCGACGACCGGGGTGAAGCACCACCTGAGGTCCGTCGACGCGTGGCTGGAGGTGCTCGTCCGGCACCCCCGGCCGAACGAGCGGCTGAAGGCCGCGCAGGACGCCGTCACCGCGCTCGCGGAGAGCGAGGGCGGGCTGGTGCCAGACCTCGTGGAGCTGTGGCGGTCGCGGCTCGCGGACTCGAACGCCCTCGCGGACTGGTTGCAGGAGCAGGAGGACACGGCCGCGGCACTGCTGGAATGGCTCTACGCCACGCGGAACCTCGCCTTCCACGCCGGCACGTTCGCCGCGCCCGGCGACGTGCTGACCGCGCACGCCGGGCAGGCGCTCGCCGACCTGGCGCTCGAGTTCCTCGGCAACTGGCGCACGCGGGAACGCCGGCAGGGCCGGGACGAGACGCCCGCGCTGGAGGTCTACCGCCGCCTCGCCCAGCGCAAGGACCAGCTCACCGCGCGACTGCGGCGGGCGAACTCCGTGCGCAGGCTCAGCGTCGAGGACATCTCCGGGCCTGACGAGAAGTGGTGGACGCGGGGCGAGGCCAACGGCGACAAGGTCAAGGCCCGGCTGCCGAAGGCCTGACGGCCGACACGGGTCGTGGGTGGTTCCTGGACGAGAGGAACCACCCACGACCCGTTTCACGCATCAGGCGGCCTGGTGCCCGTTGGGCACCTCAGGCTCGTGGCGGTGCGTCATGCGGTGCCACCACGACCGCGGCCGGCCACCGCTGCGGTAGTACTCCTGGACGCGGCGGGCGTCCTCGCGCAGCGCCGCCTGCCGGTAGTCCATCTCGGCCTTGATCGCCTCGGGCGTCCACTCCACCTGAACCAGCTCCTCAGTTCGCTTCGTTGACGAGACCGAGGTTGCCCCTGAGGGATGGCCCCTCACATCGAACGATCACCCAAGGCTGCGCCGCGAGACCCCTTACTCAGCCGAAAGCGCCCGGGTGGAAGGGTTCCACCCGGGCGCCTGAGGCGTGCTAGCTCACGCGCGCGGTCGTACCGGGACGCACGGTCGTGGTCGTGGCCTGCGCCTGGTTGTCCGCGGGCCTCGCGTCCTGGTACCAGTCGGGGGACGAGGCCACCGCCCGGAACGTCACCTGGCCCGCCGCGGCGTCGGCGGCGGAGTAGGTGTACGCGAACACGAACTCGGTGCGGGCGGTCGGTGAAGCGGCCACGCGCTGCAGGGTGTAGCCGATCTCCTGGCCTTGGGCGCCGTTCGCGCTGACCTTGTAGAGCGTGACCTTGACGTTCCCGTCGTGGTGGGGGTTCGCCACGTACGCCTTGATCGTCTTGGTCTGGCCGGCCCGTGCCGCCTCCGGCACGGACAGGGCGGTGATCGCCAGGTCGTGCGTCTCGACCGTCAGCTTCTCCGGCACGCTGCTGCCGGTGCGGCCGTCGGACGTCGTCGCGGTCACGGAGACCGAGTAGTCACCGTCCTTCGCGTACCGGTGCCTGATCCGCTCACCGGGCACGATCGGCGCCGACCCGCCGTCGCCGAAGTAGACGGTGCCGCTGACCAACGGCCGCTGCTCACCCGCGGACGGCACGAACTCGACGTCGGTGTAGATGGTCGGGTTGTTGGGGTACGGCGACAGCCACGGCCGCAGCGGCGCAGCGGTGCTGAACTCCACGAGCGCCGGCTCCGCGTCCGCGGGCGTCTCCGCCACCCGGACCAGGTAGGACTCGCCGGCCTCGGCCGAGAAGACCGACCGCATGCCGTTGCGCTCGTTGTCGTCCGTGGACACGCAGTCCACTTCGGACAGGTCGGCGGCGCGGTACACGCTGACGGCGCCCTCGCTGGCGAGGACCTGGACGAACCTGCTGCTGGTCGGGGCGTAGCGGTACCAGACGGACTGCGTCGCCGCCGGGTCGCAGCTCGCGGACAGCTCGCCCGGCTCCGCCGTCGTGCGCCGCAGGTCGACGTCGTGCCTGCTCGGCACCGCGACCGCCGCGGCGTTCGCGCGGTTGTCGTTCGACAGGCCGGGAACGCCGCGGAAGTCGATCAGGACCGGGCCGCCGCCGGAGTAGTACTCGACCACCATCACGTGGTAGGTCGTGCCCGCTTTGACCGCGAACGTGTCGTCCCTCGGACCGTTCGCGGTGCAGGCGCCCTCGACCGGCGTCAGCGCGCCGCGCTCGCCGGTGAAGACGCCGTAGAACGGCCCGTACCGCTCGCTGTGCGTGGCCAGCCGGACGAAGCCGTCGGCGGGTGCGGTGTAGCGCAGCCACACCGACCCCGTACCCCAGTAGTTGCAGGCGTTCGGGTCGTCGGCGGCCTTGGTGGCACCGGTGGTGTCGACGGTGGCCGTGAACGGCAGTGCGGTGACGTCAAGAGCGGTGTCGAAGTCGTCGTTGCCCGGTGCGGCGTGCGCGACACCCGGCACGGACAGGGCGAGCAGGGCCGCGGCACCGAAGGCCAGCGCACGCGTTCTGATGGACAGTCTCATGATCCCCCCAGATCAGTTCAGGACGGCGGCGGCGGCGAGTGCGGGACGCACGGTGGTCGCGATCGCGATCACCTCGTTGTCGCCGGTGTTCGCGTCGTACACCGGGTACTCCAGCTTCACCTCGGCCTTGAACGTCACCTTGCCGGTCACCGCGTCCTCCGGCGTGAAGGTGTAGGAGAACGGGAAGCTCACCTTGCGCGTCGGGTGCGCGGGCACGTCGAGCTTCAGCACGCCGACCTCACGCCACCACTCGCCGTCGTGCTTGTAGAGCCTCACCGTGGCCTGCTCCAGGTACCGGGTGTTGCCCACCTGCACGGTGATCTGCTTCTGCTGCCCGGCCCGTGCCGAGGTGGGCACGGTGAACTTGGTGATGCCGACGTCGTGCGTCTTGACCGTGACCTCGACGGTGTCGGTGGAGACGCGGCCGTCGGACGTGGTCGAGCGGATCGCCGCCGTGTACACGCCGTCCTTGGTGTACCGGTGGTTCCGGTCGGTCTCCTCGCTCGCGGGCAGCGTGGTGCCGTCACCGAAGTCCCACTCGGTCAGCACCGGGTCGTCGAAGTCGTTGCCGGTGTAGACCCGGAACGGGATGGTGTCGTTGACCGACGGACCACCCGACGTGGTGGAGTAGCTGAGGTTCGTCGTGAACGCGGGTGCTTCCTTCAGCTCCAGCGTGAACCGGGAGTCGTCGCCGGCGCTGCTGACGAGCTGGAAGAAGTAGGTCTTGCCGCCCGTGAGGCCGACTGCCTTGCCGTTGTAGGCGGACGTCCCGGTGCACTTGCGCAGTTCCAGCCCGCCCAGTGCGGCGCCGTCGAAGACGCTGATCACCGGGCTGCTGCCGCCGCTCGACTTGACCTGCACGACCACTGACTGGTCCTGGGCGGGCGTGTAGGAGTACCAGACCGACGGCCGGCCCTCGGAGCTGTGACAGGCCGCCGCGTACGGCTCGGCGTCCTGGGCGGAGGCCAGCGAGAAGTCCGGACCGGGTGTGGAGAACGGCAACGTCACCGGCTGCGCGTTCGCGAAGTCGTCGTTGGCCAGCGGGGAGATCCGGTCGAGCGCGAGCTTCAGCGCGCCACCGGTCACGTTCTGCCCGGTCACCATGAAGTGGTAGGTCTCGCCCGCGGTCGCGCGGAACGTGACCGGGTCGGTCCGGCTGCGGCTGCAGCCGTCGGAGTACCAGTCGACGTGGCGCAGCTCGTGCCGCGGCCCGGTGAGCGTCGTGACCACCAGGTCTCGGCCGCTGCCCTCGGTCTTGAGCCGCAGCAGGCCGTCCTCGGTCGCGGTGTAGCTGAACCACACCGAACCGCTTGCGACGTAACCGGTGCAGTCGTACGGGTCGTCGAGCGCCTTGGTGGCGGACGTCGTGTCCTGTTCGGTCACGTACGGCAGGGCGTTGATCACGGTGGGCGTGTCGAAGTCGTCGTTGGTCGGTGGTGCCGCGTGTGCCACACCGGGCACCAGCACCCCGACCAGGGCGACGGCCGCGACCGCCGCTGATCTCCAGGAAGGCATGCGAAAGTTCCCCCAAGTCCCCAGACCCCGGCCTTGATGGCAGGGGTACCCCGACCCTAGATCGCGACGGATGGGGTGTTCGTTGCACGTTCCGGCCGAATTGCCCCATCCGGCGCAGCGCGCGCGTTACCTCGTGAACCGCAGGGTGATCACCTGGAACGGGCGCAGCACCACCTCCGCGGCCGCGGCACCCAGCGGCCGTTCGAGCAGGTCGGTCTCCTGGACGTCCCGATGGGCGAAGGAGGTGCTGATCGAGGCGCGGGCACGACCGCCGTGCGCCTCGTAGAGCCGGACGACGACATCGCCCGACCGGTCGTCCGCCAGCTTCACGGCCTCGACCCTGACCGCCGGGTTGCCGGTGCGCACCAGCGGTTGCGGTGCGGCCGAGCCCTGGACGGTCCGCGGCGGCAGGTTGATCCGGTAGCCCGCGTCCACGGCCTCCGGCAGGCCGCCGAGCACGAGGGCGTAGCGGAAGCGGTGGTGGCCCTGGTCGGTCTCGGGGTCGGGGAACCGGGGCGCGCGCAGCAGGGACAGGCGCACGGTCGTGGTGGTCCCGCCGTCCTCGCGGGTGGTGCGGGTGACCTCGTGGCCGTAGGTCGAGTCGTTGACCACCGCGACGCCGTAGCCGGGTTCGCCGACGTGCAGGAAGCGGTGGGCGCAGATCTCGAACTTCGCCGCCTCCCACGAGGTGTTGGTGTGGACGGGCCGGTGCAGGTGGCCGAACTGGGTCTCGGCGGTGGAGACCTCGGCGCGCAGGTCGAGCGGGAACGCGATCTTGAGCAGCTTCTCGCGTTCCTGCCAGTCGACCTCGGTGTCGAAGTCGACCTGCTTGGAGCCCTCGCGCAGCCGGATCGTCTGGGTGAGCGCGGAGTCGCCGAACTCGGTGCGCACGACCACGGCGTCGGCGGCGTCGACGCGTCCGGTCGGGGCCAGGTCGGACCGCCAGTTGCGGTAGAACGGGTCGATGTCCCAGGCGTCCCACTGGTTCGGGTTGTCCTTGTGCAGCTGCGGCAGGCCCGCGCGCCCGCGCGGCGGCAGGACCTCGCGCTGCTCCTCCAGGTCGAGGACGGAGGTGATCACGCCGTCGCCGTCGACCGTCACGCGGAGGCGGCCGTTGTCGAGCACGCCGTCCACGGGCGCGACGAACGGCCTGGGCGCGTCACCGCCGAACACGTCGAAGACGACCTCGGCGGAGCCGTCGCCCTTGACCGCGTCGATCGCACGGGTCGTGAGCTGCTCCAGCTCCGCCGCCACCCGCGCGTAGGTCGCCTCGGCCTCGCGGTGCACCCAGGCGATCGAGCTGCCCGGCAGGATGTCGTGGAACTGGTGCAACAGCACGGTCTTCCACAACCGGTCGAGGTCGTCGTACGGGTACTCGGCACCGTGGAGCGCAGCCGCGGTCGACCAGTGCTCGGCCTCGCGCAGCAGGTGCTCGCAACGCCGGTTGCCCTGCTTGGTCTTGGCCTGCGTGGTGTAGGTGGCGCGGTGCTTCTCCAGGTACAGCTCGCCCGCCCACACCGGCGCGTCCGGGTACTCGTCCTGCGCGGCCTGGAAGAAGTCGCGCGGCGGCTCGACCGTCACGGTCGGGGAGCCTTCGAGGTCCGCGACCCGGTGCGCGGTCTCCATCATCTCGCGGGTGGGGCCGCCACCACCGTCGCCGTAGCCGAACGGGACCAGCGACCGCGAGGCCTTGGCGTGCTCGGCGAACTGGCGTGACGCCCGTGCGAGCTCCTCGCCGCTCAACGAGGAGTTGTAGGTGTCGACCGGCGGGAAGTGCGTGAAGATCCGGGTGCCGTCGATGCCCTCCCACCAGAACGTGTGGTGCGGGAACCGGTTGACCTGGTTCCACGACAGCTTCTGGGTGAGGAACCAGCGGGAGCCGGACAGCTTGATCAGCTGGGGGAGCGCGGCGCTGTAGCCGAACGAGTCCGGCAGCCACACCTCCTCGGTCTCCACGCCGAAGTTGTCGAGGAAGAACCGCTTGCCGTGCACCAGCTGCCGGGCCATCGCCTCACCGCCGGGCATGTTCGTGTCCGACTCGACCCACATGCCGCCGACCGGCACGAACTGCCCACTGCGGACCTTCTCGCGCACCCGGTCCCACACGTGCGGGTGGTGCTCCTTCATCCACGCGTACTGCTGGGCCTGCGAGCACGCGAAGTAGAAGTCCGGATACTCGTCCATCAGCCTCGTGACGTTGGAGAACGTCCTGGCGCACTTGCGGACCGTCTCCCGCAGCGGCCACAGCCACGCGGAGTCGATGTGCGCGTGGCCGATCGCGGAGACCTTGTGCGCGGAGGCCGTGGCGGGCATCGACAGCACGCCGGCGAGCCGGTCACGGGCGTCGGCGGCGGTCTCCGCGATCGCGTTGAGGTCGAGCGCGTCCATCGCCCGGTCCAGCGCGTGCAGCACCTTGTGCCGGCGCGGGTCGTGCTCGGGCAGCTCCTCCATCAGACCCTGCAACACCTCGATGTCGAGCATGAGGTGCCAGACCTGCGGCCGGAACACCGCGAGCTCGGCCCTGCGGATCTTGTACAACGGCTCGGTGCCCGCGGTGTCCTTGTCGCCCAAAGCGGTCGGCAGGAACGGGTGGAAGTCGAGGATCGTGGGGTTGCCCGCGGCTTCGAGGTAGTAGCGGACCTCGCTGCCCTCGACCGGCAGGTGGGTGTTGCGCGGCTCGATGCCCTTGATCGGCACGCCGTCGGCGGTGTAGGCGAGGCCTTCGGACTGAAAACCGGGGCCGGGGTGGGTGAAGCCGAGGTCGAGCACCACCTCGACCTGCTCGCCCCGCCACGCCTCCGGGACGGTGCCGGTCAGCCGGAACCAGCTGGTGCTCCACGGCGCACCCCAGTCGTCGCCGACCCGCGCGGGTTCGTAGTGCGCGGCGAGGGCTTCGGCGACCGGCACCGGCTCGTCCGGCACGGTCCACACGGCCAGCTCCAGCGGCGCGGTCTCGCCGTAGACCGCCGGGCGGATGCGTTCCTTCAGCGTGCGGTTGAGGCGTTCTTCCAGCAGCGCGCGTTCGTCGTGCATGTCAGTTCCCCAACTCGATCGAGGCCCGCACACCCGTGCGCGCGAGGGCCATCCACTCTTCGAAGAAGGCGCCACCGGGACCCCACGAGGGCCGGTCGCCGTGCAGCGTGATCGGCGTGCGCTCGGCCGGCGCGGGCGGCGTCTCCCCTGCGATCCGGGCGATCACCTCGCCGAGCGGCTTGACCTCGCGTCCGGTGGTCATCAGCCCCAACTCGTACTCGCGTTCGGGGAAGTCCACCAGCGCGCGGTCGACGTCGAACGAGCACCACCACGTGACGCCCCACAGGTCCGCGCACGTCAGCACGTTCGCAAGCGTTCGCTCGGCGAACTCCGGCGCCTGCTCGGCGCTGATCTCGGGCTGGGCGGCGCCGACCTCCTGCAACCACACCGGCCGCCGCGGGTCCCTCGCGTGCGCCTTCGCGAGCTCGACCAGGTACTCGGCGTGGTGGACGCTCTCCGGCGACATCGGGCCGTAGAGCTGCGCGGTGCCGTTGAAGACCCACGAGTGCACGGTGGTCATCGCGCCCTTGTTGGCCGCGTGCTCCGGCAGGAACGAGTGCTCGCTCTCGTACCAGACGGCGTCGTACTCGGAGTGCACGTGCGGGTGGTCCGGCGCGGCCGCGGCGCACTCGGCGAGCAGCGCATCGATCCACTCGCCGGCTTGCTCGGGCGTGCACGGGTTGGACTCGGTGAGCAGGTTGACCTCGTTGCCGAGGGTGAAGCCGAGGAAGTTCGGCTTGTCGCGCAGCGCCTCGGCGAGCGTGCGGACGTAGAGCCTCTGCCCGCTGATCACCTCGGGGTTGGTGAAGATGTTGGCGCGGTGCCAGGTCTGCACCCACGACGGGTAGAAGTCGAAGCTCGACAGGTGGCCCTGCAGCACGTCGACCTGCACGTCCAGGCCGTGTTCGCGGGCCGCGTCGAGCACCTGGCCGAGCTGTTCGACCGCCTTCGGGCGGACCAGGCCCCGGTTGGGCTGGAACACCGGCCACAGCGGGAACACCCGCACGTGGTCGAGCCCCAGCCCGGCGATCGCCGCGAAGTCCGCTTTCACGTCGTCCAGCGAGAAGTCGAGCCAGTGGTGGAACCAACCGGTGGACGGGGTGTAGTTCACGCCGAAACGCAAGGTTGAACTCCTCGGGTTTAGCCCTTGATCGCGCCTTCTCCGACTCCGCGGAAGAAGTGCTTCTGCAGCAACAGGAACAGCAGGACCAGCGGGACGACGGCGATGATCGTGCCCGCCGCCACCAGCCGCTGGTTCTGCACGAACGTGCCCTGGAGGTACGCCAGGCCGATGGTGAGCGTGTACTTCTCCTGGTCGCTCAGGACGATGAGCGGCCACAGGAAGTCGTCCCAGCTGAACATGAACGAGAACAGCGCCACCACGACCAGCGTGCCCTTCACCGACGGCAGCGCGAGGCGGGTGAAGCGCTGCCACGCGTTGGCGCCGTCGATGACCGCCGCCTCCTCCACCTCGGCGGGCAGGGCGAGGAAGGCGTTGCGCAGCAACAGGACGTTGAGCGCGGTGACCGCACCGGGCAGCACGACCGCGGTGAGCGTGTTCGTGAGCCCGAACCCGCGCATCACCAGGAACAGCGAGATCATGATCGCCTCGAACGGCACCAGGATGCTGCTCGCGAACACCACCGCGGCGAACCGGCGGCCGCGGAACCGCAACCGCGCCAGCGCGTAGCCGGCCATGGCGGCGCCGAGGCAGTTCGTGACGACGTTGACGCTCGCCACGCCCAGCGAGTTGAGCGCGAACGACCAGACCGGCACCACGTCGGCGACGGCCGCGTAGTTCGCGAACGTCGGGTCGTCCGGGATGAAGTCGGGGACGAAGACGTCCTCACCGGGCCCCTTGATGCTCGTCGCGAACTGCCACAGGAACGGTCCGACGCTGATCGCGAGGACGGCGAGCAACCCGAGGTAGCGCAGGCCGAGGAGGACGTGGGAGCGCTTCACAGCTGGTCCTCCCTGCGGTTGAGCTTCAGCGTGACCAGCAGCAGCCCCAGCAGGACGACGAACAGGACCACGCTGAGCGCGGAGGCGTACCCGACCTCGCCGGTGAGACCGCGGCCGGTGGACTGGATGAGCATCACCAGCGTGGTGCTCGCCCCGCCCGGCCCGCCGGTGCCGCCGGACAGCAGGTAGATCTCGGAGAACACGCGGAACCCGTTGACCGCGCTCAGTGCCGCGACCAGCACCATCGTCGGCCGCAGGCTCGGCACGGTGACCGACCAGAACCTCCTGACCGGTCCCGCGCCGTCGACCATCGCGGCCTCGTGCAGGTCCTTCGGCACGTTCGCGAGCGCGGCCAGGTAGATCACCATGTAGTAGCCCAGGCCGCGCCAGACCGTGACGACCATCGAGCTGACGAGGAGCAGGCCGGAGTCGGTCAGGAACGGGACCCGGTCACCGCCCAGCGCCTCGACCACGCTGTTCACCAGGCCGCGGCTGTCGAGCAGCCACGTCCAGATGAGCCCGACCACGACCGTGGACGCGATCACCGGCGTGAAGAACGCCGTCCGGAAGACCCCGATGCCCGGCACGACCTTCTGCGCGAGCACCGCGACCAGCAGCGGCAGCAGCACCAGCGGGGGCACGACGCCCGCCATGTACAGCAGGCTGTTGCGCGCGGCGGCCCAGAACCTGGGGTCCTGGGCCATCCGAACGAAGTTGTCCACGCCGGTGAACGTGCCGCCGCCCAGTGCGCTCGCGTCGGTGAACGCGAGCACGATCATGTTCAGGAACGGGAAGATCACGAACAGCGAGCAGATGGCCAGTCCTGGCGCCAGGAACAGCCACGGCGTGTACGGGCGGTGCGTCACCTCAGCAGCCGGTTGCACTCGGTGACGGCGTCGTCGAGTGCCTGCTTCGGCGACTTCTTGCCGAGCATCGCGTCCGCAAGCTGCTGCAGCAGCGTCTCGCGCATCTGGTCGCTGAACTGCACCGGCGTGTAGTTCACCGCCGTCTTGAGCTGCTTGGCCGCGGCGACGCGCACGCGTGCCTCGTCCGTGCCGTCCTCGGTGGTGAAGTACGGGTCGTCGCCGCCCCTGCTGGTGCTGGGGAAGATCGAGGCGAGCTTCGCGAACGCCACCTGGTTCTCGGCGTTGGTGAGGAACCGGCCGAAAGCCAGTGCCGTCGCCTGGTTCTTGCTGCTCTTCGGCACGCTGACGCCGTGCAGGAACATGTTGGCGCTGCCCGTGTTCGTGATGGGCGTGGTGATGCCGATGTTCGCGTGGAGGCTGGGCGCGTCGGTCTTGAACTTGCCGAGGTCGTAGGCGCTGCCGGGGTTCATCGCGGTCTGCTGCGCCATGAACTTCGCGCCGGCGCCGGTGTAGTTCTGCGTGAGCGCCTCGGGGATGAGCGCGCCCGCGTCGTACATGCGCTTGTAGCTCTCGACGAACTCGACGCCCTTGGGTTCGTTGAAGGTGAACCTGTCGTTCTCGAACAGCTTCACGCCGTACAGCCCGAAGTCGGCGATGCTCGGGGTCTGGCCGAGGATCGCGATCTTCTTCTCGGCGAGCTTGAGGGCCGTGACTTCAAGCTCCTTGAAGTTCGTCGGCGGCTTGCTCGGGTCGAGACCGGCCTGCTGGAACAGGGCCCTGTTGTAGAAGATCGGCCCGGTGTTGAGGTACCAGGGGAACCCGTAGCAGCCGCCCTTGCCGGGGATCTCGAACGCCTGCCAGGCGTTCGCCAGGTACTCCTGCCTGGCGTCCTTCAGGGTCTCGTCGAGGTTGACGAGCTGCCCCGCCTTGGCGAGCGGGAAGCTGAGGTCTGGCGGGACGTTGATGACGTCGGGCAGGCTCCCGGCGCTCGCGTCCGCCATGACCTTGGCCAGGTAGCCGTCCGCGGGCTGGTCGACCCACTTCACGGTGGTGCCCTGGTGCCGCTTCTGGAAAGCGTCGACGACACCGTTGACGTAGTCGGTGTACTTGGGCTTGAGGGACCAGGTCTGGACCGTGATCTCGCCCGTGACCTGGCCCGACGCCGATGAGCCTGTGTTCGGTGTGCCGGACAGTCCGCATCCCGCCACGGGCACCGCCGCCAGGCCCGCGAGGAACGTGCGCCTCTTCATCAACAGCCACCTCCTTGCTGGCGGACCCTAGCTAAACCGGTTTATCTGCGGCTAGCCTCCGATCGTCTTGTTGTCTCGTTCCGGACAGGGTGCGCAGCGGTGAAGAGGCCAACGATCAAGGACATCGCGGCGGCCGCCGGCGTGTCCAAGGGCGCCGCGTCACTGGCGCTGAACGGCCGCTCCGGCGTGTCCGAGACGACCCGCGCCCGCGTGCTGGCCGTGGCCTCGTCCCTGGGCTATCGCCCCTCCGCGACCGCGCGCGCGTTGTCCTCCGCCTCCGCCGACGCGGTCGGGTTGGTCCTGGTGCGCCCACCGCGCGCGTTGGGGGACGAGGCGTTCTTCTTCCAGTTGATCGCCGGCATGCAGTCGGAGATGTCATGCGCACTGCTGCTGCAGGTGGTGTCGTCGCGCGCCGAGGAGATCGCGCTCTACGAACGGTGGTTCGCCGAACACCGGGTCGACGGGGTGTTCCTCGTCGACCTGCTGGTGTCGGACCCGCGGGTGGAGCTGATGTCGTCGCTCGGGATGCCGGCGGTCGTGGTCGGCGGCGCGGGGCACCACGGAGCGCTGGCTTCGGTGTGGGCCGACGACTACGCGGCGATGACGTCGGTCGTGTCGCACCTGAAGTCGTTGGGCCACCGGCGGATCGCGCGCGTGGCCGGGTTGCCGTCGCTGCTGCACACGGTGCGGCGGGACGCGGCGTTCTCCTCGTCCGTCGTGGACGGTGTCGTGGTGTACGGGGACTACACCGCCGAGTCCGGGGCCTCGGCCACGCGGGAGCTGCTGGGAGCGGCCGAACCGCCCACCGCGATCGTGTACGACAACGACGTGATGGCGGTGGCCGGGGCCGAGGTCGCCGGTGCGCTGGGGGTGGCGGTGCCGCAACGGCTGTCGATCGTCGCCTGGGACGACTCGGTCCTGTGCCAGCACGGGCGGCTGACGGCCCTGTCGCGGGACACGTTCGCGTTCGGGGCACGGGCGGCTCGGGCACTGCTCGCGGTGTTGGGCGGCGCGGTGCCGACGGACGTGGAGGACGTGCTGCCGGAGCTGGTGGTGCGGGGGAGCTCCGGGGTGGCACCGGGCAGTGCCTGAGGGCAGCCTCGCCCGGTGGACGGCGCGCGGCCGCCACCGGGCGAGGTCCTGCGCTCGGGACGGTCAGGTCAGCGAGGCCACCTGGTCGCTGACCACCTGGGCCGCCGCCGACACGAGTGCGGTCACCGCCGGGTTCGTCGAGTTGTCCTGGCGCCAGCCGAACTGGGTGTAGACGCGGAAGTTCGGGGACCAGGGCAAGCGGACCAACCTGCCGTCGGCCAGCTCGGCGGCGACGGTGACCTCCGGCATCAGCGCGATGCCGAGGCCGGAGGAGACGGCGCGCTTCGCCGCGTCGATCGAGTCCAGCTCCAGGACCGGGGCCCGCGTCTCGTCGAAGGCGAGGGAGCTCTCGAACAGGTCGTGGTAGGCGGCGCCGTTCTCGGCGCGGATCAGCGTGCTGCCGGTGAGGTCGTCCTCCGTGAGGGACTGGCGCTGCGTCAGCATGTGGTTCGGGCCGGCCACCACCACGAGCGGTTCCGGGCACAGCACCGTCGTCTCCAGGCCCTCGCGCGGCTCGATGGCGCCGATGAAGAACGCGCAGTCGAGTTGGCCGTCGCGCACCGAGTTCAGGTTGTTCAGGGCGTTGCGCGAGTGGAGCGAGAGTTGGACGCTCGGGTAGCGCCAGCACATGTATTCGATGAGCGGTAACAGACGGTAGTCGGTCAAACTCTGTGCGGAACCGATGACGAGTTTGCCGTGCGGCTCGCCGTTCATCGTGATGGCTTTTCGGGCCTTTTCCGTGAGGTTGATGATGTTTCGCGCGAACGGGAGCAGTTCCACGCCTGCGGAGGTCATCTGGATACCCCGCGGCAGGCGTCGGAATAGCACGACGCCGAGTGCCTCCTCCAGGGCCTTGATGCGGGTCGTGATGGTCGGCTGCGAGCAGTTGAGCGTGGCTGCGGCCTTGGTGAAGCTCCCTGTCTGAACCACGGTCGTGAACGCGAGAAGCTGGCGTGTCTCCATCAGGCGGATCCTCGGATTAAAACGGTGCGACGACTTTTTCTCGTTCGTTCCCGTGGTCCTGTTACGGATGGTGCGAGGGTCGTAACGCTACCTGTCCCCCTTGGCCGCAACATTGGTGCTAATGGAGTCATCTTGATCGGTCGCGAAAGGGGGTTTCCGCCGAAAGAGTGATTTTAGAGAGGTGGTCTGCGACAGGCCGTAGCGGGCCGACTCTTTTCAGTGATCCTTTCGCCAGGCGAACAAACAACGCCGCCACCTCGCAGAGGTGACGGCGTTGTGGGCGGAGGTGCGGATCAGGCGCCGCAGGCCCCGCCGCCGAGCAGGAAGCTGTAGACGACCGGCGGTTCGGTGCCCAGCTGCTGCGTCACGGTGAGGCGGATGCCGTCCGCCCACTCGTAGGTGTGGGGGAACTCGCTGCGCCACGGTTCGAGGATGGACGCCCGCTGCGCGCCGCGGAGCTCGACCGTGGTGGTCCGCTGCGCGCCGTCCGGGGTCGCGGAGTCGCCCGCGTCGACGCCCGTCAGGGTGTGCACGCCGATGCCGTTGGCCGGCGCCTTGACCATCCGGCCCGCCGCGTCGCGGAGGTGCAGGGCGAGGTTCGACATCTCGCTGACCGTGTTGTAGCTGTCCGGGTCGGTGGTGCACCACGCCGTGCGGTTGATCTCGGCGAACGCCAGGAACGGGCCCCGCGAGTCCGTGAGCGCGATCGAGGCGAGGCGTTCGGCCTTGAGGTTCGTGCTGTCACCGGGGCCCCCGTAGAGGACCACGGCGGACTCGGGCAGCTGCGGCGCCACGTCCTCGTCGGCCAGGTGCACGCCCCAGCCGGGGTGCAGGGCGGTGCGGCCGACCACGACCTCGTCCGCGCGGAACCCGGCGGGCTCGTCGCCGGGGAGCCAGGTGCGGCTGAGGCCCTCGGTCCGGCCGTTGACGGTCAGCGCGTAGGCGGACGCCGTGGCGACCTGCGGGAAGACCGGGGTGCCCGCCGACGCGGGTGCGACCGCGGCCGCTCCCAGGACGGCGCCGGCGGCGGTGATGGCGAGAAGTCTGCTGACAGCACTGTGCACGTCGAACTCCCGATGATCGGGTGAAGCCCCCAGAACGGCACGAACCGGCCGTGTGCGGAGAAGGGTAGCGACGGCTGCCGGCCGGTCCCGCGGGGCGCGGAACCGGGGTGGCGGCGGTCACACGGCGGGCCTCGCCTAGACTCGCTGGGAATCCGGGCGCCACGAGTGGCGGTACCGGCTGTCTGCACGTTCTTGTTCGTATCGAGGAGTCCACGTTGAAGAGCACCGTCGAGCACCTGAGCCCGACGAGGGTCCGGATCAACGTCGAGGTGCCGTTCGACGAGCTCAAGTCGAACTTCGACCAGGCGTACCGGAAGCTCGCGAAGCAGGTCCGCATCCCCGGCTTCCGCCCCGGCAAGGCCCCCGCCAAGGTGCTGGAGAGCCGCATCGGCCGCGCTCCGGTCCTGGACGAGGTCATCCAGGAGGCCATCCCGGCCAAGTACCTGGAGGCGGTCAACGCCGGTGAGGTGCGCACGCTGGGCCGCCCCGACTTCGAGGTCACCAAGATCGAGGACGGCGCGACGCTCGAGTTCACGGCCGAGGTCGACGTCCGTCCCGAGATCACCGTGCCCGCGTTCGGCGAGCTCGCGGTGACCGTGGACGAGCAGGAGGTCGCCGACGAGGACGTGACCACGCAGCTGGACGAGCTCCGCGCCCGCTTCGGCACGCTGACCGGCGTCAGCCGCCCCGCGCAGACCGGCGACTTCGTCGTCGTCGACCTGTCCGCCACCGTCGGCGGCGAGGAGGTCGAGGAGGCGCGCACCAGCGGCCTGTCCTACGAGATCGGCTCCGGCCAGCTCGTCGAGGGCATCGACGAGGCGCTCGTCGGCGCGTCCGAGGGCGAGACCAAGACCTTCACCACCACGCTCGTCGCCGGTGAGCACGAGGGCAGCGAGGCCGAGGTCACCGTCGTGCTGAACACGGTGAAGGAGCGCCAGCTCCCCGAGCTCGACGACGAGTTCGCGCAGCTCGCCAGCGAGTTCGACACGCTCGACGAGCTCAAGGCCGACCTGCGGACCCGCCTGGGCCGCGTCAAGAAGATGCAGCAGGGCGTGCAGGCGCGCGACAAGGTCCTCGAGGCGCTGCTGGAGACCACCGAGGTCCCGCTGCCCGAGGGCATCGTCCAGGGCGAGATCGACGCCCGCAAGCACGACGCCGTGCACGCCTTCGACCACGACGACGCGAAGTTCGCCGCGTGGCTCGAGGAGCAGGGCCAGTCGGAGGAGGAGTTCGACGCCGAGCTGCGCAAGGCCGCCGAGCAGGCCGTCAAGACGCAGCTGGTGCTCGACTCGATCGCCGACGCCGAGCAGGTCACGGTGTCCGACGGCGAGCTGACCGAGCGGATCATCTACCAGGCCCAGCGCTTCGGCATCAGCCCCGACGAGTACGTCAAGCGCGCGCAGCAGTCCGGCCAGCTCGGCGCGATCTTCGCCGACGTCCGCCGCGGCAAGGCGCTCGCGAGCGTCGTGCGCCAGGCGACGGTCAGCGACACCAGCGGCGAGAAGCTGGACCTCGACGAGCTCTTCGGCGAGACCAAGTCCCAAGAGGACGCGGAGTAGTTCGGCGCCCTCGCCGCGTGACGCGGCGAACGCCGGAAATACAGCCCTGAGCGAACGCGGGCGGTGTCGGGCATCTGACGCCGCCCGCCTTCGTTAAGGTCGATCGCAGAGAGTTTTCGCTTCCAGATTCGTTCCACCTGGAGTTAGGCAGGCAGACGTGACGCAGCACTCCTTCCCGACCCCCGAGATGCGGTCGGCCACCGCCGGGATGAACCTCAACGACTCGGTGTACGAGCGGCTGCTCCGCGAGCGGATCATCGTCCTGGGATCGCAGGTCGAAGAGGGCATCGCCAACCAGATCACCGCTCAGTTGCTGCTGCTGGCCGCTGAGGACCCCGAGAAGGACATCACCCTCTACATCAACTCGCCGGGTGGTTCCGTCACGGCGGGCATGGCCATCTACGACACGATGCAGCTGATCGAGCCGGACGTGGCCACGGTCGCCATGGGTCTCGCGGCGTCGATGGGTCAGTTCCTGCTCTCCGCGGGTGCCCGCGGCAAGCGCCAGGCGCTCCCGCACGCGCGCATCCTCATGCACCAGCCGTCGGCGGGTGTCGGTGGTACGGCGGCGGACATCGCGATCCAGGCGGACATGCTGACGCGCACCAAGCGCGAGATGGCCGAGCTGATCGCCGAGCACACCGGCCAGCCGGTCGAGCGCATCATCGCCGACTCCGACCGCGACCGCTGGTTCACCGCGCAGGAAGCGCTGGAGTACGGCTTCGTCGACAAGGTCGTCACCCGGTCGCAGCCCGTCGGCGACTCGAACAACTGACGTCAGCTAGGAGACCTCAAGTGAGCCAGTTCCACATGCCTCAGTCGCGGTACGTGCTGCCGTCGTTCGTCGAACGCACCAGCTACGGCATGAAGGAGTCGAACCCGTACAACAAGCTGTTCGAGGAGCGCATCATCTTCCTCGGCGTGCAGGTTGACGACGCCTCGGCCAACGACGTCATGGCGCAGCTGCTGGTCCTCGAGTCCGAGGACCCGGACCGCGACATCCTGATGTACATCAACTCGCCGGGTGGCTCGTTCACCTCGCTGATGGCCATCTACGACACCATGCAGTTCGTCCGCCCGGACATCCAGACGTACTGCCTCGGCCAGGCCGCCTCGGCCGCCGCGGTGCTGCTGGCCGCCGGCACCCCCGGCAAGCGCCACGCGCTGCCGAACGCGCGAATCCTGATCCACCAGCCCTCCATGGAGGGCGCGTACGGTCAGGTGTCCGACCTGGAGATCCAGTCGAACGAGATCCAGCGCGTGCGCCGCCTGATGGAGTCCACCCTCGCGCGGCACACCAACCGCACGGCGGAGGAGGTTCGCGAGAGCATCGAGCGCGACCGCATCCTCACGGCCGACGAGGCCAAGGACTACGGCATCGTCGACTCGGTGCTGCCCTACCGCAAGCTCTCCGCGAAGTCCTGAAGCGTCGTCTCCCGAGGGCTGGGAAGCCGGCCCTCGGGAACCGCCGACACGCCGATGTGACCGGGCAACTGGCCTGATCGGGGCGTCGGGGGGACGCTGGTCCTCCCCTGAAACGGGGTCGGCCGGGTACCGTCAGGAGAACGGGCGAAGCACCCACAGCCAGTGGGACTGCCACAGCAAGTCAGCAGGCGCACTACAGCAGGTGTGCGCCGGAGGGGACATAGGTCAGCGGTCATGGCGCGTATCGGTGACGGCGGCGACTTGCTGAAGTGCTCTTTCTGCGGAAAGAGCCAGAAGCAGGTGAAGAAACTCATCGCCGGCCCCGGCGTCTACATCTGCGATGAGTGCATCGATCTCTGCAACGAGATCATCGAGGAGGAGCTGGCGGAAGCCGGCGACGTGAAGCTCGACGAGCTGCCGAAGCCCGCCGAGATCCACGAGTTCCTCGACCAGTACGTCATCGGCCAGAGCGATGCGAAGCGCACCCTCTCCGTCGCCGTCTACAACCACTACAAGCGCATCCAGGCGGGCGACCGCGGGCGCGAGGGTCGTGACGACGGTGTCGAGCTGGCCAAGTCGAACATCCTGATGCTCGGCCCGACGGGCTGTGGCAAGACCTACCTCGCGCAGACGCTCGCGAAGATGCTGAACGTGCCGTTCGCCATCGCCGACGCGACCGCGCTGACGGAGGCCGGGTACGTCGGTGAGGACGTCGAGAACATCCTGTTGAAGCTCATCCAGGCCGCCGACTACGACGTCAAGCGGGCCGAGACGGGCATCATCTACATCGACGAGGTCGACAAGATCGCTCGAAAGAGTGAAAACCCGTCGATCACGCGCGACGTCTCCGGCGAGGGCGTGCAGCAGGCGCTGTTGAAGATCCTGGAGGGCACCACCGCATCGGTGCCACCGCAGGGCGGCCGCAAGCACCCGCACCAGGAGTTCATCCAGATCGACACGACGAACGTGCTGTTCATCGTGGCCGGTGCCTTCGCGGGCCTGGAGAAGATCATCCAGGACCGGGTCGGCAAGCGCGGCCTGGGCTTCGGTGCCGAGGTCCGCTCCAAGGCCGAGACGGACGCGGCGGACTACTTCGCCGACTCCATGCCGGAGGACCTGATCAAGTTCGGTCTGATCCCCGAGTTCATCGGGCGTCTGCCGATGGTCGCCTCCGTCACGAACCTCGACAAGCCGTCGCTGGTGCAGATCCTCACCGAGCCGAAGAACGCGCTGGTCAAGCAGTACCAGAAGCTCTTCGAGATGGACGGGGTCGAGCTGGAGTTCACCAAGACCGCGCTCGAGGCGGTGGCCGACCAGGCCATCCTGCGCGGCACCGGTGCCCGAGGGCTCCGCGCGATCATGGAAGAGGTCCTGCTCCCGGTGATGTACGACATCCCGAGCCGCACGGACGTCGCCAAGGTCGTGATCACCGAGCAGACGGTGAAGGAGAACGTGAACCCGACCATCGTGGCCCGGCAGCCCTCGCGCCGGGAGCGTCGGGAGAAGTCCGCGTAGTACTCGCTCGTGAGAAGGGCGCCGGTGAGCTCACCGGCGCCCTTTCGCGTTTCCGGGGGGATCGGGATGTCGTTCGACGCGCGGGTGGCCGCTCACGGGGCCGTGTCCACGGCGCTGGCCGGTCTCGGGGACGAGGAGCTGGCCGCTCTCGTGGCCGCGGCCAGGCCGCTGGGGGCGGGGATCGGCGGGACGTCGGCGTTGCTGCACGTCGACGGGGTCCCGGTCTTCGTCAAACGGGTGCCGCTGACCGAGCTGGAGCTGCGGCCGGAGCACGTCCGGTCCACGGCGAACCTCTTCGGCCTGCCCGCCTTCTGCCACTACGGCGTCGGGCTCGTCGGCGCGCCGGGGTTCGGTGCCTGGCGCGAGCTCGCCGTGCACGAGCTGACGACGGACTGGGTGCTCGCGGGCGACCACGAGGGCTTCCCGCTGCTGCACCACTGGCGGGTCCTGCCGCACCTCGGGCAGTCGCTGCCCGACGAGCTGGCCGACGTCGACGGGGCGGTGGCCTACTGGGAGGACACGCCGGCGGCGCGGCACCGGATCGAGGCGCTGCGGGACTCCACGGCGAGCATCGCGTTGTTCCTGGAGCACTTCCCGCACGACCTGCACGACTGGTTGCGGCAGCAGGTCCGCGCCGGCGCCGAGGCCACCGCGAACGCTTGCGCGATGGTCGAGCGGGAGCTGGCGGCCGGGATCGCCGCCATGAACGCCCGCGGCCTGCTGCACCTCGACGCCCACTTCCGCAACGTCCTGACCGACGGCGAACGGCTGTACTTCGCCGACTTCGGTCTCGCGCTGACCGCTGACTTCGACCTGGCCCGGGACGAGGCGGACTTCTTCGCCGGGCACCAGGGCTTCGACCGCGACTACGCCGCCACCCACCTGGTGCTCTGGCTGACCGCCGAGCTGTACGGGCACCGCGGCGCCGAGCACAGCGCGTTCCTGCGCGCGTGCGCCCGCGGGGAGCGTCCGGCGGGGGTGCCGCGGCAGGTCGCCGACGTCCTCGTCCGCCACGCGCCGACCGCCGAGCTGATGACCGGCTTCTACCGCCGCTTCCAGCAGGAGAGCCGGCACGTCCCGTACCCGGCGGCCACTAGGGTGGTGCCATGTCGCTGCCCCACGTGCTCCTGATCCACGGCTGGACCGGTTCGGGTCCCGAACACTGGCAGAGCAAGCTCGCCCACGCGGTCGCCGAACACGGCGGCCTGGTCGACATGCCGCACTTCAGCGACCCCGACCAGCCTGACCTGACCACGTGGCTGCGGGAGCTCGACACCCACCTCGAAGCCGCGCCGGCCGACCGCGAACGGGTGGTCATCGCCCACTCGCTGGGCTGCTACCTGTGGCTGCACCACGCGGCCCGCGAGGGCATCGCGCACGTCGACCGGGTCCTGCTGGTCGCCCCGCCCGCCCCGGACTACCCCGAGCCCGCCATCAAGACGTTCTTCCCGGCACCGCTCGACCCGGCCGGGCTGCGGCGCGCGGCCACCGACACGCGGCTGGTGCTCGGCGAGGGCGACCCGTACCTGCCGGTGGCGGCCGGGAAGCAGCTCGCGGAGTCGTTGCGGATCGAGGTCGACGTGGTGCCGGGTGCGGGGCACATCAACGTGGACGCGGGCTACGGCGAGTGGCCGGCGGTGCTCAAGTGGGTCCGGTCGAAGACGGTGCCGCTGACGCCCCGCTAGACGGCCTGCTTCGCGTACTTGGCGAGGAACCGGACCACGTCCGGCGTGATCTTGCGGTAGAAGCCGTCGTCGTGCCCGCCGGGCTTGACCGTGCCCACCTCGGGCCGTTCGTCGCGGATGAACTGCCGCGTGCCCACGATGAACCGGTCGCGGTCGCCGATCCACACGCCCAGCGCGGTCGGGCCGGTCGCACGCGGGTGCCGCAGCGGGTCCAGCGCGGCCCACTCGGCCTCGCTCTTGAACGCCCTGCGCTTGGCCATCTCCGGCCACGACGTGAGCAGGCCGGGGGAGATGGCGGCCGCCGCGGTGACCGGGTCGCCGCGCTCGGCCCTGCGGCGGGCGTACAGCAGCGCGCCGAAACCGCCCATGGAGACCCCGGTGATCGCGAACGGGTCGCCGTAGCCGCGGTCGTGCAGCCAGGTGGGGACCTCGTCGAGCAGCATCTTCATCGGGTCGTCGCCGGGGACGTTCTCGTGCCAGTAGTTGTCGCCGCCGTCGACCGCGACGAAGCCGAACGCGGGCACCGAGCCCTTGGCGACGGCATCGGCCAGGTTCTCGGCGAGGCTGCCGACCGCGGCGTCGCGGGCGCTGCCGTGCAGGCCGTGCAGCAGGATCGACATGGGCAGGCCGCGCGGGGCCTTGTTCGTCGGGGTGAAGAACGCGAGCGTGATCTCACGGCGGCGCGCGGACGAGTAGACCCGCTCGAAGCGGATGGCGGGTTTCGCACCGGACTTGGTGGCGACGCGGTTGGCGGTGGCGACCTGGTGCTGCGCCGCGCGGTGAGCGGAGACGTACACGGCGGTGCCGACGGCCATCGCGACGACGACGCCGACAGCCGCCAGCAGTGTGCGGCGACGGCAGTGGTTCGGTTCCCCCATGCTCACCTCATCGCGCAGGTTCCTGTCCTCGTTTCCAGAAGACGGAACGCGCGCGCAACGAGGTCAGTTCCTCGTCGGAGCATCCCAGCCAGCGGAGCACGCGGTCATTGTGCTCGCCGAGGGCGGGCACCGCACCCGGTGACCACTCCCAGCCGCGCACCGGCGGCGGCAGCATCCGCACCGAACCACCGGGCACCGCGACGTCCGTCCACGCGCTGAGCTGCGGGTGTTCTGGCAGCTCGGTGATCGAGCGGGTCAGCGCGGCCGGCACGTCGGCCTCGTCCAGCGCGGCCAGCAGCTGTGCGGCGGTCATGTCCGCGAACGCCCGTTCGAGCAGTGCCTGCAGCTCGCCGCGGTGCTCCACCCGTGAGCTCACTGTGGCGAACCTCTCCTGCGGGGCGAGGCCGATGAGCGTGCTGAGACGCTGCCACTGGCCGTCGTTCTGCACGGCCAGGTGCACCGCGCCGTCCGCACAGGCCACCGGCCCGTAGGGCGCGATGCTCGGGTGGTGCGCGCCCGACCGCGGCGCGGCGGCTCCCGTGCCGACGGCGTAGAGCATCGGCTGGTGCATCCACTCCGCGAGCGCGTCGAACAGCGACAGCCGCAGCCGGGTGCCCAGCCCCGTGCGCGCCTTCTGCAGCAACGCCGCCAGCACCGCCGCGTGCAGCTGCACCCCGGCCGCGATGTCGGCCACGGAGATGCCGGCGCGCGCCATCACGTCGCCCTCGCCGGTCAGCGACACCAGGCCCGCCTCGGACTGCACCAGCGCGTCGAACGCCTTGCGGTCCGCGTACGGGCCGTCCCAGCCGTAGCCGGACAGCTCGGCCACCACGAGCGTCTCGGGCAGCTCCAGCCCCAGCCGGTCCCACACCCGCGGCGACAGGTTGCACAGCAGCACGTCGGCGCGGTCGACGAGCCGGTCGAGCCACGCCCGGCCGTCCGGGTGGAAGACGTCGAGCGACACCGACTCCTTGCCGACGTTCGTCCACGCGAAGTACGACGACACCTCGCCGCACGCCGAGTCGTAGTGCCGCGCGAAGTCACCGCTGCCGGGCCGTTCGACCTTGATGACGCGGGCGCCCAGGTCGGCCAGCAACCGCGTCGCGTACGGCACGGCGACGGCCTGCTCCAGGCTCACCACCACGACGCCGTCAAGCGGCCTCAACGACGCGCTCCCCGCCGGTGTAGACGTTCATCGAGTCGCCGCGCAGGAACCCGACGAGGGTCATGCCCTGCTCCTCGGCCAGCTCGACGGCGAGCGACGACGGCGCCGACACCGCGGCCAGCAGCGCGATCCCGGCCATCGCGGCCTTCTGCACCAGCTCGAACGACGCCCGCCCGGACACCATCAGCACCGACCCGGTCAGCGGCACCAGGTCCTGCAGCACCGCCCAGCCCAGCACCTTGTCCACGGCGTTGTGCCGGCCCACGTCCTCGCGCACGACCAGCGGCTCGCCGTCGCGGAACAACCCGGCCGCGTGCAGCCCGCCGGTGGAGGAGAAGACCTTCTGCCTGGCCCGCAACGCGTCCGGGAACGCCGTCAGCTCCTCCGGGGTGACCCGCAGCGGGTCGGCGGCGGGCGAGAAGCGGGTCTTGAGCTTCACCGCGTCCAGCGCGCCCTTGCCGCACACCCCGCACGACGACGTGGTGTAGAAGTTCCGCTCCACTCCGGTGTCCGGCTCCGGGACACCGGGTGCCAATGCGACGTCGAGCACGTTGTAGGTGTTCATCCCGTCCGGCCCGGTGCCCTCGCAGAACCGCGCGACCGACACGTCCTGAGCGGCCCCGATCACGCCCTCGCTGAGCAGGAAGCCGTGCGCGAGCTCGACGTCCTGGCCGGGCGTGCGCATCGTGACGGCCAGCGCCCGCCCGTTGACCCGCAGCTCCATCGGCTCCTCGGCGGCCAGCGCGTCGACCCGCCGCCGCCGGTCACCCGGCGACACCCGCTCGACCGCCCGGCGCACCGTCACTCGGCCCATGTGCACCTCTCCTTCGGACCGCTATGTTCCCCACGACCAGGCTACGTGGGAGGGATCTCGGGGCATGGACGACGTCGTGATCGTGGGAGGCGGCCACAACGGGCTCGTGGCCGCCGCGTACCTGGCCGGGGCCGGCCGGTCGGTGACCGTGCTGGAGAAGCTCCCGCACGTCGGCGGCGCCGCGGTGAGCGCGTCGCCGTGGGCCGGTGTCGACGCCCGGCTCTCCCGCTTCTCCTACCTGGTGAGCCTGCTGCCGGACCGGATCGTCTCCGACCTCGGGCTCAAGCTGGCGCTGCGGTCGCGGGCCGCGTCCTCCTACACGCCCGGTGGCGGGTCCGGGCTGCTCGTCGAGCGGTCACCGGGCGAGGCGACCACCCGGTCGTTCCAGGAGGTGTGCGGTGACCTCGGCGACTGGGAGCGCTGGCAGCGCTGGTACGCCGACCTCGACCTGATGGCCCGCGCGCTGGCGCCGACGCTGCTGGAACCGCTGGTCTCCCGCGAGCACCTGCGCGTGCACGTCGACGCGGTGGCGCGCGGCCGGGTGTGGGAGCAGGTCTTCGAACGGCCGATCGGCGCGACGCTGCGGGAGCTGTTCGAGAACGACCTGGTGCGCGGCGTCGTCGCGACCGACGCGTTGATCGGCACGCACTCGTCGCTGCACTCGTTGCAGGCCAACAGGTGCTTCCTCTACCACGTGATCGGCAACGGCACGGGGGAGTGGAAGGTCCCGGTCGGCGGCATGGGAGCGGTCACCGCCGAGCTGGAACGGGCGGCGCGCGCGGCCGGGGCGAAGATCGTCACCGGCGCCGAGGTGACCTCCGTCGAAGCCGACGGGAAGACGGCCTCCGTGGCGTACAACGGCACCTCGGTGGACGCGAGGTTCGTGCTGTCGAACGTGGCCCCGTCCGTGCTGGGACGGTTGCGGGGCAAGGAGGTCCACGACTCGCCCGGCTGCCAGCTGAAGATCAACGTGCTGCTGCGCAGGCTGCCCGCGCTCAAGTCCGGTGTGGACGCGCGGCTCGCGTTCGCCGGCACGTTCCACCTCGACGAGTCCTACGACCAGCTGGAGACCGCCTACCGGGAGAGCGCCGCCGGACGGGTGCCGTCGGTGCTGCCGGGCGAGATGTACTGCCACTCGCTGACCGACCCGTCGATCCTCGGCCCGTCGCTCGCGGGCCACGAGACGCTGACGCTGTTCGGCCTGCACCTGCCGGCGGCGCTGTTCGAGGGCCGCAACGAGGAGCTGCGCGACCGGCTCGTCGAGCGCTACCTCGACCAGCTCAACGCCCACCTCGTCGAGCCGGTGCAGGACTGCCTGGCGGTGGACGCCGACGGCCGGCCGTGCATCGAGGCGCGCACACCGCTCGACCTGCAGGAGGAGCTGGGCCTGCCGGGCGGCAACATCTTCCACGGCGAGCTCGCGTGGCCGTTCGCCGAGAGCGAGGACGAGGTCGGCCGCTGGGGCGTGGAGACCGACGTGGACAACGTCTTCGTCTGCGGCGCGGGCTCCCGGCGCGGCGGCGGGGTCAGCGGCATCGGCGGCCACAACGCGGCGCGGGCTGTGCTGGAACGCGGCTGAGACATTCTCGATGACGTGAGTCGTCATCTCTGGTTACAGTGGTGCCCGTGGGGGACTTCTACGGGATCGCGGAGATCGCCGACGCCATGGGCCTGAGCCGCCAGCTCGTCACGGTGTGGCGCAAGCGCCGTTCGCACGGCATCCCGGAGCCGGACGCGGAGCTCGCGTCCGGCCCGATCTGGCGCCGGGAGACGGTCGAGCCGTGGATCGACCGCACCCGCGGCCGGCTGGGGCTCGCCGGCGGCCCGGAGTCGGCGTCGCGCAGCCTGCGGTTGCGCACGAGCCGGCGGGTCCTGCGGCTGGCGGCGCTGATGCTCGAAGAACCCCTGCGCCCGCGCGTGCTCAACGAGGCCGCCGCCCAGCTGCGCGACCTGGCGCACGAGATCGACTCGACGGCGGACGACGTCGTGGGGGCGTTGCTGCGCGAGCTGGTCGAGCCGGTGCGTGACCCCGACGTGCCCGCCGAGCTGCTGCGGGTGCCGGTCATCGAGTCGTTGCCGCTGGTCACGGCGGTGGCCCGGAACTCGCCGGACTGGTGACGCGGCTATCTCAAGACTTCTATATCAAGAAACCTTGCTAAGGGTTCCTTGATACGCGTACCGTCGTGTCATGACCGACGCTCCCATCACCGACCCCAAGGCGCTCCGGGCGCTGTCGCACCCGTTCCGCTGGAAGGTGCTCCAGCTGCTCACCGAGCAGGGGCCGCAGACCGCGACCCAGTGCTCGGCGGTGCTCGGTGAGAGCGTCGCGAGCTGCTCGTACCACCTGAACATGCTGGCCAAGTACGGCTTCGTCGACGAGGTCGAGGGGCCGGGCAGGCAGAAGCCGTGGAAGATCGTCCCGAAGCGCCAGTCCATCTCGACCGAGGGCCTGGAGGGTGAGGCGGCGCTCGCGGCCGAGGCGGCGTCGACGGCCTACCTGGACCAGGAGTTCGAACGCATCCGGTCGAGCCTGCGCCAGTTCGACCGGATGCCCGCGGAGTGGCGCCCGGCGATCGGCACCGAGGGCACGGTCAAGTTCGTCACCCCCGAGGAGGCCGTCGCCCTCGTCGAGGAGCTGCGGGCCGTCTTCGAGAAGTACGGCGAGCGCAAGCTGAACCCCGGGCTGCGCCCCGAGGGCGCGCGGGCGGTCCGGTTCTTCCTGAGCCACACGGTCGCACCCGAGTGACCAACCGACTCGAAGGAGAGCTCGCATGATCCCGCACGACCACGTGTTCGCAATCGCGAAGTCCCGTCAGCGGGACTTCGAGGCCGACGCCGCCGCGCGCCGGCTCGTCAGGAAGACCGAGCAGGAACCCGCGGCCGAACCCGAGCGGCGCCGGTTACGGCTGTCCGTCCGGGTCCGGCACGCCTGATCAGGCCGCCGGCTCCAGCCGCACGACCACCGACTTGGAGGTCGGCGTCCCCGAGATGTCGGCCTTGGAGTCCAGCGGCACCAACGGGTTCGCCTCCGGGAAGTACGTCGCCGCGCACCCGCGCGCGGTCGGGTACGACACGATCCGGAACGACTCGGCGCGGCGTTCGACGACGCCCGTCGGGTCGTCCTTCCACTCCGAGACGATGTCGACCATCTGGCCATTGGAGAACCCGAGCGCCTTGAGGTCGTCCGGGTTGACGAACACCACGCGCCGGCCGTCCTTGACGCCCCGGTAGCGGTCGTCCAGGCCGTAGATCGTGGTGTTGTACTGGTCGTGGCTGCGCAGGGTCTGCATGAGCAGCCGGCCCTCCGGCACCTCCAGCACGGTCAGCTCGTTCGCCGTGAAGTTGGCCTTGCCGGTGGCCGTCGCGAACTCCTGCGAGTCGCGCGGCGGGTGCGGCAGCACGAAACCGTCCGGCTGGCGCACGCGCGTGTTGTAGTCGGTGCAGCCCGGCACGACGCGCGCGATGTGCTCGCGGATGACGTCGTAGTCCTTCTCGAACTCCTCCCAGGCGACCGGGTGCGCGGCGCCGAGCACCTTGCGCGCCAGCCGGCAGACGATCGAGACCTCGGACAGCAGCCGGTCGGAGGCGGGCGCCAGGCGGCCCCGCGAGCGGTGCACGACCGACATCGAGTCCTCGACCGTCACGAACTGCTCGCCGGAGTGCTGCACGTCGCTCTCGGTGCGGCCCAGCGCGGGCAGGATCAGCGCGGTGCGGCCGTGCACGACGTGCGAGCGGTTGAGCTTCGTGGAGACGTGCACGGTCAGCGAGCACTGCTCCAGCGCCTTCTCGGTCACCGGGGTGTCCGGGGTGGCGCTGACGAAGTTGCCGCCCATCGCGATGAACACCTTGCCGCGGCCGTGGCGCATGGCGTTGATCGCGTCGACGGTGTCGAAGCCGTGCTTGCGCGGGACGGAGATGCCGAACTCGTTCTCCAGCGCCAGCAGGAACTTCTCCGGCATCTTCTCGTAGATGCCCATCGTGCGGTCGCCCTGCACGTTCGAGTGGCCGCGCACCGGGCACAGGCCCGCACCCGGCTTGCCGATCATGCCGCGCAGGAACATCACGTTCGTGATCTCGCGGATCGTCGGCACGCTGTGCTTGTGCTGCGTGAGGCCCATGGCCCAGCACGCGATCGTGCGCTGCGAGTCGACGAACATGCCGGCGACCCTGGTGATCTGCTCGCGGGTCAGGCCGGTCGCGGTGAGCACGCGGTCCCAGTCGAGCTCGCGCAGGCTCTCGGCGTAGGCCTCGAACCCGTGCGTCTTCGCGGCGATGAACGCCTTGTCGAGCTTGTCCCACCGCAGCAGCAGGTGACCGACCGCCTGGAACAGCGCCTGGTCGCCGCCGACCTTGATCTGCACGAACTCGTCGGACAGCGCGGTGCCGCGGCCGACGACGCCGGCGACGTTCTGCGGGTTCTTGAACCGCATCAGGCCCGCCTCCGGCAGCGGGTTGATCGCGATGATCTTCGCGCCGTTCTTCTTGGCGTCCTCCAGCGCGCTGAGCATGCGCGGGTGGTTCGTGCCGGGGTTCTGGCCGATGACCACGATCAGGTCGGCGAGGTCGAAGTCCTTGATCGACACCGAGCCCTTGCCGATGCCGATGGTCTCGTTCAGCGCGGAGCCGGACGACTCGTGGCACATGTTCGAGCAGTCCGGCAGGTTGTTCGTGCCGAACGAGCGGACCAGCAGCTGGTAGAGGAACGCGGCCTCGTTGCTGGTGCGGCCGGAGGTGTAGAAGATCGCCTCGTCCGGCGCTGACAACGCTGTCAGCTCGTCGGCGATGAGCGTGAACGCGTCGTCCCAGTCGATGGGCGTGTAGTGGGTGGCGCCGGGGCGCAGGACCATCGGCTCGGTGATCCGGCCCTGTTGCCCGAGCCAGTAGTCGGTCTTCGTCCGCAGGCTCTCGAGGGAGTGGGCGGCGAAGAACTCCGGCCCGATGCGGCGCTTGGTCGCCTCCTCGGCCACGGCCTTCGCGCCGTTCTCGCAGAACTCCGCCATCTTGCGGTGGCCCTGCGGCTCCGGCCACGCACAGCCGGGGCAGTCGAACCCCTCGCGCTGGTTGAGCAGGCGCAACGTCTTGACCGTCCGGGTCACGCCCATCTGCTCGACCGCGCGGTCGAGCGAGACGAGGACGCCCGGAACACCCGCTGCCCAGCTCTTCGGCGTGGACACTTCGAGCGCGGACTCGTCGACGTCGTGCTGCGGAGGCTTGCTGCTCATGTCCTTCATTCAACGCCGATGGACGTCGGCGCCGCCAGCGCCCCCGAAGAACGCGGCGGCGTCGCCATCACGGGCCCCAAGGGGTTGAACGGTCCGTGACGGTCAATTGTGATCGCCGTCACGGTCGATCGGCACCTCTGAACGAGTGATCAGTGGCATCCGCTCTCGGTGGGGATCGGCGCGTCGGACGCGAACCACTCGTCGGGCCCGCGCTCGCTGCCCTCGTCGTCCCGCTGCCGCTTCTCGGTGAACATCGGCGCCAGGTAGCCGTCCTTCGACGCCTGGCAGGCCATCAGGTAGTGGTAGCCGTCGACCCCGGTGACCCACAGCCCCTCGGCGTCGAGCTGGAAGTCCACGTCCGCCCGGACCATCGCGAGCAGGTCGGTCTGCTCGAACAGCGAGTTCCGCATCTCGCCCGGTTCGAACGCGTAGGCGAACCGGTAGCTGGTGTGCACGACCGGCAGCCCGTTCTCGTCCTGGCCCGGCCACATCCGCCCGTCCACCTTGACCGGCGCCGGCAGCAACGCCGTGCCCGCCTTGGTGCGCGTCCACAGGACCGTGTCCTGCACCGGTTCGAAGTGGTCGGCGACCTCGGGTGCGAGCAGCGCGAGGAACGGCGCCCGGTCGCGCTCGACCACCATCCTCGGGTCCAGGTGCGCGGCGATGATCGCCCTGCGTGCCGCCTCGTAGATCGGCGCGTACCGCGGGTCCTGGTCCGGCGCGACGATCCCGGCCTCCCCGTCGGCCCACTTCTCGGCCGGTGTCCGCGCGTACGGCTGCGCGGTGTCGACGCCCTTGTGGGAACCCCGCAGGTCCGGCATCGACAGCTCGCCGAACGTGCCCGCCCTGTACAGCCCCACGACCACGCCGACGATGACGACGAGCGCGACCGCGGACACGACCTTGCCGCCGTGCCTGCGCATGCGGGCCTGTCTGCGCTGCCTGCGGATGTCCTGCTTCGCGCGTCTGTTCGCCGCGCGGAGCCAGGCGTCGTCCTTCAGGTCGGGATGGTCTTCGATTCCCCCAGGAATGCTCACAGCCCGCGGATCTTAGGGGCTCGCCCGTCCGTTAGCAGGTATCTCGGTGTAAGTCGATAGCCACGCCTCCGTAGACTTGTCAGCTGTGACTGAACTCGACACCGCAACCCAGCGTCCTGACCTCCCCGCCGCGTGGACTCCGGCGGAGGTAGAGGCGGAGCTGTACCAGCGGTGGGTCGACCGGCGGTACTTCGAGGCGGACGTCAAGAGCGACAAGCCGCCGTTCACGATCGTGCTGCCCCCGCCGAACGTCACCGGCAGCCTCCACATGGGCCACGCGATGAACCACAGCGTGATGGACGCCCTGACGCGCCGCCGCCGCATGCAGGGCTACGAGGTCCTGTGGCTGCCGGGCATGGACCACGCCGGCATCGCGACGCAGAACGCCGTCGAGCGCGACCTCGCGAAGCAGGGCCTGTCGCGGCAGGACCTCGGGCGCGAGAAGTTCGTCGAGCGCGTCTGGGAGTGGAAGGAGGAGTACGGCGGCAAGATCCTCGACCA
The DNA here is from genome assembly GCF_055608075.1 of Lentzea sp. NPDC036949. Classification (NCBI taxonomy): domain Bacteria; kingdom Bacillati; phylum Actinomycetota; class Actinomycetes; order Pseudonocardiales; family Pseudonocardiaceae; genus Lentzea; species Lentzea sp. NPDC036949. Next base: position 201,743 of record NZ_JBVJRA010000013.1, read on the forward strand.
GATGAAGCGGCTCGGCGACGGCATCGACTGGTCGCGCGAGCGCTTCACCATGGACGAGGGGCTGTCGCGCGCCGTCCAGACGATCTTCAAGAAGATGTACGACGACGGTCTGATCTACCAGGCCGAGCGGATCATCAACTGGTGCCCGCGCTGCCAGACGGCGCTGTCGGACATCGAGGTCGACCACAGCGACGACGAGGGCGAGCTCGTCTCGATCCGCTACGGCGACGGGGACGCGTCGATCGTCGTCGCGACCACGCGCGCCGAGACGATGCTGGGTGACACCGCGGTCGCCGTCCACCCCGACGACGAGCGCTACCGGCACCTGATCGGCACCGAGGTCGAGCTGCCGCTGACCGGCCGCCGCATCCCGATCGTCGCCGACGCGCACGTCGACCCGAAGTTCGGCACCGGTGCGGTCAAGGTGACGCCCGCGCACGACCCGAACGACTTCGAGATCGGCCAGCGCCACGGCCTGCCGAACCTCACGGTCATGGACGGCCGCGCCACCATCACCGTGCCCGGCCCGTTCCTCGGGCTCGACCGCTTCGAGGCGCGCCCGGCGATCGTCGCCGCGCTGCGCGCCGAGGGCCGGATCGTGGCGGAGAAGCGGCCGTACGTCCACTCCGTCGGGCACTGCTCGCGCTGCAACACCGTCGTCGAGCCGCGGCTGTCGCTGCAGTGGTGGGTCAAGGTCGAGGGCATCGCGGCCAAGGCGTCCGCCGCCGTCCGCGACGGCCGCACCAAGATCCACCCGGCCGAGCTGAACAAGCGCTACTTCGACTGGACCGACAACCTGCACGACTGGTGCATCTCGCGCCAGCTCTGGTGGGGCCACCGCATCCCGGTCTACTACGGCCCGAACGGCGAGGTCGTCTGCGTCGGACCCGACGACGAGGTGCCCACCGGTGAGGGCTGGCGCCAGGACGAGGACGTCCTCGACACCTGGTTCTCCTCGGGCCTGTGGCCGTTCTCGACGCTGGGCTGGCCGGACTCCACCGAGGACCTGAAGAAGTTCTACCCGACCAGCGTTCTGTCGACCGGCTACGACATCCTGTTCTTCTGGGTCGTCCGGATGATGATGTTCGGCCTGTACGCGATGGACGAGGTCCAGCCGTTCGACCACGTCTTCCTGCACGGTCTCATCCGGGACCAGCACGGCAAGAAGATGTCGAAGTCCAAGGGCAACGGCATCGACCCGCTGGACTGGATGGAGCGCTACGGCGCCGACGCCACCCGGTTCACGTTGCTGCGCGGCACGAACCCCGGTTCGGACATGGCCGTCGCCGAGGAGTGGGCGGCCGGCTCCCGCAACTTCACCACGAAGCTGTGGAACGCCACCAGGTTCGCCCTCTCCAACGGTGCGACGGTGGCCCGCCCTCTGCCCGCCCGCGACGAGCTGACGGCGGCTGACCGCTGGATCCTCGACGAGCTCGACGCCCTCGTGTCCACGGTGGACACGAACTTCGAGGCGTTCCAGTTCTCCCGTGCCTGTGAGGCGCTGTACAGCTTCACCTGGGACGAGTTCTGCGACTGGTACCTGGAGATCGCGAAGGTCCAGATCGCCGACGGCCGGGTCGAGGCCACGCAGTCGGTCCTGGGCCACGTCCTCGACACGCTGCTGCGCCTGCTGCACCCGGCGGTCCCGTTCATCACCGAGACGCTGTGGACCACGCTCACCGGCGAGGAGTCGCTCGTCGTCGCCGCGTGGCCCCAGGCCTCCGGTGCCGAGCGCGACGCGGACGCCAAGGCCGAGGTCGAGGGCCTGAAGAAGCTGGCCACCGAGATCCGCCGGTTCCGCTCGGAGCAGGGCCTCAAGCCGGGGCAGAAGGTCGCGGGCAAGGTCCGCGGCGCGTGCTGCGTCGGCCTGACCGACCAGGTGCCGTCGGTCCGCTCGATGACGCGCCTGACCGAGCCGGGCGAGGACTTCACCGTCTCCGCCACGCTGGAGGTCGGCCTGCCCAGGGGAGCGGTGAAGGTCGAGCTGGACCTGTCCGGCGCGATCGACGTCGTGGCCGAGCGCAAGCGCCTCGAGAAGGACCTCGCGGCAGCGCAGAAGGAGCTCGCCCAGACCTCGGGCAAGCTCGGCAACGCGGGCTTCCTCGCCAAGGCGCCGGCCGACGTCGTCGCCAAGATCGAGGAGCGCAAGGCCACCGCCGAGGCCGACATCACCCGCATCAACGAGCGCCTGGCCGCGCTGCCGGAGAAGTAACCGATGGACACCAACCTCGACGAGTTCCTCGACGTCGAGAACGAGCTCAACCAGCGCTGGCCCGAGACCAAGCTCGAGCCGTCGCTGGACCGGATCAAGGCGCTGGCGCACGTGCTGGGCGACCCCCAGACGAGCTACCCGGTCGTGCAGCTGACGGGCACGAACGGCAAGACGTCGACGTCGCGCATGGTCGACGCGCTGTTCGCGCGCATCGGCCTGCGCACCGGCCGCTACACCAGCCCGCACCTGCAGCTGGCCACCGAGCGGATCAGCCTCGACAACCAGCCGATCAGCCCCGAGCGCTACGTCGAGGTCTTCCGCGACATCGAGCCGTACGTCGCGATGGTGGACGCGCGGTCCGAGATCCGGATGAGCAAGTTCGAGGTGCTCACCGGCATGGCCTACGCCGCCTTCGCCGACGCACCGGTCGACGTCGCGGTCGTCGAGGTCGGCATGGGCGGCACGTGGGACGCGACCTCGATCGCCGACGCGAAGATCGCGATCCTCACGCCGATCTCGATCGACCACACCGAGTACCTGGGCAACCGGATCGAGGACATCGCGACCGAGAAGGCCGGGATCATCAAGCCCGGCTCGGTCGCCGTCATCGGTGAGCAGACGCCCGAGGCGATGCGGGTCGTCCTGGAACGCGTGGCCGAGGTCGACGCCACGGTCGCGCGCTTCGGCAGCGAGTTCGGCGTCGTCTCCCGCTCGGTCGCGGTCGGCGGCCAGCTCGTGACGCTGCAGGGCCTCGGCGGGGTCTACGAGGACATCTTCCTGCCGCTGCACGGGGAGCACCAGGCGGCGAACGCGGCGCTGGCGCTGGCCGCGGTCGAGGCGTTCTTCGGCGCGGGCACCGACCGGCAGCTCGACGTCGAGGCGATCCGCGAGGGCTTCGCGACGGTCGTCTCACCGGGCCGGCTGGAACGGGTCCGCTCCGCGCCGAACGTCTTCGTCGACGCCGCGCACAACCCGCACGGCGCCGCGGCACTGGCCAAGGCGCTGGAATCGGAGTTCGGGTTCCGCAAGCTCGTGGCCGTCGTCGCCGTGATGTCGGACAAGGACGCCGAGGGCATCCTCTCGGCGCTCGAACCGGTGGTGTCCGAACTGGTCATCACCACGAACTCGTCGCCGCGCGCCATGGACCCGGACGTGCTGGCCGGTCTCGCCGTGCCGATCTTCGGCGAGGACCGCTTCGAGGTCCGCCCCCGCCTGGTCGACGCGATCGACGAGGCCATCCACCTCACCGAGGACGAGCTGTCCGGCGGTGGTGTCATCGTCACCGGCTCCGTCGTCACCGCCGGTGAGGCCCGCGCGTTGTTCGGAAAGGAACCGGCATGAGCGAGAACCCGGTGCCGGCACCGAAGAAGGACCCGATGAAGGCGTTCCGCGGCATCATGGCGGGCACCTTGATCCTCGAAGTCATCGTCGTGGCGCTGGCGTTGCCGGTCATCGCGAAGCTGCACGGCGGCGTCACCTCGCTCGTGGGCTGGGTGACGTTCGGCTTCATCGTCGCCTTCATCGCGCTGTGCGCGTTCGTCCGCCGCCCGTGGGCCATCGGCGTGCTGATCGGCCTGCACGTGCTGCTGATCGCGACGTGGGTCCTGCTGCCCGCCCTCGGCGTGATCGGCGTGATCTTCGCACTGGTGTGGGCGTACCTGCTGTGGCTGCGCAAGGACCTGCTCAAGCGGATGGCCGAGGGACGACTGCCGTCCCAGCAGCAGCAGGCCGGCTGACGAAGGACCGGTGAGAGGACGAGTTCGCGGCCCCCGCGAATTCGTCCTCTTTCTGTGAAGGCGGCGGGTCATGACCTGCCGAGCGCCGTCTGCGCGGGCCACGCAGTCGCCACGGCAGCTGCCGGCCCGGCCGCTGGCTGGTGGTCAAGCACACCGGCCGGAACGAAGTTCACCCGCGGTTGGGGCTGTGGTCAGAACCGGCGACTAGAAACCGCCCATGACCTTCGACCGACGCACGTTGTTCAAGGCAGGCGCGCTGGGCACGGCGGCAGCGCTGGTGCCGACCGGAGCCGGCCTCGCGAAGACCGACCGGCCGCTGCTCACGCACGGCGTGCAGTCCGGTGACGTCACCTGGGACGGTGGCATCGTCTGGACCCGCGCCGACCGCCCCTCCCGGATGCTCGTCGAGGTGTCGAACGACCCGGGGTTCCGCTTCTCCCGGCGCATCCGCGGCCCGTTGCTCACGCCCGAGACCGGTGGCACCGGCCACGTCCGGGTGTCGAGCCTGCTGCCCGGCCGCCGCGCCTACTACCGCGTGACGGCGGAGGACCTGCACGGCCGCACCCGCAGCGCACCGGTCACCGGCAGCTTCACCACCGCGCCGCTGGGCCGTGACGAGGTGCGGTTCGTGTGGTCCGGTGACGTCGCTGGCCAGGGCTGGGGCATCAACCCCGACATCGGCGGCATGCCGATCTTCCGCGCGATGGCCGACCGCCGCCCGGACTTCTTCATCCACAGCGGGGACAGCGTCTACTCCGACAACCCGCTGAAGGAGTCGGTGACGCTGCCGGACGGCCGGATCTGGCGCAACGTCGTGACGCAGGAGAAGCTCAAGGTCGCCGAGACGCTCGACGAGTACCGCGGCCAGTTCGCCTACAACCTGCTCGACGACAACGTGCGTCGGTTCGCAGCCGAGGTCCCCGTCTTCGCGCAGTGGGACGACCACGAGGTCACGAACAACTGGTACCCCGGCGAGATCCTCGACCTCCCGCAGTACACCGAGAAGCGCGTGGACGTGCTGGCGCAGCGGGCGTTCCAGGCGTTCCACGAGTGGATGCCGATCGACCGCCACCGCGCCGTGGACGGCCGCGTCTACCGGAAGTTCGCCTACGGCCGCAACGTCGAGGTGTTCGTGCTCGACATGCGCACCTACAAGGACCGCAACACCGCGCCGAAGGACCAGCCGGGCGTGATCCTCGGTGCGGCGCAGGCGAAGTGGCTCGTCGAGAGTCTCGCGCGCAGCACCGCCACGTGGAAGGTCATCGCCGCCGACCTGCCCATCGGGCTGACCGTGCCGGACGGCACCGACATCGAGGGCGTGGCGAACGGCCTGCCCGGCGCACCGAACGGCCGTGAGCACGAGATCGCGTGGGTGCTGCGCGAGCTCAAGCGGCGCCGGGTGCGCAACACGGTGTGGCTGACGGCGGACGTCCACTACACCGCCGCCCACCACTACTCGCCGGAGCGGGCCGCCGTCGGCGACTTCGACCCGTTCTGGGAGTTCGTGTCCGGCCCGCTGCACTCCGGCGCGTTCGGTCCCAACACGCTCGACCCGACCTTCGGTCCCGAAGCCGTGTTCGTGCACGCACCGCCCGCCGCGAACACCAGCCCGCTCGACGCCTTCCAGCACTTCGGCGAGGTCAGGGCCGACCGGAACGAGCTCACGGTGTGGCTGCGTGACGCATCCGGCGCAGCGCTCTGGTCCACAACGCTCAACGCGCGCTGAAGATCGCAATAGGGTTGGTGCGTGCCCATCACGTTCGACACCACCGGCTTCCAGCAGCACGAAGAGAACTCCTGGCTCCACGGAGGCGGTGACCGGCTCGCGCTGACCGTCTACGACGGCCCGGCCGACCTGCCGGTGGGGCTGGACGACCTGCAGGGGCTGCGGCGTGAGCTCGCGGTCCGCTACGCCCCGACGGGCTGTCTCGTCGAGGCGCAGGTCGTCCAGCTCGGCGACGTGCCCGCGCTGCTGCAGATCGCCAAGGTGCCGCTGGGGAACCGGCCCGGCCAGGCGTTCGGCCTCTCGCTGACCGTGCAGGGGGTGACCGCGCACGCGGTGCTGTCGCTGGTGGCGGAGGAACGCGGCACGACCGGCGTGCGCGAGGGCGTGCTGGCCGCCGAGATCGGGTTCCAGCGCTGGGTCCTGCCGCACCCGTACGCGCCGCAGGTACAGGGCCGGCTGCCGTTCCACGCGGGCGACGACCCGCGGTTCGACAGCCGCTTCCCCGACCACCCGCTGTCGCGCGTGCGCCGGTTGATGCACCAGCTCGTGAGCACCGCACGGGTCGACCCGGCGTTCGTGGCACCACCGGCGCCGCAGCTCCCGCCGGAGGTGGACGCGGTGTTCAACTCCCAGCTCGTCAATGCCGAGTGCGGCCTCCCGGTCAACGGCCACATCGCGCTGCAGATCGGCGAACGCACCACCTACTGGAAGCTGGTCGGCGAGGCCGTGCCGCACCGGCTCGGCCGTGGCACCCTGGGTCGCTCCCCACACGGCGAGGCCCGGTTCCGCGAGGTGCTCGTGGTCGACGAGCGCACCGGAACCGCCCTGATGATGGACCGGTTCATGACCGACGGCGCCTCCCTGGGCGTCCACACCCGGCTCCAGCCGGTCACCCGTGACGAGGCGTACGCGGCGGTCACGCCCGAGGCGCTCAAGGAGGCCTACCGCGCCCTCGGGCGGCTGGCCGACATGGCCGACGGCCGCAACGAGTACCTCACGATCGAACCGATCACGCACCAGGTCGGGCGGTCGGAGCCGTTCGCGGTGCTGAGCATGCAGCACCACGAGGACGAGGACGTCGTGCTCGTCTCGTGCTCGCCGGCGCCCTCGGAGAACACGCCGTTCCAGGGCAGTCCGGGGATCAGGGCGCCCGTCACGGCGGAGAACCTGCGCGGCATCGGTGAGCTCGTCCTGCACGCGGCGCTCGAATGGGGCCCGCACCCGTTGGACATGGCGGTCACCTTCCACCGCCACGCGGGCACGACGGAGGCGCCGGGCACGCCGGAGAGCCTCGCGGACGAGGTGCGTGCGCAGTTCAGCGGGCAGCTGGCCACGGCGGTGCCGGGCATCCCGGTCGGCGGCTGCGTTGCGTTGCAGCAGGGGGAGCAGCGGACGTACTGGCGGTTGCCCGACGACGCGCTGTCGAGCCGGCTCGGTTCCGGGGTGCTGACCCGCGCCCACGCGCCGGGCCACCGGTTCCGCGACGTCGTGCTGCTCGACCAGGACACCGGCGAGCTGTTGATCCCGAACCGCTACGGCGACGCCACGACCGGGACCAAGACCGTGCTCACCGGGGTGAGCGAGGAGGAGGCGCTGGCGGCGGCGACACCGGAGGCGTGCCGGGAGGCGTTCGAACGGCTCGGCCGGTGCGTGTTCGCCGCGGCGAAACGCGGTGAGCACATCTTCGTCGAGCAGCTGGAGAACGAGCTGAAGCAGGACCCGTACGTGTTGCTGACCGTGCAGGGCCTCTTCGACGGCGACCCGGTCGCGATCGCCTCCGCGTCCCCCGCGCCGTCGGCGAACACCCAGTTCAACGGCCTGCCCACGCTGGAGGCCCCGGCGGCGGCGAACAACGTGGTCGGGCTGGGCCAGCTCGCGTTGCAGGCGATCACCGACTGGGGCGTCCACCCGCTGCACGTGGTGCCGACCTACCACCGCCCGACCCGCTGACCGCAAATGTTTGCACGCCCCGACGTATTGTTTCCCCCTGTTTCTCGTGGTTTCGTGCAGCAACCCTGCAAGAAGTTGCGACAAGGAGGTCGCGATGCGTCGGGTCGTCGCCGCGCTCGCTGCACTGGTCCTACTGCCTCTCACACCCGTCCAGGCCGTTGCCGCTCCACCGGAGCAACGCCTGGCCGTGGGGGAGGTGGTGGATATCGCGCCCGGTGTGCGCGCCGGTGACTCGAAACTCGCCTTGCCGCCCAAGCGGGACGACCTGCGGGGTGAGCGCTTCTACTTCGTGATGCCGGACCGGTTCGCGAACGGCGACCCCCGCAACGACCGCGGTCGCAGCAGCAGTGCCGAGAACGGGTTCAACCCGGCCGACAAGGGCTTCTACCATGGTGGTGACCTCAAGGGCCTGCACCAGAAGCTCGACTACCTCGACGGCATGGGCATCACGGCGATCTGGATGACGCCGATGTTCCTCAACCGCTGGGTGCAGGGCGACAGCGCCGCCTACCACGGCTACTGGACCATCGACTTCACCAAGCTCGACCCGCACTTCGGCACCACGCAGGAGATGCGCGAGCTGATCCGCGACGCGCACCGGCGTGGCATCAAGGTGTTCTTCGACATCGTCGCGAACCACACCGCCGACGTGATCAAGTACGCCGAGGGCAAGAACGCGTACGTGTCCACGGGTGCGCAGCCGTACCTGGACGCTTCGGGCAAGCCGTTCGACCTCGCCGACCACGCGGGGCGGAAGGACTTCCCGAAGCTGGACGCGGCCAAGTCGTTCCCGTACACGCCGGTCAAGGACGGCCCGACGAAGTTCCCGTTGTGGCTCAACGACTCCACGCTCTACCACAACCGCGGCGACTCGACGTTCTCCGGTGAGTCGAGCGAGCAGGGCGACTTCTCCGGGCTCGACGACCTGATGACCGAGCACCCGCGCGTGGTCAACGGCATGAAGGACATCTTCACCAGCTGGATCGACACGCTCGACATCGACGGCTACCGGGTCGACACGGTCAAGCACGTCAACCTGGAGTTCTGGCAGGCGCTCGCGCCGCACGTGAAGCAGTACGCGAACCGCAAGGGCAAGAAGGACTTCTTCGTGTTCGGCGAGGTCTTCGACTCCTCACCGGAGAACACCTCGAAGTACACGACCGAGGGCCGGATGCAGGCCACGCTGGACTTCCCGTTCCAGAGCAGCGCCGTGAGCTTTCTGGCCGGCAAGGGCGCCCAGCGCCTCGGCGAGGTGCTGCTCGACGACGACCGCTACACCGACGTCGACTCCAACGCCTCGTCGCTGCCGACGTTCCTGGGCAACCACGACATGGGCCGGGTCGCGTGGATGATCCGCAACGACCGGCCCGGCATCACCGACGCCGAGCTGCTGGAGCGCCTCAAGCTCGGCAACCGGCTGATGTACCTGTGGCGCGGCAACCCGGTCGTCTACTACGGCGACGAGCAGGGCTTCGCGGGCACGGGTGGCGACAAGCTGGCGCGCCAGGACATGTTCGCCTCGAAGACGCCCGAGTACGTGGCGGAGAAGCTGATCGGCTCGGACCGCACCGGCGCCGTCGACAACTTCAACACCGCGCACCCGCTGTACCAGCAGCTCAAGGCCCTCGCGGCGCAGGTCGACGAGGACCCCGTGTGGCGGGACGGCAACCAGGTGCTGCGGTACGCCGACGGGGACGTGTTCGCGTTCAGCCGCATCCTCGTTCGTGAGCACCTCGTCGTCGCGAACGCCGGTACCGCGCCCGCGACCGTCACCGTGCCGGTGTCCTCGGCCGGGTTCGAGAACGCCCAGGTCCAGAACGGCCGTGTCACGGTGACCGTGCCCGCGCTGTCGGCGTTGGTGCTCAAGGGCACCAGCGACGTCGCCAAGTCGAAGCCGGCGCCCGTGCTGGTCGCCCCGGCCGCCGGAACCGTGCTGGACGAACGGGTCGAGCTGCGTGCCGACGGCATCGGCACGGCCAACGCGGCCGCCACCTTCGCCGCTCGCGTCGAGGGCAAGTCCGACTGGACCGTGCTGGGCACCGACGACGCGGCGCCGTACCGGGTGTTCGCGGACCTGTCGGCGCTGCCGGGTGCGGCCGTGGGCAAGCGCGTCGAGCTGCGGGTGGTCGCGAAGTCCGGCGAGATCGGCGCGGACGGCGCGTTCGTGTCGCTCGTGGCCGCACCGCCGCTGCCGGACCCCGGCACGAAGAACCCGGACTGGCTGGTCGTGCACTACGCGCGCGGCGACTACGACGGCTGGGGCCTGCACGTCTGGGGCGACGTCGAGACGCCGACCGAGTGGAGCACGCCGCTGCCGTTCGCCGGCGAGGACACCTACGGGCGGTTCGCGTGGGTGAAGCTGAAGCCGGGCGCGAAGTCCGTCGGGATCATCGCGCACAAGGGCGACGAGAAGGACACGAACGCCGACCGGGTCGTCGACCCGAGCGTGACGCCCGAGGTGTGGCTGAAGCAGGGCGACCCGGCCGTGCACCCGTCCGAGCAGGCGGCCACCGGCAAGGCGGTCGTGCACCACGTCGGTGACTCCACGGGTGCCGTGGTGCGCGTGGCCGGACGTGCCGACGTGCCGTTCTCGAACGGGATCGCGGAACTGCCGCCGACCACCGACTTCTCGGTGGTGCGCGGGACGACCGTGGAGGCGTCCGGCACGTTCACGAGCGGTCACGCGTGGGTGGCGAACGGCGAGGTGCACGCTTCCCCGGCCGCGGCCGAGAACCGGGCGGTGATCCACTACAACCGGCCGGACGGCGACTACACCGACTGGACGATGTACCACTGGACGGGCTCCGCGGAGCCGTCACCTGGCTGGAACCAGTCGCGGGTGCCGGACGGGCGGGACCGGTTCGGCGTGTACTGGTCGGTGCCGCTCGCCGCGGGCGCCGCGGGGCTGAGCTACCTCGTCCACCGCGGCGACGCCAAGGACCCCGGGCCCGACCAGTTCCTCGACCTGGGGCAGAAGGGGAACGAGGTGTGGCAGTTGCAGGGGAACGAGACCTACCTGCTGCCGCCGAACGCCGGTCCGGCCGCCGATGACGACCTGACCAAGGCGAAGGCGATCTGGATCTCGCGCGACAGGGTCGTGTGGGACGTGCCGGTCGTGCAGTCCGACGGCTACCGGCTGGAGCACGGCTCGCGCGTGCTGAGGCTCTCGCCCACGACCGAGGCGGTGCCGGCGCGGCTCCCGCACCTCAAGGGCAAGCCGGTGTTCGCGGTGCGCGGGTTCGTCGACGAAGCGTTGCGGGACAAGCTCTCCGCCGTCCACGTCGATGCGGGCGGTGCGATCCGGCACCGGACGGGCGTGCAGATCGCGGGCGTGCTGGACGACCGCTATGCCGCCGCCGCGACGAAGCTGGCGTTCGGGCCGACCTTCGACCACGGCCGCGCATCGGTCCGGCTGTGGGCGCCGACGGCGAAGAACGTGAAGCTGCGCCTGTTCGACCAGCCCTCCGGTGAGCCGCGGAAGGTCGTGCAGCTCAAGCGCGACGACGCCTCGGGGTCGTGGAGCGGTTCCGGCGACTGGGAGAACAGGTACTACCAGTTCGAGGTCACCAACTGGCAGCGCACGGTCGTGGTCACCGACCCGTACTCCGTGGCGCTGTCGGTGAACTCGACGCACTCGCAGTTCGCGGACCTCGAGGACAGCCGGACCATGCCCGCCGGGTGGTCCCGTGACGTCGCTCGCGGGATGGTCGGTGCGATCACCGAGCTGCACGTGCGGGACTTCTCGATCGGCGACGAGTCCGTTCCGGCCGCCGACCGCGGCACGTACAAGGCGTTCACGCACCGTGACTCGGTCGGCATGAAGCACCTCAGGACGCTGGCCGCGGCGGGCATGGACACCGTGCACCTGCTGCCGACGTTCGACATCGCGACGATCCCCGAGAAGCGCTCCGAGCAGGCCACGCCCGCGTGCGACCTGCCGTCGCTGCCCGCGGACTCGGACCAGCAGCAGGCCTGCGTGGGCGCGGTGGCCGCCCGTGACGGCTTCAACTGGGGCTACGACCCGTTCCACTACGACGTTCCCGAGGGCTCTTACGCCACGGCGGACGCGCAGAACGGCTGGGCCCGCTCGAAGCAGTACCGCGAGATGGTGAAGTCGTTGCACGACAACGGCAACCGCGTGGTCGTGGACGTCGTCTACAACCACACGGCGGCGTTCGGCGACGCACCGACCTCGGTGCTCGACAAGGTCGTGCCCGGCTACTACCAGCGGCTCAACCTCGACGGGTCGGTCGCGAACTCCACGTGCTGCGCGAACACGGCGACCGAGAACGCCATGATGGGCAAGCTCGTCGTCGACTCGGTGGTGCGGTGGGCCCGCACGTACAAGGTGGACGGGTTCCGGTTCGACCTGATGGGCCACCACCCGAAGGCGAACATCCTCGCCGTGCGCGCCGCTCTGGACGCGTTGACGGTGGAGCGCGACGGCGTGGACGGGCGCAAGATCGGCGTCTACGGCGAGGGCTGGGACTTCGGCGAGGTCGCGGGCAACGCCCGGTTCGAGCAGGCCACGCAGGCGAACATGGCAGGGACGGGCATCGGCACGTTCAGCGACCGGCTGCGCGACGCGGTGCGCGGCGGCGGGCCGTTCGACGACGACCCGCGCGTGCAGGGCCTCGGCTCCGGTCTGGCCGGTGACGTGAACTCCTCGCCCGCCAACGGGAACGTCGCGGCACGGCTGGAGAACTACAGCGACCTGGTGAAGCTCGGCATGGCCGGCAACATGGCGTCGTACCGCTTCCAATCCACCGCCGGGCCGGTCGTCACCGGCCGGGACGTGCAGTACAACGGCACCGCCGCCGGGTACACCGGGCAGCCGTTGGAGGCCATCACGTACGTGGACGCGCACGACAACGAGGCGTTGTTCGACGCGTTGACGTACAAGCTGAAGCCCGAGACGTCGATGGCGGACCGGGTGAAGATGCAGACGGTGGCGCTGGCACCGGTGTTGCTGGGGCAGGGGCGGCCGTTCGTGCACGCGGGCACCGAGTTCCTGCGCTCGAAGTCGTTGGACCGCAACAGCTACGACTCCGGTGACTGGTTCAACCGGTACGACCCGTCGTTGCGCGACAACGGTTTCGGCCGCGGGTTGCCGCCCAAGGCCGACAACGAGGCGAAGTGGCCGTACGCGAAGCCGTTGCTGTCGCTGCCGAAGCCGGCGGCCGCGGACATGAAGGCCGCGCTGGACGCGACGCTGGAGCTGCTGCGGATCCGGCAGTCCTCACCGCTGTTCTCGCTCGGGTCGGCCGACCTGGTGCAGCAGAAGGTGTCGTTCCCGGCGGCGCGGTCCGGTGTGGTCGTCATGCACGTCGACGACACCGTCGGACCCGACGTGGACCCGGCCCGGCGCGGCGTGCTCGTGGTCATCAACCCGTACCCGGACGACCAGGCCATCGCGCTGCCGCCGGGTGACTGGAAGCCGGTGACCAGCGAGAAGAAGGCGGGAGCCGCGCGGTCGGTCGTGGTGCTGGAGCGGTAGTACCGCTGAAAAACAGTTTATAACAAAATAGTTTGGTACCTTAGTGCTCATGGGCACGAAGGGGTGTACCGACCTGATGATGCTGTTGCACCGCACAGGTCACGCACTGGAGACCGAACTGACGGCGAGGCTCGCGGAGATCGGGTTGACTCCGCGGGCCCGCTGCGTCCTGGCGACCGCTCTCGACGCGGACCGCACGCAGACCGAGATCGCCGACATCGTCAGCATCGACAAGACGACCATGGTCGTGACGATGGACGCCTTGGAGGCCGCGGGGTTCGCCGAGCGCAGGCCGTCCCCGACGGACCGCCGTGCCCGCGTCGTCGTCGTAACCGAACGGGGCCGGTCCATCTCGGAGCAGGCCGACGACGTGTACGCGGACGTCGTGAACAGCGTCCTGCTGTCGTTGCCGGAAGACGAGCGGTCCGGCCTCGTCAACGGCCTGACCAGGCTGGTCGAGGGTCGTCTCGGTGCCGTCGTCCCCTGTGAGAAGCCCCCGCGCAAGAGGGCGCTGCGCCAGGCGATCGGGTAACAGATAGTCCCGTAAAAAACTATCTGCTACGGTTCCTCTTATGACAACAGGGGGACCGAAGACGGATTCGCGCTGGCCGGCGCTGATCGTGCTGTGCGCGGGGATGTTGATGATCGTGCTGGACCAGACGATCGTGAACGTCGCGCTGCCCGCGATCGACGAGGACCTGAAGTTCGGCCAGGCGGGCCTCGCCTGGGTCGTGAACGCGTACCTGATCGCCTACGGCGGTCTGCTGCTGCTCGCCGGCCGCCTCGGCGACCTGGTCGGGCACAAGAGGGTGTTCCTGATCGGCCTCGGCGTGTTCACCGCCGCCTCGCTGCTGTGCGGCCTGTCGATCAGCTCCGAGATGCTCGTCGTGGCGCGGTTCGTGCAGGGCGCTGGCGGCGCGCTGGCCACGTCCGTGACGCTGGGCATGGTCGTGACGATGTTCCCGAAGCCCGACGAGCAGAGGCGCGCCATCGGCGTGTTCAGCTTCGTCGCAGCAGCGGGCGCGTCCATCGGCCTGCTGCTCGGCGGCGTGCTCACGGACACCATGTCGTGGCACTGGATCTTCTTCGTGAACATCCCGATCGGCATCGTGGCCGCCCTTGCCGCCGTGCGCCTGGTGCCCGACTCACCCGGCCTGGGCCTGCGCGAGGGCGCGGACGTGCTGGGCGCGCTGCTGATCGTCGCCGCGGTGATGCTGGGCGTCTACACGATCGTCAAGGCCGAGCACTACGGCTTCGGCTCGGTGCACACCCTGGCCCTCGGCGCCGTGGCGGTGGCGTTGCTGGTGGCGTTCGTCCTGCGCCAACGACACGCCACCAAGCCGTTGCTGCCGCTGCGCGTGTTCCGCTCCCGGAACGTGACGGGCGCGAACCTCGTGCAGATCTCGATGGTCGCGGGCATGTTCGGCCTGTTCTTCCTCGGCACCCTCTACATGCAGCTCGTGCTGGCGTACACGCCGTTGCAGATCGGCCTGGCCTTCATGCCCGTCGCCGTTGCCATCGCGGTGTTCTCGGTGTCGCTCTCGGCCCGCCTGAACACCCGGTTCGGCGAGCGCAACATGCTGATCCTCGGCCTGGTCCTGATGCTGGTGGGCATGGTCGTCTTCACGCAGGTGCCGGTCGACGGCTCGTACGTGGCCGACATCCTGCCCGCGGTCGCACCGGTCGGCATCGGCATGGGCCTGTCGTTCCCGTCGCTGATGACGCTGGCCATGTCCGGCGCCGCCCACGACGAGGCGGGCCTCGCCTCCGGCCTGGTGAACACCACCGCCCAGGTCGGCGGCGCACTGGGCCTCGCCGTCCTCGCCACCACCTCGACCACGTACACGTCGTCGCTGCTGGCGTCCGGCGTCGGCCGGCTGGAGGCGCTGACGTCGGGCTTCCACCTGGCGTTCTGGATCAGCGCCGGCCTGGTGGCGGTCGCGCTGGCACTGGCGGTGTTCGTGCTCCGGCAGGTCGCGGTGTCCCGCGACGCCCAGCCGGTGCTCGTGCACTGAGGGGGAGCGGGCGGTGGGTGGCGGCGCGTGCCACTCACCGCCCGTTTCGTTTCAGAACCGCGGATCGTTTGCGAGGTGATCGCATTGCCGATGCTCGTGTACCTGGACAAGCAGGCCGAGGACGGCAAGCTGGCGCGAGCGTGCTCAGCACCGGTGCGGCCCCCGAGCGGCTGGTTCACCAGAGCTGACGCCACCCGGAGTCAGTGGTCCGCGAGTTCCACCCGCTTGGTGACGTCCTCGGAGCGCAGGATCGCGAACTCGCGGTCCTGCGCCTTGAGCACCTTGAGGTAGCCGGGGCTCGTCTCGAACACGTAGACGTCCTCGGAGTCGTTGATCCGCTCCTTCGGCACCCACGGCGTGCTGACGACCGCCGCCACCGCGAGCGCCGTCCCGGCCAGGAGCCACGCGAACCAGTGCAGCAACCACCGCGCGTTCCTGATGACCAGCACGAACCCCACCCCCAGCGCGACCGCGCCGAGCGGCATCCACCACCGGTGGTACGTGAGCGTGTGCGACACCATCAGCGCCACGAGCACGATCAACGTGAGCAACGCCGTCGTGTTCGCCCGCTCGGGGTCCTTGCGCGTGCGGAGGTAGAAGAAGAAGGTCGCCGGCGTGACCACCATCAGCAACACCGTGCTGATCCGGTCGTCCGCCATGAACGTGCCGAGGAACAACCCTGGCGCGTCATCCAGTTCCAGCGTGTGCAGCAGCGCGAACGCCGTGTGCCAATCATAGTGCGACACGGCCAGCAGCCTGAGCAGGACGAACAGAACGGCGGCGCCGGTCACCGCGGACCCGGTGTGCTTTGCATCCACCCGCAGAACTATGGCGTATCGCCGGTCACAGCCCTCCCGACGTGCACCGCGCGGGCGCGGCTACCCTGTGCGGACATCCCGTACCTGTTTTCGAGGAGTCACACCGTCGTGTCCGAGCGCACCCTGGTTCTGGTCAAGCCCGATGGCGTCGAGCGTGGTCTGGTCGGCGAGGTGATCGCCCGCATCGAGCGCAAGGGCCTCAAGCTCGCCGCGCTGGAGCTCCGCACGGCTGACCGTGCTACCGCCGAGCAGCACTACGCGGAGCACGACGGCAAGCCGTTCTACAACGACCTCGTCGACTTCATCACCGGCGGCCCGCTGGTCGCGCTCGTCGTCGAGGGCGTCCGCGCCATCCCGGCGTTCCGCCAGCTCGCCGGCGGAACCGACCCCGTCGAGAAGGCCACGCCCGGCACGATCCGCGGCGACTTCGGCACCGAGGTGCAGTACAACCTCGTGCACGGCTCGGACTCGGCGGAGTCGGCGGAGCGCGAGATCAAGATCTGGTTCCCGAACCTCTGAGGTTGCAGGGATTCTGCGTGAAGCGGTGAGCTGAGCGCGTTGAGCTTGGGCGCTTGAGCGTCTGAGCCGTCTGAGTTCGTCGGACCCCCTGGTTGTCAGACCCGCTGAGTACAGTCGGGTTGATCAGGGGGTCCTGTTTCTGAGGGGACGCCTGCGGGAGCGTGTCCTTGCGCTCGACATCCCCTCTCAGGCCCGGCAGGACCATCGGAGCGCTCGACGGGGAAGCCACCACCGCCAAAGCCCGAGGAAGAGCTCGAAACGCCTCGCCTTCGGCTCGATCAAAACCCAGCTCCCCGCCGAGGGCTTGACCCCAGCCCACCCGGCGAAGAGCCGTTCAACCGCGTCCCCTCGGGATGACTGAGCGGCAGGTACATCCACACGTCGTCCCAGCGGTCCGCCCCGACGGCGATCGCGTTGGGCATCCGCCCGCATTCGCGGAACCCGAGCTGCTCGTACAGCTCGATCGCCCCGTGGTTGTTGCCGCGCACGCCGAGCATGGCGATCTCGAACCCGGCCGCCCGCGCGCTGTCCACCAAGCCCTGCACCACCAGCCGCCCCAGCCCGAGCCCACGCGCGGCTGGGTGGGCCATGACCTGTTGAACCTCGCAGCGGTGCTGGAACACGGCGGTGCCCCCGCGCCGCCACAACCCGACGGCGCGCACCACGCCGTCGACCACGGCGGTCACGAACGCGGCGTCGCCGTCGCGGACCTGTTCCAGAACGCCGTCCAGCCACGCCGAGAGCCGGTCCGGACCCGGCGGCGAGTGGTAGCCGACGGCGCCGCCGGCAGCGACCACGTCGTGCACGACGGTGTGGATCTCGGCGCGCAGCCGGGGGTTTGCCTCGTGCGGCCACCGCAGTTCGATCTCCGGCATGGGGCGATCGTAAATGCGTCGAGAATTGTCAGACCCCTTGGCTAACGTCGGGCGGGTGGAGAACCTCGTCGAGGCCAAGGCGCTCACCAAGCACTTCGGGGCGTTCGAGGCCGTGCGCGGCATCGACGTCGAGGTGCGCAAGGGGGAGGCGTTCGGGTTCCTGGGGCCGAACGGGGCGGGCAAGTCGTCGACCATGCGGATGATCTCGTGCGTGTCCGGGCGGACCGGTGGGGACCTGAAGGTGCTCGGCCTGGACCCGGACGTGGACGGGCCGAGGATCCGCGCGCGGCTCGGGGTGGTGCCGCAGCTCGACAACCTCGACACGGAGCTCACGGTCCGGCAGAACCTCCAGGTCTACGGCAGGTACTTCGGGATGTCGCGGCAGCGGTGCCGGGAGAAGGCCACCGAGCTGCTGGAGTTCGCCCAGCTCGCCGACCGCGCGGACCACGAGGTGGAGCCGTTGTCGGGTGGGATGAAGCGCAGGCTCACGATCGCGCGGTCGTTGGTCAACGACCCGGAGCTGCTGCTGCTCGACGAACCGACCACGGGGCTCGACCCGCAGGCGCGGCACCTGTTGTGGGACAGGCTGTTCCGGCTCAAGCAAGAAGGCGTCACGCTCATCATCACCACGCACTACATGGACGAGGCCGAGCAGCTGTGCGACCGGCTCGTGGTCATGGACGGCGGGCGGATCGCGGCCGAGGGATCGCCCGCGGAGCTGATCAGCCGCTACTCCACGCGGGAGGTGCTGGAGCTGCGGTTCCGGCCCGGTGCGGAGAAACCGGACCTCGGGCGGTTCGCGGAGCGGGTCGAGGTGCTGCCGGACCGGTTGCTGCTGTACGCGCAGGACGGTGAGCGGGCGCTGCAAGCCGTGCACGACAACGGGGTGCAGCCGGTGTCCAGCCTGGTGCGGCGCAGTTCGCTGGAGGACGTGTTCCTCCGGCTCACCGGCCGGACGTTGGTGGACTGATGCGGACGTTGCGGGCCTCCTGGTACGGGTTCGAGAAGCACTGGACGTGGTACCGGCGCAACTGGCGGGCCACGGTCGTGTCGAGCTTCCTCACGCCCGTGCTGTTCCTGCTGGCGCTCGGGTTCGGGTTCGGGTCGCAGGTGCGGTCGACCGAGCTGCTCGGCGGCGTGCCGTACCTGCAGTACCTCGCGCCCGCGCTGGTCGTCGTCACGGCGTTGCAGGGCGCCACGTTCGAGTCGACGTACGCGATCATGTCGGCGTTCCTGTGGCAGAAGACGTACATCGGCATGGTGGCCACCCCGATCACGCCCGCTCAGGTGCTGTACGGGCAGGTCATGTGGATCGGCACCCAGCTCGTGGCGCGGTCCGCGGTGTTCGTCGTCATCGCCGCGGCGCTCGGAGCGGCGGCCGGACCGGGAATCCTGTGGGCGGTCCCGTTCGGGGCGCTGGCGGGGCTCGCGTTCAGCGCGCCGCTCATCGCCTACAGCGCGCGGCTGGACAAACCGGACAGCTTCACGACGGTCTTCCGGTTCGTGCTGATGCCGATGACCCTGTTCACCGGCGCGTTCTTCCCTGTCGCCCAACTGCCGGAGTGGCTGCTGCCGGTGGTGTGGCTGACGCCCGCGTGGCACGGCATCGAGCTGGCCAGGGGAGCGGCGTTCGGCACGCTCGGGGTGCTGCCCGCGCTCGGGCACGTCGCTTACCTCGCGGTGCTGGCGGCGGCCGGGCTCGCGCTCGGCGTCAGGTACTTCCGACGCAGGCTGGCGGTGTGAGATGACCGGGACCCTCGACCGGCGACGGGCCGTGCCCGCCAGCGTGGGGCTGCTGTGGCGGGTGGTACCGCCGGGGCTCTACGGCGGGAAGGCGAGCGTGCTCGTCGAACGGGCCGCCGTCGTCAACCGGCGCGCGTGGTTCGTGCTGGTCGGCGGTGCCTTCGAGCCGATGCTGTTCCTGTGGTCGCTCGGGCTCGGGTTCGGCCAGATGGTCACGGCCGTCACCGGGCCGGACGGGCAGCCGGTCGGCTACGCGGCGTTCGTGGCGCCGGCGCTGCTGGCGGCCAGCGCGATGAACGGGGCCGTGTACGACGCCACGTTCAACGTGTTCTTCAAGTTCAAGTACCTGAAGCTCTACGACGCGATGCTGGCCACGCCGATGGGGCCGATGGACATCGCGATCGGCGAGATCGCCTGGGCGTTGCTGCGCGGCGGCCTGTACTCGGCCGGGTTCCTCGCCGTGATGCTCGGCATGGGTCTGATCGCGTCGCCGTGGGCGTTGCTCGCGCTGCCGGTGGCGTTGCTGGTCGCGTTCGCGTTCGCGGCGGTGGGCATGGCGGCGACGACGTTCATGCGCTCGTGGCAGGACTTCGACCTGGTGCAGCTGGCCGTGCTGCCGCTGTTCCTGTTCTCGACCACGTTCTACCCGCTGTCGGTCTACCCCGGCTGGGTGCGGGTCGTGGTCTCGTGGACCCCGCTCTACCACGCGATCGAGCTGATGCGCGGCCTCACGCTGGGCGTCGTGGGCTGGGGGATGCTCGGCCACCTCGCGTACTTCGCGGTGATGGCCGCGGTGGGCACGGTGGTGGCGGCGCGGCGGCTCGGCAAACTGCTGCTGGACTGAGCGGTGCGGCAGGCGATTCGGCCGTCAACGTGGGGGCGGTTACTCTGGTCGCGTGAGTGCCGAGTCTGTTTTCCCCAGGTTGGAGCCCCTGCTGCCGCGGATCTCCAAGCCGGTGCAGTACGTCGGCGGGGAGCTCAACGCGACCGTCAAGGACTGGGACGAGGCGTCCGTGCGCTGGGCGTTGATGTACCCGGACGCGTACGAGGTCGGGCTGCCCAACCAGGGCGTCATGATCCTCTACGAGATCCTCAACGAGCTCCCGGACGTGCTCGCCGAGCGCACGTACGCCGTGTGGCCGGACCTCGAAGCGCTGATGCGCGAGCACGGGGTGCCGCAGTTCACGGTCGACGGGCACCGGCCGCTGAAGGCGTTCGACCTGATGGGCATCAGCTTCGCCACGGAGCTGGGCTACACGAACATGCTCACGGCGCTGGACCTCGCGGGCGTCCCGCTGCACGCCGCCGACCGCACCGAGGACGACCCGATCGTGGTCGCCGGTGGGCACGCGGCGTTCAACCCGGAACCGATCGCGGACTTCGTCGACGCGGCGGTGCTGGGCGACGGTGAGGAAGCCGTCCTCGAGATCACCGAGATCGTCAAGAACTGGAAGGCCGAGGGCCGCCCCGGTGGCCGCGACGAGGTGCTGACCCGCCTGGCCGAGACCGGCGGCGTCTACATCCCGCGGTTCTACGACGTGGAGTACCTGCCGGACGGCCGCATCCAGCGCGTGGTGCCCAACCGCGACCGGGTGCCGTACCGCGTCTTCAAGCGGACCACGATGGACCTCGACGCGTGGCCGTATCCGAAGCAGCCGCTGGTGCCGCTCGCCGAGAGCGTCCACGAGCGGATGAGCGTCGAGATCTTCCGCGGCTGCACCCGCGGCTGCCGCTTCTGCCAGGCCGGCATGATCACCCGCCCGGTGCGCGAGCGGTCCATCGAGGGCATCGGCGCCATGGTCCAGAAGGGCCTGGAGGCGACCGGTTTCGAAGAGGTCGGCCTGCTGTCGCTGTCCAGTGCGGACCACAGCGAGATCGCCGAGATCACCAAGGGCCTCGCCGACCGCTACGAGGGCACCAACACGGGCCTGAGCCTGCCGAGCACCCGCGTCGACGCGTTCAACATCGACCTCGCGAACGAGCTGTCCCGCAACGGACGTCGCTCGGGCCTCACCTTCGCGCCCGAGGGCGGCAGCGAGCGGATGCGGCGCGTCATCAACAAGATGGTGTCCGAAGAGGACCTCATCAGAACGGTGTCCGCGGCGTTCTCCAACGGCTGGCGGCAGGTGAAGCTGTACTTCATGTGCGGCCTGCCCACCGAGGAGGACGAGGACGTCCTGCAGATCGCCGAGATGGCCAAGAACGTCATCCGCGCCGGCCGCCAGGCCAGTGGCCGCAACGACGTCCGCTGCACCATCTCGATCGGCGGGTTCGTGCCCAAGCCGCACACGCCGTTCCAGTGGGCCCCGCAGTGCGACCCGGACGTCGTGGACGACCGGCTGCGCAAGCTCCGCGAGGCCGTCAACGCCGACCGCAGCCTCGGCCGCAACATCGGCATGCGCTACCACGACGGCAAGCCCAGCCTCATCGAAGGCCTGCTCAGCCGCGGTGACCGCCGCATCGGCAAGGTCATCGAGGCGGTGTGGCGCGACGGCGGCCGGTTCGACGGCTGGAGCGAGCACTTCTCCTACGAGCGCTGGACCACGATGGCCGCGCGCGAGCTGGAGCCGCTCGGCGTCGACCTCGCCTGGTTCACCACCCGCGAGCGCGAGGAGCTGGAGGTCCTGCCCTGGGACCACCTCGACTCGGGCCTCGACAAGGAGTGGCTCTGGGCCGACTGGCAGGACGCGCTCGACGAGCGCGAGCAGGACGACTGCCGCTGGACCCCGTGCTTCGACTGCGGCGTGTGCCCCGCGATGGGCACCGACATCGAGGTCGGCCCGACGGGCCGCAAACTGCTGCCGATCTCCCCGGTCGGCGTCGGTTCGCCGGTGAAGAACCCGGCGCTCACCTCGAAGTGAACGACCCCGTGTCCTGAACGACGCCCCTGCTGCTCGAAGTAGCGGGGGCGTCGTTCAGTGCGGAAACGGGACCGTCCGTGGCCTGCGACGTCACCTCGTGACGGCGGCCAGCGCGTCCACCAGACCGTGCCCGTAGAACGAGTTGTACTCCGAGTACCCGGTGCAGAACGCGTCCTGCACCCCGGTCCCGTACAGGTCGTAGTCCGCAGGGCACGCCAGCGTCGTGGCCTGCACGTTCAGCATCCGGCCCAGCTGCAGCGCGTCGGCCTCCGGGTGCGTCGAGGCGATCAGCGCCGCCACCCCGGCCGCGTGCGGCGCCGCCATCGACGTGCCGCACGAGTAGTCGTAGCCGGACGGCACCGTCGACAGCACGCACCCGCCGGGGGACCGCGAGTCGCCACCGGGCGCCGTCACGTCGATCGCCCCCAGGCCGTACGAGCTGTACGAGGACTTGGTCTTGGTCGCGTCCACCGCTGACACGCCGACGACGTTCTTCAGCTGCGCCGGCAGCACCACGCACGACGGGTCCACGGGCCGGGTCTGCGCCTCGCCGTTCGTCGGTGACACCGAGTCACGGCCCGGCCGCGACAGGTCGGCGGCGTTGTTGCCCGCGGCGGCGACGGTCAGCACGTTGCGCGAGGTCGCGTGGTCCACGGCACGCCGCACGGCCTCGTAGACGACCCGCTGACCCGGCGCGTTCTGGCACGTGAACAGGTACGGGTCGATGAAGTAGCTGTTGTTCGTGATGGTCATGCCCTGCGCGGCGGCCCACATGAAGCCGCACACCGCGTACTCGGGGTAGATGAACCCGTCGTCGTCGACGACCTTCACGGACGCGATGCGCACGCCGGGCGCCACGCCCGTGATGCCGCGGCCGTCGTTGGCCGCCGCGATCGTGCCGGCGACGTGCGTGCCGTGTGCCGACGTGGTCGGTGCCCAAGCCGCGGGGGAGGGGTCGGGCTTGCCGGTCAGGCAGCCCGCGGACAGTTCCGGTGCCAGCGCCGCGGCCAGATCGGGGTGCCGGGCGACGCCCGAGTCGAGCACCCCGACCACCACGGACCGCGAACCGGTCGTGATCGAGTGCGCCGCCGGGGCGTTGATGAGATCCATGTCCCACTGCTCGCTCGACCGGGCGCCGGCGGGCTGCAGCAGCTCGGTGTCGTCCTTCTTGCGCTTCACCGTGCGCTTGGAGGCACCCTCGGCCTGGGCGCTGTAGGCGCGCTGCGGGCCGATCAGCCGGAGGAACGACGGGTCCGGTGACGTGGCCACGGCGACCGCGATCTCCGGGTAGTACACGGTGGTGGTGCCACACGCCCCAGCAATTTCCGACTGCGCCGTAGCAGGGGTCGTGAGCTGCGGGAACACCACGAGGTAGCGCAGCAGCGGACCCGGCTGGGTGCAGCTGGTGAGCACCGGCTCGGCGCCGGCGGGCGTGGACGCCACCAGTCCTGCGGCGAGCAGCGCGGTGGTCACCGCAGCCGCCCGTGCGCGGTGGAGCAGAGGCACCAGGGACCTCCAGGTTGGCGGGGCGTCCGGTCAGCCGGACCGTAACCACGCGCAACGATCTAGACAAGCTGAACGTCCTGAATCAAGTTCACGGTACCGTCCTACTGGACGAACAGCCTGCGCCGATGGGACCGCTCACCCGTCAGGCCCACCCGTGGGGAGCACCACTGAGCCGCCACCAGCCCAACAACCCGTCGGCAGCAGCCGTGCAGAAACTGCGCCTCCGCTACACCAAGCGGGGGAGGCTGCGCTTCACGTCGCACCGCGACATCGCTCGTACGTTCGAACGAGCACTGCGCAGGGCCGGCGTACCCATGGCGTACTCGCAGGGCTTCAGCCCTCACCCGAAGGTGTCGTGGGTCGGCGCGGCGCCGACCGGCGTCGCCAGCGAGGCGGAGTACGTCGAGGTGTCCGTGGTCGAGCAGGTCGACCCGGCGGCGCTGAAGCTCGCCCTCGACGCGGCGCTGCCACCCGGCATCGACGTGGTCGAGGTCGTGCAGGCCCGCGGGGGCAACCTCACCGAGCGGATCGACGCGAGCGAATGGCGGATCGAGCTCGACGGCGTCGACCCCGCTGAGCTCGCGAAGGCGGTCGAGCTCCTGCTCTCCGCCGAACGGGTGGAGGTCGAGCGGCTCACGAAGAACGGCGTGAAGACGGTCGACGTCCGGCCCGCGGTCGTGTCGGCACAGGTCGGGCCACGTTCGAGCGACGCCGGACACGATGACGCCGCAATGTCACCACCGTGTGGGATACTCATGACGGTCGTTCGGCAGGTAACGCCTACCGTCCGACCCGACGACGTGCTGAATGCGCTTCGTGTCGTCGCCGATCTCGTGCCACCGGTTCCTGCGAGAGCAATCCGGATGGCGCAGGGACGGCTCGACGACGAAGGCAGGCTGGCGGACCCGCTCCAGCAGGACAGAGAGTCCTGACGAGCGCCGGAACGCCGGTCAGCGACGCAAACAGGAGGAGCGGCGCTGGAGGCGGCGTCGTCGTGGGACCTGCGCAAGCGTGCGCCCGCTGAGGCGTCACGCCGCTGCGCGCGAGGCAAGGATTCCCGCCGCGAGCATGCGGTGGAGAGAGACAAGAGAGGCCCCTGCGCGGCCGCGTCCTCACGGGACGCGCCCGGGGGTGGAGGAGCTGCATGTCGAACACGGAAAAGCCCGCCGGTGCGACCGGCGGGCAGGGTGTGGTTTCCGCACGCCCTGAGCTGGCCGATCTGCCCGACAAGTTGCGGGTGCACGCCTTGGCCAAACTGCTGGACGTCAGCAGCAAGGACGTGATGACGGCGCTGGCCGACCTCGGTGAGGTCGCGCGCAGTGCGCAGTCGAGCGTGAGCCGCGACGTCGCGCTGAAGGTCGCAGAGACCCTGCTGGACTGGGACGACGTCGTCACCGGTGAGATCACCGAGGACTACGAGGCCCCGGCGGTCCCCGCGTTCGAGGCCCCGGCGCTCGCGCCGGTCTTCGCCGCGCCGAGCGCGGTCTTCCTGCCGCCGACGCCGATCGAGCGGCCCAAGGCGTCCGCCTCGCCGTTCGTCGTCGAGCAGGAGCCGGTCGAGGACGAGAAGTCGGTGGGCGAGCTCGCCGCCGACGAGCTCGACGCCGCCGAGGCCGCCGACGTCGACGCGGACACCGACGGCGACATCGACGTCGACGGTGACGACGAGGGCGAGGGCCGTCGCCGGCGCCGCCGCGGTCGCCGTGGCCGTGGCCGCGGCAAGGGCGCGGATGCCGAGAACGGCGGTGAGGACGGCGACGACACCCAGTCCGAGGACGCCGAGGCGCCCGCGGAGGGTGCCGACGCCGACGACACCGCCGAGGACGAGGGTGACGAGGGCTCGACCCGCCGTCGCCGCCGTCGCCGCCGCCGCAAGACCGGCGCGGACGAGGACGTGTCGTCCGAGGACGACCCGCCGAACACGGTCGTGCACGTGCGCGAGGTGCGCGACGAGAAGGCCGACGACGCCGCCCAGAGCGAGGCCGCGCGCAGCGAGGTCCGCAGCATCCGCGGCTCGACCCGCCTGGAGGCCAAGCGCCAGCGCCGCCGCGACGGCCGCGAGGCCGGCCGCCGCCGCGCCCCGGTGCTGACCGAGGCCGAGTTCCTGGCCCGCCGCGAGGCCGTGGCCCGCACGATGGTCGTCCGCGAGCACGGTGACCGCACCCAGATCGGCGTGCTGGAAGACGGCGTGCTGGTCGAGCACTTCGTCACGTCGTCGGGCTCCGGCTCGATCGTCGGCAACGTGTACCTCGGCCGTGTGCAGAACGTGCTGCCGAGCATGGAGGCCGCGTTCATCGACATCGGCCGCGGCCGCAACGCCGTGCTCTACGCCGGTGAGGTCGACTGGGACGCCGCCGGTCTCGAGGGCAAGTCCCGCAAGATCGAGCAGGCGCTCTCCAGCGGCGACTCGGTGCTCGTCCAGGTCACGAAGGACCCGGTCGGCCACAAGGGCGCCCGCCTGACCACCCAGATCAGCCTGCCCGGCCGCTTCCTGGTGTACGTGCCGGGCGGCGGTGCCACGGGCATCAGCCGCAAGCTGCCCGACAACGAGCGCAAGCGCCTCAAGGACATCCTCAAGCGGGTCGTCCCCGAGGACGCCGGCGTGATCATCCGCACCGCGTCGGAGGGCATCTCCGAGGAGGAGCTGGCGCGCGACGTCACCCGCCTGCAGGCGCAGTGGAAGGTCATCAAGGAGAAGTCCGCCAGCACTTCCACCAAGGCGCCGACGCTGCTCTACGAGGAGCCGGACCTGCTGGTGAAGGTCGTCCGCGACCTGTTCACCGAGGACTTCGCGCAGCTCGTCGTCCAGGGCGACGAGGCGTGGGACGTCATCGACGGCTACGTCCGCCACGTGGCGCCGGACCTGCAGGACCGCCTGAAGAAGCACGTCGGCAACAACGACGCGTTCGTCGAGTACCGCATCGACGAGCAGCTGATGAAGGCGCTGGACCGCAAGGTCTGGCTGCCCTCGGGCGGCTACCTGATCATCGACCGCACCGAGGCGATGACGGTCATCGACGTCAACACCGGCAAGTTCACCGGGTCGGGCGGCAACCTCGAGGAGACCGTCACCCGCAACAACCTGGAGTCGGCGGAGGAGATCGTCCGCCAGCTCCGGTTGCGCGACATCGGCGGCATCATCGTCATCGACTTCATCGACATGGTCCTGGAGTCGAACCGCGACCTGGTGCTGCGCCGCCTGACCGAGTGCCTCGGCCGCGACCGCACCCGCCACCAGGTCGCCGAGGTCACCTCGCTGGGCCTGGTGCAGATGACCCGCAAGCGGGTCGGCACCGGCCTGCTGGAGGCGTTCAGCCAGACGTGTGAGCACTGCCGCGGCCGTGGCGTCGTCGTGTCGACCGAGCCGGTGCACTCGCACGGCGGTGGCGGCGGCAACGGTGGCCAGCAGCAGCAGTCGCAGGGCGGTGGCCGCAAGTCGCGCCGCAACAAGGGCGGCGACCAGGCCGCGGAGACCACCGAGGTGGTGGAGGCGGCCGTCGAGGCCCCCGAAGCGCCGGTCGAGCCGCAGGTCGTGGAGCCGGCCGAGCCCGAGGACACCTCCGAGGACGCCGTCGCGGCCGACCAGGAGCACGAGGGCCACGGCCGTCGCCGCCGCCGTCGTCGTGGCCGCGACAAGGAGCCGCAGGCCGTTGTCGACGCGGTCGTCGTCGAGGAGCAGGCGCTCAACGGCGACGTGCCGCACGAGGTCGCCGAGGACCCCGAGCCGGTCGAGATCGACCCGGTCGTCGAGCCCGAAGCGGTCGCCGAGCCTGCCCCGGTCGTCGAGTCGGCCCCGGCCGTCGAGCCTGAGGCGGCCGTCGAGCCCGAGGTGGTCGAGGAGACCGCGGCGGAACTCGTCGAGCCGGTCGCCCCGGAACCCGTGAAGCCGGTCGTGACCGGCCGCATCGGCTCCCAGCTGGCCAAGCCGGTGGCCGAGCCCGAGCAGGAGGCCGTCGCGGCCCCGCAGCCGGTCTCGGCACCCGAGCCCGTCGCGCCGGTCGCCGTGCAGCCTCCCGCGGCCCGTCCGCGGCGTCGTGCGGCCAAGCGCGCCGCCGGTGCCCCGCCGGCCGTCGAGGCGCCCCCCGTGGTGGTCGCCGAGGTCCCGAAGCAGCCCGAGGTCCAGCTGCCCGCTCCGGTGGTCACCACCACCCGCAGGCGCCGTGCCGTGTCGCGGCCCGCGGGCCCGCCGGTCCAGGAGGACTGAGGTCAGCAACCGTCGAACCGGGGTCGCTCACGCGGCCCCGGTTCTGCGTTGTCAGGGGTGCGCGACCGCACCTGTGAGGGACCGCACAGCCTGCGGAAACAGGTTCAGGGGACCCCAGTTTGCTCCGGGCGCACCCACTCCCGTAACCTTGTCTGCGGCCCGCCATCCGACGGGTCCTGTCGTGTGCCTC
Source organism: Lentzea sp. NPDC036949 (assembly GCF_055608075.1). Taxonomy (NCBI): domain Bacteria; kingdom Bacillati; phylum Actinomycetota; class Actinomycetes; order Pseudonocardiales; family Pseudonocardiaceae; genus Lentzea; species Lentzea sp. NPDC036949. The sequence goes on from NZ_JBVJRA010000013.1 coordinate 229,595, forward strand.
CTCTGCTGGTTTCTCGCAGACGGTTTGGCGCATGGCCCGTCACCATCGAGTAGCAGGAGACTTCCGTCCTGATGTACGCGATCGTCAAGACCGGCGGCAAGCAGTACAAGGTCGCTGTCGGCGACATCGTCGAGGTCGAGAAGCTCGAGGGCGAGCCGGGCACCGAAATCTCCCTCCAGACGCTGCTCGTGGTCGACGGCACTGACGTCACCGCTGACGCGGCGGCCCTGGAGAAGTTCTCGGTGACCGGCAAGGTCGTCGAGCACACCAAGGGCCCGAAGATCCGCATCCACAAGTTCAAGAACAAGACCGGGTACCACAAGCGGCAGGGTCACCGTCAGAAGTTGACCCGCGTCGAGGTCACCGGCATCACCGGTAAGTGAGGACCTGACTTCTCATGGCACACAAAAAGGGTGCATCCAGTTCCCGCAACGGCCGTGACTCCAACCCCCAGTACCTGGGTGTGAAGCGGTTCGGCGGTCAGGTCGTCAAGGCCGGCGAGATCCTGATCCGCCAGCGCGGCACCAAGTTCCACCCCGGCGTCGGTGTGGGCATCGGCAAGGACGACACGCTGTTCGCCCTGCTGCCGGGTGCGGTGGAGTTCGGCACGAAGCGCGGTCGCAAGACCGTCAACATCGTTCCGGTCGCGGTCTGAGGATCGTTTCCGCAACGTAGCTAGACCTCGGCGAGGGGCGGGACCGGTCATCCGGCACCGCCCCTCGTCGCTTGTTCCAGAACTTTGAGAGGAAGTAGTTCCGTGGCTCGTTTTGTTGACCGGGTGGTGATCCACGCTGCCGCCGGCAACGGGGGCAACGGCTGTGCTTCCGTGCACCGCGAGAAGTTCAAGCCCCTCGGCGGCCCGGACGGCGGCAACGGGGGCAGTGGCGGCAACGTCATCCTCGTCGTCGACTCGCAGGTGCACACCCTGCTGGACTTCCACTTCCGCCCGCACGCCTCCGCCACCAACGGCAAGGCGGGCGCGGGTGCGAACCGCGACGGCGCGAACGGCGAGGACCTGGTCCTGCGCGTCCCGGACGGCACGGTCGTGCTGACCGAGGACGGCGAGGTCGTCGCGGACCTCGTCGGCGAGGGCACCCAGCTGATCGCCGCCGCCGGTGGCCGGGGCGGCCTGGGCAACGCGTCGCTCGCGTCCAAGGCGCGCAAGGCCCCCGGCTTCGCGCTGCTCGGCGAGCCCGGTGAGACCCGCGACCTGGTGCTGGAGCTCAAGTCCGTCGCGGACGTCGGTCTGCTCGGCTTCCCGTCGGCCGGCAAGTCGTCGCTGATCTCGGTGCTCTCCGCCGCGAAGCCGAAGATCGCCGACTACCCGTTCACCACGCTGGTGCCGAACCTCGGCGTGATCACCGCGGGCGACACCGTCTTCACGATGGCCGACGTCCCCGGCCTGATCCCCGGCGCCTCGCAGGGCAAGGGCCTCGGCCTGGACTTCCTGCGCCACATCGAGCGCACCGCCGTTCTCGCGCACGTCGTCGACTGCGCCACGTACGAACCGGGCCGCGACCCGATCGCGGACATCGACGCGCTGGAGAAGGAGCTCTCGGAGTACACGCCGTCGCTGGGCGGCAACTTCGAGGACCGCCCGCGCGTGGTGATCCTCAACAAGGTCGACATCCCGGACGCGCAGGACCTCGCCGACATCGTCCGCCCGGAGATCGAGGCCCGCGGCCTGCCGGTCTTCGAGGTGTCGACCGTGTCCCGCCAGGGTCTGCGCGAGCTGACGTTCAAGCTGGCCGAGGTCGTGCGCGAGTACCGCGCGGCCCAGCCGAAGAAGGAGTCGACCCGAATCGTGCTGCGGCCGACCGCCGTGGACGACCAGGGCTTCACCGTGACCGAGGACCCCTCGGTCGAGGGTGGCTTCATCGTGAAGGGCGAACGCCCCGAGCGCTGGATCCGCCAGACCGACTTCTCCAACGACGAAGCCGTCGGTTACCTCGCGGACCGCCTCAACAGGCTGGGCGTCGAGGACAAGCTCGTGAAGATGGGCGCCGTTCCCGGCTGCCAGGTCACCATCGGCGACCTGGTCTTCGACTGGGAGCCGACCACCCCGGCCGGCATCGCGATGACGATGACCGGACGTGGCACGGACGCCCGTCTCGAGCGCAACGACCGCATCGGCGCCCACGAGCGCAAGGCCCTGAAGAAGGCCCGCCGCGCGCCCGGCGCCGGTGACGACGGTGACGACTTCGACGAGGAGTGAACCCGTGACGGCCCCCGTGGTCTCACCAGCTCGCACCGCGGTCGCCTCGGCGAACCGCATCGTGGTCAAGGTCGGGTCTTCCTCCCTGACCACAGCGGAAGGCGGGCTCGACCCGGCGCGTCTCGACGCGCTGGTCGACGCCCTCGCCGCGCGGTGTGCGGCGGGCAGCCAGGTCGTGCTCGTGTCCTCCGGCGCGATCGCCGCTGGCCTGGCGCCGTTGAAGATCTCCCGCCGCCCGCGCGACCTCGCCACCCAGCAGGCCGCGGCGAGCGTCGGCCAGCTGACGCTCGCGCACGCGTACGCGAACTCGTTCGGCCGGTACGCGCTGACCGTCGGCCAGGTGCTGCTGACGGCGGACGACGTGGTGCGCCGTGCCCACTACCGCAACGCCCAGCGCACGTTCGACCGCCTGCTCGCCCTCGGTGCGGTGCCGGTCGTGAACGAGAACGACACCGTTGCCACCGAGGAGATCCGCTTCGGCGACAACGACCGCCTCGCCGCGCTGGTGGCACACCTCGTCGGCGCGGACGCGTTGTTCCTGCTGTCCGATGTGGACGCGCTGTACTCCGGTGACCCGCGTCAGCCCGGTGCGGTGCGCATCTCCGAGGTCGCGTCCGCCGCGGACGTGGACGGTGTGCGGGCCGGGAGCGTCGGCGCGTCCGGCCTGGGCACCGGTGGCATGGCCTCCAAGCTCGCCGCGGCACGGCTGGCGTCCTCCGCAGGCATCCCGGTGCTGCTGACCGGCGCCACCGAGGCCCACCGCGCGCTGACCTCCGCCGACGTCGGCACCGCTTTCGCCGCAACGGGTTCACGGCTCACCGCCCGCCGCTTCTGGCTCGGGTACGCCACCGACGCCAACGGCCGCCTGCACCTCGACGACGGCGCTGTCGCCGCTGTCGTGGGCCGGCGCCGGTCGCTGCTGGCCGCGGGCATCACCGGTGTGGACGGCGACTTCGAGGCGGGTGACGTCGTCGAGCTGGTCAGCCTCGCCGGTGACGTGGTGGCCCGCGGTGTCGTGGGCTACGACTCGGCGGAGCTGCCGTCGGTGATCGGCCGCAAGTCCCACGACCTGCCCGCGGAACAACGCCGCGAGGTCGTGCACGCCGACGACCTGGTGCCGCTGCACCGCTAGCCTCGGTCGCATGGCCCGGATGCACGACGTCGTCATCGACTGCGCCCACCCCGCCTCGCTCGCCCGGTTCTGGGCGGCGGTGCTGGACGACCACGAGCTCGCGCCGTACACCGATGAAGAGCTGGAACGGTTGCGCGGCAAGGGGATCACCGACCCCGAGGACGACCCGTCGGTGTTGCTGGACGGGTCGCCCCGGTTCTTCTTCAACCGCGTCCCGGAACCCAAGACCGGCAAGAACCGCGTGCACGTCGACCTGTGGTGCGACGACGTCGAGGCCGAGGTGGCCCGGCTCGTCGCCCTCGGCGCCGCGGTGATCAGCCGGGACGGCGTGTGGTTCGTGCTCGCCGACCCCGAGGGCAACGAGTTCTGCCTCAGCTCAACCGAACACCCCTTGTCTCCGGAAGGGTGAGGATCGCCAGGAACGTGATCACCGCCGCCACCGCCACGTACCAGAAGAACGTGGTGCCCGGCAGCGCCTGGATCACCAGCGGCGCCGTGCCGCCGAACAACGCGACCGTGAGGTTGTACCAGGCACCGATCCCGAGCCCGCGCAGCTCCGTCGGGAACAGCTCGCTCATCAACGCCGGTGCGATCGACGTGATCGTCGTGTAGAGCCCCAGGCCCACGCAGAACACCACGAGCAGGTTCCCCAGCCCCGGCTGCACCAGCGCGGACAGCGGTACGATCAGCACCGCCGTCACCGCCGACCACACCAGGATCTGCGGCTTGCGCCCCACCCGGTCCGCCAGCCAGCCCATCGGGTACTGCAGGACGATGAACACACCGGTGGCGATCGACAACGCCAGGAACACGTCGACGTCGTCCGCACCGCGGGTCTTCACCGCGAACGGCGTCAGCGCCGAGAAGAACGTGTAGAAGCACAGCGTCGACAACAGCGTGAAGCCCACCAGCTGCCCGACCGCTTTGGGGTGCTCCCGCAGCGTGGTCAGCAACGGGTTCTTCAGCTTCTCCGCCTTCGCACGGTTCTCCTCGAACTGCTCGGTCTCCGGCAGCGCCCGCCGCAGCCACAGCCCGATCAGCCCGAGCACGCCGCCGACCAGGAACGGCACCCGCCACCCGTAGGACGCCATCGCCGCCGCGTCGAGGCTGCGGCTGAGGAAGAACCCGAGCAGCGACGCCACCAGCACCGCGGCACCGGTCGAGATGTAGAAGAACGACGAGTACCGCCCGCGGTGGCTCGGCTTGGCGATCTCACCTAGGTACGCCGACGCGTTGGAGACCTCGCCGCCCAGCGCCATGCCCTGGGCGATCCGCGCCAGCACCAGCAGCGCCGGGGACAGCCACCCGACCTGCTCGAACGTCGGCAGCAACCCGATCACCACCGACCCGCCCGACATGAGCACGATCGTCAGCAGCATCGCGGTCCGCCGCCCGCGGACGTCCGCGAACCGGCCGAGCAGGTACCCGCCGAGCGGGCGGAAGAAGAAGGCCAGCGCGAACGTCGCGAACGTGCTCAGCAGGGCAGCGGCCTCGTTGCCCTTCGGGAAGATCTGCGTGGCGAAGTAGATGCTGAACGCGGTGTAGATGCCCCAGTCGTACCACTCGACCGCGTTGCCGGCCGAGGCCGCGACCAGCTTGCGCACGGGCAGTCGATGCGTTTCCGAAGTAACCGCCATGCGATCACCCTGTCACACAGCGCAATCCCCTGTGGGTGCGTCTCATCAGGCGGGGAGGGCGATACTCGTCGGCGTGCGATCCATTGGTTTGGTGACGTTGGTGGTCCGCGACTACGACGAGGCGATCCGCTTCTACGTGGACGGTCTCGGGTTCACGCTGGTCGAGGACACGCCACAGGGCGACAAGCGCTGGGTGGTGGTGTCGGCGGGCGACGGTGCGTCGTTGTTGTTGGCGGAGGCCACATCGGAGGAACAGGCCGCACGCGTCGGTGACCAGACCGGTGGCCGGGTCGGGTTCTTCCTCACCACCGACGACTTCGACCGCGACCACGCCCGCATGACCGCGTTCGGCGTGCGCTTCCTGGAGACGCCACGCGACGAGGTCTACGGCAAGGTGGCCGTGTTCGAAGACCTCTACGGCAACCGCTGGGACCTGCTTCAGCCCGCGCGGGCCTGACCGGGCGAGACGCCGACGACGCGTTTGAACGCCCGGCTGAACGCCGCCTCCGACTCGTAGCCCAGGCCGCGTGCGATCTCGCTGACCGTGGAGTCGCGGTCCTGCAAGCGGTTCATCGCCACGTGCATGCGCCACCGCGTCACGTACCGCATCGCCGGCTCACCGACCAGGCCGGTGAAGCGGGCCGCGAACGCCGAACGGGACATCGCGGTCCGCTGGGCGAGGCGGTCGACGGTCCACGGGTGCGCGGGATCGCGGTGGATCAACGCGAGCGCCTGGCCGATCTGCCGGTCCTGCAACGCGCCCAGCCACCCGGTGCGCGCCGCCGGGTCGTTCGCGAGCCAGGAGCGGATGGTCTGGATCACCAGCACGTCGGCGAGGCGGGTGATGACCGCCTCCCCGCCGGGGCGCAGCGTCCGCGCCTCGGCGGCCATCAGGTCGATGATCGCGCGCATGTCGTCGGCCTGGCGGACGTGCAGGACCTGCGGCAGCACCTCGACCAGGTGCTGGGCGGCCGGGTGGTCGAACCGCACCGTGCCGCACACCAGGTGCGTCACGCCGCCACCGCCGCCATGGCGCAGGATCGCGTAGTTGTCGGTCTCGAACTCGTGCGGCAAGGTCGTCACCACCGGCGACGCGGCGTCCGCGGTGCTGAACAGGCGGTGGCCCTGGCCGCCGGGCACCAGCAGGACGTCACCGGGGGCGAGGACGGTGGTCCCGCCGTCGGCCTCGACCTGGCAGCGACCGCTCGTGAGCACGTGGAACCACAGGCAGTCCGCCATGTCGGGCATCGTGAGGCCCCACGGCTCGGTCAGCTCGTTCCGGCAGTAGAAGGTGCCGGACATGCGCAGCAGGTGCAGGGCTTCGGCCAGCGCGTCCGTCATGCCCGACATTCTGGACGATCGAGCAAAGCTGCGCGATGAACTGTCATTGAGAGTCCACGCTGATCGGGACAGGGTTGGCATCATGGACACCACCACGCTCATCGCAAGCGCCGCAACCGGTCTGATGGCCGGCGTCTTCTTCGCGTTCTCCACCTCGGTGATGCCCGGTCTCGCGGACCTCCCGCCCGAACACGGCCGTGCGGCCATGCGGCGCCTGAACGCCCGCATCCAGAACCCGGTGTTCCTGCTCGTCTTCCTCGGTACCGCGGTGGTGTGCGGGATCGAGGTCGTCCAGGGGCGCCATGTCGGCGGCCTGCTTTACCTCGTCGGCGTGTTCGTGCTGACGATGGTCGTCAACGTGCCGATGAACAACCGTCTCGAACGGACCGACGACGCCTACTGGCCCGAGTACCTGCGCCGGTGGACGTTGTGGAACCACGTGCGCGGCGTCGCCGGTCTCGCCTCGGCGGTCACCCTGCCACTCGGACTTTGATGCCTTGCTTCGGTCGCATCGCCGCCAGGCTCACCGGTGTGACCCGCTGGGCGAGCAACACCGGTTTCGGCCGCTGCAGCAAAGCCTTCAGCATCACGGTCAGCTCCGTCACCGCGAGACCGGCACCGATGCACCGGTGCGGCCCGCCGCCGAACGGCAGGAACTCGTGCGGCGCGGGCTTGTGCTCCCAGCGGTCCGGGTCGAACCGCAGCGGATCCGGCCACACCTCGGGCAACCGGTGCGTGACGTACGGGCTGTACAGCAGGAAGGTGCCCTGCTCGATCCGCTTCCCGGCGAACTCGAAGTCCCGCGTCGCGGTCCGCGCCGACACCACCGCGGGCGGGTAGAGCCGCAGCGTCTCGTTCACGACGTTGCCGAGGAACTCGTCGTCCTCCGCCGCGCGCTCCCAGATCCCGTTGTGCCGCAACAGGTTGAACACCGACCACGCCATCGCGGCACTCGTCGTCTCGTACCCGGCGGCGATCAGCGTCACCACCTGGTCGCGCACCTCCAGGTCGCTCAGCCCGTCGTCACCCCCGCCGTGCACGAGCGCCGCGAGCACGTGGTCGTCCTCGGCCGTCCCCTTCTCCCGCGCCTCCTCGATCGCCCGGTACACCCGCGCGTCGACGGCCCGCCGCGCCCGCATCGCGTTGCGCCAGGCAGGGGCGTTCAGCCGGCGCAGCACCGTCACCACGGCCGGGTTGCGGTCGATCAGGTTGATCAGCACCTGCAGGTGCGCCCCGAAGAAGTCCGCGTCCCCGGCGAGCTCCGCCCCGAACAACGCCTCGATCGTGCTGCGCCGGATCGCCCGCCGGAACTCCTGGTAGACGTCGACCACCGCACCGGGCCGCCACGCGTCGAGCGCCGCCTCGGCGTTGGCCGCCATCACCGGTGCGTACCCGGCGATCCGCCGGTGCGCCAACGCCGGCTGCACGAGCCGGCGCCGCCGCCCGTGGTCCTCGCCGTCGCTGACGATCAACGACGTCGGCCCGTCGACCGGCACCAGCGACTGGAACGCCCGCTCCACCCCGAACAGCCCGGAGTTCGCGAACACGAACCGGTTCGCCTCCGGCCCGAGCAGGCAGGTGTACGGGCCCAGCCGCACGACCGGCCCGAACCGCCGGTGTGCCGCGAGGAGGAGCTCGGCCCGCCGGAACCGCACGACACCCGCAGTCATGCCGAGGACACTGCCACAGAGGACCCTTCGGCAGGTGGCCTACCGCGGCGGTCGACCCGCCACGGCTGGTCGGTGAGCACCAACGTGAACACCACCGCGATGCTGTTCATCGAGTCCCACAGGGCGTGCGGGAACGACACCCCGAGGTGCGCGGCGAACAGCCGCCCGGTGAGCATGAAGTGCTCGCGCCCGCTCCGGTCCGTCAGCCGGGAAAGCCCCGTCTTCGGTCCACGCTCACCCCGAACACGTCCGGTCTCGCCCTGAGCCCGTCCGGGTCGAGCTCCCGCCGCGCACCGCGCACCACCGCGGGGTCGATGTCGGCGATCACGAGCCGCTCCTCGCCCCGCACGGGTGCCACCAGCCACCGGCCGTCCGGCCCCGCGATCGCCGACCCGCCGTCGTAGGGCGAGCGGTGCCGGGCCGCCAGGACCTCGTCCCGCAGCGGGAAACCGGCGGGCACGTCCGCGTAGTCGACCACCGCTCCGGCCGCGAGCGAGTACACCCCGCCCTCCAGCGCGACGAACCGGGTGATGTCGCCGGTCAGCCTGGTGGAGCCCGGCCACACCGACACGTGCAGGTCCGGTGCCTGCGCGTAGAGGGTGTGCCGCGCCAACGGCATCCAGTTCTCCCAGCAGCACAGGCCGCCGACGCGCACACCGCCGACCTCGTGCACCTGCAGGCCGTGCCCGTCCCCGTTGCTCCACACCGCCCGTTCCTCCGGCGTGGGCACCAGCTTGCGGTGCACTCCGCACACACCGGTCACCGGGTCGATGGCCAGCAGCGTGCAGTACACGGTGCCGCGCCCCGGCCCGCGCTCGGCGATCCCGAGGTAGGTGAACACCCCGTGGTCCCGGACGGACTCGACGACCACCCGCACCTCGGGTCCGCTCAGCTCGACCGCGAGCTCCCGGTACGCCGCGCAGGCCGCCTCCTGCCGGTCGTCGTCGAACTCCACACCACCGGCCTCGCTGAGCCAGATCGGGTAGCCAGGCAAGAAGGTCTCCGGGAACACGACGAGCTCCACGCCCTCCGCCGCGGCCCGCCCCACGAAGTCGACCACCTTGCGCACGCCCGCCTCGAAGTCCAGCCACGGACAGCGGGCCTGGGCAGCGGCAACGCGCACGACGACCTCCTCTAGGTTGACGACATGGCTGTCTCCCAACGCGACCTGCTGCGCTGGCAGTTCGAGCTGACCTGGTCGCTGTTCGAGCACCACCTGGAGCTGCTGGACCCCGCGGACCTCCTCTGGGAACCGCAGGCCCCCGCCGTGTTCACCATGCGCCACAACGGCACGGCGTGGGACCGCGACTGGCCGACGCCCGAGCAGGAACCCACCGGCGTGGCCACGGCAGCCTGGTTGACGTGGCACATCGGCTGGTGGTGGACGGCCGCGATCGACCACGTGCGCGGGGACGAGCCGCGAGAGGTGGTGTGGCCGGGGCCGGAGCTGGCCGTGGAGTGGTTGCGCGGATTGCGCGCGCAGTGGCTGGACGTGCTGGCGACCGCCGACCTGGAGGCGACCACCGGCTTCCCGTGGCCGGACGGGACGATGTCCGTCGCGCACACCCTCGCCTGGGTCAACGCCGAGCTGATGAAGAACGTGGCCGAGATCGGACAGCTCCGGCGGCTGGTCGCCCGCTAGCCGGTCCTGGACCCGCCGTCAGTTCGTCACCGCCAGCGCGAACGGCAGCACCGCGGGCACCCCCTCCCTCCTGAGCAGCCGGGCGGCCACGGTCATCGTCCAGCCGGTGTCGACGTGGTCGTCCACCAGCAGCACCGGACCGTCCACACCGGACAGGTCGGGGACCTCGCCGGACCGCACCAGGCCGGCCAGCCGCTGGGCGCTGTTGGCCCGGTGCGTCGACTCGCCGAGCCAGACCGTGCCCAGCAACGGCAGCCGGCCGATCGACGAGATGCGCTGACCGAAGCTGCCCACCAGGGACGGGCGGTTGCGGGAGCCGACCACCACCACGCCGACCGGGCGCTCGTCCCAGCCCCACGCCGACAGCACCTTCACGCAGGCCGCGAACACGTCGTCGGGGATCTCCCGGTCGGCGCCGTCGGCGAGCAGGTCGCGCAGCCGGTTGCCCCAGCCGATGTCGGTGAGCCGGCCCAGCGCCCGTCCCGTGGCCGCCACCTCGGACGCGGGGATCTTGCCGGACAGGTCGACGCCGATCGCCTTCATGCCGGTCGGCCACATCTTGCGCGGCGCCACGTCGACGCCCGGCCGCAGCAGCCGTTCACGGGCAGCGCCGGCCGCGGTCTCGGACACGTCCACCGACAACCGCTCGCCCGTGCAGTTGTCGCAGCGGCCGCAGTCGTGCGCGGTCGGGTCGTCGAGCTGGTCCTGCAGGAACCGCATCCGGCACGCCGACGTCCGCTGGTACTCGATCATCACCTGCTGCTCGGCGCGGCGGGCCTCGGCGATCCGCGCGTACCGCTCGCCGTCGTACTCCCACGGCCGCCCGGTCGCCTCCCAGCCACCGCGCACCCTGCGGACGGCGCCGTCCACGTCCAGCACCTTGAGCACGACCTCGAGCCGCCCGCGCGACAGCTCGACCACCGGCTCCAGCGCGGCCGTCGACAGCGCCCGGCCCGCCCCGGACAACGCGGACAGCACCTGCCGCACGACCACCTCGGCCGGGAACGCCAGGGACGCGAAGTACGCCCAGATGTCCCGGTCCTCGTGGCCGGGCAACAGGATCACCTCGGCGCGTTCGACACCGCGGCCCGCCCGGCCGATCTGCTGGTAGTAGGCGATGGGGGAGGAGGGCGCGCCGACGTGCACGACGAACCCCAGGTCCGGCTTGTCGAACCCCATGCCCAGCGCGGAGGTGGCGACGAGGGCCTTGACCCTGTTGGCGAGCAGGTCCTCCTCGGCCCGCTGCCGTTCGGCCGGCTCGGTCTTGCCCGAGTACGCGGCCACCGCGAAGCCCCGGTCGGACAGGAACGCGGCGATGTCGTCCGCCGCCGCGACCGTGAGGGTGTAGATGATCCCCGAGCCAGGCAGCCGCTCCAGCCGCTCGGCGAGCCAGCCCAGGCGCGCCTCGGCGGTCGGCAGCTGCGCCACGCCCAGCCGCAGGCTGTCGCGGTCCAGCGGCCCGCGCAGCACCAGCGTGCCCTCCTCGGCACCGAGCCCCAGCTGCTCGGTGACGTCGTGGACCACCCGGTCGTTGGCCGTCGCCGTCGTCGCCAGCACCGGCACGCCCGGCGGCAGCTCCGCCAGCAGCGTCCGCAGCCTGCGGTAGTCCGGCCGGAAGTCGTGGCCCCAGTCGGAGATGCAGTGCGCCTCGTCGACCACGAGCAGACCGGCCGAGGCCGTCAGCGAGGGCAGCACCGAGTCGCGGAAGTCCGGGTTGTTCAGCCGTTCCGGGCTCACCAGGAGCACGTCGACCTCACCGGCGGCGACCTGCGCCTGCACCGCGTCCCACTCGTCGGTGTTGGCGGAGTTGATCGTCACCGCGTGCACCCCGGCCCGCGCCGCCGCGTCGACCTGGTTGCGCATCAACGCGAGCAACGGCGAGACGATGACCGTCGGGCCCTCGCCGAGCTGCCGCAGCAACGCCGTGGCGATGAAGTACACCGCCGACTTGCCCCACCCCGTGCGCTGGACGACCAGTGCCCTGCGGCGCTGCGCCACGAGGGTGTGGATCGCCGTCCACTGGTCCTCGCGCAGCACCGCCTCCGGGCCCGCCAGTGCCCGGAGCCGCTCCTCCGCCAGTTCCCGCAACGCGATGTCGTCCATGGGGAGCAAGCTTGCCAGGTAGGTCTGACAATTGTGATTGCCGCAGGTCGTAAGCTGTGCGGCGTGACTGAAGACCTGCGCGACCAGGTGCACGCCGCAGCCCGCCGCGCCCGCGTCGCCGCCGACGACCTCGTCCTCGCCACCCGTGAGCGCAAGGACGCCGCGCTGCACGAGATGGCCGCCGCCCTCCGCGCGCGCACGCCGGAGATCATCGAGGCCAACGGGAAGGACCTCGAAGCGGGCAGGGCGGCCGGTCTGCCGGAGAACATCCTCGACCGGCTCACGCTGACCGAGGCGCGCGTCGACGCCGTGGCCAAGGGCCTGGAGACCGTCGCGGGACTCGCCGACCCGGTCGGCGAGGTCGTGCGCGGCTCGATCCTGCCGAACGGGCTGGAGCTCAAGCAGGTCCGCGTCCCGATGGGCGTCGTCGGCATGGTCTACGAGGGCCGCCCGAACGTCACGGTCGACGCCGCCGGTCTCGCGCTGAAGTCGGGCAACGCCGCTCTGCTGCGCGGTTCCTCTACCGCCGAGCACTCGAACACGACGCTCGTCGCCGTCCTGCGCGACGCGCTCGAAAGCGTGAACCTGCCGGCTGACTGCGTACAGCTGCTGCCGTGCCACGACCGCGCGTCCGTCACGGCCCTCATCACCGCACGCGGCCTGGTCGACCTGGTGATCCCGCGCGGCGGCTCCGGCCTGATCAACGCCGTCGTCGAGCAGGCGACCGTGCCCACGATCGAGACCGGCGTCGGCAACTGCCACGTCTACGTGGACGCGCACGCCGACCTCGACATGGCCGAGGCCATCGTCCTCAACGCCAAGACCCGGCGCACCAGCGTGTGCAACGCGGCCGAGTCCCTGCTGGTGCACAAGGACGTCGCCGCGGAGTTCGTCCCGCGCATCACCAAGGCGCTGCAGCAGGAGGACGTCACCGTCCACGGTGACGACCAGTTCGCGCAGCAGCCCGATGTCGTGCAGGCCAACGACGACGACTGGGGCACCGAGTACCTGAGCCTCGACATCGCCGCGAGGGTGGTCGACTCCCTCGACGACGCGGTCAAGCACATCGCCCAGCACGGCTCCGGGCACAGCGAGGCCATCGTGACGAACGACGTCGCGGCGGCACGCAGGTTCACCGCCCGTGTGGACGCGGCGGCGGTGTTCGTCAACGCCTCCACGGCCTTCACCGACGGCGCCGAGTTCGGCATGGGCGCGGAGATCGGCATCTCCACGCAGAAGCTGCACGCCCGCGGCCCGATGGGCCTGACCGAGCTGACGTCCACGAAGTGGGTCGCGTGGGGCGAAGGGCACACGCGCCCGAAGGCGTAGCCCTACCTTCGGGGACATGGCTCCCACCTACCCGTTCTCCGAACCCGACGGCCTGGCCCTCGACCCGGCGTATGAACGGTTACGGCGCGAAGAACCCGTTGCGCGCGTGACGTTCCCCTACGGCGGCGAGGGCTGGCTCGTCACGTCGTACGAAGAGACGAAGTTCGTCCTGGGCGACCCGCGGTTCAGCCGCGCCCGCACCGTCGGGCGGGACGTGCCGCGGATGCAGCCCCTCATCGCGCCCGGCGGGTCGATCCTGACCTCCGACGGCGAGGACCACGCCCGCCTGCGCCGCCTCGTGTCGAAGGCGTTCACCGTGCGGCGGGTCGAGGCGCTGCGGCCGCGTGCCCAGGAGATCACCGAGGACCTGCTCGACCGCCTCGACAACCCCGGCGACCTGGTCGAGGGCTTCACGACGCCGTTCCCGGTCACGATCATCTGCGAGCTGCTCGGCGTGCCCTTCGCGGACCGCGCGGAGTTCCGCACGTGGTCGAACCAGGTCATGGGCACGGTCGGCGGCAACACGCCCCAGGAGGCGGCGGAGGGCGTCGCGAAGCTCCACGCCTACTTCACCGCACTGGTGGCGAAACGCCGTGCGCAGCCCACGGACGACCTGTACAGCGCACTGGTCGCCGCCCGTGACAACGACGACCGGCTCAGCGAGGACGAGCTGGTCCGGTTCGGCATCACGCTGCTCGTCGCCGGTCATGAGACCACCGCGAACATGCTCGGCAACAGCATCCTCACGCTGCTGGAACACCCCGGCGTCTGGCAGCGGCTGGTCGACGACCCCCAGGAAGTTCCCCGCGCGGTCGAGGAGCTGCTGCGGTTCGTCCCGCTGGGCAGCGGCGCCGGCTTCCCGCGGATCGCGACCGAGGCCGTCCGGATCGGGGACGTGCGGGTCGAGGAGGGTGACGCGCTGCTGGTCGTGGTGTCGTCGGCCAACCGCGACGAGTCCGTGTACCGCGACAGCGCCGAGTTCGACCTGGACCGCGAGACCGGTCAGCACCTGCAGTTCGGCCACGGCGTCCACTTCTGCCTCGGTTCGCAGCTCGCGCGGATGGAGCTGCACGTCGCACTGGCCGCGGTGCTGCGCAGGATGCCGGGGCTGCGGCTGGCCGAACCCGTCGAGTTCCGCAAGGGTTCGCTGGTCAGGGGCCCGTTGCGGCTCGTGGCGAGCTGGTGAGAAAAATCTTCACGAAGTCGCGTAATGGGGGAGCGGCGGGTGCGTTTCCCCGGTGCGCGGCTCTGCTTCGGGGTGGGCCGCGACCCGCACGGCCCGTCCTCCCCCTGGGCCGTGCGGTGTGATCAGCACGACGGGCGCCGGAGCTCGGGAGCGGTCCGGCGCCCGTCTACGCTGTTTCGATGCGCATCGGCGTCATGGGCGGCACGTTCGACCCCGTCCACCACGGCCACCTCGTGGCCGCCAGCGAGGTGCAGGCCAGGTTCGACCTGGATCGCGTGATCTTCGTGCCGACCGGTCAGCCCTGGCAGAAGGCGTCGCGCGAGGTCTCCCCGGCCGAGGACCGCTACCTGATGACGGTCATCGCCACCGCGTCCAACCCCCGGTTCTCGGTCAGCCGCGTGGACATCGACCGCGAGGGCCCCACCTACACCGTGGACACGCTGACCGACCTCAAGGCGCAGTACCCGGACGCCGAGCTGTTCTTCATCACCGGCGCGGACGCGCTCGAGCAGATCCTGTCCTGGAAACGCGCGGAGGACGCGTTCGCGTTGGCCCACTTCATCGGAGTCACCCGTCCGGGCTACACGTTGGACGACCACCACCTGCCGCCGGGCGCCGTCTCGTTGGTCGAGGTCCCGGCCATGGCGATCTCCTCCACGGGCTGCCGCGACCGCACCGCCTCGGGCCAACCGGTCTGGTACCTCGTACCGGACGGGGTGGTCCAGTACATCGCCAAGACGGGCCTGTACTCCGAGTCGTAATCACGTTCGAGTGGATTTTGCGTGCATCCGAGGGCCCGGGGAGCAACAATCGACGGGTTGTTGCTGGTTCGTGGAAGGCAAGACTTTGGCTACAGGCACCGTGAAGTGGTTCAACGCCGAAAAGGGCTTCGGGTTCATCGCGCCCGACGACGGCTCGGCTGACGTCTTCGTGCACTACTCGGAGATCCAGTCCAAGGGGTTCCGCTCGCTCGAGGAGAACCAGAAGGTCGAGTTCGAGGTCGGTCAGGGCCAGAAGGGCCCGCAGGCCCAGCAGGTCCGCCCGATCTAGTCTTCGGCGCAGGTGAAGGCCACCTCAGGGCGCTGAGGTGGCCTTCGTCATGCCTGGGCGTGAAGTACCCGTTTGGCGCTCGCCGGTACCCTCAGTAACTCGTGCGGGCGTATCGACGTCCGCCGGAAGTCAGAGGAGTGACGTGGCAGCCACCGACGAGGCACGACGGCTGGCGCTGGTCGCGGCGAACGCAGCGGCCGACAAGAAGGCGCACGACGTGACGGTGCTCGACGTCTCCGACCAGCTCGTGATCACCGATGTGTTCGTGATCGCGTCCGCTCCCAACGAGCGGCAGGTCGGAGCGATCGTCGACAACATCGAGGAGAAGCTGCGGGAGGCCGGCACGAAGCCGGTGCGCCGCGAAGGGGCCCGCGAGGGTCGGTGGGTGCTGCTGGACTTCGTGGACGTCGTCGTGCACGTGCAGCACACCGAGGAGCGCAGCTTCTACGGCCTGGAGCGGCTGTGGAAGGACTGCCCGCGCATCGAGTTCGAAGCGGACGTCCCCGCCGACACCGCGGCCGAGCAGGGGTAGCCGATGGCCCTGAGCCGGCTCGTGCTGTGGCGGCACGGCGAGACCGACTACAACGCGACCGGCCGCCTGCAGGGCCACCTGGACTCGGCGCTCACCGAGACCGGCCTCAACCAGGCGCGCTTCGCCGTTCCGGTGCTCGCCGGCTTCGAACCGGAGGTCGTGGTCGCCTCCGATCTGCAACGTGCGCGCGACACGGCGCGTGTGTTCACCACGTCCGCGGACGTGCCGTTGCGCATCGACGCGCGGCTGCGCGAGACGCACCTGGGCAAGTGGCAGGGGCTGACCACGGCCGAGGTGGACCAGGAGTGGCCGGGTGCGGTCACCGTGTGGCGCACCGACCCCACCTACACGCCGCCGGACGGTGAGTCGCGGGTCGAGGTCGCCGAGCGGGCCATCAAGGTCGTGCAGGAGGTCGACGCGGAGTTCTCCGAGACCGTCCTGCTGTGCGCGCACGGCGGCCTGATCAGCGCGTTGACCGGGCGGCTGCTCGAACTGCCGGTGGAGAACTGGTCGCAGCTCGGCGGCATCTCGAACTGCCACTGGACCGTGTTCACCCGGCGCAACGACCGGTGGCGGCTGTCGTCGTACAACGCGGGCACCACGCGTTGAGACTGCTCGTCCTGGGCGACTCGCTGTCGTTCTTCGGACCGTCCGGGCCGTTGCCCGCCGATCATCCGCGGCTGTGGCACAACCTCTGTGCCGCGGCCCTGGGCGGGTCGGCGGAGCTGGCCGCGGGGTTCGGGTGGACGGCGCGGGACGCCTGGTGGGCGTTGACGGGTGATCCGCGGATCTGGTCGTTGCTGCCGTCCACGGACGTGCTGATCTTCGCGGTCGGCAGCATGGACACGCTGCCGTCGCCGCTGCCGACCTATCTGCGCGAAGGGCTGCGTTATGTGCGGCCTGACTGGTTGCGACGGTGGGTGCGCGCGCGTTACATCGCCGCGCAGCCACTGTTGGCGCCGTATGCGCGCGTTGCCCTGCCTCCGGCGCTGACGGCTCGTTATCTGCGCGACTCGCTGCAGTCAGTGCGCAATCTCCAGTACACGATGCCTGCGATCGGGATGGTGCCGTCAGTGCACCGGGCCGAGTCGTACGGGTTCGTGCACTCCGGGCACGCGGCTGCGGTGAAGGCTGTGCGCGGGTGGGCCGCACATGCGGAGGTGCCCCTGCTGGACCTGCCCGCGGTGATCGGCCCGCACGTCCGTTCGGGTGCGGGTAACCCCGATGGGATGCACTGGGGCTGGGAGGGGCACGAGCTGGTGGGCGAGGCCATGGCCGAGCTCATCTCGTCCGTGGCGGTCAATCACACGGAGGAGTGAGGGCCGTAGGCTCGTCGCTCGTGCGCATCTCCATCGTCACCGACTCCACGGCATATCTGCCCGAGGGGTTCGCGCAGCGCCATTCGATCACCGTGGTGCCGTTGCACGTCGCGGTGGACGGTACCGGGCGTCTCGACGGCGTCGACTTCGGCCCGGCCGAGCTGGCCGCCGCGCTGGCGGAGCACCGCCGGGTGACCACGTCGCGTCCGACACCGGGCGAGATGGCCGACGTGTACCGGGACGTGTTGTCGTCGTCCGACGCGATCGTGTCCGTTCATCTCTCGCGCGAGCTCTCGGGGACGTGGGAGGCGGCTCGGCTCGCGGCGGAGGAGATCGACCCGTCCCGCATCCGCGTGGTCGACTCGCGGTCGACGGGCATGGGGCTCGGGTTCGCCGTCCTGCGCGCGTGCGCCGCTGTCGGTGCCGGACATTCGCACGCCGAGGTCGAGGACGCCGCGTCCACCGCGGCCGCCGGGACCCGGATGTTCTTCTGCGTCGAAACCCTGGACCACCTGCGCCGCGGCGGCCGGATCGGTGCGGCCGCGGCCCTGGTGGGCACCGCGCTGGCCGTGAAGCCGCTGCTGCACGTCGACGACGGCCGGATCGTGCCGCTGGAGAAGGTGCGCACGATGAGCCGGGCGGTGGCCCGACTGGTGGACCTCGCCGCGGCGGCGGCCGGCGACGGCCCGGTGGGACTGGCCGTGCACCACCTCGCAGCCCCGGAACGCGCCGCAGAACTGGCCACCCACCTGGACGAACGCCTCCCCGGCTCGACCGGGTGCGTGATCTCGGAGGTCGGCGCGGTGATCGGCGCGCACACGGGCCCCGGCGTCCTCGGCGTGGTGGTCCTGCCAGGAGGACCGGACATCCTCCCACACACCCCCGACAATCCCGGTTCCCCGAGCAGCGAGTGATCGCGACCTGTCCACAACCCGCGAGTAACCCACAGCCCGGCACTTCCCCCGCACCCCCCACCCCTCCCACTCCGTAACTTCGACCCCATGCTCCCCCGCCCCCACCACGACGACACCCCGGCCGACCGCCTGGAAGCACTGGCCGCCAAGGTCCGCGCCGACCCGACCCTCGTCCACGCGAACTCCGCCGACTCCACTGAACACGGCCACCCCCGCCGCTTCCGGCTGCCCCGCCTGCCCCGCCGCGGCCTGCTCGCCTTCGGCATCGCCGTCGCCTGCACGGTCATCGGCCTGTCCACCTGGCTGCAACGCCCCACCGCCGAGTCCGCACCGGACCTGGCCCTGGTCAGCACCAGCGCCCCGGCCCCCGAACTGGTCGTGAACGTGATCGGCGAGGTCGCCACCCCCGGCCTCGTCACCGCCACCTCCGGCGCCCGCGTCGCCGACGCCCTGCGCCTGGCCGGCGGCATCCACCCCGGCACCGACCTCCACGGCCTCAACCTGGCCCGCAAACTGACCGACGGCGAACAGATCGCAGTCGGCATCCCACCCCCACCCGCGGCCGTGCACCCGGCCAAGCTGAACCTGAACACCGCCTCGGCCACCGACCTCGACTCCCTGCCCGGAGTAGGCCCGGTCACCGCCCAGCGCATCGTCGACCACCGCACCCGCAAGGGCCCGTTCGCCTCCGTCGACGAACTCCGCGACGTGGAAGGCATCGGCGACACCAAGCTCGCGAAACTCGCCGACCTGGTCCACACCTGACCCCCGGCGCTTCCACCCGCTGGCCCAACTCGCTGGCCCCATCCCGGACGCCGGGCTCCCGCAGCCATCCCGCTGACCTCGCCCGCCCCTGGCTGCCCGCACCTCGTCCCCGCTGACGGCCCGCACCCGAGGCCCGGCGCTCGACACCTCGCCCCACGCGCCCTGCCCACCCGCGCCCGCGTCCCACTCACGCCCGCGCTCCACCCCACGCCCGCGCTCCGCCCCACGCCCGTGCCCGACGCCGCGCGTTCCACAGCCCACCTCGCACTCGCCGAGAGGAACTCCCATGCCTTGCATCGTCGCCATGCCCGCACCCGACCTCATCTGGCACCAGTCCACCCGCCCCGGCCGCCTGTACTCCGGCCTCCTGCGCACCCCGTTCGTCACCGTCCGCGAGTTCTCCCCGAACGGCCTCCCACACCGCCGAGCCCGCACCCGCACAACAACCAGCCGTGCCCCTGCCACCACGCCCCGGCCTCCCACCGCCGCCTCCCGGTCTCCCACGGCCGCACCTCGATCTCCCGCCCTCGCGCCCCGGTCCTCCACGGCCGCCTCCCGACCTCCCGCACCTAAGCCCCGCAGACACCCAGCCCACGACCACCCCCTAATCCCCGCAGCCGCCGCCGTATGGGCAACCGCCCTGGCCGCCCTGTTCCTGACCCGCCACACGGCAGTCCTCATCGGACTGTCCACAGGAACAGCCGTCCTGCTCGCCCAACGCCGAGCCTGGCGCCGCCGAGCCTGGTGCTCCAACCGCCGCGCACTCGCCACCCTCCTCACCGACCCCACGCCAAGCGCCCCGACAGCGAAGGCCCGACCATGCCTCGCAGACACCCGGTAACCCACGACTACCGCTTGGTCCCCGCAGCCACCGCAGTGTGGGCAACGGCCCTGTCCGGCCTCTACCTGAGCTGGCAGGCCGCAGTCCTCATCGGACTGTCCGCCGGCGCGGTCGGCCTGATCGCCTGGCACCGGGCGTGGTGGCCCAAGACGTGCGCGATCGCCCTCCTGCTCGCCGGCCCGATCGCCGGTGCCTGGGTCGGCAGCCACGTCCTGCGCGCCGAGACCCACCCGCTCCGCCTGGCCGCCGACGAGGGCCGCACGACCACGGTGACCGCGGAGCTGAGCACGAGACCGCGTGGCATCCGGGCCGCGGGGTTCGGCGGGCACCAGGCCGGGGTGGACCACGTCGTCGTCACCGCGACGGCGAACGGGGCCACCGTCGTCATCCTCGCGCCGGCCGCGCAGTGGCGTGATCTGCTGCCCGGTCAGCGGGTCACGGTGAAGGGCTCGCTCGCGCCGCCGAGACCGGGCGACCTCACCTCCGCCCTGCTCCGGGTCCGCGGGCCACCGGCGGACGTGCAGCCGCCACCGGCCTGGCAGCGCTGGGCCGACCACCTCCGCGACGGCCTGAGCAGGGCCAGCGCCACCCTCGGCGAGGAGGAGGCGGGACTGCTGCCCGCGTTGGTGGTGGGCGACACCGAGCACATGGTGCCGCGCATCGTCGACGAGTTCCGGACAGCGGGCCTGGCCCACCTGCTCGCGGTGAGCGGCGCGAACCTGGCCATCGTCTGCGGCGCGGTCTACCTGCTGCTGCGGAAGACCGGTCCGCGCAAGGCGGCGGTGGGTGCGTTGGTGGCACTCCTCGGGTTCGTGGCCCTGGCCGGTCCCGAGCCGAGCGTGCTGCGGGCCGCGGTGATGGGTGCCGTCGCGTTGCTGGCGCTGTTCATCGGCCGCGAACGGTCAGCGCTGCCGTCGTTGGCGACGACGGTGCTCGTCCTGGTGCTCGTCGATCCGGCGCTGGGAGCCGATCCCGGGTTCGCGTTGTCCGTGACGGCCACGGCGGCGTTGGTGCTCGTGGCACCGAGATGGGCACGCAGGCTGAAGGAACGCGGTGTGCCGCAAGGGTTCGCCGAAGCACTTGCCGTGCCCGCGGTCGCCAGCCTCGCGACGGCTCCGCTCGTGGTCGGGTTGTCGGGGCAGATCAGCCTCGTGTCGGTGCTCGCGAACCTGGCCGTCGCACCGGTGGTGGCACCCGCGACGGTGCTGGGTGTGGTGGCGGCGGTCATCGCGCCGCTGTTCCCACCGGCCGCCGAGGTGGTGGTGCACGTGGCCGGGCCGGCCGTGACGTGGCTGGTCCTGGTCGGGCGGCACGCGGCGACGGTGCCGGGTGCGTCGCTGAGCTGGCCGGAGGGCTGGGTCGGCGGGCTCGCGCTGGCGGTGGTCACGGCGATCGTCTTCCTGTTGTTGCGCAACAAGAAGACGCGGGTGCTGACGGTCGCGCTCCTCGTCGGCGGCTTTGTGGCGCTGGTGCCGATGCGGACCATCGCACCGATGTGGCCGCCGGCCGGCTGGAAGGTCGTGAGCTGCGACGTCGGCCAGGGCGACGCGCTCGTGCTGGCCACCGCGGAGGCCGACCGCGCGGTCGTGGTCGACACCGGGCCCGACCCCGGCGCGATCGACCGGTGCCTGAGGACGTTGGGGATCACGCGGATTCCGCTGATCGTGCTGTCGCACCTGCACGCCGACCACATCGGCGGCCTGCAGGCGGTGCTCGCCGGGCGTGCGGTGGGCGCGGTGGCGGTGGGACCGCTCAAGGAGCCGGCGTGGGCGTGGAAGGAGGTCAACGAGCAGGCGCGCGCGAACGGCGTGCGGGTGCTGGAACCGAAGGCGGGCGAGCGGTTCGCCTGGCCAGGACTGGAACTGGAGGTGCTGGGCCCGCGGCGGCAACCGGTCGTCGCGGAGACGAACACGGTCGTGAACGACTACTCGCTCGTACTGCGGGCCACCACACCCGCGGGCCGGGTGCTGCTCACCGGTGACGTCGAACTGGCCGGCCAGGCCGCGTTGCTGGGGGAGCGGGACCTGGGGGCCGAGGTGCTCAAGGTGCCCCACCACGGCTCACGTTCCTCGTTGCCCGCGTTCCTGGAACGCGTGCGACCGCGGGTCGCACTGGTGAGCGTCGGCACCGGCAACCGCTACGGGCACCCGAGCCCGCAGGTGATCGACGCGCTGCGGGCGGGTGGCGCCCTGGTGTTGCGCACGGACAAGGACGGCGACCTGGCGGTGCTGCCCGGAAGCCGAGTCGTACGAAGGAAAAGGAGAAGGAAGATGGACCAGGTCTGGATCAGGCTCCACAACGCGCGCTACCCGATTCCCGGCGGCACGCCCGGTTTCGCCTGGGCGATGTGGCAGCCCGGTTACCCCGCCACCCAGTGGCCGCACGACGAACTGAAGCCCGACTTCGCCTACTACCTCTGCGAAACACTGGAGGACGGCAGCCGCGCCATCACCTACCGCGCCCGCGCCACGCACGTGCTGCCACCCACGGAGGCCGCCGACGCGGACGCCGCCTACGACCTCGTCGCCGAGCACGTGTTCGACGACGGCATGCGCATCGCCCCGGACGTCTGGCACGAGTACCACTACAACGCCCTCAAAGCAGAAGCCCCGTGGCCGCAACGGATCGTGGCCTGGCGCGCCGAGGTGGAACCGGTCGGCCCGCACGTTCGCGACGAGCTGCGCCGCTTCCCGCGCACGGGCTGGACGAAGTCGGCCGCGATCACCCTCTGACGCTCACCGCGTGAAACGACGCGGTCCGGGGACGCGGACGTCCCCGGACCGGGAGGAGGTGATCTGCTGAACGAACGACCTAGCCCAGTGCCTTGAGCACGGCCTCGGCCGACGGCGGCACAGTGGCGCGCGGGCCGATCGTGTCGCCGAGGGCGTCGAGGGTCTTGAGGCCGTCACCGGTGATCAGCAGGACGGTCTCGCCGTCGGGGTCGAGCTGGCCCGTCTCGATCAGCTTCTTCGCCGTCGCCACGGTCACGCCGCCGGCGGTCTCGGCGAAGATGCCCTCGGTGCGGGCGAGGAGCTTGATGCCCTCGACGACCTCTTCGTCGGTCACGTCCTCGATGGCGCCGTTGGTGCGGCGGACCGTGTCGAGCACGTACGGGCCGTCGGCGGGGGCACCGATCGCCAGCGAGCGGGCGATGGTGTCGGGGCGGACCGGGCGGATGACGTCGTGGCCGTCCTTGAAGGCGGTGGACACGGGCGAGCAGCCGGTGGCCTGGGCGCCGAACACGCGGTACGGGGAGGCCTCGACGAGGTCGAGCTGGCCGAGCTCGCGGAAGGCCTTGTCGATCTTGGTGAGCTGGGAGCCGGAGGCGACCGGCACGACGATCTGGTCGGGCAGGCGCCAGCCGAGCTGCTCGGCGACCTCGTAGCCGAGGGTCTTGGAGCCCTCCGCGTAGTACGGGCGGACGTTGACGTTCACGAACGCCCAGTCCTCGTGTTCGGCGGCGAGCTCTTGGGCGAGGCGGTTGACGTCGTCGTAGTTGCCGTCGACGGCGATCAGGGCGCCCTCGTAGACGGCGCTCATGAGGATCTTGGCGCGTTCCAGGGAGGAGGGGACCAGTACGACGGACTCCCAGCCGGCGCGGGCGGCGGCCGCGGCGACGGCGTTGGCGAGGTTGCCGGTGGAGGGGCAGGCCAGGACCTTGAAGCCGAGCTCGCGGGCGGCGGCCAGTGCCACGCCGACCACGCGGTCCTTGAAGGAGTGGGTGGGGTTGCCGGTGTCGTCCTTCACCCAGACCTTGCGTACGCCCAGCGCCTTCGCGAGGCGGTCGGCCTCGACCAGGCGGGTGCCGCCGGGGTCGGTGTTCGGGTGCTGTTCCACAGTGGACGGAACGGGCAGAAGGCCGCGGTAGCGCCAGATCGAGCGGGGGCCGGCCTCGATGTCCTCGCGCCGCACCTTGCCGAAGTCGTAGGCCACTTCCAGCGGCCCGAAACACTCGAGACAGGCGTATTCCGGAGCGAGAGGGGTCTCATTTCCGCACTCACGGCACAGCAGCGCGCGGGCGGGGCCGAGGTCGAACTTGGTGCTCGTGGGCACAGTGACAGCAGTCATCGCGAGGTATCTCCTCATCTTTCCCGCGAAATCGAACGGGTCGGAATTGGCACCGTGATCGTCTGCGCATAGCGCTGACGCCGGTTGCCGGGGCTTCTTCGGGCCGGTCCCTCTGCCCCTCTGGATGAGCGGTGTTCAGTTGTGGCCACCAACGTACGGCACGTCTCCGCCGCTCGGCCACAAACGTCCACGATTCGGGACGTGGGAGGATGCGGAGCGTGAGCGCACCGGAGTCACTGCACCTCGTCGTCGGCGAGGAGGAGTTGCTGGTCGAACGCGCAGTTCGGGCGGCACTCGAGGCCGCGCGCGCGGTCGACGCGTCGGCCGACCTGACCCGCGTTCAGGTGAGCGATCTCACGCCGCCGGAGCTCGCCGAGCTGGTGAGCCCGTCGCTGTTCGCCGAGGGCCGGGTGATCGTCCTGCAGAACGCGCAGGACATCAGCAAGGAGATCGCCGACACGGTGCTCTCCTACCTCAAGGCGCCCGCGGACGGGGTGACGCTCGTCGTCGTGCACACCGGTGGCGGCCGCAGCAAGGCGGCCAAGGACCTGCCCGGCCAGCTGAAGAAGGCCGGCGCGGCGGTCACCGAGTGCGGCAAGGTCACCAAGTCGGCCGAGCGCGAGGCGTTCGTGCGCAACGAGGTGCGGCAGGCAGGCGGCAAGATCGACCCCGAGGCGGTCGCGACGCTCATCGACGCCGTGGGCACGAACCTGCGCGAGCTCGCCGCGGCGGCCTCGCAGCTGGTGTCGGACACCGACGGCAAGGTGACGGTCGAGGAGATCCGCCGCTACCACCAGGGCAAGGCCGAGGTGACCGGGTTCGCCGTCGCGGAGAAGGCCGTCACCGGTGACCGTGCGGGCGCGATGGAGTCGTTGCGGTGGGCCATGCAGCTCGGTGTGCCGCACGTGCTGGTCGCCGACGCGCTGGCGGACGCGGTGCGCACGGTCGCACGCGTCTCCGCGGTGGGCCGGGCCGACCCGTTCAGCCTGGCCGGTCCGCTCGGCATGCCGCCGTGGAAGATCAAGAAAGCCCAGGCGCAGGCCCGCGGCTGGGAGCAGGCCGGTCTCGCGGACGCGATGCAGGTGGTCGCGGGGCTCAACGCCGACGTGAAGGGCGTGGCGGCCGACGCCGACTACGCGCTGGAGCGCGCCGTGCTGCGGATCGTGGCGGCACACGGCCGCCGGTAGCACCCTCGCGGCGTTCCCGCGGAACCGTCCACGCACCGGAATTGACCGTGCCGCGCCAGCTTCCGCACGGAGCGGCGCGTCGTGAAGCCCAATGAGGTGAATGCGTGGAGCGACTCCATGGCCCTCATCCCCACCAGAACAGCGAAAAGGGCCCGCTCCACGAGGAGCGAGCCCTTCCCGACGGCTCTGAGGTGAGTGGAATCAGCCCTCGAGCTGGTTCGCGCGCAGCGCCATCGCCGACTTCTTGTTGGCGGCCTGGTTGGCGTGGATGACGCCCTTGGTGGCGGCCTTGTCGAGCTTGCGGGACGCGTCCTGCAGCAGCTCCAGGGCCTTCGCCTTGTCACCGGCCTCGGCAGCCTCGCGGAACTTGCGGATGGCCGTCTTGAGGGACGACTTGACCGACTTGTTGCGCAGGCGCGCCTTCTCGTTGGTCTTGATCCGCTTGAGCTGGGACTTGATGTTCGCCATGCGACATCACCCTTCTGTGTCGAAACCGGAGTTCGTGACGCGCTTGGTCGGCACCGGCGAGAGCCGGCTCTCCTCCACGGCGGAGCGCCGCGCGTTCACGACGACGAAGGATATCAGGCCAGCTCAGCGCACCGTGAACCCGGCCTTCTCGGCGCGAGCTAGCAGCCCGAAAGCCGCGGAAGCGGTTCAATGCTGCTGAAACGCCTGTTCAGCGTGCCGCGGCGACCGGTCTCAGCCCTCGTCCGGTTCCGGTTTCTTCGGCGGGCGGCCGCGGCGCGGCATCTTCTTCGCTTCACCGGGCAGCCGGCCTGCCTCCGCCAGCGCACGCCGCAGCAGGAACTCGATCTGCGCGTTGGTGCTGCGCAGCTCGTCGTTCGCCCACCTGCTCAACGCGTCGTGCACGGCCGGGTCGAGCCTGAGCAGAACGCTTTTGCGCTCCGCCATCAGGTGTACAGCGACCCGGTGTTGACCACGGGCTGGGTGGAGCGGTCACCGCACAGGACGACGAGCAGGTTCGAGACCATCGCCGCCTTGCGCTCCTCGTCGAGCTCCACGACGTCGTGCGCGGCGAGCCGTTCCAGCGCGAGCTCGACCATGCCGACGGCGCCCTCGACGATCCGGGTGCGGGCCGCCACGACCGCGCCCGCCTGCTGCCGCTGCAACATGGCGTGGGCGATCTCCGGCGCGTACGCGAGGTGCGTGAGCCGCGACTCGATGACCTTCACGCCCGCGGACTGCACGCGTGCCGAGATCTCGATCGCGAGCGTCTCGGTGATCTCGTCCGCGTTCTCCCGCAGCGACAGCCCCGCCCCCTCGTGGTTGTCGTACGGGTAGCTCGTCGCGATGTGCCGGACCGCGGTCTCGGTCTGGATGCCCACGAACCGCACGAAGTCGTCGACCTCGAACCGTGCACGCGCGGTGTCCTCGACCTGCCACACGACCACGGCGGCGATCTCGATCGGGTTGCCGTCCGCGTCGTTGACCTTCAGCGTCTGCGTCTCGTGGTTGCGGATGCGGGTGGAGATCTTCTCCCGCGTCGTCAGCGGGTTCGCCCACCGCAGACCGTCCGAGCGGACCGTGCCGACGTAGCGGCCGAGGAACTGCAGCACCCGCGCCTCACCGGGCGCGACGGTGAACAGCCCCTTCATCAGCAGCGACGCCGCCAGAAGCACCAGCACCCCCGCGACCAGCAGCCCCGCCGACGGCTCGCCGCCGTTGGCCTCCGCGACCCTGACTCCCTCGATGATCGTCCACACGCCCACCGCGAACACCGCCAACCCTGCGAAGAACATCGGCAGACCGGCGATCTCCCGTGCGTGCTTCTCGCGCACGACAGGTGCCGGCATGTGCACTGTCGTGTCGATGGTTGCGCTCATCCAGACCCCCTGGTGAAGTAGTATCTAAGTGATATCACTTTTTTGCGGTTGATCACAAGTTAGGCTGAGCCGCATGAGGGCGAAGAAGCAGCGTGTGGCCGCGTACGGGGTGTGCGTCGACGAGGCGGACCGGATCCTGCTGGCGCGCTGGCTTGGCCCAACGGGCAAACGTTGGATCCTCCCCGGCGGTGGCATCGAGCACGGCGAGCACCCGTACGACGCGGTCGTCCGCGAGGTCGAGGAGGAGACCGGGTTCACCGTCGAGGTGGTGCGCCTGCTCGGCATCGACTCGGAGCTCCGCACCGAGTCCCGCCACGACTACCACGCACTTCGCATCATGTACGAGGTCCGGATCATCGGCGGCGAGCTGCGCAACGAGGTGGGCGGCACGACCGACCTCGCCCAGTGGCACCCGCTCGCAGACGTCGGACAACTCGACCGCGTGCCGTCCCTCGACACCGCCCTCGGCCTCTACCGGACCGCCCCACCCGCGGGAATTCTGCGGTAGGTTCGCTCCTGCCGCCGCCAACTGCCCACAACGGAGTTGGCGAATGATCCGATCACTGGCCGCTGTCGCCGCGTCCGCCCTGCTGTTGTCCTTCGTCCACGTGCCGGCCCAGGCCGCCGTGGTCGCCGTCTCGACCGTGTCCTCCCTGCAGGCCGCGATCGACACCGCCCGCCCGGGCCAGCGCATCGTCCTCGCACGAGGCGTCCACCCGGCCGACCGGCCCGTCAAGATCACCAGGTCCGGCATCACCGTCGCCGCGCAGACCATCGGCGCCACGGTGTTCACCGGCAGGGGTGGCATCGCGCTCGGCGACGTCCGCGACGTCACCGTCGAGGGCTTCGTGTTCGACGGCGAGTCCGGCACGACCGTCCCCGCGGGAGCGCTCGCCACGCGCATCACCCGCAACACCTACAACGGCAACAAGGACGGCGCCTCGCTCACCGTGAGCGCGAACGACGTCGAGGTGGACCACAACACGTTCTCGAACCGTTCGAACGAGGGCGTGTACCTGCAGATCACGGGGCCGGGCAGCGAGATCGCCCAGCGCACCCACGTCCACCACAACTACTTCTACAACCACTCGTTCACCGGCTCGAACGGCGGCGAGTCCATCCGGCTCGGCTACAGCCACAAGCAGTCGAAGTCGGCGTACGCGGTCATCGAGCACAACCTGTTCGACAAGGCCAACGGCGATGCCGAGGCCATCTCGGTCAAGTCCTCGGACAACACGGTCCGCTTCAACACCATCCGCAACAGCAAGGGCTACATCGTCCTGCGCCACGGCAACCGCACGGTCGTGGAGGGGAACCTGCTGTTCGGGAGCGGCATCCGGTTCCACGGGAACGACCACCGGGTGTTCAACAACTACGTGCAGAACACCGGTGACCGCGCGATCGTGTTCGGCAAGGGCTCGGAGACCGACAGCGGACCGACCTCCACCTCGCACGACCGCCCCGACCGCGTGACGGTCGCGTTCAACACGCTGGTCGGCACGGGCGCCGTGGTCGACAGCGACACGGGCACGTACGCGCCGAAGGACTGCGTGCTCGCGAACAACATCATCCAGGGGTCGTCGTCGAAGCTGGTCGACCTGATGAGCGGCTCGACGGTGAAGTACGAGGGCAACATCGTCTGGGGCGGTACCGCCGGCATCCCGTCCGGCTACCGCTCGGTCGACCCGAAGCTCGTGCGCGACTCGAACGGACTGCTGCGCCTGTCGTCGGGCAGCCCGGCGATCGACACCTCGGCGGGCACCTACTCGTACGTCACGCGCGACTTCGACCCGCAGGCCCGCTCCGGCAAGCCGGACGTGGGGGCCGACGAGTACAGCACTTCGGCCACGCGGAAGCCGCTCACGACCGCGGACGTCGGCGTGAACGCGCCCTGAGTCGGCGTTTGTCCTGGTGACCGCACGTGTGGCGGTCACCGGGACCCCCCGATTTGGAGATCGAAACACCCCCGTGTAATGTTCTCCATGTCAGAGCGAAGCGGGCCGGAAATCAAAACCGGAACGGGCCTGGCAAAAGCCGGATAAGAAGGGCCTCTGAGAGGCGGATTTGACACCGGCGGGCAAGACCAAATAAGCTTCAGCAACACAAGCCCCGAGAGAAACTCTCCGGAAACGGAGATGGACCCGGTGAGCGCGTGTTCTTTGAGAACTCAACAGCGTGCCGATAACACAGCCAG